>JBLZYV010000011.1:54974-70183 GCA_050282565.1 Comamonas sp.
TCGCCACCGAAGGGCTCACGCCCGAATCCGTGCCGGCCCAGGGCCAGCGCGTGGTGCTGCGCAACAACGCCAACCTCTCGACCGGCGGCAGCGCCACCGACGTGACCGACGACGTGCACCCCGAGGTGTCCGCCCGCGCCATCGAGGCCGCGCAGACCATCGGCCTGCACATCTGCGGCGTGGACGTGATCTGCGAGAGCGTGCTGCGCCCGCTCGAAGAGCAAGGCGGCGGCATCGTCGAGGTGAACGCCGCGCCCGGCCTGCGCATGCACCTGGCGCCCTCGTTCGGCAAGGCCCGCAACGTGGGCGTGCCCATGGTCGACCTGCTGTTCAGCCCGCACGACGACGGCCGCGTGCCGCTGGTGGCCGTGACCGGCACCAACGGCAAGACCACGACCACGCGCCTGATCGCCCATCTGTTCACCTCGCACGGCTGGCGCACCGGCATGACCAACACCGACGGCGTCTGGGTCAACGGCCGCCAGATCGACAGCGGCGACTGCTCGGGCCCCAAGAGCGCGCGCAACGTGCTCTTCCACCCCGAGGTCGATGCGGCCGTGCTCGAATGCGCGCGCGGCGGCATCCTGCGCGAGGGCCTGGGCTTCGACCGCAGCCAGGTCGCCGTGGTCACCAACGTGGGCGCGGGCGACCACCTGGGCCTGAACTACATCACCACCGTCGAGGACGTGGCGGTGCTCAAGCGCGTGATCGTGCACACCGTGGCGCCCACCGGCTACGCGGTGCTCAACGCCGCCGACCCGCACGTGGCCGCCATGGCCGGCAGCAGTTCGGGGAAGGTGATCTTCTTTGCCGCCGACCGGCACCACCCCGTCATGGCCACGCACCGCGCCCAGGGCAACCGCGTGGTCTACGTGGACGGCGACGCCATCGTCGCGGCCGAGGGCTCGTGGCGCGAGACCATCCCGCTGCGCGACATTCCGCTGACCCGCGGCGGCGCCATCGGCTTCCAGGTCGAGAACGTGATGGCCGCCGTGGCCGCGGCCTGGGGCGTGGGCCTGCCGTGGGACACGATCCGCCGCGGCCTGGCCGGCTTCGTCAGCGACAGCGACACGGTGCCCGGCCGCTTCAACGTGATGGACTACCGCGGCGCCACCATCGTCGCCGACTACGGCCACAACCCCGACGCGATCCAGGCGCTGATCCAGGCCGTGGAGGCCATGCCCGCCAAGCGCCGCAGCGTGGTCATCAGCGGCGCCGGCGACCGCCGCGACGAGGACATCCGCGTGCAGACCGAGATGCTGGGCAAGGCCTTCGACGACGTGGTGCTGTACCAGGACGCCGCGCAGCGCGGCCGCGCCGACGGCGAGGTCATCGCGCTGCTGCGCCAGGGCCTGCAGGGCGCCTCGCGCACCAGCTACGTGGCCGAGATCACCGGCGAGTTCATCGCCATCGACCACGCGCTGGCCCGCCTGCAGGAAGGCGACCTGTGCCTGGTACTGGTGGACCAGGTCGAAGAAGCACTGGCCCACCTGCAGCGCCATGTGAACGGCGAGATCCAGTAAGACTGGCTATCAAAAACAGGAGCTGGTTGCGCTCAGGCAGCAAGGATTTCAGATAGTTTTCTATTTGAAACCCTTGTGCAGCAAGCGCTACCAGCTCTCTTTTTTTTCAGGACACCCGATGCAAGCCTCTTTCCTCCGCACCGCCGCGGCCGCCCTGCTGTGCTGCGCCGCGCCCTGGGCCGCCGCGCAGACCGTGGGCTCGGTGGACACCGTCTTCAAGTGGATCGGCCCGGACCACAAGATCGTGGTCGATGCCTACGACGACCCGCTGGTCAAGGGCATCACCTGCTATGTCTCGCGCGCCAAGACCGGCGGCGTCAAGGGCGCGCTGGGCGTGGCCGAGGACCGCGCCGAGGCCTCGATCAGCTGCGTGCAGACCGGCCCCATCCACATCGACAAGCCGCTGAAGAAACAGGACGAGGTCTTCAGCGAGCGCATCTCGCTGCTGTTCAAGCGCCTGCGCGTGGTGCGCATGGTCGATGCCGAGCGCAACGCGCTGGTCTACATGACCTACTCCGACCGCGTGATCGAGGGCTCGCCGCAAAACAGCGTGACGGCCGTGGCCGTGCCGCGCGAGGTGGCGATTCCGTTGCGCTGACGCGGGCCGCGCACCCCATAAAAAAACGGGCTCCATCGGAGCCCGTTTTTTCATCACGCCAGCTTGAAAGGCAGCTCCCGCAAGGTCTTGCCCGTTAGCTGCGCCACGGCATTGGCAAAGGCCGGCGCCAGCGGCGGCAGGCCCGGCTCGCCCATGCCCGTGGGCGCATCGGCGCTGGGAGCTATGTGCACGGCCACCGTGGGCATGTCGGTCAGGCGGGCCACGGTGTAGTCGTTGAAGTTGCCCTGCTCGACCACGCCGTCCTTGAAGGTGATGGCCGCGCCGGGCAGGCAGGTTCCCAGGCCCATCAGCGCGCCGCCCTGCACCTGGGCCTCGACGCTCTTGGGGTTGACCGCCAGGTTGCAGTGCACGCCGGCGGTGACGGCATGCAGCTTGGGCACGCCGTCCTGCACCGAGGCCTCGACCACATAGGCCACGACCGACTCGAAGGACTCGTGCACCGCCACGCCCCAGGCGCGGCCCTGCGCCAGCTGGCGCTTGCCGTAGCCGGACTGGTCCACCGCCAGCTTCAGCGCGGCGGCGTGGCGCGGGTGCTTGCTGCCGAACTGCTTCATGCGGTACTCGACCGGGTCCTGCTTGGTGGCGCGGGCGATCTCGTCGATCAGCGTCTCCATCACGAAGGCCGTGTGGGTCGAGCCCACGCTGCGCCACCACAGCACCGGCGCGTTCAGCACCGGGTGGTGCACCGACAGGCGCATCGGCAGGTCGTAGGGTTCCTTCATGCCTTCGACGGCCGTGCCGTCCACGCCGTTCTTGACCATGAAGCCCTCGAAGGCCGTGCCCTGGGCGATGGACTGGCCGACGATGACGTGGTCCCAGGCCAGCACCCGGCCCTGGTCGTCGAAGCCGATCTCGGCGCGGTGCAGGTGCATGGGGCGGTAGTAGCCGCCCTTGATGTCGTCCTCGCGGCTCCAGACCATGCGCACCGGCGCATTCACGCCGGCCGCGCGCGCGGCCTTGGCGATCTGGCAGGCCTCGGCCACGTAGTCGCTGGTGGGCGTGGCGCGGCGCCCGAAGCCGCCGCCCGCCATCTGCACGTTCACGCGCACGTTCTTGGGCTCCACGCCGAGGATTTTCGCGGCAGTGGCGGCCTCCCAGCCCGGGGCCTGCGTGCCCAGCCACAGCTCGGCCTGGGTGGCCGCGCCGGTGCCGGTGAGGCGCACCGTGCAGTTCAGCGGCTCCATCGGCGTGTGCGCCAGGTAGGGGAAGACGTATTCCGCGCTGATCTTGCGCGGCGCGCCGGCGAGCTTGGAGACATCGGCGTCGTACTTGAGCGCGCCGGGCTTCTGCGCCAGCTCGCGGTACTGGGCGAGCTGCTGCGCCGAATCCAGCTTGCCGACGCCGGCGCTGTCCCACTCGATCTTGAGCGCATCGCGCCCCTGCTTGGCCGGCCAATAGCCGTCGGCCAGCACGGCCACGGTCTCGCCGCCGTGCACGCTGGGCACGCGCAGCACGGCGCGCACGCCCTTGATGGCCTTGGCGGCGCTGTCATCGACCGACGCCGGCTTGCTGCCGAAGACGGGTGGGTGCGCGACCAGGGCGGTGAGCATGCCCGGCAGGCGGGTGTCGATGCCGTAGGCCTGGTTGCCGCTGGACTTGGCGCGCGCATCGATGCGGCCGGTGGCCTTGCCGATGATGCGGAAGTCCTTCGGGTCCTTGAGCGCCACGGCCTGCGGCACGGGCAGCTTCATCGCGGCGTCGGCCAGCTCGCCGTAGCCGAGCTTCTTGCCGCGCGGGCCGATCACCTGGCCGGCCTGCGTGCGCAGCGTGTCGGCCGGCACGTTCCAGCGCTGGGCCGCGGCTGCCAGCAGCATGGCGCGGGTGCGCGCGCCGAGTTCGCGGTACTGCGTGTACGAGTGCTTGAGCGCGGTCGAGCCGCCGGTGAGGTGCATGCCCATCACCGGGTCCACGTAGGCCGGGTCGGCGTTGCCGTGCATGCTGCGCACCTTGGACCAGTCGGCGTCCAGTTCCTCGGCCAGCACCATGGGCAGGCCGGTCTGCACGCCCTGGCCGAAGTCCAGGCGGTTGATGGTGACGGTGACGATGCCGTCGCGGTCGATGCGAACGAACGCGGCCGGCTGCTGCGTGGGCTTGAGGCCCGCATTGCCGGCAGTCGCGGCCTCGCCGCCGGCCTGGGCCAGCACGGCGGCGGGAAAGGCGCCGAGCGCAAAGCCCGAGGCGGTGGCGATCTTGAGGAAACTGCGGCGCGACGGACTGCCGGCCGCGTCGGCCCCGTCCATCAGCGTGCGCAGGCCTTGCGGCATGTCGTGGAGCATGTCGGTGGTGATGTGCATGGTGCTTGCTCCTCGTGTCAGGCCAGGGTCTTGGCGGCGTCGTGGATGGCCGCGCGGATGCGCACGTAGGTACCACAGCGGCAGATGTTGCCGGCCATGGCGGCGTCGATGTCGGCATCGCTCGGCGCCTTGTTGCCCTTGAGCAGCGCGGTGGCGCTCATGATCTGGCCGCTCTGGCAGTAGCCGCACTGGGCCACGTCGTGGCGCACCCAGGCGTCCTCGACGGCCTTGCCCACCTTGTCGCCGGCCTGGGCCTCGATGGTGCTGAGCTTCTGCCCCTCGGCGGCCGAGATGGGCGTGATGCACGAGCGGATCGCCTGGCCGTTCAGGTGCACGGTGCAGGCGCCGCACATGGCCATGCCGCAGCCGAACTTGGTGCCCTGCAGGCCCAGCGTGTCGCGCAGCGTCCAGAGGATGGGGGTGGAGGGATCGACATCGACCGAGGTCGGCTTGCCGTTGAGGCTGAATTTCACAGGCATGGGGCGCTCTCTTTTTAGGTTGCAGGGCCCCGGCGGCACGCGTTGCGCGCGCGGGGGTGGCGAGCAGTGTGCCGCAGCGCGTTTGAAAGAAAAAGATAGCCTATCTATCTAAGTTATCAAGTTTTGCTTAACAATCGGCACCATGAAGCCCGAGATCCTGGCCTCGCTGGCCGCCTTCGAGCAGGTGGCCCTGCACCGCAGTCTGACCTATGCCGCGCATGCGCTGGGCGTGACGCCGGCCGCACTGTCGCAGACCATCAAGAAGCTGGAGGCGCGGCTGAACGTGCGCCTGTTCGAGCGCACCACGCGCAGCGTGAACCTGACCGAGGCCGGCCGCGCCTACCTGGAGCGCGTGGCCCCGGCGCTGGCCAGCCTGCAGAGCGCCACCGAGGACCTGCAGACCAGCGCCGGCGTGGAAGGCGGCACGCTGCGCCTGACCCTGGCCCATCCCGCCGGCCGCGTGCTGGTCGAGCCGCTGCTGGCCGAATTCTTCGCCCGGCACCCGCACATCGCGCTGGAGCTGGTCTACGACGACGGCTTCGTCGACATCGTGCGCGAGGGGTTCGACCTGGGCATACGCATCGGCGATTCGCTGGAGGGCGACATGATCGCGGTGCGGCTGACCCACGCGTTCCGCATGTGCTGCGTGGCCACGCCCGCCTACCTGCAGGCGCATGGGCAGCCACAGCACCCCGACGAGCTGGCCGCGCACCGCTGCATCAACTACCGCATGCGCAGCAGCGGCGCGGTCTACAAATGGGAGTTCATGGTGGACGGCCAACTGACCGAGCGGGCCGTGCACGGCCCGCTGGTCGTCAACCACTGGGAGGCCGGCCTGCGCGCCGCGCGCGACGGCATAGGCCTGACCATCGGCTGGAGCGAATCGCTGGCGCCGCTGCTGCACAGCGGCGAGCTGGTGGAGGTGCTGGCGCCCTACCGCGCGAGCTTTCCGGGCTTCTACGCCTACCACCCGCAGCGGGCGCACCTGCCGGTCAAGACCCGGGTGTTCCTCGACTTCCTCAAGCAGCGGCTGCCGGCCATCGCTGCATAAAAAGCATAGCTGCCAGCGCTCTCCATCAGCCATTTTCAATATGAAATATATTGAAAAATGACTAGCAGAAAGCGCTAGCAGCTATCTTTTTAGACTACAGCACCGTCTCCAGCGCCACGCCGTCGCGCCCCGGGTCCGCGCCGCCCTGCAGCTGGCCGCCGGCGATGCGGATGCCGTGCACCCAGCCTATGGTGTAGTTATAGGGGTTGCGCAGCACCTCGTAGCCCTGCTCCTCGAGCACCCGCGTGGTGTAGCGCGGGATGCGGTTGCAGACGTCGATGGCATTGCTGGTGGACGAGAAGCGTGGCGCGGACACGGCCTGCTGCATGTCCATGCCGAAATCCAGCACATTGACGATGGCCTGCAGCACGCCCATGGCGATCTGCGTGCCGCCGGGCGCGCCCAGCACGATCTCGGGCACCTCACCGTTGAACACGATGCTCGGGACCGACGAGGTGAAGCGGCTCTTGCCCGGCGCGATGCTGCCGGCGCGGCCCGGGCGCGGGTCGAACACGCCCATGCAGCCGTTGTAGAAGAAGCCCATGCCCGGCGTCACTACGCCCGAGGGCATGGCCAGCGAATGCGTCAGGGACACGCAGTTGCCGTCGCCGTCGACCACGCTCAGGTGCGTGGTGTCGCGCGGCACCACGGCGCCGGGGTTCACCCGCGCCACGCTGGCCTTGTGGCCGGCGCGGATGCGCTCGGCGGCCGCGCGCGCCCGGTCCTTGGACAGCAACTCGCCCAGCGGCACATCGACGAAGCGCGGGTCGCCGATGAAACGGTCCTTGTCGGCGGTGGCCAGCTTCATCGCCTCGCACACGGTGCGGATGTACTCGGGCGTGTTGTGCCCCAGCGCGCCCAGGTCGAACTGCTCCAGCACGTTCAGCATCTGCAGCAGCATGGCGCCGCCGCCCGGGGGCTGGTTGGTGGTCACGCGCCGGCCGCGGTAGCTGCCTTCGAGCGGCGCCACGCGCTGCACCTCGTAGCCGGCCAGGTCGTCCAGCGACACCAGCGCTCCCTGGGCCTGCAGGTCGGCCGCCATGCGCTCGGCCAGCGCGCCGGTGTAGAAGCTGTCGGCGCCGTCGGCGGCGATCTGTTCCAGCACCCGCGCCATGCCGGGGTTGGCCAGCGGCGTGCCGGTGGGCTTCGGGCTGCCGTCGGGCCGGCAGTACAAGGCCTTGCCCTCCGCCGAATGCCACAGCCGCTCGCGGTTGCTGACGCGGCCCATCGCGGCCTCGTCCATCCAGAAGGTGTACATGCCCGGACGCACGAAGAAGCCGTCCGCCGCCCAACGGATCGCGGGCTCGACCACGGCCGCCCAGGGCAGCGAGCCATGGGCCTCGTGCATGCGCTGCAGCCCGCGCAGCGTGGCCGGCACGCCTATGGACTGCGGGCCGATGTCGTTGACTCGGCCCCGGAGCACGAAGCCGAAGCCGTCGCGCGCCTCGCCTTCGAGCAGGTGCTCCCACATGTCGGCACGCGCCGCGCGGGGTGCGTGCGAGTGGAAGTCGAAATACTCGTGCGCCCGCCCCGGCAGGTAGACCGCCGCGGTGCCAAAGCCGGCGATGCCGCACATCAGCGGATCGACCACCGTCTGCGCCAGCGCCGTGGCCACGGCCGCATCCACGGCGTTGCCGCCCTGGCGCAGGATCTCAATGCCCGACTCGGCCGCCTCGGGCTGGGCGCAGCAGACCATTGCCTGTTTTGCCATCGTGCCGCCTCCGTTCACTTGGCCGACAGATTGAGTTCGGAGATGGCCTCGGCCCAGGTGGCCGAATCGCGCCTGGCGGTTTCCATCAACTGCTCGGCCGGACCTTGCATGGCGATGGTGGCCATGGTCTTGAGCCGCTCCTGCACGCGCGGATCGCGGTGGAAGGCGGCGATCGTGGCGTGGAGCTTGGCGATGATCTCGGGCGGCGTGCCGGCCTTGGCGGCGATGCCGCTCCAGCCCAGCGAATCGAAGCCCTGCAGGCCTAGCTCGCGGGCCGTGGGCACGTCCGGCAGGTCCGGCATGCGCTGGGGCGCAAGCAGGGCCAGCGGCACCACCTTGCCGGCCTTGATCTGCGGCAGCGCGGTGCCGAGCACTGGCGCCATCAGTTGCACGTCGCCGCCGGCCAGCGCGATCAGGCCATCGGTTTCGCCCTTGTAGGGCACGTGGGTCATCTGGATGCCGGCGCGCTTTTGCAGCAGCTCCACCGCGAGGTGGGTCGAATTGCCGAGGCCGGCGGACGAGAAATTGAGCGCGCCTGGCTGCTGCTTCGCCCGGGCCACCAGGTCGGCAAAGCTCTTGATGCCCGACTTGGGGCTGGCCACCAGCACGAAGGGCACGGTGGTCAGCATGCCCACGCCGGCAAAGTCCGTCAGCGGGCTGTAGGGCAGCGGCTTGTAGACGAACTGGTTGAGCACCATCTGCGACACGCCGGCGAAGAACAGCGTGTAGCCGTCGGCCGGCTGCGACAGCACGGCCTGCGCGGCGATGATGCCGCCCGCGCCGGGCTTGTTGTCCACCACCACCGATCCGCCCAGCTGCCTGGCGGCGATCTCGGCCCACAGGCGGGCGATGGTGTCGGAGCTGCCGCCCGCGGCCTGCGAGATCACCAGCCGCACCGGCTTGTTCGGGTAGGCGCCCTGCGCCTCGGCCATCATCGGCAGACCGGCGGCAGCCGCAGCAGCCATCGAAGACAGGGCCAGGCGGCCAAATTCACGACGCTTCACAAAAAGCTCCTTGCATGAGAAAAAACTAATTCCTTCAACCGGGAATTATTGGAGTTTTCTCAGTAAATCGAGCACGAAATTCTGTGATGCATGCATTAGCATTTACTCATGCAAGAAGCCGTGGAAACCATTGCCTGGGCGCGCCGCCTGAAGATCCGCCACCTGGAGTCGCTGCTGATCCTGAAGGACGCCGGCACGCTCACCGAGGCCGCGCAGCGCATGCACATGACGCAGTCGGCCATGTCGCACTGGCTGGTGGAGCTGGAGAACCTGGCGGGCACGCCGCTGGCCGTGCGCGGGCGCCGGCTGCAGTTCACGCCGGCGGGCGAGGCGCTGCACCGGCTCGCCGTGCGGGTGCTGGGCGAGGTGGCGCGCGCGCATACCGAGCTGGATGCGATTGCCGCCGGCCTGTCGGCGCGGCTGCACATCGGCAGCATCTGGGCCGGCGTGGCCCACCTGGTGCCGCAGGCCATGGTGGCTTTCCAGCGCAGCCATCCGTCGGTGGCGCTGCAAATGACGGAAGCCGCCTTCAACGAGCTGCTGGCGGGGCTGGAGCAGCGCGAGCTCGACCTGGTGGTGGGCAGCATCGACGCCCGGGCCTTCGGGCCGCACCTGCAGCACGAGCTGCTGTTCGAGGACGATATCTGCGTGGTCGCGGGCCCGCAGCACCCGCTGGCCGGCCAGGAGAGCTACAGCCTGGCGGAGCTGGTTCATGTCCCCTGGGTCATGCCGCCCAAGGGCACGCTGATGCGCACGCAGCTCGACGCCGCCATGCTGGAGCACCAGGGCTCGTGGGTGCAGCCCAAGGTGGAGACGGCGGCGATCACCACCTTGCAGACCATGCTGCAGTCCAGCGACTACATCGGCGCCTGCTCGGGCGCGATGGCGCGGCACCTGCAGGCGCTGGGCCTGCTGCGCGTGCTGCCGCTGGCACGACCCATTCCGTTCGGCCCGGTCGGCGTGGTCTGGCGCCGCGAGAGCGAGCACGGCCTGGTGACCGCCTTTGTCGATGCGCTCAGGCGCACCGCTGTGGTCAGTCCGCCGTGATGCGCGCGGCCTTCACGATCTGCGCGTAGCGGGCCTGCTCGGCCTGCACGAACTGGCCGAACTGGGCCGGCGTGCCGCCGCCAGCGGCGACTGCGCCCTGCTCGGCCAGCTTGGCCTTCACGTCCGGCTGGGCCAGCACGGCGTTGACCTCGTGGTTGAGCTTGTCGACCACGGCCGCGGGCGTGCGCGCCTGCGCGAAGATGCCGGCCCACGACACCATCTGGTAGCCCTTGAGCGCCGGGGTCTCGGCCACGGTGGGCACGTTGGGCAGCTCGGGCAGGCGCTTGTCCGAGGTGACGGCCAGGGGCTTGAGCTTGCCGGCCTGGATCTGCGGCATGGCGGTCACGCTGATCAGCATGGCCAGGTCGACCTGGCCACCGGCCACGTCGGTCACGATCTGGCCGCCGCCCTTGTAGGGCACATGCACGAACTGGGCCTTGGCCTGGTCGCTGATGCGCTCCATCGCCAGGTGCAGGATGGTGCCTATGCCCGAGGTGGCGTAGCTGATCTTGCCGGGCTGCTTCTGGGCCAGCTGCAAGGTATCGCCCAGGCTGGCGACCGGCAGGTTGCTGCGCGCCACCAGCACCAGCGGCGCGGTGTTGACCATGGCGACCGGTGCCAGGTCCTTGAGCGCGTCGTAGCGCACCGCCGCGGGGTTGACGAGCTTGGCGATGGCGATGGGGCTGTCCGCGCCCATCACCAGCGTGTAGCCGTCGGCATTGGCATGCACGGCCTTGTTCACGCCGATGGCGCCGCCGGCGCCGGCCACGTTGTCCACGACCACGGATTGCTTGAGGCGCTCGCCCAGCTTCTGCGCGACGAGGCGCGCGGTGGCGTCCACACTGCCGCCGGCGCTGAAGGGCACGATCAGCGTGATCGGGCGTGCCGCGGGCCAGGCGGGATCGGCCGCATGGGAGGCTGTGGCCAGCAAAGCGGTGGCCAGGGCGAGGGAGATTTTCTGGAACATGGTGATCAGGCCTGCAGGGTGGATTGGGGGTTCAGCCGGGTGCACAGTGCATCGAATTCTGCACCCCACTCGGCGCGCAGCGTGCGCTTGTCGGATTCGTCGATCCAGGCGGCGTCGATGCCGTTGAGCATGAAGCCGCGCAGATCGGCGATGGAAAAGCCGAAGTCGCTCACCATTCGGGTCCAGGCGCCGGTGGGCGTGACATGGTGCAGCGTCGGGTCGTCGGTGTTGGGGTGCACGCGCAGGCCCATCGCCGGCATGCGGCGGATCGGGTGGTCCAGCGCCCAGCGCTCGGGCGGCAGCGTGCGCAGGTAGTAGGAGTTGGTGGGCACGACGGTGAAGACGATGCCCCGCTCGGCGCAGCGGGCGGCCAGCTCGGGGTTGTCCACCACGGTGTAGCCGTGGTCGATACGGTCCACCTGCAGCATGTCGATGGCGGTCTGCAGGTTGTGCCAGGGCAGGCCGAACTCGCTGGCGTGGGCCGTGGTCTTGAGGCCGTGCCGGCGGGCCAGCGCATAGGCCTGGGCGAACAGCTCGGGCGGGCGGTCGTTCTCGCGGTAGTCGATGCCGATGCCGGGCACATCGTCGTGGCGGTGCTCCAGCATCCACTCCACCATCTGCACCGCGGCCATCGGCGGCGCCTCGCGGTCGATGGAAGGCACCAGCCGGCCGTGGATGCCATGGTCGCGCCGCGCATCGGCGGCCCCGGCCAGGATGGCGGCCTGCGCCGCGCCATAGCCCATGCCCGAGCACTGCACGGTGCCCGTGGGGTTCCAGAAGAACTCGGCATAGCGCACGTTGTGCGCGGCGGCGTCCTGCAGGTATTCGTAGGTGATGCGGTGCAGGTCGTCCGGCGTGCGCAGCAGCCACTGGTCCAGCGCCCGCAGGACGCGCAGCACGCCCACGGGCTTTTCGCCGCGGGTGTAGAAAGCCTCGATCTCCTCGAGCGCCAAGGGCGCCTGGGCGCGCTGGACCAGGTCGATGAAGGTGTTCTTGCGCACGGTGCCCAGCAGGTGGCAGTGCAGCTCCATCTTGGGCAGGGCCTGCGCAAATGCGGTCAGGGCGGGCGTGGCGGCTTGGGGGGCGGCATTCATGGGCTGGCATGGTAGGCCATGCGCTACTATCAGCAAAATGATTTAATCTGATAGGTCTATCATCTAGTTTTATGACAACCCTGCGCGCCCCCACCCTGCGGCAGCTGCGGGCCTTTCTGGCCGTGGCTCAGCATGGCAGCTTCAGCCAGGCCGCCCAGGCGCTGGCGCTGTCACAGCCGGCCATCTCGGCCAGCGTGCGCGAGCTGGAGCTGCTGCTGGGCGCGACGCTGATGGACCGCGGCCCGCACCATGTGGCGCTGACCGAGGCCGGGCGCACGCTGCGCGACGATGCGGCCTGGCTGGTGGCCAGCTTCGACCGCGGCGTGTCGCACATGCATGCACAGCTGCGCAACAGCCAGCAAACGGTGCGCATCGCCTGCCTGCCTTCGGCCATGCACCTGCTGGCGCCGGCACTGGCGCAGTGGGAGCGGCAGCATCCGGAGGTGCGCGTGGAAGTGAGCGATCCGCTGCACGATGAGCTGATCGCCGGGCTGCGCGGCGGCGAGGTGGACATCGGCATCTCCACCGAGCTCGACGTGCCCGAGGGCCTGCATGCCACGCCGCTGGTGGAGGATGAGTTGGTGGTGCTGCTGCCGCCGGGCCACCGTCTGGCCGGCACGGCTGGCGGCCTGCGCTGGAAGGCCTTGCGCGGCGAACGGCTGGCGCTGTTCGCCCGTGGCAGTACCTATGAGCTGGCCGTGGCCACGCTACGCCAACAGCGCATCGCCATGGAAGGCGCGCTGCGCATGCGCTACAGCGAATCGCTGTACAGCCTGGTGCAGTCGGGCCAGGCCGTCGGGGTGATCTCGCGGCTGTACACCCAGGGCGCGGCCACGCCGGCCTTGCAGGTACGGCCGCTGGTGGCGCCGGTCATCAGCCGCCGCCTGGCGCTGATGCTGCATGGCGAGCCGGCGGTGCAGCGGCCCTGGGTGGCAGCCTGCCAGGCCTTCCTGTGCGATACCATGGTTGGCCGTTGAAGCCGCTGAATCAGCGCTTGCGGCCGGCCTGCCAACGCTCCCAGCCCTTGGCGCGCAGTGCACAGGCCGGGCAGGTGCCGCAACCCCAACCCCAGGCATGGCGGTGGCTGCGGTCGCCCTCGTAGCAGGTGTGGCTGTCTTCCACGATCACATCCACCAGCGCTTGGCCGCCGAGCTGCCAGGCCAGGTCCCAGGTCTGGGCCTTGTCGATCCACATCAACGGGGTCTCGATGTTCAGCCGCAGGCCCAGCCCCAGGTTCAAGGCCACCTGCAACGCCTTCATGGTGTCATCGCGGCAATCGGGGTAGCCGGAGAAGTCGGTTTCGCAGACCCCAGTCACCAGCACCTGCAGGCCGCGGCGGTAGGCCAGCGCTCCAGCGAGCGTCATGAACAGCAGGTTGCGGCCGGGCACGAAGGTATTGGGCAGGCCGTTGTCCTGCATGGCAAAGGCCACGTCCTCGGTCAGCGACGAGCCGCCGATCTGGCTCAGCACGTCGAGCGACAGCACATGGTCTTCGCCCAAGCGCCGGTTCCAGCCCGGGAAATCGGCCCGCAACTTGGCCAGCACTTGCCGGCGGGCCTGCATCTCGACGCTGTGGCGCTGCCCATAGTCGAAGCCCAGGGTCTCGACCCGCTCATAGCGGCTGAGCGCATGCGCCAGGCAGGTGGTCGAGTCCTGCCCGCCGGAAAAGAGAACCAGTGCGGTGGTATGCATAGTGGATGGATTTGCTATTCGATGGGTGCCAGAAAGCGGGCCACTAGGTCCAGCACCGCATCCGCCCGTTCGCGGTGCGGCACATGGGCGGTGGCCTCGATGATCGCGAGCTGGCTGGGGCCGGCACTGAGATCGGCGATCATCTGCGGCTGCGCCGTGGAGCCGTATTCGTCCTGCGCGCCATGGATGGCCAGCAGCGGGCAGCGGACGCCTGGCAGCACGGCAGCCAGTGACCAGGAAGCGAATTGCGGGTCCAGCCAGGTTTCGGTCCAGGCATCGAGCACCCAGCGTGCCTTGTCGCCATGGTATTTACACAGGCGCTCGACCTGCCCCTCATCCTGGAACAGGGCCTTGGCTTCGCGGATGCCCTGCAAGGTGCGCTCCTCCACCATGGACTGGGCCGACTCGGTGACCAGGGCAACGCAGTCGGCGGCAAAGGCCGCGGCGCAATGCACCGCCATGCCGCCGCCCACGCTGTGGCCGAACGCGATGAAGCGCTCCAGCCCCCAATGCGAGCGCACCGCAGGAAAGAAGCTCCTGGCCTCGTCCGCGACAAAATCCAGCGCCAACCTGCCGGGGCGTACCTCCGAACGGCCAAAACCCCAGCGGTCATAGGCCAGCACCTTTCGGCCCGTTCGCAGGGCCAAGGCGGCAGGGAAATCACGCCACAGGTCCACGCAGCCCAGCGAATCGTGGAAGAGCACGATGGGCGTGCGGTCTACAGGCCGGGCTTGCCCTTCCATTGCCGGTGGTGTCCAGCATCGCGCAAACAGGCGGCCGTGCGGGATGGCGACCCAGGCCTCGTCGATGCGAACCGAGGAAGAGGTCATGCGGAGGCCTCGCCCCTCAGCAATGCCAGATCCTGGTCGGAAAGCCAGCGCCATGCACCGGGCGGCATATCGGCGGGCAAGCGGAAATGGCCGATCTGTGCGCGGTGCAATCCCTCGACGCGATTGCCCACGGCCGCCAGCATGCGCTTGACCTGGTGGTACTTGCCTTCGGTCAGCGTCAGATCGAGATCGCACTCGCCTGTCTGCACGCAGGCCGCAGCACGGACGGGTTTCGGATCGTCGTCGAGCACCACGCCCGCCAGCAGTTGCTCTACCTGTTTGGCGGTGACCGGATGCTTAGTGTGGACCTGGTACAGCTTGGGCACGTGCTTCTTGGGAGAACTCATGCGGTGGATGAACTGGCCGTCATCGCTGAGCAGCAGCAACCCGGTCGTGTCCTGGTCCAGCCGGCCGATGGCCTGCACCCCCGTCACACCTTTGCTCGGCCGCTGGCGCAAGGGTGCCGGCAGCAGGGTATAGATACTGGGGTAGGCCGATGGCTTTTGCGAGCATTCGGTGCCTGCGGGCTTGTGCAGCAGCAGGTACGCCTTCTCGTGGTATTCCCAGTCCACCCCCTGCACCCGGAAATGCAGTCCCTGGGGCTCGACGTCGAGCAGCGGGTCGGTGCATGGCATCCACTGCCCGGTTTCCGCATCCCGTACAGCGACGTGTCCTTGCTGCACCAGGCCGAAGCATACCCGGCGTATGCCGAACCCTTGTGTATAGAGAATTTCCTGCAACAGCACGGCCTTGGCCTCCGGTATGTTCGATTCCCATAAAGACCAAACCCCCTGACCTTGGAAGATCAGGGGGTGGTGCTAGATAAGAGCCTGACGATGACCTACTTTCACACGGGAATCCGCACTATCATCGGCGCGAAGTCGTTTCACTGTCCTGT
>JBLZYV010000012.1:0-67803 GCA_050282565.1 Comamonas sp.
TTGGGCGGGATCTCGTGGATCACCGAGTCGCCGAACTTCTGCGACACCGTGCCCACCCAGTCGGCCTGGTGCGCGGCGAGGTCTTCCTCGGTCATCACGCCGCCGCAGGCACGCGAATGCGCGGCGATCTTCTTGGCCAGCGCGCCGCGGTAGAAGGACTCGCCCATGGTGGCGGCAATCTCCTCCAGCGTGCGCGCATGGGCTTCGCTCTTGAACACTTCGCCGGCCTTGGGCGCGCGGCCGCCGGGCAGGAAGCACTCGGCAAAGCCGGGTTGGTCGCCCAGCTTCTTGCCGCCCAGCTCCCATAGCGTGGCGATGGTGGGCGAGACCGCGAAACCGTGGCGTGCATAGTCGATGGCCGGCTGGGCCACCTGCGCGAAGGGCAGCTTGCCGAAGCGCTGCGACAGCGCCACCCACGCCGATACGGCGCCGGGCACGGTCACGCCGTTCCAGCCCTTCTCCGGGATGCCGCCCAACTGGGCGAAGTATTCGGGCGTCCAGCCCGCGGGCGAGCGGCCCGAGGCGTTGAGGCCGTGCAGCTCCTGGCCGTCCCAGACGATGGCAAAGCCGTCGCTGCCGATGCCGCAGCCCGTGGGCTCGACCACGGTGAGCGTCATCGCCGCGGCCAGCGCCGCGTCCACGGCACTGCCGCCGGCCAGCAGCATGCGCAGGCCGGCCTGCGCGGCCAGCGGCTGCGAGGTGCTGACCACGTTACGCCCCAGCACCGGCGAGCGGCGCGAGGCGTAGGGAAGCGTCCAGTCGTTGATCACGTTCGTCATGCTTACTCCAATGTGATGTGGTTGTCTTTGATGACCTTGGCCCAGCGCGCGCTGTCGGCCTGCACCATCGCGGCGAACTGCGCCGGCGTCTGCGCCTTCGCGGGCTCCACGCCCTGCTTGGCGAGGCTGGCGGCCACTTCCGGATTCTGGATCGCCTGGTTGAAGGCGTGGTTGATCCGGCTGACCAGCTCGGGCTTCATGCCGGCCGGGCCGTAGACGCCGAACCAGGTGACCGACGAGTAGCCGGGCAGGCCCGATTCGGCCAGCGTGGGCAGGCTGGGCGCGAGCGCGCTGCGCTGCTCGCCGGTGACGGCCAGCGCACGCAGCCGGCCGCTGGCCACATGCGGCATGCCGGTCGGGATCGAGTCGAACAGCAGGTGCACCTGGCCTGCAGCCAGGTCGGTGATGGACTGCGCCGTGCCCTTGTAGGGCACATGGGTGATCTGCACGCCCGCCTGCGCGGCGAAGGCGGCGCTGTTCAGGTGCACGATGGTGCCGTTGCCGCTGGTGGCGTAGTTGAGCTTGCCGGGGTTGGCCTTGGCGTAGGCGATCAGCTCGGCCACGCTCTTGACCGGCAGCGACGGCGTGACCAGCAGCACGCTGGCCGCGTCGGCCGTGTGGGCGATGGGGGTGAAATCCTTGTCCGCCTTGTAGGCCAGCCGGGGCATCAGGTGCGGCGAGATGGCGTGCGTGCTGCTGGTGGTGAACAGCAGCGTGTAGCCGTCGGGCGCGGCCTTGGCGGCCTCGCCCGCGCCGATGGTGCCGCCGGCGCCGGGCTTGTTGTCGATGACGAGCTGCTGGCCCAGCTCCTGCGACACGCGCTGGGCGATCACGCGGGCCACCAGGTCGGTCGCGCCGCTGGCCGGGAAGGGCACGATCACCCGCACCGGACCCTTGGGCCAGGCCGCGGCATCCTGCGCCGAGGCGCCCGGGGCAAAGGCCGCCAGCGCGGCCAGCGGCAGGAGCAGGGAAATGCGGCGTCGGAGCGGCAGCAGTGCTGGCATGTCGGTGCGTCCATCAAAAAGGGGAAACGCACATCTTAGGCAGCATGGCCCCGGGGCACTACCAGCAAATTGGCAAACCACGTTTGCCGATACGGCAATAATCCTCCATCAAGCAACGATTTTGAGCAACGCCATGGCCGCCGTCCACCTGCAAGACACCGCACTGCGCTACTTCCACGAGGTGGCGCAGTGCGGCTCGGTGAGCCTGGCGTCGCAGCGGCTGCACGTGGCGGCCTCGGCGGTGAGCCGGCAGATCGCCGGGCTGGAGGCGCAGCTCGGCACGCCGCTGTTCGAGCGCCATGCGCGCGGCATGGTGCTGACGGCGGCCGGCGAGATCCTGGCCGAGCATGCGCGCCGCATGGGCCTGGACGCCGAGCGCGCGCTCGAGGCCATCCACGCGCTGCAGGGCCTGCGCCGCGGCAGCGTGCGCATCGCCACCTCCGACGCCTTCGCCAACGAGCTGGTCCCGCAGTTGTGCGCCGAGTTCCGGCGCAGCAACCAGGGCGTGCGCTTCGACGTGCTGGTCTGCGGCACGGGCCAGGTGTCGCAGAAGGTGCTGTCCGGCGAGGCCGACCTGGGCCTGCGCTTCAGCCTCGCGCCCGAGAAGGACATCCGCGTCGCCTACCGCCAGTCGGCGCCGGTGCTGGCCGTGCTGCCGCCCACGCACCCGCTGGCACGCCAGCGCCTGGTGTCGCTGGCCGAGCTCACGCGCTGCCCGCTGGCGCTGCCGCCGCCCGAGACCACGGTGCGCCAGATGATCGACATGGCCTGCAGCCGGCAGGAGCTGGCGCTGGAGCCCATCCTGGTCAGCAACCTGGCCAAGACGATGCTGCACTTCGTGATGCACGAGGGCGGGGTCAGCGTCTCCAGCGAGGTCGGCGTGCGCCACCTGGTGGCCACCGGCGCGCTGGCGGCGCGGCCGCTGTCCGACGCCGGCATGGACCTGCGCGACATCGAGGTCCAGACCCTGGCCGGCCGCACGCTGCCACATGCGGCCGAGGCCTTTCTGGCGCTGCTGTGCCAGCGCCTGCAGACGCCCTGGTGACCCGGCGCGCCAGGCCCGCTTCCTATAATCGCCGCCCCATCCCCCACCCGTTCACGACAAGCAAGGAGCCCCTGTATGCGCCCGACCTCCACCGCCCTGGCCGCCTTCGCGCTGGCCGCCGCCGCCAGCGCCAGCTGGGGCTTCGACGCCAAGGACTCGCGCCCGGCCGCGCAGGCCAGTTTCAAGGAGTGGCTGGAGGTGCTGGCCCTGCCCAACGATGCGACCGAGGCGGCCGACATCCAGAAGAATGCCGCGTGGTTCGCCAAGGCCTTCGAGCGCCGCGGCTTCAGCGTGCGCCAGCTCGCCAATGGCGACAAGCCCATGGTGCTGGCCACCTGGGACGCCGCGCCCGCCAGCGGCAAGACCCTGCTGCTCTACGCCCACATGGACGGCCAGGCCGTCAAGCCCGCCGAGTGGGCGCAGAAAAGCCCGTGGCAGCCGGTGCTCAAGCAAAAGAGCGGTGACAGCCAGTGGAGCGAGATCGCGCTGGACCAGTTGCAGTCCAAGGACGTGAACCCCGACTGGCGCGTGTTCGCGCGCTCCTCGTCCGACGACAAGGCGCCCATCGTCATGCTGCTCGCGGCACTCGATGCGCTGCGCGCCAAGGGCGTGGCGCCCAGCGCCAACCTCAAGGTCATCCTCGACTCGGAAGAGGAAAAAGGCTCGCCCACGCTGGGCAAGGTGATCGATGAAAACCTGGCCGCGCTGAAGGCCGACGCGCTGCTGGTGCTGGATGGGCCCATGCACGCCAGCAACAAGCCCACGCTGGTCTTCGGCAACCGCGGCATCGCCCAGGCCACCGTCACCGTCTACGGCGCGCGCAGCGACCTGCACAGCGGCCACTACGGCAACTACGCCGCCAACCCCGCGCAGTCGCTGGCCCGGCTGCTGGCCAGCATGAAGGGCGAGGACGGCCGCGTGACCATCGCCGGCTACTACGACGGCATCCGCTTCGACGAACAGGCCCGCGCCGTGATGCAGGCCGTGCCCGACGACGAGGCCGCGCTGACCAAGCGCCTGGGCATCGCCGCCGCCGAGAAGGTGGGCGCCAACTACCAGGAGGCCATGCAGTACCCGTCGCTGAACGTGCGCGGCCTGCAGAGCGCCGAGGTGGGCGCCAAGGCCCGCACCGTGGTGCCCGCCGTGGCCGTGGCCGAACTCGACCTGCGCACCGTGCCCGAGACCCCGCCCGAGCGCCTGGAGCAGCTGCTGCGCGCCCACATCGAAAAGCAGGGCTACCACCTGGTGGCCGGCGAGCCCACCGAGCAGGACCGCGCGCAGTACCCCAAGCTGGCGTCGCTGAAGATGGGCGGCGTGTCGGCCTCCAGCATGGCCGTGCGCACCGACCTGAACGCCCCGGTGGGCGAATGGCTGCGCCGCGGCATGCGCAAGGCCTGGGGGAGCGACCCGGTGCAGATCCGCATGATGGGCGGCACCGTGCCCACCGGCGCGGCCGTGTCGGCGCTGAAGATCCCCTTCGTCATCGTGCCGCTGGTGAACGCCGACAACAACCAGCACAGCAACAACGAGAACATGCGCATCGGCAACTACTTCGACGGCGTGCACAGCCTGACGAACATCCTCACCGAGCGGTTCTGAGCCACCCCGCGGCCACGACACCTGGCACCAGCGGGCGCGACGCCGGCTGGTCAGGTGGGGCAAGCCTGGAATTCGACCATGACTTTCAGTGCGACCGCCGGGTCCTCGGCGACGGCGAATGCCTGAGCGAAGTCAGCGAACGGAAAGCGATGGCTGATGAGGGCATCGAGATCGCCCCCGCGCTGCGCCAGCAACTCCAGGGCTTCGGGAAACTCATCCGGATACCCGATGGCCCCCGTGATGTGGACCTCCTTGGCCAGCACCATCCGGAAATCGACCGCCACGGGCTGCTTGTGCACGGCCACCACGATCAGGCGCGCACCGCGACGGCACATGCCCAGCACGTCCGGAATGACGGACGGTGCGCCGGAAGCATCGATGTAGACATCCGTCTCCACCACCGGCCAACCAAACATTTCGCCGCCGCCATGCCGCTCGGCCAGCAGGGAAGAGACGGAGGCTTCGGCAGGGTTGATCGCCGCATCGGCCCCCAGCCTGCGTGCCAAGGCGAGACGGAGCGCCGACGGATCCACCACCACCACATCCGCGATGCCGCGATGGCGCAGCGCGGCCACGATGCCCAGCCCGATCGGGCCGGCACCGAATACGACGACGCGCTCATCGGGCTTGACCTGGGCACGGTTCACGGCATGCATGGCGACCGCCAGTGGTTCCGTGAGCGCGGCAACCCCGAGCGGCAGGCCGTCCGGAATGGCGTGGACACCGTCCCCGAGACGCGCATCGCGCACGAGCAGCCAAGGCGCAAAACCGCCTTCCGGGCCACCGTTACCGATGAGATTGCCGGCAGCCATGGGGTTCACCACTACCGGCATGCCAGGCGTCAATCCCCGGACATTCGCGCCCACCGCCTCCACGTAGCCTGACAGCTCATGCCCCAGCGGCATGGGCGCGCCTGAAGGGCCCGCAACCCCGCCCAGCTTGACGTAGCCGAGATCGCTGCCGCAAATGCCGCACGCGGCAACGCGGATCAATGCGTCGTCCCTCCCCGGCATGGGCATTGCCACGTCGTCCACCCGGAACTGACCGGGTGCATGAATCCGAACCTGTCTCATCGCTGTCCTCCAAAAACCATCTTCTTGCCTTCATAAATTTAAGGAATTCAACTTAACAATAAAAAGTAATTCACAAAAAATCACTAGGGAATTCCATGAGAAATTGGCAATAGACAAAAGGCATCAAAAATAAAATAATGAACTCACCTTATTTAACAAGATGCATAAGCCATCGATACAGATCGCCATGCAGCAACCACACCCCATCAAAAACCACGCCCGCCATGACTACCAAAACTGCCGTGTACTGGTGACAGGCGGCACCAGTGGCATCGGCGCCGGCATAGCCGCCGCCTACCGCAACGCCGGCGCTCACGTGACGATCACGGGAACCCGCCCGGAGCTGGCCGCCTATGAAGGCGACTTCGAGGGTTACCAGTACCGCCAGCTCGACATCGAGGATGCGCGGAGCATCGACGCGGTGGCCGCCTCCCTCCCGGGCCTCGACATCCTCATCAACAACGCCGGCTTCGCACTGCCAAGCCTGGGGCTCGACGAGTACGAGCCGGACGTCTTCGGGCGTGCCGTGCAGATGCACCTCGTCGGCGGATACCGCATGGCCCATCGCTGCGCCGATCAATTGCTGGCAAGCACCCTGGCCGGGGGCGCCTCGATCGTGCACATCGCGTCGATGAGCTCCTATTTCGGCATTGACGTCGTACCGGGCTATGGCGCGGCCAAGACCGGGGTCGTCGGCCTGACACGCGCCCTGGCCGTGCACTGGGGCGGCCGCATCCGCGTCAATGCGGTCGCCGCCGGGCTGACCGCCAGCCGCATGACGGCCGCCACCATCGCGAACCCCGAGTGGTCCCAGCCCACGCTCGCGCGAACGCCCGCAGGAAGGCTGGGCATGCCGCAAGACATTGCCGGCCCCGTGCTGTTCCTCACCAGCGCCGACGCCAGCTGGATCACCGGCCAGACGCTGCCGGTGGACGGTGGCTTCACGGTGGCCGGCTGACCCTCATGAACCTTCGCGCCAAGCCCCAGCCCCGGAGTACCCGCATGCAGCCTGAAACCATTCATATCGACGACCTCGCAGCGCCTCGGCTGACGCCGCTGCAGCAGCAAGCCATCGCCGCGGCCGAGCCCGTGACCATGAGCGAAGAAGCCGTGCTGGCTGCCGCACGCCAAGCCACGGGACTGAGCGACTTCGGCGCCGACGACTTCCGCGAGCGCCTGCGCATCTGGCTGCAGAGCTTCGACGAAGACGAAGGCCTGGGCCCCCTGGGACGTGCCAGCCTGTTCGCCGATACCGTGCGCCATGCCAGCGCACGCCTGCGCCTCGAAGACCTCCTCCAGCGCCATCCGGAAATCCGGGAGCAGCGGATCGACAGGCCGCTCATCATCGCGGGCCTGCCACGCTCTGGAACCACGAACCTGGTCAACATGCTGGCGGCCGATCCACGCCTTCGCTCCATGCCGCTGTGGGAAACCATGGAGCCCATCCCAGCCGCGCTGGACACCCCGGCCCCCGGGGCGCCCGATCCCCGCGTGGTCCGCACAAGCCAGATGTGGGGCGCCTTCGAAGCGCTGCTGCCGCTCATGCCCGCCATGCACGAGATGGCGCCGGACCATGTCCATGAAGACATCGAACTCCAGGGCGCGGACTTCTCGTCCTATCTTCCGGAATGGACCTCGCGGCCCCACCGCTGGCGCGACTACTACTATGCGCACGACCAGACGCCCCACTATGCCTACGGACGGCGCATGCTGCAGGCGCTCACCTGGTTGAAGGGCCCGGATCGCTGGGTGCTGAAATCACCGCCCCACATGGAAAACCTGCGGCCGCTGAGGGCGACCTACCCGGACGCCACGGTGGTATTCACCCACAGGGACCCGGTCGCCGTACTCCAGTCCGCCATCACCATGATTGCGTACGGCGACAGAATCCGGCGCCACTCGATCGACCTGCGCGCGCTCGCCAGCTACTGGATAGACCGCGTGGAGCATCTGCTGCAGGCCTGTGTCCGTGACCGCGACGTGTGGCCCGCAGCACAGTCGATGGATGTCCGCTTCGACGAGTACATGGCCGACCCGCAGGGAGTGTTGGCGCGGGTGTATGCCATGGCCGGCCTGCCGCTGACCGGCGAGACGCAGGCCCGCCTGAATGCCTACATGGACGCCAACCCGCGCGGCAAGCATGGCCGCGTGGCGTACGACCTGCATCGGGACTTTGGTGTCGACATCGCCGCCGTGCGCGAACGCTTCGGCTTTTATTACCAGCGCTTCTCGGTCAGGCCGGAGCGCGTCGCAGGAGAAGCATGATGGCAGGACAGGCCAAGGAACGCTTGCTGGCCGGGCAGGCATGGGATGACTTTTGCGAGACGATCCGGCGTGCCGGCCACATGGTCGACACCTTCGGCGCCGAGGCCAACGAGCTGGACCGCACGGAGTGGTATCGCTTCCTGACACGCCTGATGCGCAACGGCTTCGAACGCTTCGTGGAAAACTGCGAACCGCAGCGGCCCCGGCTGCGCGATGCCTGCTGGCGGCAGAGCATCAACTTCCAGTCGCCCGACCAGGACCATCTGCTGGCGGAATTCGTCGATGGCAGCCACAGCTACCGCATCCGCGGCAATCGCGGCACGCTGCCCTACTTCGTCATGGCGTCCTGGAGCGCCCGGCAGCCCCAGGACATCGGAGCACGCGACTGGGCACCGCGCGGCGTGGCGGGGCTGGCCGAATTCGACCCAGCCATGCTCACCACGACCGGCTTCCTGCCCAGCGATGCGATCGACTTCGATGCCGAAGGCAATTTCGAAGTGATCCTGAGCCAGGAGCAGCCTGCCGGCGGCGCGAACTGGCTGCGCATCACGCCGGACTGCGTGGGCATTCTGGTGCGCACGGTCTACCACCGGCGCGAGCAGACCGTGGCGCCATGCATGCATATCGAGCGGCTGGACGGCACCACACCCCGCCCGCTCCAGGCCTCGGAAATGAGCGACAGCCTCGCCAAGGCAGGGCAGGCCGTGCTGGGCTATGCAGAGCTGGTGCGCAGCTGGTGGCAGGACAACCTGTCCCGGCATCCCAACCGCATCCGCTTCAGCCGCGCGGTGTACCTGAGCAATGGCGGCGTACCGGACAGGCACCATGGCTTCGGGACCTGGGAAAAGGCCGCTGGCGACGCCCTCATCATCCAGTTCACGCCGCCAGCGTGCGACTACTGGATCTTCCAGCTGTGCAATATCTGGCAGGAGAACCTGGACTGCTACGAGGACGGCCAGGGCTACGTCAACAAGTTCCGCGCCCGCTACGAGCCGGATGGCTCGGTGCGCATTGTCGTCGCGGACGAAGACCCCGGCATTGGCGGCAACTGGATCTCATCCTTCCAGCACGTGCATGGCGGCATGAGCCTGCGGCTCATCAAGACGGCGGGCGAGCCGCCATCCGTCACCCTGCATCGCGTTGCTGCGGCCACCCTCCAGCGCCTTGGGTTCGCCTGCCTGGATGCGGACAGCGCCATCATCAGCGGCGAGGTGACAGACTGAGCGCAGGCCACCGCGGATGCGGTGAAAATGGCGCATGGACACGATGCCCTCCCCTGCCGGAACCGCAGCCCATCCCGCACGCGCCAGATGACCTCAACACCCCCACGAAACACCGACCGACTCGCGCTGCGCAGCGTTGCCACGCGCGCGAAGATCGTCGCCATCGCTGAGCGGCTCTTTGCGGAGCACGGCATCGATGGCGTTTCGCTCAACGATATCAATCTCGCCGCGGGCCAGCGCAACAAGAATGCCACGCACTACCATTTCGGCAACAAGGATGGCTTGCTGCAGGCCATCCTCGACAAGCACGAGCCCGGCATCGCTGCGCGGCGCAACGAAATCCTGGATGGACTGGAGGCGCGAGGAACCGCCACGCTGCGCGAGGTGATCCAGGCGCTGGCGATGCCGATGACCGAGAAGATCGAGGATCCGGACGGCGGCAAGGATTTCATCCGCGTCGATGCGCAGCTGCTGGCCATGCACACGCTGTCGCTGCAGAATCTGCGCGCAACCACCCTGGAGTTCAGGCAGGTCGGCCGGCTGCGGCGCTTCCTGCTCGGTGCCATCCCCCACCTGCCCGAGCCGGTGGCCGAACAGCGCCTGATGCTCGCTGCCGTGCTGCTGCTGCACGGCCTCGCAGACCATTGCCGGATGCTGCAGGAGGCCAGAAAAACCAGCCCGCTGCTCCATTCGACGCTTTTCGTGCGGAACCTGGAAGACTGCCTGGTCGGGCTGCTCTCTGCCCCGCCCTCACCGGAAACCACGGCGGCACTCGCCGGCTTCGGCGCATCGACCCAGCCCGGCGACACGCCCTAGCCACAGGCATGCGGGCGCGCCACCCCCAAGCCGTTACTGCTCCTGCTGCGCTTCCTTGAAAGCCTTGGCCTTGCCAAAGTGGCCGCAGCCGATGAAGGGCACCGGCGGGCGCAGCGCCGACAGCGGCGACGGGTGGTTGGAGGTCAGCACCAGGTGGCCGCGGTCCTGCGGGATGAAGGCCCGCTTGGACTGGGCGTGCGAGCCCCAAAGCATGAAGACCACCGGGCGCGGCCCCTGGGCGATGTGGGCGATGACGGCGTCGGTCAGCTGCTCCCAGCCCTTGCCGGAGTGGCTGGCGGCCTGGCCCTCTTCCACCGTCAGGCAGGTATTGAGCAGCAGCACGCCGTGCGTGGCCCACTTGACCAGGCTGCCGCCGGGATTCGGAAACGCCGGCCACGGCACGCCCAGGTCGCGCTGCATCTCCTTGAAGATGTTCTGCAGCGAAGGCGGCAGGCGCACGCCGGGCGCCACCGAGAAAGACAGCCCCTCGGCCTGGCCGCGGCCGTGGTACGGGTCCTGCCCCAGGATGACCACGCGCGTGTCTTCCGGCGGCGTGAGCCGGAGCGCGCGCAGCGGCTCGGGCGGGAAGATCACCGCGCCCTGCGCCAGGCGCTCCAGCAGGAACTGCTCCAGCGCCTGGCCCCTGGGGCTGGCGAAGAAGGCATCGACGACGGGCTGCCAGCCCGGCGCCACGCGGTGGTCCTTCAGCGCGGCGGCATCGAGCTGGTCGGCGGGGTGTTGGAGTGCGTCAGACATGGGGCTGCATCATACCGGCGGCCTGCTGCACCGCGCCCGCGGCCTCCGGTATGGCCGGCAGCACGATGCGCACCGCCAGGCCCGGCGCCACGGGCTCGAACAGCAGTTGCCCGCCGTGCAGCCGCACCACCGCGAGCACGCTGGCCAGGCCCAGCCCATAGCCTTGTCGCGAGCGCTCGGCCCGGTAGAAGCGCGTGGCCAGCTGCGGCAGGTCCTCGGCGGCCACGCCGGGGCCGTGGTCGCGCAGCAGCAGCTGCACGCTGCCCGGCGGCATGCCCTCGGGCAGCGCCTGCTCGGGCAGCAGGCTGGCCTGCAGCTCGAGCTGCAGCCGGCCATCGGTGCCCGCACCGTACTTGATGGCGTTCTCCAGCACGTTGGCCAGCGCGCTGGCCAGCAGGTTGGCATCGCCCCAGGCCGTGGGCTCGCCCTGCACCTGCAGCACGATGCTGCCATCCTGCTCCTGCACCAAGGGCTCGTACAGCTCGCACAGGTCCTCGAGCAGCGTGCGCAGCACCACCGGCCCGAAGGCCTCGCGCGCGGCGCCGCTCTCGACCTCGGCGATGCCGAGCAGCTTGTCGAACACCACGCCCAGCTCGGCCACCTCGTGGGTCACGGCGGCCAGCGTGGCGGCATGCGCCTCGGGCGGCTGGTGCTCGGCGGCGCGTAGTTGCAGCAGGATGCGCGTGAGCGGCGTGCGCAGGTTGTGCGCGATGGTGTTGGAGACGTGGCGGATGCCGTCCATCAGGTGCTCCAGCCGGTCGAGCATGCCGTTGATGTCGCGGTTGAGCAGCGTGAACTCGTCGTGGTGGCCGGGCTGCACGGGGATGCGCTGGCGCAGGTCGCCCGCCGCCACCAGCGCCATGGTGTTGCGGATGTCACCGGCGCGCAGCTCCACGGCGCGGCGGAAGGTGAGCGCGCCGCCCAGCGCCATCAGCAGCGCCACCGCGATCACGATGGTGCTGGCGCGGCTGAACAGCGCCTCCACGTCGCGCTGGGCCTGCATGTCGCTGCCGGCCGCCAGCAGGTGGCCGTCGGGCAGCCGGGCCACGGCCACGCGTCCTTCCACCAACTTGCCGCGGCGCACCACCATGATGTCGCGCACGCCCATGCCGCTCAGCACCCGCGCCGGCTGGGGCCGGGCGTTGCCGACGATGGGGGTGCCGTCGGCATCCATCAGGATCAGGATCTCGGTGTCGCTGTCCACGCCGTCGCGCAGCACGAACTCGATCTCCTCGCGCAGCCCGTCCACGCCATGCTTGTATGAGTACTCCTGCAGCCGCTTGAGCTGCAGCGAGGCCTGCTGGTCCAGCCGCGTCAGCAGCACGCCGACGATCTGCATGTAGAACACGGCCAGCACGATGGCCACGGTCAGCACCAGCAGCACGCCGTAGTTCAGCGCCAGCCGGAAGGCCAGCGAGCTCCAGGGCCGGGGCAGCGGGCGCTTCACTCGCCCTCCCCGAGCTGCTGCGGCTGGGCGCACAGGCTGTAGCCCACGCCGCGCACGGTGTGGATCAGCGGCAGCGCATGGCCCTTGTCCACCTTGCTGCGCAGGCGGCTGATATGCACGTCGATCACATTGGTCTGCGGGTCGAAGTGGTAGTCCCACACCGATTCGAGCAGCATGGTGCGGGTCACGATCTGGCCGGCGTGCTGCATCAGGAAGGCGAGCAGCCGGAACTCGCGCGGCTGCAGCAGCAGCGGCTGCCCGCCGCGCTCGGCCGAGCGCGACAGCAGATCGAGGCGCAGGTCCTCGACCCACATTTCGGGCGACGGCGGCGGCTGCTGGCTGCGGCGCAGCAATGCATCGAGCCGCGCCGACAGCTCCGAGAACTCGAAGGGCTTGGAGAGGTAGTCGTCCGCCCCCGCCTTGAGCCCGCGCACCCGCTCGTCGGTGGCCGACAGCGCGCTCAGCACCAGCACCGGTGTCTGCCGCCCCGCGGCGCGCAGCGCCTGCAGAATGCTCACGCCGTCGAAGCCGTCGGGCAGCATGCGGTCGAGCACGATCGCGTCCCAGGGCTGGGCCAGCGCGAGCTGCTGGCCCTCGCCGCCCTCATGGCAGACCGTCACGGCTGCGCCCTGCCGGCGCAGGCCTTCGGCCATGAAGCGGGCGTTCAACGCGTCGTCTTCGATGATGAGGTAGCGGTGGGGCATGGTGCGGATGGTAGCAGTTGCAGGCGCATTACTCTCAAAATGATAGCTTTCAGCGATTTATGGATAAGCGCTGGATGCCAATTTGGCTCAAAACATCATTCCACCGCCGGCACATTGCCGCTGGCCAGGCGCAGCTCCCACTCGGCCTCGAGCATTTCCTTGGTCAGGTCCAGGTGGTCCATGCGGCGCTCGTGCAGGGTCTGCAGCGCGTCGATCAGGTCGAGGATGCTGCTCTTGCCCAGGCGGTAGGCGTCTTCGGTCATCTGGCGCAGCGAGCCCATCTGGGCCATGCCGCTGTCTTCGAAGTCGCGCAGCGCCTCGCGCTTGAGGTCGAGCTGCTGCAGGCTGCGCACCAGCTCGGCCTTGGCGGCCACCTCGGCGGCCTCGCGGCGGTGCTCGGCCTGGACCACGCCGACCTCGGCGCGGGCGATGGCGCCCTGCTTGCGGTCGAACAGCGGCACCTCCACCGACACGCCGACCTGGTTGTAGTTGCCGTCGTTGCGGTTGCGGATGCGGCCGTAGTTGACGGCCACCGCGGGCATGGCCTCGCGCTTTTGCAGCAGCACCTGCTGGCGCGCCAGCTCCAGCTCGGCATCGGCGGTGCGGATCGCCGGCAGCCTGCCCTGGGCCTGCTCCCACAGCGTGTCGAAGCCGCCCAGCGCCTGCGGCGGCAGCGGCTTGAGCGAGCCGAAGGCCTGCGGCCGCCAGGCCGGCATCGCGGCCAGTGCCGCCATCTTCACCACCGCCTCCTGCAGCTCGGCATTGGCCTTCTTCAGCTGCACCTCGACCTGGGCGCGCTGCATGGCGACGCGGGCGCCGTCGTAGCGGCTGCGCGCGCCGGCCTCGATCTGGCCGTTGACCACGCGCTCAGCCTTGGCGAAATCATCGCGCCCGGCCTGCCACAGCGCCAGCTTCTGCTGCGCGATCTGCACCTCGATGAAGGCATGGGCGGCGCCATTGACCAGCTCCTGCACATTGCCCTGCACCTGCATGGCGGCGGCCTGCTCGGCCTGGCGCGCGGTCTTGATGCGCTGCGAGCGCTGGCCAAAGATGGGCAGTGGCTGCTCGACGCTCACGCTGTTCTCGAAGCGGTGGCGGTTGTACGAGACCGTGGGATTGGGCCAGGCGCCGGCGGTCGTGGTGTCGGCCTCGGCGGCCTTCACCTCCAGGCGCTGCGCCATCAGCTGCGGGTTGTTGCGCGCCACCAGCTGCAGGTATTCGGTCAGCGTGATCTGCGCGGGCGCAGAAGCGGAGGCGGCCTCAGGGGCTGCCGCCGGCGCGCGCGTTTCCTGCGCGGCGGCGGGCAGCGCCGCCAACGCGGCGCACAGCGCCAGCAGCGCAAAACTAGGATTGCGGCAACTCATCTTCTTCTTCCTGCGTCATCATGGTCTTCGGCCCCAGGGCCACGTACAGCACCGGCAGCAGCACCAGCGCGATCAGCGGCAACAGCACCATGCCGCCCACGATCACCGAGGCGAAGGGCCGCTGCGTCTCGCTGCCCACGCCGGTGGACATGGCCATGGGCAGCAGGCCCAGCAAGGCCAGCACCGCCACCAGGATCACCGAGCGCATGCGCTCGGCCGCGCCGCCCACCACGGCCCGCAGCAGCGGCACGCCGGCGCGCCGGCGCTCCTCGACCTCGGACAGCACCAGCAGGCCCACCAGCGCCACCTGGCCCAGCAGCGCGATGAAGCCGATGGCCGCGCTGATGGACAGCTCGATGCCGGTCAGGTGCAGCGCCGCCACACCGCCCACCATGGCGAAGGGCGCGCACAGCATGATCACGCCGGCGCTGCGCGCGCGGCCCAGCGCGCTGAACAGCAGCGCATAGACGATCAGCAGCGACAGCGGCACCACCACCTTCAGCCGCGCCGAGGCGCGCTGCTGGTTCTCCCACTCGCCGCCCCAGACCGCCTGGTAGCCCTCGGGCACCTTGACGTTCTGCCTGAAGGTCGCCAGCGTGTCCTTCACCACCGAGCCGATGTCGCGGCCCTCGACGTTGAACTTCAGCGCCATGTAGCGCGCATTGCCCTCGCGGAAGATCGACGAGTTGCCGATTTCCACCTTGACCTCGGCCAGCGCGTGCAGCGGCAGCGAATGGCCGCTGGGCGTGGGGATGGCGATGTCGCGGATGCGGGCCTCGTCCATGCGGTCCACGTAGGGCAGGCGCACGCGCACCGGCACCGGGTACTGGCCTTCCCACAGCGTGGTGACGATGTCGCCGGCCAGCGCCATCTCCAGCGTCTTCTGCGCCGTGTCCATGGCGATGCCCTCGCGCGCCAGCGCGTCGCGGTCGAAGGTCACGTGCACCTGCGGCGCGGGTGCGTCGCGGTACAGGCCCAGGTCGACCACGCCGGCAATGGGGCGCACCAGCTCCACGGTCTGCTGCAGCAGCGCGCGCAGCTGCGGGATCTCGGGGCCGAAGACCTTGAGCACCACCTGCCCGCGCGCGCCGGAGGTCGATTCCTCCACGCTGTCGCGGATGGGCTGGGCGAAGTTGAAGGCCACGCCGGGGATTTCGCTGAGGCTGGCGCGCATCTTCTCGATCAGCTGCGGCTTGGTCAGGCCCTTGGTCCACTGGCCATGGGGCTTGAGGCGCACCAGCACCTTGGCCAGGTTCTGCGTCTCGTTGTCGGTACCCGATTCGGGCCGGCCCTGTTCGGACGTGACCGAGATCACCTCGGGGTAGTTGCCCAGGCGCTTGCGCACGTCGCGCAGCACCTCCTGGCCCTTCTCCAGCGAGATCGACGGCGGCATCTGCACCAGCACGTAGGCGTCGCCCTCGTCCAGCTCGGGCAGGAACTCGGTGCCCAGCCAGCGCACCGACAGCCCCGCCACCGCCAGCACGGCGATGGCCGTGCCCGCCACCAGCCAGCGCAGCCGGATGTTGGCCAGCAGCGCGCCCACGCGGCGCTCGTAGCCGTGGTGCATGGCGTCGAAGACCTTGGGCTCCTCGACCATCACGTGCTTGGGCTTGAGCAGCAGCGCGCACAGCGCCGGCACCAGGCCCATGGCGAAGACCAGCGCGCCGATCAGCGCGAAGGTGTAGGTCATGGCCAGCGGGCGGAAGATGCGGCCCTCGATGCTCTGCAGCGAGAACACCGGGATCAGCGCCGCAATCACGATGGCCATCGCGAACAGCGTGGGCTTGGCCACCGCCACGGCCGAGTCGATGATGATGTGGCGCATGTCCAGCTGCGTCTGCGGCTTGCGCAGCCGCGCGTTGCGGATGATGTTCTCGGCCAGCACCACCGCGCCGTCGACCATGATGCCGAAGTCGATCGCGCCCATCGATATCAGGTTCGCCGGCATGCCCAGCCAGTGCAGGCCGATGAAGGCCACCAGCAGCGACAGCGGGATCACCGTGGCCACGATCAGCGAGCCGCGCAGGCTGCGCAGCACCAGCCACAGCACGCTGACGATCAGCGTGGCGCCGAACAGCAGGTTGTGCTGCACCGTGGCCAGCGTATGGCCCACCAGGTCGGAGCGGTCGTAGTTGGTGACCATCTGCATGCCCTGGGGCAGCTCGCCGCCGTTGAGCTGGGCGACCTTGGCATGGATCTCGTCCAGCACCACCGAGGGGTTGGCGCCGCGCTTGAGCAGCACGATGCCCTGCACGATGTCGTTCTGCTCGTTCTGGCCTACCGAGCCCTGGCGCGGCGTGTGCGACTGCATCACGCGCGCCACGTCGCCGATGGTGACGGCATGGCCGCCGCGCATGGCGACGACCACGCGCTCCATGTCCTGCGGCTTGGTGAGCAGGCCGATGCCGCGCACGATCAGCGACTGCTCGCCGCGGCGCATCAGGCCACCGCCCACGTTGCGGTTGGACTTCTCCAGCGCCTCGGCCACGTCCTGCAGCGACAGGCCCAGGCTGTAGAGCTTGGCCGGATCGACCTCGACGTGGAACTCCTTGACGAAGCCGCCCACGCTGACGATGTCGGCCACGCCCTGCACCTGCTTGAGCACGCGGGTCACATGCCATTCCTGCTCGGTGCGCAGCTGCGCCAGCGTGTGGCGGTCGCTCTGCAGGCGGTAGTAGAAGATCTTGCCCAGCGGCGTGTAGTCGGGCGCCATCTCGGGCGTCACGCCCGGCGGCAGGTCGGCCTGCGGCAGGCGCTGCGACACCTCGGCGCGGGCCTTGAAGCTCTCGGCATCGTCGTTGAAGACGAGGTTGATCATCGACAGGCCGAAGTAGCTCTCCGAGCGCAGCGAGACCAGGCCCGGCGTGCCGTTGAGCTCGCGCTCCAGCGGCTGGGTGATCTGGCGCTCCACCTCCTCGGGCGCCAGGCCCGGGGCCTGCGCGATCACGCCCACCTGCACGTTGGTCACGTCGGGGTAGGCCTCGATGGCGGTCTGCAGGTACGAATACACGCCATAGATGGCGATCAGCACCGTGGCGCACAGCGCCAGCATGCGCCGGTGCACGACGAAGGAAATCAGTGAACGCAACACGGGGCGTCTCCGTCAGAGCAGCTGGCTGGCAGCGCCGTCCAGCAGCAGGCCGCCACGCACGACGATCCTGTCGCCGCCCTTGAGGCCGTCGAGCACCGGCACCATGCCGTGCAGCGGCCGGCCCAGGCGCACGTCGCGCGCCTCGAAGCGGTCGTCCGCCACCTGCACGAAGACCACCGAGCGGTTGCCGTCCTTGATGATGATGGCCGAGATCGGCACCAGCAGCTGCGCCTGCGCCGCCACCGGCAGCTCCACGCGCGCCTGCATGCCGGTGCGCAGCTCGGGCCGCTGCTCGTTCAGCTCGACGTAGACCGGCGCGCGGCGCGATTCCTTGTCCAGCGCCGCGCCCACGTAGCGCACCTTGCCGGCCAGCGTGGCCGACAGCTGCGGCACCTCGACCTTCACCGCGGTGCCGGGGCGCACCTGGCCCAGGTCGCCCTCGAAGACCTCGGCCACCACGCCCATGGCGCGCGGATCGCCGATCAAAAACAGCGCCGAGCCGGCCTCGGCCGACGCGCCGGGCACCGCATTGCGCTCGGCGACCACGCCGGCGCGGGTGGCGCGCAGCACGATCTTGTCGCCGCTGCCCGAGCCCAGCAGCGCGGCCGTGCCCTGGGCACGCGCCAGCTCCTGCGAGGTCTCGCGCAGCTTGGATTGCGCGGCGCGCAGCTCGATCTCCACGCCCACGCCCTTGTCCATCATCACGCGCTGGCGCTGGGCCTCGATGGCGGCCAGCTCCTTGGCGGTGCGGGCGGCATCGACCTCGTAGCGCATGCGCAGCGCCTCGGGGCTGACCAGCGTGGCCAGCTCGTCGCCGGCCTTGACGATGTCGCCCACATGGGCCTGCACCGACACCACGCGCGCCTCGACCGGCAGCGTGGCCGCGGCCACCTTGTCTTCCTGGAAGGCGACGCGCGCCGGCACCGACGCGGTCTGCGTGCTGCCCTCGCCGCCCAGCGTGGCGATCTGCAGCATCTTCTGCGCCTCGGGCTTGAGCTGCAGCTGGCCGGGCGGCAGCTCGGCCGCCTGCTTGCCGGCCGCGGCCGCCTCGTCCTTGGGGGCTTCGTTCTTGCCCTGGTCGTTGCAACCAGCGACCGCCACCGCCGACACCAGTGCCAGCAGCATGTGCCGCGCGGCCAGCCCGCGTCTTGCTTTCCCGTCCATCCTTGCCTCGCTTTGCCGGGCGGACCACGCCACCCTATTGGGAGGCAATGCTATGCGGGAAGGCGGGCGGGCGGCATTACGGTTTGGTAAGGCGCGAATTCAATCAAAAAATATAGCTGACAGCGCTTATTGCATAAGCGCCATCTGCCAATTTGACTACATACCTGCGAAGTTGGGCTTGCGCTTTTCCAGGAAGGCGGTCATCGCCTCCTTGGCCGCGGGCTGCTGCAGCAGGTGGCGGAAGATCTGGCCTTCCTCGTTGATGCGCTGCTGCACCTGGGGCAGTTGGGCGCTCTTGAGCAGCTTTTTGCTGGCCAGCAGCGAGGCCAGCGGCTTGGCCGCCAGCTTGCGCGCCTGGACCTGGGCCAGCCCGTTGCACTCGGTGGGCGGCACCACGCGGTTGACCAGGCCCACTTCGAGCGCAGCCTCGGCCATGAAGGGATCGCCCAGCAGCAGCGCCTCGCAGGCGCGCTGGTGGCCCATGAGCTGCGGCAGCAGCAGGCTGGACGCGCCCTCGGGGCAGAAGCCCAGGTTGATGAAGGGCAGCGAGAACATGGCGTTGTCGCCCGCGTAGACCAGGTCGCAGTGCAGCAGCAGCGTGGTGCCTATGCCCACGGCCGGGCCGCAGACCGCCGCCACCAGCGGCTTGGCGAAGGCGGCCAGCGCCTGCAGGAAGACGAAGGGCGGCGACTCCTCGCCACCCTTGGGGCCGTTCAGGAAGTCGCCCAGGTCGTTGCCGGCGGTGAACACCGTGGGGTCGCCCTGCAGCACGGCCACGCGCACCGCGTCGCTGGCGTCGATCTGGCGCAGGATGTCGGCCAGCGCCAGGTACATGGGGCCGGTGATGGAGTTCTTCTTGGCCAGGCGGTTGAAGGTGATGGTGCAGATGCCGTCTTCGGTGTGCGCCAGGATGTCGCTGCAGGAGGATGCGATGGTCATGGTGGGATGCGGAAAGTGATGGTGAATATCAAAATGATAGCTTCTCGCGCTCATCACCATTGGTTTTTTGATATTTTTATACCTACAACCCAATGGGAGTGAGCGCCAGCCGCTATGCTTTTTATTCTTTGTAGTACACCAGCTGGTGGCTGGTGGCGAGCAGCGTACCATCGGGCGCCCAGACCTGGGCGGTCTGGTCGAAGAAGCCGTCGCGAAAGCCCTGGCCCTGCGCCTGCGCCAGCACCGGCTGGTCGCCGACGGCGCGGATCTGCGCCTCGCTGGCATGGAAGTAGACGGTGAACGTCACCGTGCCCGAGGGCACGCGCCTGGCGCGGCGCAGCCACACGCGCGGGTAGAACACATCGCACAGCGCGGTCAGCGCGGGCGTATCGAGCGGGCGCGGCGGCTCGTCCTGCACCCAGACGCGGGTGCGGCTGGGGCGGGTGGATTCGTCCCACACGGCGGGGTAGCTGCCCTCGACCGGCCGCATGCTGTAGCGCCGCAGCCATTCGGCGCGGAACTCCACCGTGGCCGGCGCGATGTCGGCCGCGGGCGGAGCCGGCGGCATCGCGCATTCGTCGTCGGACCAGGTGCCGCGCACCAGCGCCGTCATCGCCGTGGCGGTGGTGCTGATGGACTCGTTGCCATCCGCATCCTGCTCGCGCATGGTGATGATCCAGTGCTGCGTGGAGCGGTTGGTGCGCACCGGCAGCGCCTCGATGGTGTACTCGCCCTCGCCCACCGGGCCGGCGTAGTTGACGGTGATCGACACCAGCTCGCCCACCAGCTCGGGGTGCTGCAGCACGGCCTGCGCCATCTGCGCGGCGGTGATGCCGCCATACGGCCCCACCATGTTCCAGTAGGCCTTGCTGGCGCTCGTGCGGTAGCGGTTGGGGGCCGACGGCTGCAGCGCCAGCGCGGCGTCCATGGGGTGGCGGTCCGAAGAGGTCATAGCTCGTGCCTGCAAAAAAGGAAACCAGCCGTTGTACCACCGGAGGGCAGATGCCGCCGTCCGGTGGCGGACACGGTCAGACGCGCTCGATGATGCCGGCCGCGCCCTGGCCCATGCCCACGCACATGGTCACCATGCCGTACTTGAGATTGCGGCGGCGCAGGCCGTGCACCACGGTGGCGGCGCGGATGGCGCCGGTCGCGCCCAGCGGGTGGCCCAGCGCGATGGCGCCGCCCAGCGGGTTGACCTTGGCCGGGTCGAGCTGCAGCTCGTTCATCACCGCCAGCGACTGCGCGGCAAAGGCCTCGTTCAGCTCGATCCAGTCGATGTCGCCCAGCTGCAAGCCACCGGCCTTCAGCGCCGCGGGGATGGCCGCGATCGGGCCGATGCCCATGATCTCGGGCGGCACGCCCTTGCTGGCAAAGCTCACGAAGCGCGCCAGCGGCGTGAGGTTGTAGCGCTTGACGGCGGCCTCGCTGGCCACGATCAGCGCGCCCGCGCCGTCGCTGGTCTGCGAGCTGTTGCCGGCGGTGACCGAGCCGCGCGCGGCGAACACGGTGCGCAGCTTGCCCAGGCCTTCGAGCGAGGTGTCGGGGCGCGGGCCTTCGTCCAGGTTCACGGTGCGGCTGGCCGCGGTGGCCTGCAGCGTGGCCAGGTCCACGCCGCGGTCGGTGACGGTGATGGGCGTGATCTCGTCGGCGAACTCGCCGGCCTGCTGCGCGGCGATGGCACGCTGGTGCGACTGCAGCGCGAAGGCGTCCTGCGCCTCGCGGCTCACCTTCCAGCGCTGGGCGACCTTCTCGGCCGTCAAGCCCATGCCGTAGGCAATGCCGTAGTCCTCGCTGCGCTCGAAGATGGTGGGCGACAGCGACGGCGCGTTGCCCATCATGGGCACCATGCTCATGCTCTCGACGCCGGCGGCGATCATCACGTCGGCCTCGCCCACGCGGATGCGGTCGGCCGCCATCGCCAGCGCCGAGATGCCCGAGGCGCAGAAGCGGTTGACGGTGATGCCGCCCACGCTGACCGGCAGCCCGGCCAGCACGGCGCTGATGCGCGCCACGTTCAGGCCCTGCTGGGCCTCGGGGATAGCGCAGCCGCAGATCACGTCCTCGACGGCCGCGGGGTCGAGCCCCGGCACCTGGGCCATCACCGCCTTCAGCGTGGTGGCCAGCAGGTCGTCGGGCCGGTAGTTGCGAAAAAAGCCCTTGTGCGAACGGCCGATGGGCGTGCGCGTGGCGGCAACGATGTATGCGTCTTGGAGTTGCTTAGTCATGGTCGCTTGTCCTTGGTTGTTCCTCCCTCTCCCGCTGGCGGGAGAGGGTTGGGGTGAGAGCGGAGTCGATGCAGCGTGAGCCGCTTTCCTCCCTCTCCCGCTGGCGGGAGAGGGCCGGGGTGAGGGCCAGCAGCACCTGCTCCAGCACCTCGCTTGTTTGTTGCAGAACCTCATGGTTCCAGAATCGCAGCACCCGCAGCCCTTGCTGCTGCAGCCAGTGCGTGCGGTGCGCATCGCGCTGCTGCGCATCCGGGTCGGCATGCTGCCCGCCATCCAGCTCGACCGCCAGCCCATGCTCCAGGCAGACAAAGTCAAGCACGTACGGCCCCATCGGGTGCTGGCGGCGGAACTTGCAGCCAGCCAGTTGCCTGCCACGCAGGTGCTGCCACAGCAGTTGCTCTGCATCCGTGGCGCCCTGCCGCAGCGCGCGAGCGCGCTGCACCCTCACCCCAGCCCTCTCCCGCCCGCGGGAGAGGGAGTCGGAAGGCGGCGCGGCGTTCGGCATGGCGGATGCTTCAGTTGCGCACCGGCTTGCCCGTATTGAGCATGCCCAGGATGCGCTCCTGCGTCTTCTCGTGCACGATGAGGCCGCAGAACGCCTTGCGCTCCAGCGCCATCAGGTATTCCTCGGTCACCAGCGTGCCGGCGTCCACGTCGCCGCCGCAGACCACCTCGGCCATCGCGGTGGCGATGCGCATGTCGTGCTCGCTGATGAAGCCGCCCTCGCGCATGTTGACCAGCGAGCCGCCCAGCGTGGCCACGCCGCTGCGGCCGGCCACCGGGAAGGGGCGCTTGAGCGGCGGGCGATAACCGCCGGCCGCCAGCGCCTTGGCCTCGGCCAGCGCGACGAACAGCAGCTCATCGCGGTGCGGCACGACCACGTCGGCCGCCTGCAGATAGCCCAAGTCGCGCGATTCGAGCGCGCTGGTGCCCACGGTGGCCATGGCGGCGGCCTTGAAGCCGTCGGCCAGGAAGGGCAGCAGGTCGGTGCCGCTCGATGCCTTGGCGTGGATCGCGGCGCGGCGCGCCACGTCGGTCAGGCCGCCGGCACCGGGCACCAGGCCCACGCCGACCTCGACCAGGCCGATGTACGACTCCATGTGCGCCACGCGGCGCGCGCAATGCAGCAGCAGCTCGCAGCCGCCGCCCAGCGCCATGCCGTGCACCGCGCCCACCACGGGCACCTGGGCGTAGCGCACGCTCAGCATCAGCTGCTGCAGCGCGTGCTCGATGGCCTCGATGGCCGACGGGCCCGACAGCGCGAACGCCGGCATCATGGCCTGCAGGTCGGCGCCCACGCTGAACGGCGCGTCGCCCGACCAGACCACCACCGCGTCGAACTGCTGCTCGGCCAGCGCCAGCGCCTGCTGGAACTCCTCCATCAGCTGCGGGCTGATGGCGTGCATCTTGGTCTTGAAGCTGAGGATCAGCACCTGCTCGTCCAGCGTCCAGGCGCGCAGCGCGCTGCCCTCCTGCACGGTGCGGCCGGCGGTGCGCCAGTCCTGCTGCGGGTTGGCGGTCTCGCCCAGCACGCGCTCGGGGAAGAGCTGGCGAGCATACACCGGCAGTTCGCGGCGCGGCACGAAGCGCTGCTCGGCGGCGCTCCACGAGCCCGCGGGTGTATGCACGCCGCCAGCCTCGGCCACCGGGCCTTCGAAGACCCACTGCGGCAGCGGCTCCTTCGACAGCGCCTTGCCGGCATCGATGTCGTCCTGCACCATCTTCGCCACCTGGGCCCAGCCGGCCTCCTGCCACAGCTCGAACGGACCCTGCTGCATGCCGAAGCCCCAGCGCATGGCCAGGTCCACGTCGCGGGCGTTGTCGGCGATGTCCTTCAGGTGCACGGCCGCGTAGTGGAAGCTGTTGCGCAGGATGGACCACAGGAACTGGCCCTCGGCGCCCTCGCTGTTCCTGAGCAGCGCCAGGCGCTCGCCGGCCGGGCGCTTGAGCATGCGGGCGTAGACGTCGTTCGCCTTCTCGCCGGCCGGCACGTAGCCGCCTTGCTTGGCGTCGAAGCGCTCGATGTTGCGCATCGCGCCCTTGCGGAAGAACCCGGCCTTGGTCTTCTGGCCCAGCGCGCCGGCATTGATCAGCTGCGTGAGCACGGCGGGCGTGGTGTAGCTGGCGTAGAACGAGTCGGTCTCGGCCGACAGGTTGGTCTGCATGGTGGCGATGACATGGGCCAGCGTATCGAGCCCCACCACGTCGGCGGTGCGGAAGGTGCCCGAGCTGGCGCGGCCGAGCTTCTTGCCGGTGAGGTCGTCCACCACGTCGTAGCTCAGGCCGAAGCGCTCGGCCTCGAGCATGGTCGACAGCATGCCGGCCACGCCCACGCGGTTGGCGACGAAGTTCGGCGTGTCCTTGGCGCGCACCACGCCCTTGCCCAGGCCGGTGGTGACGAAGCTCTCCAACTGGTCGAGCACCTGCGGCTGGGTGGTGGCGGTGGTGATCAGCTCCACCAGCATCATGTAGCGCGGCGGGTTGAAGAAGTGAATGCCGCAAAAGCGCGGGCGGATGGATTCGGGCAGCGCCTCGGACAGTTTCGTGATCGACAGGCCCGAGGTGTTGGACGCGACGATGGCGTGCGGCGCCAGGTGCGCGGCGATCTTGTGGTACAGGTCCTGCTTCCAGTCCATGCGCTCGGCGATGGCCTCGATCACCAGGTCGCAGTCCTTGAGCAGGTCGAGGTGCTCCTCGTAGTTCGCGGGCCGGATCAGCTCGGCATCGGCCTGGCTGCCCAGCGGCGAGGGCTTGAGCTTCTTCAGGTTGGCGATGGCCTTGAGCGCGATGCCGCTTTTGGGGCCTTCCTTGGCCGGCAGGTCGAACAGCACGACCGGCACCTTCACGTTCACCAGATGGGCGGCGATCTGCGCGCCCATCACGCCGGCGCCGAGCACGGCGACTTTCTTCACAACGAATCGGGACATGGCGTCTCCATCAAATTTGATAGCTGCTAGCGCTCATTGGTATTGCGCTGCAGCCCTATTTCATGCTTATTCCACGCGCACCCAGGTCTGGGTGCGCCAGAACGGGCCGAGAAAGCCGCGCACCTCCAGCTTCTGGCCTCCGTCTATGGGCGTGAAGCTGGCGCGGTATTCCTTGCCGTTCTCGGGGTCGAGGATCTTCCCGCCCTCCCACACGTCCTTGTCACGCAGCTTGGCGCCGCCGCGGATGATGGCCAGGCCCACGATGGGCTGGCCCTTGCGGTCGTCGGCGCATTCGGTGCAAGTGGCGTCGGGCTTGGCGTCCTTCCTCAGGGTCTTCACGATCTTTCCCTGGAGCGCGCCGCCGTCGTCGCTGATGCGGATCTCGGCCTTGGCCTCGCCGCTCTTGTCATCGACGCTGCGCCAGAGGCCCACGGGGCTCACCTGGGCCAGCGCCGGCACGGCGAGCAAAGCAAAAACCATAGCTGTCAGCGCTTGTCTCATGGACGTCTCCTGGGGTTTTCGCGTGAATCTTCAGGCCAGTGCGGCGTCGGTGTTCATCAGCAGCTTGCTGCCGCTGCGCATGGTGCGCACGGCCAGGCCGGCCTCGGGGAACAGGCGCGCGAAGTAGAAGCGCGCCGTCTCCAGCTTGCCCTGGTAGAACTGGGCATCGGCGACCTCGCCCTCGGCCAGCTTGCGCAGCGCCACCTGCGCCATGCGCGCCCACCAGTAGCCCATCACCAGGTGGCCCAGGATGCGCAGGTAGTCCACCGCCGCGGCGCCCACCTCGTCGGGGTTCTGCAGCGATTTCAGGCCCAGTTCGGTGGTCAGCGCCGTCATCTGGCCGGCCAGCTGCGCCAGCGGGTTGATGAAGTCGGCCATGCGCTCGTTCACGCCCTCCTCGCGGATCAGGCCCTCGACCAGCTTGCCCAGCGCCTTCAGCGCCGCGCCGTTGTCGCCCAGCACCTTGCGGCCCAGCAGATCGAGCGCCTGGATGCCATTCGTGCCTTCGTAGATCTGGTTGATGCGCGCATCGCGCACGAACTGCTCCATGCCGGTCTCGTGGATGTAGCCGTGGCCGCCGAAGACCTGCTGGCACAGCACCGTGGCCTCGAAGCCCTTGTCGGTCAGGAAGGCCTTGAGGATGGGCGTGAGCAGCGCCACCTGCGCGGCGTTGGCCTTGCGCACGGCCTCGTCGGGGTGGTGCAGTTCCTCGTCGAGCAAGGCCGAGGTGGCGACCATCATCGCCCGTCCGCCTTCGGAATAGGCCTTGGCGGTAAGCAGCATGCGGCGCACGTCGGGGTGCACGATGATGGGGTCGGCCGGCAGGTCCTTGGCCTTGGTGCCCGAGAGGCTGCGCATCTGCACGCGCTCCTTGGCGTAGGCCAGCGCGTTCTGGTAAGCCACGGTCATCAGGCCCAGCGACTGGTTGGCCACGCCCAGGCGGGCGGCGTTCATCATCACGAACATGGCCTGCAGGCCCTTGTTCGGCTGGCCCACCAGGGTGCCGATGGCGCCGTCGATGGAAATCTGCGCGGTGGCGTTGCCGTGGATGCCCATCTTGTGCTCCAGGCCGGTGCAGAAGATGGGGTTGCGCTCGCCCAGCGAGCCGTCGTCCTTCACATGGAACTTGGGCACCAGGAACAGGCTGATGCCCTTGCTGCCCTTGGGCGCGTCGGGCAGGCGGGCCAGCACCAGGTGGATGAGGTTCTCGGCCATGTCGTGCTCGCCGGCGCTGATGAAGATCTTGTTGCCGGTGATTTTGTAGGTGCCGTCGCCTACGGGCTCGGCCTTGGTGCGCAGCAGGCCCAGGTCAGTGCCGCAATGCGGCTCGGTCAGGCACATGGTGCCGGTCCACTCGCCGCTGGTGAGCTTGGGCAGGTAGCGCTTTTTCTGCTCGTCGGAGCCATGCGCGTGCAGCGCCTCGTAGGCGCCGTGCGACAGGCCGGGGTACATGGTCCATGCCTGGTTGGCGCCGTTGAGCATCTCGTACAGGCACTGGTTCAGCACGAAGGGCAGGCCCTGGCCGCCGTACTCGGGGTCGCACGACAGCGCGGCCCAGCCGCCCTCGACGTACTTGGCATAGGCCTCCTTGAAGCCCTGGGGCGTGGCCACGCTGGAATCGGCCGGGTTGCGGGTGCAGCCCTCGCTGTCGCCATTCAGGTTCAGCGGCTGCACCACCTCGGCGGCGAACTTGCCGGCCTCCTCGACGATGGCGTCCATGGTGGCCGCATCCACATCGGCAAACGGCGGCAGCGCGGCATAGCGCTGCGGCAGCGCCAGCACTTCGTGCATCAGGAAACGCATGTCGCGCAGCGGCGGGTTGTATTGGGGCATGGTGAAGGTCCTTGGAGAAGCTGGAAAAAGAAGAATGGGGAGGAATCAGTCCTGCGCGGCCGGCAGCACATGGACGCGCAGCACGGCATCCACCAGCGCATGCACCTGCGCCGGGTCGGTGGCGTGGCGCGCCAGCAGGCCGGCAAAGCCGTCGCAGGCATGGGCCAGCGCCTGCGGGCCGTGGAGGAAGCGGACTTCGTAGTGCAGCGCCAGGATCAGGCCATGCACCTCGAACAGGATCTGGTCGGGCGACACGCCGCCCTGCAGCTGGCCTTCGGACTGGCACTGCGCGATGACGCGACGCATGGCCGCCATCCAGGTGGTCACCGAGAACTCGAGCGCCTCGCGCACGTCGCCGGGGCGGTCGTCGAACTCGACCGCGCCGCTGATGTACAGGCTGCCGTAGAGGCGGCTGGACTCCTGCTCGGACGCGGTGCTGCGCATCCACCCGGTGACCATGTGCACCAGGCGCGGGAGGCCGCGCTCGGCCTGCAGGGCGGGATGGAAGATTTCGCGCTCGAAGCGCTCATGGTATTCCCGCACCACCGAGCACTGCAGCTCCTCGCGTGAGCCAAAATGGGCAAACACGCCCGATTTGCTCATGCCCAGGCGGTAAGCCAGCATGCCGAGGGATACGCCGTCGAGCCCCTCCTGCGCGGCCAGCTCCAGCGCGGCATCGAGGATGGCGGCGCGCGTCTGCTGGCCCTTGGGGACTTTCTGCATCTTGCCCGCCGGCGCAGGCGCCGCAGAAGTAGCTGGCGCCGCATCTGCGGACTTGGAAGAGGAGCGCTTGGCGTCCGAGGCAATGACTTTGAGTTGGGGCATATAAAATAGCACGACCGTTCTTTTTTAAATTCTTGCATAGAACGCCGCCACTTCCAAGCCCAGAAGCGTGAACCTAGGGTAAACGAGAGCTGCGCGCCTCCTCGCAGTCGCCAGCCCATGAAAAAAGCCGCCTCCACGGTCGTGGAAGGCGGCTTCTGGCCGAAAGAGAACTGGCGCTCAGTGCTGCATCAGCGCGAGGCAGGCGGGCAGTTGCTCCGTCGGCAGTTGGCGAAAGTCCGAGCGGGCGAAGCGCAGCAGCCGCCCTTGCACCAGGGCCAGCAGCACACTGGCGCGCACCTGGGCATCGGCCGTGGGCGTGGAAGACGCACCGGACACGACGCGCAGGCATTGCCGCAGCGTGGACTCGATGCGGTCGAAGAACTGGCGCATGCGCTGCTGCAGGCGCGGATGCTCGGACATCAGCGCATCGCCCAACATCACGCGAACCATGCCGGGATTGCGCTCGCCGAACTGCAGCACCATGGTGACGACGCGGTGCGCCTGCGCCACGGCCTGCTCAGGCGTCTTGGACTCATCGGGCAGGTCGCGCCCGACGATCTGCTGGCACAGCGTGAACACCGACTGCTCGATGAAGTCGATCAGCCCCTCGTACATCTGCGCCTTGCTGGCGAAGTGGCGGTACAGCGCCGCCTCGCTCACCGACAGGCGCGCGGCCAGCGCCGCCGTGGTGATGCGGTCGACGCCCGGCTCTTCCAGCATCGCCGCCAGCGTCTGCAGGATCTGCATGCGCCGCTCGCCCGGCTTGGGGCGCTTGCGGGTCGGTGCGGCGACCTCCGCCGGGGCTTCTTCCAGGGGAAACGCTGTCTCTTGGTCTTGCATGTACTCGTCGGTCAATAGCTGCGGATCATGGTGCCGAAAGCCTGCTCGGTCAGGATCTCGAGCAGCATGGAGTGCGGCACGCGGCCATCCACGATGTGCACGGCGTTCACGCCGCTCTTGGCTGCGTCGATGGCGCCGGCCAGCTTGGGCAGCATGCCGCCCGAGATGGTGCCGTCGTCGATCAGCGCATCGATCTCGCGCGAGGTCAGCTCGGTGATGAGCTGGCCCTGCTTGTCGAGCACGCCGGGGATGTTGGTCAGCAGCAGCAGTTTCTCGGCCTGCAGCACCGCGGCCAGCTTGCTCGCCACCACGTCGGCGTTGATGTTGTAGCTCTCGTTGCTCTCGCCGAAGCCGATGGGGCTGATGACGGGGATGAAGGCGTCGTCCTGCAGCGCCTTGACCACGCTGGGGTCGATGGAGACGATGTCCCCCACCTGGCCCACGTCGTGCTCGACGCTCGGGTCCTTGTTGTCGAGCAGCTTGAGCTTCTTGGCGCGGATCAGCCCGCCGTCGCGCCCGGTCAGGCCCACGGCCTTGCCGCCGGCCTGGTTGATGAGACCGACGATGTCCTGCTGCACCTCGCCAGCCAGCACCCACTCCACCACTTCCATGGTCTCGGCGTCGGTGACGCGCATGCCCTGGATGAACTCGCCCGTCTTACCCAGGCGCTTGAGCGCCGTCTCGATCTGCGGGCCGCCGCCGTGCACCACCACGGGGTTCATGCCCACCAGCTTGAGCAGCACCACGTCCTCGGCGAAGTCGGCCTGCAGCTCGGGGTCGGTCATGGCATTGCCGCCGTACTTGATGACCATGGTCTTGCCATGGAACTTGCGGATGTAGGGCAGTGCCTGCGCCAGGATCTCGGCCTTGTCGCGCGGTGCAATCGAGGTGGGGGTGGTCATGGATGGATGCCTTTTCGGGAAAGCGGGTACCAATGAAACGTGCAATCGCGGATTGTGCCGCAAAGCAGAGGCAGGCTAACGAATCCAGCCGGGCAGCTTGAAGCGCACGATCACCAGGTACGCCACCACGTAGGACACGCAGAACAGCAGGCAGAAGCCCATCAGCACATAGGTGTTGCGCCAGAACAGCACGGCCGGCACCACGGTCAGCAGGGTGAAGGCCCAGAGGTACGGCGCCGTGCGGTTGTTGCGCCGCAGCATGCGGCGGGCGGTGTTCTCGTCCATCACGCTGCGCACGATGCGGCGGTAGACCAGCTGGTGCAGGTGCAGCGCATCGGCCATGCCGGGCGACACGCCGCGCGCCAGCTTGCGGTAGATGGAGAACATGGTCTCCCACACCGGGTAGATCAGCAGCAGCATCGGGAACCAAGGCGACACCACCGGGTGGCGCTGCACCAGCGTGATGCTGCAGAACGCCACCACCACGCCCCAGACGTAGGCGCCGCCGTCGCCGGCAAAGAGCTGGCCCATGGGGTAGTTCCAGAACATGAAGCCGGCCGTGGCCGCGGCGGTGATGACCAGCATCGCGGCCAGTTCGCGGTCGCCCAGCTGCAGCGCCACATGGGTGAGCGCCGCGCAGATGATGATGGCGACCATGCCGGCCAGCCCGTTGTAGCCGTCGATGATATTGAAGGCGTGCGGCAGGCCGGCGATGGCCACCATGGCCAGCAGCATGCCCACCCAGGGCATCTGGATCATGGCCTTGTCCACCCAGGCGATGTCGAAGCGCGGCACCGCCAGCCCGAGCAGGAAGACGGCGAGCGCCCCGGTCATCAGCGTCAGCGCCAGGCGCCAGCGCACCGGCAGGCGCTGCGTCATGTCCTCGGCGATGCCGCCGGCCACGGCCGGCACCATGGCCAGGAAGAAATAGAACAGCCAGCGGTTCCACTGCAGCGCGTTGCCGTAGTAGCCCCACCAGTTCTGCACGCCGGCGACCACGGCGGTGAGCACCAGGCTCAGCATCATCGCCAGCCCACCCAGGCGCGGGATGTGGCCGACGTGGAAGCGCTGGGGCATGTCCGTGCCATAGCGCTTGGCGTGGCCGCGCATGCGGCCCACGATGAAGCCCGCACCGACCAGCGCACAGAAGAAAGCCACCACTGCCAGGAAAATCATTATTCAGTCATCGTGAGGGCTGCAGCCGGCAGGCGCCGCAGCAAGGCGCGCGAACGCCAGAACACCGCCGAGGTCCACAGCCGCAGGAGGCTGCGAATATGCCACAAAGCGTGCCGCATGCGGCGATGGCTGTCGCGCTGGCCCGCGTGCTCGACCACCGCGTCGGCGCGCGCCAGCGTCCAGCCGGCCAGGCGCAGGCGCAGGCACAGGTCGACATCCTCGCAGTACATGAAGTAGGCGGCGTCCAGCCCGCCCACCTCCTGCCAGGCGGCGCGGGGCAGCAGCCACATTGCGCCGTTGACCCATTCGGCGCGCGTTTCGCGCCGGTGCACGCCGTAGCGCAGCAGCAGGGACCAGGGGGTGGGCACTTCGCGCTCGCTGCCCTGGACCGCGCCGGCCTCGTCCACCTGCCGCGGATAGGCCAGCCCCACGCCGCGGCGCTGCGCGGCCTGCAGCAGCGCCGGAAAGGGATTCCCGGCGCACAGGCGCACGTCCGGGTTGATGAGGCAGACAAAGGCTTCCTCTGCCCCGGCCAGCGCCGCATTGTGGTTGGCCGAGAAGCCCTGGGGCACGGTGTTGCGGCGCAGCTGCAGCACAAAGGGCCAGCCGCCGGCGGGCGGCACGGGCTCCGGCTCGGGCAGGTTGAGCGTGAGCACCACGCGGCTGACGCCGGACGCACCCAGCGCTGCCAGCGACTCCAGCAGACGCCGCACCATGTCGGCATGGCCGTGGCTGACCACGGACAGGACGATGGAGGGCTGCGGGGAGGCGGTATGCGGCATGTGCCGGTATTATCCACCGCCGCTGCCCCCGGGGGAGATCACCCGGGAGCTACCGTCCGGGCCTGTCCGCTCCGTGGACTATCCAAAAAAGTGAGCTGCTTGCGCTTGATAGACAAGCACTTCAGATATTATTGCATCTGAAATACCCATACAGCAAGCGCCAGGCGCTATGGTTTTCAGTAGAGCCGCAAGGCCAGCAGCACCCGCAGGATCCGGGTGTCCGTCGGGTTCATGCGCCAGTAGAAGCGCATGCACGCCACGCGCAGGGCTGCCAGCCAGCGCCGGCGCGACTGCAGCAGCAGATGCACCTGGCCGCGCCTGCCCGCATCCAGCCGGTGGCCATGGACGCGGTCGAACTCGGCCAACTGGTCCAGCCAGCCCGGGCCCGAGCGGCGCAGGTGGCGCACGAAGCGCTGCACCCTCGCCCACTGGCCGCGCAGGCCGCCCTGCTGCATCCCGATGGCGTTGTTGCCGTGCTGACGGTAGCGGATGTAGCTGTTCGCGTCGAACACCACGGCACCAAAGGCCGAGACCACGAGGTACGCCCACCAGTCGTGCGCCAGGCAGTGCCGCGGCAGCCCGGACAGCAGCAGCCGGCGCGCCGGGGCGTTCAGGGCCATGGTGCAGCCGGTGGCGATGTTCTGCACCAGGGCGTTGCCCCAGCCGATCTTGGCAGGCGGATAGTCGGGCGAAGGGCCTATGGGCTGCAACCGGGCATCGACGCACTCGGTGCGCGAGCAGTACAGGGCGGCCTCCTGCCGGGGAGCCAGTGCCGCGACCGCGCTGGCGACCTTGTCCGCCAGCCAGACATCGTCCTGGTCGCAGAAGAAATAGAAGTCGTAGCCGTCGCCCGCCATCTGCAACAGTTCGAAAAAGCTGCCCACGAAGCCCAGGTTGGCGCCGGCCTGCACCTGCATGCGCCCGTGGGCGCTGGCGTCGCGGCGCAGCAGGGCCAGCGTGGCATCGGTGGATCCATCGTCGCGCACGAAAATATCGCAATCGGCATGGGTCTGCGCCCGCAGCGAGTCCAGCTGCTCCTGCAGAAAGCGCTCGCCATTGAATGTAGACAATAGAATTGCCACTCGATTTTGCTTGTCAGTCATTCATCCTTACCTGCCTTTGCAGGCCCACTGCGGCACAGGCGCCACCGATTCCTCACTCCATGACCCGCGAACACCACGTCTACACACGCCAGATCGACCCACAGCAACGGACTTCGCTTTCCGTGCTGGCGGGCAAGATACCACCGGGCGCGCGCGTGCTCGATCTGGGCTGCGGTCCGGGCGTGCTGGGCCGCCACCTGCGGGACAGCAAGGGCTGCACCGTCGATGGCGTGACCTTCAGCGCCGAAGAGGCCGCGCTCGCCACCCCGCATTATCGCGACGTGGCGGTCGCCGATCTGGAACGCCTGAACCTGGCGGAGGCCTTTGCGCTGCGCCAGTACGACTGCATCGTCTGCGCCGACGTGCTGGAGCACCTGCGCCAGCCCGAGCGCCTGCTGGCCGACTGCCGCGACCTGCTGGCGCCCGGCGGCCAGATCCTGGTGTCCATCCCCAACGCCGCCTACTGCGGCCTGCTGATGGAGCTGATGCAGGGCGAGCTGCGCTACCGCGAGGAGGGCCTGCTCGACGCCACGCACCTGCGCTTCTTCACGCGCCAGTCGCTGCTACGCCTGCTCGCGGACGAGCAGTGGAGCGTCGAGTCGCTGGAGACCATCGATCGCCCGCTGGACGAATCCGAGTTCGCCCGCACCACGGCCGACAGCCTGCCGCCCGCCGTCATGCGCTACCTGCTGGCCCAGCCGGATGCACTTGCTTACCAATTCATCTGCAGCGTGCGCCCGGCCAGCGACCCGGCCGCCGCCCAGGCCAGCGCCCTGCTGCTGATCAACAGCGAGACCGGCCCGGCACAGGCCAGCTTCACCAGCAACCTGTACTGGGCCGATGCCGACCAGTTCGGCGAGGAGCGCAAGCTCACCGCCAAGGGCGCCATCGGCAAGCTGCACCAGAGCATCCGCTTCGCGCTGCCGCGCTTCGAGGCCGCCGCGCCCGCGCTGCGCTGGGACCCGGCCGACCGCCCGGGCTTCCTGCACCTGCACGAACTGCGCCTGTACGACGCCAGCGGCACGCTGCGCTGGCGCTGGGGCGGCGCCGTGGACGAGCCGCTGGCCCGGGCGCCGCACAGCCAGATCGTCTGGCAGCCCGCGCCGGCCAGCGCGCCCGGCTCGGCGCTGGCGCTGCTGACCGGCGACGACCCCTACCTGCGCCTGCCCATCCCGCCCGGCATCCTGCGCGACTGCCTGCAGGCCGAGGGCACGGTGCTGGAAGCCACCGTGGGCTGGCCCATGTCGGCCGACTACGCCGTGCTGGCCGACAGCGCGCAGCAGCTGCAATCGCGCATCGCCCATGCCGATGGCGAAGTGATCCGCGCGCAGCAGGCGCAGGCCACCGCCCACGACCAGCTGCGCCAGCTGCAGACCCATATGCAGGACCAGCGCCAGAACCTGGAAGCCTGCATCGAGCAGCAGCAGGAGCACATCAACGCCCAGCAGACGCATATCGGCAACCTGCAGACGCACCTGAACAACATCGAGGCCTCCGAAGCCTACCGCGTGGGCCAGAAGCTCGCGCGCGCCAAGGCCCGGCTGCGCGGCCAGGCACCGCCCGCGCCCGCCGTGGTGGCCGTGCCCGCCGCCGAAGCACCGGTGGCGCCGCCGCCGGTCGAGGAAGCGCCGGCCGAGCCCGTTACCGAACTGCCCGCCGCAGAGCAGACGCCTGAACCGGCCAGCCTGCCCGCAGCCGCCGAGCCGGTGGCCCTTGCCGCGCCCGAGCCTGCCACCATGGTGGACATCATCGTCCCCGTCTACCGCGGCCTGGCCGACACCCGGCGCTGCCTGGAGTCGGTGCTGCAGGCGGCGACGCAAGCGGACTGCCAGCTCATCGTCATCAACGACGCCAGCCCCGAACCGGCGCTGAGCGCCTGGCTGCGCGAGCTGGCCGCGCAGGACCGCCGCGTGACCCTGCTGGAGAACGGCAGCAACCTCGGCTTCGTCGCCACCGTCAACCGCGGCATGCAGCTCAACCCCACGCACGACGTGCTGCTGCTCAACAGCGACACCGAGGTCTCCCACGGCTGGCTCGATCGCCTGCGCGCCGCCGCCTACAGCGCGCCGGCGGTGGGCAGCGCCACCCCGCTGTCGAACAACGCCACCATCTGCAGCTACCCGCGCTTTTGCGAGAACAACGCCCTGCCCGCGGACACCGACCTCGTCGGCCTGAACCACCTGTGCGCCAGCGCCAATGCGGGGCAGACGGTGGACATTCCCACCGGCGTGGGCTTTTGCATGTACATCCGGCGCGACTGCCTGGCGCAAACCGGGCTGTTCGATGTGGAGCACTTCGGCCGGGGCTACGGCGAGGAAAACGACTTCTGCATGCGCGCCCACGACCTGGGCTGGCGCCACCTGCTGGCGCTCGACACCTTCGTGCTGCACACCGGCGGCGTGAGCTTCGGCGACAGCAAGACACCGCGCGAGCAGGCCGCCTATGCGCTGCTCCAGCAGCTGCGCCCCCAGTACGACACGCTGGTGCAGCAGCACCTCAAGGACAACCCGGCCCAGGCCGCGCGCAACGCCATCGACCGCGCCCGCCTGCGCCAGCACCCGCTGCCGCGCGTGCTCATGGTGCTGCACAACGCCGGCGGCGGCACCCTGCGCCACGTGCACGAGCTGGCCGACAGCCTGAAGGACCAGGCCGTCACGCTGGCGCTCACGCCGCTGGAGAACCACTACATCCGGCTGCAGTGGCTGAACGGCACCGAGGGCTACGACGAGGAGTTCCACTGGCCCACGCAATCGCAGCAGGTCGTGCAGCTGCTGCGCGAGCTGGGCGTGCGCCACGTGCACTTCCACCACCTGATGGGGCTGGACCTGGAGATCATGCGCCTGCCCGAGCTGCTGGGCGTGCGCTACGACTTCACCGCGCACGACTACTACGCCATCTGCCCGCAGATCAACCTGATGATGCCCACGCACAACGCGCGCTATGCGGCGCTGGGCGTGGCGCAGTGTCCCGAATGCTCGGGCGAGCGCCCGGCACCCACCGGCGAAACCATCGAGGCCTGGCGCATGCGCCACCGCCTGTTCCTGAACCGGGCGCGCTACGTGCTGGCCCCCAGCCGCGACGCGGCCGAGCGCATGCTGCAGTATTTTCCCGATGCGCCGGTGCGCTACGTCACCCACCACGACATCGCCGACCCCACCGCGCTGCCGCGCCCGCAGGGCCAAGCGCTGCCGGCGCACGGCCACCTGCGCGTATTCATCCTCGGCGGCGTCAGCATCGCCAAGGGCGGCGACGTGATGGAAGCCGTGGCGCTGGCCGCCGCGCGCGCCAAGGCGCCCATCGAGTTGCACCTGCTGGGCTACCCGCACCGCCGCATGCGCACCCAGCCGCAGGCCAGCCTCACCATCCACGGCCCGTACGAGGACGCGGACCTCCCCGCGCTGCTCGAGCGCCTGCAGCCCGACGTGGTCTGGTTCCCGGCACTGTGGCCCGAAACCTATAGCTACACCCTGAGCGCCTGCCTGCAGGCCGGCCTGCCGGTGATCGCGCCCGACATTGGCGCCTTCACCGAGCGCCTCGCCGAGCGCCCCTGGACCTGGCTGCGCCCCTGGAGCACCTCGGCCGACGAATGGCTGGCCCTGCTGCAGGACATCCGCCAGCGCCACTTCGTGCAGGGCGAGCCGCCGCTGCCCGCGCCGCCCGCGCCCCACGCCGGCCTGCCCACGCGCCTGCTGCCCTGGAGCTACCCGCAGGATTACCTGACAGGGCTGGCCGCGGCCTGAATTTGAATAAAATAGGCCTATAGCGCTCATGAATAAAGCGCGAACAGCTACAAAATAAAGAGCAATCAAGTGTCCCCATCCCTCGCGACCCTGCGCCGGCTGCCGCACAAGCTGCGCCAACTCAGCCGCAGCCTGTACCTGCTGTTTTCCGACCCGAGCAACCTGGGCGGCAACGGCCGCAAGCTCTGGCGGGCCTGGCGCGCGGGCGGCGCACAGATGCTCAAGCACCAACTGCTGTCGCTGGGCCACCCCGATGCGCCCACCATCGCCGTCGCCCCCACCGATGCCTGGCAGGACTACCAGCAGCGCCTGCAGGGCGTTGTGCTGCCGCTGCTGCGCGAGGAGATCGCCGCGCTGCAGCAGCAAGCCCAGGGCACGGCGCCGGTGGCCATCTCCATCCTCGTCCCGACCTACAACACCCCGGCGGACATGCTCACGGCCATGGTCGAGTCGGTGCGCGCGCAGATCTACCCGCACTGGGAGCTGTGCATCGCCGACGATGCATCGCCCTCCCCCCACGTGCGCCAGATGCTGCAGGCGCTGGCCGCGCAGGAGCCGCGCATCAAGCTGCACCTGGGCGAGGTCAACCGCGGCGTCTCGCATGCCACCAACCAGGCGCTGGCGCTGGCCAGCTCGCCTTTCGTCGTGCTGCTCGACCACGACGACCTGCTCCAGCCGCAGGCCATCTACCGCGTGGCGCAGTGCGTGCAGGCCGACGACCCGGACATGCTGTATTCGGACGAAGTCCTGGTCAGCCCCGACGGCAAGCAGGTGCTGCAGTACTTCCACCGCCCGGCCTTCTCGCCCGAATACCTGCGCAGCCACCCCTACATCGTGCACCTGGTGGGCTTTCGCACCGCGCTGCTGCGCGAGCTGGGCGGCTTCGACGAAAGCCTGACCATCTCGCAGGACTACGACCTGATCCTGCGCGTGAGCGAGCGCGCCCGCTGCATCGCCCACATTCCCGAGATCCTCTACCAGTGGCGCACCCACACCAGCTCGGCCGGGCACGAGAAGATGGCACAGGTGATGGAGACCTCCACCCGCGTGCTGCAGCGCCACCTCGACCGCAGCGGCCTGCCCGCCACCGCCCAGCCCGGCGTGTCCTTCAACTTCTTCCAGGCGCGCCACCAGATTGCGGACGGCCAGCGCGTCGCCATCATCATCCCCACCAAGAACTACGGCAGCCTGGTGCGCCAGTGCGTGGACAGCATCCGCGCCACCGTCCGGCACGCGGCCTACGACCTGATCGTCATCGACCACGAATCGACCGAGCCCTCCAGCCTCGACTACTTCGCGCAGATCGCGCAAGACGGCACGGCCACCGTGCTGCGCTACCAGGGGCCGTTCAACTTCTCGGCCATCAACAACTGGGCCGTGCAGCAGCTGACGGGCGAGTACACGCACTACCTGTTCTGCAACAACGACATCGAGGCGCTCGACGAAGGCTGGCTGGAGCACATGCTCGCCCAATGCCAGGACCCGTCCGTGGGCATGGTCGGCGCGCAGCTACTCTACCCCGACCGCACCTCGATCCAGCACGCCGGCGTGTGCGTGGGCGCCTTCGGCATCGCCGAGCACTATGGCAAGTTCCTCAAGCTGCCGCCGGACCGCGTGGACATCGCCTTCATGGGCCGCCTGGTCTGCACGCACGAGGTCTCGGCCGTCACCGCCGCCTGCCTGCTGATGCGCAAGCAGGCCTTCGACGCCATCAATGGCTACGACGAAAAGCTGGCCGTCGGCTTCGGCGATGTGGACCTGTGCCTGCGCACCCTGCAGCTGGGCTGGCGCGTGCTCTACTGCCCGCAGGCCACGCTCATCCACCACGAATCCATCACCCGCGGCAAGGCCGAAGGCTACGACCCCCACCCCGAGGACTCGGCCCTGTTCGCCAGCCGCTGGCGCGGCTTCCTGGATGCGGGCGACCCCTACTTCCACCCCGCCTTCGAGGTGCGCCACACCTGCTGGCTGGTGCGCACGCCGCTGCACTGCGAAGCCGCCATCAGCCGCCGTCTCTTCACCAAGAGCGGCCTGGGCCTGCGCATGCAGCGCCTGAACCACAGTGAAAATTAATCAAAACAATAGCTGTTAGCGCTTCTCACATAAGCGCCAACAGCCATTTTTATTGATTTTTCTGCCGGTACAGCAGACGGCTCATGCCCAGGTAGTTGACGCCCATGCCTGCCACCGTGCCCGCGGCCACGTAGATCGCCAGCCACAGCGGCGTCTGCGTCAGGCCCCAGGCCAGCAGCGAATAGACGCCCAGGTTCACCAGCCCGCCGCCCAGCATCAGCCCCAGGTAGCGCAGGTACTCGCTGAGCATTCCGCCCGCGGCCGGGCGGCCGGCGAACGAGAGATTGCGGTTGATGAGCCAGGTCAGCGTCGCCGCCAGCCAGAACGACACGATCCGCGCTCCATACACGCCCAGCACGCCGCGCAGCAGCGACAGCACGCCCACGTCCACCAGGAAGGCCAGCCCGCCCGCCACCAGGAACCAGGCAAACGAGCGGCTGATCCTCAGCGGCATTCCTGGCCCGCCGATGACGCCGCCGCCAGGTAGGCAAACTGCTTGGCCTCGCGCCGCGCCAGGGTGATGGCGTGCAGGATCAGCCCGGTCACGAACGACAGCCCGCCGGTCACCATCAGCGCCGTCACCAGCCCCAGCGTCGGAAAGCGCCGCACCAGTCCCGTCTGGGCATACTCCGCGATGATGGGTGCCGCCAGCACCACGGCCACCAGCGCCAGCAGCGCCCCCAGCCAACCAAAGAACTGCATGGGCTTTTCGCTGACCACCAGGCGGCCGATCGTCTTCAGGATGCGCCAGCCATCGCGGTAGGTCGAAAGCTTGCTGGCCGAACCCTCGGGCCGCGCGCCATAGGGCGTGTCCATCTCCGCGCAGGGCATACGCAGCTCCAGCGCATGCACGTTCAGCTCCGTCTCGATCTCGAAGCCCTGCGAATGCGCCGGGAAGGACTTCACGTAGCGCCGCGAAAACACCCGGTAGCCCGAGAGCATGTCGCGAAAGCTGCCGCCGAAGATCTTCTGCACGCTGCCCGTCAGCAACTTGTTGCCCAGTCGATGTCCGGGCCGGTAGGCCAGCCCCGGCCCCGGGTCGGACTCCACGCGGGCCCCCACCACCATGTCCAGCTGCCCGTCCAGCAGCAGGTCGATCAGCGCCCGCGCCGATGGGGCATGGTAGGTGGCATCGCCATCCACCATCACGTAGACATCCGCGTCCACATCGGCAAACATGCGCCGCACCACATTGCCCTTGCCCTTGAGGTTGACGTCCCGCACCTGTGCACCGACCTGCCTAGCCACCTCCATGGTCTTGTCCGTTGACAGGTTGTTGAAGATGTACACCTCGGCCTCGGGCAGCGCCTCCCGAAAGCCTTCCACCACCGGCCGCACCGTCAGTTCCTCGTTATGGCAAGGCACGATCACGGCGATGCGCTGGTTGCGGTAGCGCTTTGGCTGCGGCTCTTTGATTGTTAAATTTGCAGTCACACTCAAGCCCGCGTCCCCTTATTGCCGTGGCGATGAAAAAATGGAACTGGCGCTCCACAGTACGATGGGAATCATGCCCAACGAAAATGGCACCAGCGGGAATAGATAAAGCATATTGTTGCTGGGAATAGAGGTCGCCTCCAAAAACCCCAGCAGTACAACACGGGTAGTCACTGCTGCAGCAAATGCCGTCGCAAGCCACCAAGTGGAGGGTGGCAGTATGTGTCTGCGCCCCCATCGCCAAAGCACGACTATGGTCAAAACTGCCCATACGACAAAAGCCAGTGGCAAGCCGTATGTAGACAACTTGTTCATCCAGCCACTGATATGTTGCGCTAGTCCTTCGCGAAATATATCTCTTGGTGATTTCAGCGCATGGCCAGCCCAAGCTTTGGGATCATCCTTGGTCGGCGCCAGAGGACCATTCGTCACGACATCAAAGAGTGCCAGATGCTTAGGGTCACCCTGACTCGGCACAACATCGGCGGGCAGGTTACCTAAAGTGACCAAGGTCTTAAAAACCGCCCAGGATGCTTCAACCGTGTCCGTCATGTATCCCTCATGCCAAGGCGGCAACAGCGTCGCGCGCTGCGGGAAACAATCGCCGGGATGCGCGCGGCACCCTTCATCGATTTCGCGAGCTAGACGACGATAGAAAGCTCGAGCATCTTTCGCACTACTATAGTGCCCCGCGCTCGCCACAGCGCCACGCAAGGCCCACATGAACCAACCGGAAAGAATCTCCGGGCAAGGAGACGTCCCTGTTTGTTCACAACCGGCACGCAGCCAGTCTTGCCCACCTTGCCCTTCAAAGTAGGGGCGTAACTCGCGAGCCGCAGCACTCATCTCATAAGCACGCTCACGCGCGTCTTTGGGAAATAGCACGTAGCGCTGCCAATTGTCATGACGAATTCGCATCAATGCGCCATAGCCAGCCTGGTAATCGCTGGAACGGAAGTCATTATTGCGAAACACCCCATACACCGCGTAGTTAGCCGCATTGACTATACCGATCACTAGCGACATCGCCAATACAGGCAGCACCAAAACAGAAGCGATAGAACGCCACTGCGTAAGCCAATTCCGTTGGCGCACTAGCCAATAACAAAGCAAGATCAGCATCGCTGGCAACAGCCAGACCCCTTCCTCACGGGTCAGCCAAAACCAGCCAGCTACCAAACCCAACACACACAGTGTCTTCCACTGGGTATGTAGCAGCGCTCGCGCTGAACTGTCTGCTGGCAGCACCCAGCAACGCACACCGAGCGTTACCAGCATCAGGGCCTGAGACAGATAAATCCCTTCACGCACTACGCGTCCTCCGACACCGCCCGACCAAGGTGTAGGAATGAAAGCCAGCAAAACGAAAGTAACGAAAGCTACCGCACGGGAACGATACAACTGCCCGATAGTGATCGCAAAGAATGCCACTACCAGCAAATACATCGCCTGCTCACTGAACTTCAGAGGTAAGCCTATCGCATGGTTCAGCAGCATAAAAACCGAGTAACCAATACCTTTGGCATGCGTCAGATTGTTGTAACTACCCAGCCAATGACCCATGCCAATTTCAGCAGCTTGGCGCACAAACAAGAGATCGTCATATGCGGCCCAACCATTGCCTGCAATGGGAAACGCCATCCGAATCCATAGCGACAGCGACCCAATCAAGGCAACGGTAATCCAGAAAGAACGGGAATAGGCCAGTCGAGATGTCATAGATGGAATGGAGCTACCGATCAATCGGCTATTGGAAGTTCAGATACCGCTTGACGCCAAGCATATCCACCATACCCCCGGAGTGGACAGCCTATGCGCACCTGAACCTGCGATTACGAGCCTCCCGGCTCGCTTCGGAGCACGAGCATCTCATAGACTCGATGATGCGAGAGTACGAAGCTATCAACCCAAGGTGGGCGATGCGCATCGTACAACGTAACGCGCAACTTAAATTAACAAATCTTTGCGTCCAAAGGCAAAAGCATACGCCGCTCTCTATCACGTCGCCGCATTCGCTCATCTGCAAGCGGCGATAGGGCGGTGCATGTGGCTTAAGCCGGCCGTTGCAGCAGCAAGAATATTTCGTTGTTGCTCAGCAACTCACGCGGATAGCGTTGGAGCAACGCTTCCGGTATCGGTGCCGGCTCATAGTGACGCCGCTCCTGCCGAGCAACGGCAAAGCCTGCCGCACAAGCGATTTCCACCAACTCATCAGCCGTCAGCCGATTGAGCTCCTGATACTCCTTGAAGACGAACTTCTTGTAGCCCTCGGCACCGAAATCGGCGAAGCCGAAGTCCACCTCATCGGGACTCAGTTCGCCGTCGTAAGCCTCAATCACCCGCCATAGGGCGCCCTCGTCCACCAGCAAGTGGTGCCAGGCAATCTCGTCATAGCGGCGCAGGTGCGAACCGTAGGCGGAATAGAACAGCGGCTCGATCTGCAGGAAGAAATGGCCGCCGGGCTTGAGGCATGCGTACAGGTCGCGCAGGATGGGCAACAGTTGGTCGCGTTGCACATGCTCGAAGGTGGACCAGCTCATGATGCCGTCATACAGCGGCGCCTGGCCCGCCAGTGGTTCAGCGGGCTGGATCGTCTGGAACGTCAGCGCGGCCGGCATGCGCTGCATGTCCAGTTGCTGCGCCGCGATGCGAGGCAGCTTGGCATATTCCTGCCGTACGTCGATGCCGTGGATGGCCAGCGCGCCATGGCGCAGTACCAAGGCCAGGTCGGTGATGCCGTCGCCGCAGCCGAACTGCAGCAGGCGCGCATTGCCCAGATCGACCACGCTGCCCAGCCATTGTTGGACGACATCGGCCGCATAGTGGAAGTGCGCGCGGAACCACTCGTCGGTGATCCGGCTGTCGTCATAGGCGGGCAGCAGGCCCAATTGCTTTTCGCGCAACTGGGCAAGGTGGCGCATCAAATGTCCGCGCGAAGGGCTGCGCTTCATGCTTTTTTGCGCAGCACATACACGTCCTGGTGGTTCCAGAACTGCACGGGTGCGAAGTATTCGAGCCGGTCGGCGCCCATTGTCTCGGCAATGCGGGCACGGACGAAGGCTTCGGTGGTGAAGGCCGTGCCGTACTCGTTGGGATCGATGGCATGCGATTCGCTCGAAGGGGCGAAGAAGAAGCCTTCTGCGTCGAGCGGTACATGGTGGAACTGCGCCGCCTTGATGCCATGCGTGCTGAACACCAGGATGCCGCCGGGCGCCACGGTGTCGTACAGCGCCTGCAGCCAGCGCGCCCAGGTGCCGCGCGGCAGATGGCTGAACAGCGACAGCACGAAGACCGTGTCGTACTGGCGCGGCGCGGCCAGTGCCTCCGGCACGCTGGCCGACAGAAAGCCTTGCACGCCAAAGGTGCGGGCCGCAAAGTCTACGGCGTCCGGCACGACGTCAGAGACGGTCACCTTGTCCGCCCCCAGGAGCTTGACCAGGTGGCGCGTGAAACGGCCATGGCCGCTGGCAAATTCAAGAAAGGCCCGGCTCTGCACCAGCGGCTGCCCCACGCGCTCCATCACGGCCATCAGCTCGGCCAGAGTGCGCCAGCCATCGGCCAGGTAGTCGCGCAATGGGTTGACGCTGCTCGGGTGGCCAACAAAGAAACCGAAGATGTCGTCCGCCGGGGAGATCGTGCAATCCAGGCCCATGATGTTGCGGAACGATCCGCTCAGATCATGCTGCTCGATCAGCGCATGGGCAGCCAGCATCGTGTCCTTCTCGGCTCGGGCTTGCAGCAGCAGCGGCGAAGCTCCTGCGGGATCGCCATCCGCCAGCAGCTGCTGTGCTTGGGCCAGCAGTTGCTGGCCCGGGCTGGCGGTGGTGGGTGTCGTGGTCATATACTACTGATTTAATAGCTGCTTGCGCTTGATGGACGGGCGCCACAGGCCATTTTTATATAAATTCTCAGCCCCAGTGGTGCGGCAATCGTACCAGCCCCGGCAGCGGCTTCGGATAGATGAAGCGGAACACGGTGTACTGGAACCACTGGTCGTACACGGCCAGGCCGGAGCCATCGAACAGAAAAGCGCTGACCACGTAGTCGCCTGTATGCAGCGGCAGGCCCGGGAAGGTCAGCACCGACTGCCAGGTGCCGTCGGCGAGTTGCACCGGATGCGCGCCATCCTCGTGCGTGGCCAAACAAGCGATGCCCACGCCTTTGTTCTGCTCGATCATGAAGCCGATGTTGGGACGCTCGCCGCCATTGCCCCGCACGCGGATGGTCACGACCAGATCATTGCCTTGCAACACCGGCGGCGCATCGGCGCTGAGGTGGGCGATGTCCACCGACAGGATGCAGGCCTGGCCCGCATCCTGGGCCTTCGGGGCTGCCGGCGGCTGTACCACGTAGGGTTCGGCCAGCGGGTCCGCGGCCTGCGAAGGCTCGCGCTCTGCCGCCTCGACCCGCTCTGCCGTTGCCGATGCTGCATCGGCCACATCGCCTTGCGCATCGTCGCCCCACTGCAGTCGCGCCTTCTCATCCTGCAGCTGGCGCGTGCGCACGTCATACGCCGCCAACGCCGACTCGGTATCGCCCAGCATCTGTACCTGGCCCTTTTCCAGCCACAGCGCGGCATCGCACAGGTGGCGGATATGGTAGGGGCTGTGCGAACAGAACAGGATCGTGCAGCCCTTCTGGCGAAAGTCGAGAATGCGTTCGATGCATTTCTTCTGGAAGCTCTGGTCACCCACCGCCAGCGCCTCGTCGACGATCAGCACATCCGGCTGCACGGCCGTTACCAGCGCGAAAGCCAGGCGCACGTTCATGCCGGACGAATAGGTCTTCACCGGCCGGTCAATGGCATCCTGCAACTCGGAGAAGGTGATGATCTCCGGCTCCAGCTTGCGCATCTCCTCCTGCGGGATGCCGATCAGGCTGCCGGCGAAATACAGATTGTCCCGGCCCGTGAAATCCGGGTGAAAGCCCGCGCCCAGCTCCAGGATCGCGGTGATCCGGCCATGGCGCTCGATGCTGCCAGTGGATGGCTGCATCGTGCCCGCGAGCAGCTTGAGCAGCGAGCTCTTGCCCGCGCCGTTGTCACCGATCACGCCGATGCACTGGCCGCGCTGCAAGGAAAAACTCACGTCGCGCAACGCCCAGTGGCTGCGGTGCATGGCTCGCCCCGTGAGCAACGCCTTCACGCGCTGGCGCGGCGAATCATAGAGCTTGTACTCCTTGCCCAGGTTCTTGACGACCAGCACCGGCTGGGTGTCCGTGTTTGCCATGGCCGCCCCCGTCATAGCCAGTCCACCAACTGGTCACGGCTGCGGCGCACCAGCACGTTCACTACCACCACCAACAAGGCGATCCAGCCCATGATCCCGGCCCAGACGGACCAATCCGGCCATTGGCCGTGCAGCAAGACCGCCTGGTAGCCCAACACATACGACGCCATGGGGTTGAGCCATAGCAGCCAACGCCAGCCCTCGGGAAACATGGTGATGGGAAACAGGATGGGCGTGAGATAGATTCCCACCGACAGCACAAAGCCTACGAACTGCACGGTATCGCGCAGCGCGGCTGCAAAAATGGCCAACGCGTAGGCCAAGAGCAGTGTCATCAGCAACTGCAGCGCCATCAGCGGCAGCAATGCCGCCACGCCCCATTGCAGATGATGGATGGGGATGTAGCACAGCGCCACCAGCAGCATCAGCGGGCCAAAGATGAGCGAGCTGGCCAGTACCGACCGCACAGGAAAGAGCACCGGCGGCAGCGGATTTTTCTGCAGCAGGGAACCCGCCTCCAGCAGACTGGTCATGCCGCGTGCCAAGGCATCGCAAAACGCCATCCATGGCAGCGCGCCCACGATCAGGAAGGTCCCTACCGCATGCGATGCAGCACCTTCACCCAAACGCATCGAGAAGACGAGATCGAACACCAGGTAGTACGCAGCCACGGTCAGCAAGGGCTGCAGGTAGGGCCATAACACCCCTACCGCCGTGCCGGCATGACGCGCCGCCACTTCCCGGCGCGTCATCACCCGGATCAGATCCTTGGCATGCCAGACCGCCCGAAGATCGTCCAATAGAGCAAACATCTTTTCAGCGCATTGAATGCGTTACCAACCCGCAAAGCCCGGCTGAGGCCCGAAACATCCCGGCCCAAGAACCCATGGCGCATAAAAAGCACTGCGGCCCCAGGACCGCAGTGCTTTGTCGACGCCATTGTGGCTTATTTTTTATCTTCGTGCGATTTGGAGAACGCCTCGATCGCAGCCTGGTCGAACTTGGCCTGTTCCAGCGTGGCATTGACTTCCTGCTCGCGGGCTTGCTGCAGCATTTGGTCCGTCAACTGGGTCGCCAGTTGGGGCCGAGCCTCCTCGTAGGACATCTTGTGTTCAGGCTTCTTGTCCACCAGCTTGATGATGTGGTAGCCGAACTGCGACTTCACCAACGGGCTCAGCTCACCCGGTTTCTGCAGCGCGAATGCGGCATTCTCGAACTCTGGTACGGTCCGGCCCTTTTGCAATGGCCCCAGATCGCCACCCTTGGCAGCACTGCCCGTATCCTCGGATTTCTCCTTGGCCAGCGTCGCAAAATCAGCTCCGCCCTTGAGCTGCTTCAGCAAAGCCGTCGCTTTTTCCTCGGCCTTGGCATCCACGCCGCTAACGAGGATGTGCGCCACATGCACCTGGGCCGGCACCATCATGCCGTCACTCTTGACCTTGTAAGTAGCCTGCATCTGCGACTCGAGTTGCTGCTCGGACGGCTTGTGCTTGGCATTGAACTTCGCCAAATAGGCATCCGACAACGCCTTGTCCATGGCGATGCGCATTGCAGCCGCGATGCGTGGGTCCTTGTCCATGCCCTCTGCCCTGGCCTTCTCCGCCATCACACGGCGCACATACAAGGCCCTGGCCATCTGGTCAACGCTGTTTGGCTTGGCCAGAAAGGGGCCACGCATGCTTTCCGGAATGCGCAGCGCATCTGCTTCGATATCGGCCGTAGTCAGCTCCACGCCAGCAGGCCCCTTGACGATGCTCACTGGTGCCTTGTCCGCAGCCATGGCTACCATCGACAACAGCCCAAGCGCCAGCGCCACTGCATTCTTCGAGAACTTGCTATTCACCATCACTCCATTCTTTCCATTCAAAAGGGCCTACCCACACTCTCGGGCAACCCGCAACACTTGCCAGCATGCCGCAAAACCAGCATCCGCATCGGCAAGCGGCCGCAATATGTGCGAGAAAACGTTGGTCTACGCCCCGACACAAGACTGGCAGCATCACCAGCCCTGCTAAAACAGAAATAAAAAAAGCGGGGAAGTTCCCCGCTTTTTGCTTTACAGCTTGGCTGTGGCAGGTTACCCCGCCACGTACCACCTACGCTTAGTCAGCGTAACGGTGGGGCCAGGTGATACCGTAGGTACCGCTGAAGCCGTTAGCCGCGCCGCCGCTGTTCATCAGCTTGATGAACGAAGCGCCAACCACCGGCAGACGACGACCGAAGTTCACCGAACCCCAGCCGTTTTCGTAGGAGCCTTGCTCCACGTTCGAACGTGCAACCGTAGCACCCAGCACCGAGGTACCGGAGTCACGGAACGACAGCACGCTGACTTCACCGCACAGGCGGACCGACTTCTGCGTACCGGGCGAGATCACGGCGCCGGAGGTACGGGCGGATTCTTCACGGTCGTAGAAGGTGCTGGCAGCGGTGTTCACGCAGATGTTGCCTGCGGTATCGACGCTGGTGAAGGTAGACGCGAAGAACGGCAGGGTGGTCACCGGATCGACCACGCCAGAGTTGAACACGCGGTATGCATCGCCAGCAACGTTCCATTCCAGGAACGTGTTGGGCTTGCTGTCTTGGGTGTAGTCAGCGCCCACGCTGTAACGGCGGGTAGGCATGGACAGAACCCAGTCGGTCTTCGCACTGATGATGGCGTCGGTAGCGTACTGGTTGGTAGCACCGCTGTGAGCCACAGCAGCAGTCAGCGCGCTGGCTTGCTGCTCAGGGGTCTGACCAGCGATCAGCGGAGTCGACAGGTCGGGCAGGTCATAGCTGGCGGCAGCGATACGGCCGCTCTTCAGCAGCGGGTCAGCCGTGAAGTTGGTTGCAGCCACGCCGGCATCCAGCTGAGGCCACAGCACGTAGTTACCACGTGCATTGGCACCAGCACCGTCCACAGCCTTGATCGACGTTGCAGCGCCGGAGAAGGTGGTGGTCTGGTCCACGTTCAGGATGTACCAGTCACCGGTGATGCCACCCGAAGGCGTATCCAGGCCCAGTGCCAGAGCAGCTGCGTTCAGGTCGCCGCCGTTCAGGCTCAGCGTCTGGTTCAGCACCGAGTCCGTGCAAGGTGCCACGCCGTTCACGTGCTTGGTAGCCGTGAACAGGGGCTTGCCAGGAACCACGTCAGCCATGTTCAGGACTTCCAGGTAGCCTTCCATGGTGTTGGCGTTCTGCTTGTCAGCCGTCCAGTTGGGGTTCAGACGATCCTTCACGAAGGAGGTCTTCACACCGCCGCTGATGTTGGGCAGCGTGCAGGACTTGTCGTAGGTCTGGAAGTAGGAACCGTTGGCGTCAGCCTGGACGGAGCCGGTCCACACGTCGGTAGGCGACAGGAACACGGTGAAGTCCAAGATATCGTCAGAGTTGGCAGCGCCGCGGAAGCGAACCTTCAGAGCCTTGCCGTTGACGGTGTCGGTGTTCACCACGTGGAACACGGACATGTTGTTGTTCTGCGTGGTGAAGTAGGGCACCACCAGAATGTGGCCTGCGCCACCTTCGCTCTGCACCAGGTTGGCTGCATTAGGTGCCGTTTGGGCAGAAGCGGCACCAGCGAAGCCACCAATCATGGCAGCAATGCTCAGAGCCAGAACATTTTTCTTCATAAACACACTCCAGTTAAAAAAAGTTAGTCAGCGCAACTACCACGATTGATTACGCTGAGAAATAATAGCACAGCGTTTTGGCAGTTGGCAAAACCGGCAGATCGTTGGCAAGCCATGTTTGTAGAAAAAATACAACACCCCTCACCCCCTCTCCACCTGCCATCGGTGGCCCCTACAGTTCTGTAAAGAGCCACCATTGACCGTCTTCAAGCACCCATGTTTGTCTTGAATACACGTCAATGGTACCGAGTTTCTGCCCCATGATGGGGGGCTTGGTCTTCAAATTGACCCCTGCCCCGCACTTCTGTGGCTCGCAACTCACGTTTTTCACTTCCGCCTCCACGGCAAAGGTGCCGGGGTGGGTTGCGCGGAACTGCTCCGCTGTTCTGACCTTGCGGTAGCCCGGATTGGTCAAGGCATACGCAGCTTTGTAGTCACCCTTGATGCGGGCGTCCCAGTAGGCCTGGGAGCGCTTAGCAACGACTTCCTCGGGGGCACCTCCGCCCGTAATGCTGGCGCAGCCGGCCAACATAGCCAGCGCCCCCACAGCCAGAGCCCCTTGGCCCAGGCGGCGGAAATTGCTTTTCTTCATTGATTGACTCCTGTCAAGCTGTCTATCCACTAATTAATACCGCTCACTGCTCACTGCGCGCGCAGCGGCTGCACAGCCGTGACCGGCTTCGCAGGCGCCTGCTTACGGGTTTGCGATAGGTCGTCCCGATCCAGACCACGCAGACGGTCTCGCAATTCGTCGCTGACCTCGCGGATGTCCACGTCCGTTCGCACAACACGCGGGGTGATGACAACAAGCAACTCAGTGCGCCTTTTGTCGATAGAGGTACTGCTGAAAAGTTTCCCGAACACCGGGATGTCCTTGAGCAACGGGATCCCGCTATCGCCGGAGTTCTTCGAATCACGAATCAACCCGCCCATGACGATAGCCTCTCCCGAGCGGACGGCAACCTTGCTGCTGATCTGGCGTTGCAAAAACGGACGCTGCCCGGTCGCTTCATCTCTGTCAGCCCCCACGTCAATCACGGACTGATCGACCTGCATGGTGACCATGTTGCCCGAGTTGACCGATGGCGTGACGGTCAACAGAACACCAGTGTCCTTGTATTGGATGTTGTTGGTCAGGACACCACTGGTAATGGTGCTGTAGGTCGATCCGGTACTGACCGGCTGCTGGTCACCTACCGAGATGTTGGCGGTATGGTTGTCCAACACCATCAGCGACGGGCTCGACAGCATCTTGACCTCGGTGTCCTTCGCCAGCGCGTTCAACTGCGCCCGAATCTGGTTGGCGCTATTGAACAGCGAATAGGTGAATCCAGCACTCCCACCGTCCCCGTTAGGCCCAAGATTGCCAATGTTGCCGATGCCATGCAGGCTATTCGAGCCTGCCGGATTGGCGCTGCCAAACACCCACTTCAATCCATATTGAAGGCTGTCGGTGAGTGTGACCTCAAGAATGCTGGCTTCGATAAGCACCTGTACCGGAGGAACATCCAGGCGCCGCAAGGTGGCTTCGATCTTCCGGAATTCCGTGCCCGTGCTCCAGATCAGAATCGTATTGTTCAACGGATCGGCCATCGCCCGGATGTTGCCGATGGTTGCCACCGTCGCACCTTGTTGCTGCGGTTGGTTGCGATTGTTGGCATTGTTATTAGTACCAAACCGGTTGCCCCCCAGCCCCAGCCCTCCGGTGGAGCCTAGCCCCCCCGACAATCCAAAATTGCTCTGGCCAAGGCCGCTGTTGAATCCAGTATTCGTATTGGACATGCCTGGCGCCACACCACTGGTCATGTTGCCAGTGGCTCCGCCACCAGTACCGCCAAAAATTCCGCCCAGCACCCCAGCCAGATGTTGCGCATTGCCGTTCTGTACCCGGTAGATATGCAGTTCGGGCTCGCCACCGCCAGAGCTGGGCACATCCAGGCGGCGGATCCATTTTTCAGCCTCTTCCAAGTAGGAAGCGCGCGGCGTGATGACCAGGATGGCGTTCAGCCGCGGCACCGGCATGACGCGGATGGCACCAAATAGGGGATTGGACTCGCCCAGCGAGCTCAGCACCGCGGCGGCGGCGGCGGCGTTACCGCTAATTTGGGGAGCCGAACCGGGAGCGCCGGCCGCACCCGCACGCACCTGGGCGCCGCGCTGATTCGCCGTCGCCGATGTGCCGCCGCCGGCTGCACCTGCGCCAGCCGGGCCGCCCTGGCCCGCTGCGCCAGCATTGCCGCCGTTGATCATCTGCAAGGCCGTCGAAATCTCTTCGATGGAGGCGTACTTGAGGGGGTAGATCCCGACGGACATGCCCTTGAGCAGGTCAACGTCGAAGGTTTTGACCATCTCCATCCAGCCTTCGGCCTGGGTGCGGTTGCCCTGCATCACCAGCACATTGCGCACGTTATCGACGCGCACGATGGCATCGCCCGCCACCATGGGCTTGAGGATGGTTGCCATCTCGTTGGCACCGATGTATTGCAGCGGGACCACGATCACACCGTAGCCGGGCGCCATGCTGCCGGGAGCGCCCGCCATGCGTACGGCACCGACCAGGCTGCGCAACGCCTCCGGCTTGCCGACCTGGTAGGTACCGCGCGCATCGCGCACCATGGCCAGGCCGTTGGCCTGCAACGCGGCCTCCAGCAGGAATACCGCCTTGTCGGGATCGACCGGTGTGCGGGTGGACAACGTGACCGTACCCTGCAGCGGCGGGTGCATGACATAGTCCAGCTTCAGCATGTCGCCCAGGATGGTGCGCACAACCTCAGCAACCGGCGCCTCCTCGAACTGGAATGTGACCGGCGTACCCTTGGCAATGGGCTCGGATTTGTCAATGTTCAGCACCTTGCCAGAACCTTTGATGATGCGAGGCTCATCCACCACGCGCTCTTCGTCGCCAGCGCCACGCTTGGCATCGATCAAGATGGTGGGCACCTGGATGACAGGTGGATCGCCCGCCGACGAGGGAGCATTGACGGCAGGAGCGACAGGCGTCTGTGCCAAGGCCGCCTGCGACGCCACTAACTGGCCGATGGCAAGCGCAACAACGGCCATACGGATATCAGAGCGAGAAGTCATAACTTTTGCCAGGTATGCGTGAAAACGAGTGGAATACATAGTGTTCTAGAGGTTCATCAGCGCGCCGTGCGTCGCCCGCCCAGCGACGCCCTGCGGGGAGGAGGAGCCTCGGCGGATGGCGTGCTGCCCGCCTCCAAGGGATTGATCTGAGGAGCCGTCGGCGCATTACTCCCAACGCTGGGGCCGTACCCCACCTGCAGCTTCGCTTTTTGCAAGCGAAGTTCTCTGGTTTCTGCGCCGCGCGTGAAATACACACGGTTGTCGACAATGGAGCTGAGCGTCCATCCATCCAGCGCACCACGCAATGGCAGGGCCTTATCCTTGCCATTGAACTTGATGATGACGCCTCCCAGCTTTTTGTCCGTGCTGCTGTAGATGCCACTCAACACCGCAGTACTGAGGTAATCGGGCGGCGGAGGCGGAGCCTCCGAAGCTGGCGGCGGCGGAGGCGGTGGAGGCCGGCGCGTCGCGGAAAACAGGGGACGATCCAGCATGGCCAGGAATTGGCTCTGGTCCATGGCCTGTGGCTTGCCCAGCGCCGGCACCATATCGTCGAAATTGGTCTTCTGTGCGCGCGGCACCGTCCAATGGCTGTTACGCAGCCCTTCCTTGGGACTGAACCACATCCAGGCCAGCCCCGCGACTAGCAAGGCATTGAGCAGCAGCAAACTCTCGCCCACATAACGCTTCATGACCGCTCCCTCAAGACACTCAGGGTCAATTGCAGCGACAACCGGGGCGCCACTTTTTCATTCATATTGGTCAATGCCGCCTGGGAGCGCACTTCCACGTCATTGACCAAGATGACAGGCAATTGCTCCGAAATGACAGACAACGCACTGTCAACAGCCAGCAACTCGCCTTCGGCACGCACGCTGAGTGGAATGCGATCAAAGCCCTTCTCTTCCTTGGCAGGCATGACCTGGCTGCTGACCACGGTCAGCCCTGCATTGGTCAGCAGGTCTCGCACCTTCTGCTGGACCGCATTGCCGGTCTGCCCTGCATCCTGGGAAGCGGGGTACACATAGCTGGAGCGAATGCGCAGAGCACGTTGCAGCGCCTGCTCGACTTCATCACGCTGCATGTCCAGCCCCTTGAGCCGCGCATAGCGTGGCTCAAGTTCTGCCAGCTTCGTTTGCGCCCAACGGTGCTTACTGGCGATGTAGCCTCCAAGCACCAGCAGCGGCAGCAACACCAGGCACAAGGTGCCAATCAATATGGCCCAGTCTTTTCGGCTGGGTTTCTGGTTCAAGGTCATTTCTTCTCCCCCTCTCCACTGACTGGTGCCGCACGCGTAGCCCTGCCTCCCAAGCTGGCGCGGGGTGCAGAAGCCGCCGGTGCGGAGCCCGCCGCAGGCGCGATAGCCGGAGCCACCGGAGCAGCAACTGGCGGGGCCACCGTTGCCGGAGCAGCCGGCTGCCCCTGGACAGAAGCCGAATTCGCCGGTTGGGGCGAAGGGGCCGCAGGCGTGGGCGGCGGGGGAGGCTCAAGCTCCTTGAGCGTAGGCCCATAGACCTTGGGCTCCAGCATCAACTCGATCGTGAATGACTCCTTATTGCTGCCTGGCGCCCGGGTGGCCGCACTGGGAGCCCTGACGTCCTTCACACCCTCTTGCTCGCTGAGCTTTTGCATCAGCGTGGAAGCGTTGTCCCCCAATCCGGTGATGGTGACCTTGCTCCCTTGTATCCGTGCCGACTGCAAGGCAGTGTCGTCCGGCAATACCTTGGTCAGCATACTCAGCACCTTGATGCTGTCGACACGCTCGGCCAGCATATCGGCCAAGCCAGCCACCTGGTCTGCACTCTGTGTCAGACTCGCACGCTTGGCCACCACATCGCCGGTTTTGGCGGCGATGGCTTCATACGCATGGATTGCTTCGATGGCTCGCAAGCGCAGTTGCGCTGTCGGCGTGATGGCGATGCCAATCAGCAGCAGCAGTGCGCCTAGCACTCCGGCCCCATGGAGCTGCAGCTTTTTATGCGCCCAGACAGCGCGCTGAGCCTCACCAAAGCCCTGAAAAACAATGGGACGCTCACGTCCGGTCAGCACCCAGACCTCGGGTGCGGGCAAGACCTTGCCAGCGGTCTGCACACGCACCGCATCCGCGGTCCGCCCCTCCAGATAGGGCTCTACCTGTTTGCGCGAGGCCAATGCCAGCTGCAGCCGAACTGCCGAAGCAGACCGGCTTTGTTCGACGTAGCCCCAGAGCATATCCTCCTGGGCAAATGGGCTGATGGCCTGGGCTTCTAGCTGCGCGGCGCTGGCGCAGTCCTGCGGATCCAAGGCCGGCAACTGCAGCGACTTGCGCAGCACCAGGGACTCGGGCAGCTCGATAGCCCAGAAATCCGTACGAAAGCGGACTTTTCCCTCTACCGGCCGGCCCGACTCCCATACTTGGATAGGCTCTCCTTGCACAGGAAGCAGGCGCACCACGGCGTCGGGCCGCAGCCATGAAAACGGCGGCCAGAAAGGCGCCTTGCGCCATGTCTGGCGAATTTCGGTGGTGAGCTTCTGGAGATCGATCCCGAAAAACCGCGATTCTGTAGAAAGAGCTGACATAGTTGTATGGGTTATCGCTATGGCTGCAAGGTCTGGCGCGTTTCGAACGTATACCAGGGCAGTCCGTCACGCGAGCGGCTACCGAAGTAAACGCTGCGCTCTACATCAAAGCGGCCACCAGCCGCGAGCGGCACATGGGCCGTGATGCGATACCGCCGGGAAGAGTTGCCACCGGATGCCAGTCCCGCAGCAAGCCCGGTTGTGTCAACTCCGGGCTGTCCAGATGCACGCTGCTCGGCAATGCGGTTGGCCATGGCCTGGTCACCATTGGCCAGAATGGCCAGAACCTCGGGCGGGGCAGCCAACGGATTCACGGCAGCACTTCCCGAGCCTCCATTGGAGGCGGTGACGAAAGGCGCGAGTCTAGCATAGAGGTCAAAATCGAAGCCGGGCACCTGCATGAGATCCTCTACCGCCTCGAAGCGCTCGGGCGATCGCCCGGTGGGAGAGCGCTTCTCGCGGAGATCCACAATATTGATGGCCAACTGCTGCGCCTGCCCTTCGGGCAGGCCGCCCCCAATAGTCAGCAATGCAGCCAACAGCGGCAGCGATGCACCATTGATATTGATCAACCCAGACAAGGGCATGACCGTCACCGGCACTTCCACGCCATTGAATGCCACCGACGTATCGGTCAATTGGGTAACGGCCCTCGGGGTGGCCGATAGCTTCTGCAACGCGATCATGATCGCTGCATCACCCAACGCCTGTGCTTCGAGCCGCTGCCGTGCCACGGACACCATCCGCGCCTCCTGGCGGACCACACCGCTGACCCCACTGACCATCAGGCTCAAGGCAGCCACCAGCCACAGCACGGCAATCAGCGCCATTCCCTGCTCGGCCGAGCCCCCATTCCTCGCTATTGGCACTGCCCCCTGAGTGCGCCATGCATTCAACCGCGCGCTCATCCTGAGGTCCCCCCCAGAACAGCACCGCCACCGCCCAACGGATCGCCCGCGGGCATGACCCGCATGCGCACCACCAGCGGCGGCAGCACCGCCTGCTCCGAAGCCATAACCACCTGGATGGCCTGCGGCAGGATATCGACCGAGTTCCAGCTGTCCACCCATACCGGGGGATTCACGCCGGCGTTCTGGTATTGCAGCGACAAGCCAGTGGCATGCGTCACGATGGGATAGCTTTCAGCGCCTCCCCAGTCCGGCTGCGTCTGCGCGTCCACCCAGGGCGTATAGCTCAGCGTGATTGCCGGGCTGCCCAGATACTGTCCCATGGCCAGCCGGAAATGATAGCGCCCGCCCGCCCCATAGCGGGCCGGCATCACACCCACCCAGGTCACGGCCTGTGGCTCGCCAGTGAAAAAGAATGGTGCCTTGCCCAGTTGCTGAATCCCCTGAACCCGCTTGGCCGACATGCGGGACAGCACGCCACGCAGGAAATCACCGCCCGACCGCGACTCGTCCATGCGAGCCAGACGGTTGTCAATGCTGTCTTCCGTGCGGCCCATGGTACCCATGGCTCCGGCGAGGCCCAGCATGATGAGCGACAGCAGCACCAGCGCCACCAGCATCTCGACCAGCGTGAAGCCGCGGCTTCCCCGATTGAAAGAATTGCGTCCGGCCATCATTGCAGCAGCCTTTCCGCATTCGGATCGGGGGGCCTGCGCTGTGCGCGCAGCGTCGACAGCTCTATCGTGCGCTGCGTTCCGCCGTTGTCCCAGGACACAACGACCTGCACTTGATGCAGCGGCGGAATATTGGGGCCTTCCACATCGGTCTTGAACGGCGCGCTCTGGATCTGCCAGTGAAAGCCATTGCTGTCGCCGGCATCGTTCCAGCCGTCTTCGTAGACCGAATCGCGCATGGACAGTAGCGACTCCGCCAGCTGCACCGCATACTGGTAGTTGTCCATGTCACCCACACTGCGGGCGCTGCTGCCAGTGGCGCGGTAGATCATGCCCAGCGAGATGGCCATGATGGCCAGCGCCACCAACAGCTCCAGCAGGGTCATGCCACGCGCGGCGGAACGGCGGGTACGCGTCATTGGAACAAGGGCTCCTGCGTGACGCGGCCCGAAAGCCAGTCCACCCGCAGGCGGACGCCTGCGCCGGTCTTGCGGATGATTTCTATACTGCCGCCGCTGGAGCCCCCTGAAGGCAGAAAGGCAATGGACGCCGCGCTGCCGGGCACGAACTCGCGCCCCGCCACCGTGGTGCGCACATCGACGCTGTCAGGCAGCTCCTTGGCCGCACCGGTATTCAGCCCATAGGTCTTGGCCTGCAGGTCGACAGTGAATCGCACGTCCCGACCTTCAGCCACCGCAGCATAGCGGGCCGTGCGCAACTGGCTCAGCATAGAGCGCACCGTGTCGCGGTACTGCACCCCATCGCGCAGCCGGTCGTAGGCCACCGGCGCCATGCTCACCACCATGGCCATGATGGCGAACACGACCATCAGCTCGATCAAGGTGAAACCTTGCTGGATGGAGCGCGAAGATCGCATGGCCGGCAGGCAAACAGGGTGCGCGAAACGCCGTTACTTGGCGCTGTGGATGTCGGCTGCCTCGCCCTCGCCGCCCGGAGCGCCGTCAGAGCCCAGCGAGACGATGTCGGTCTGGCCGCCGTTGCTGGCGTAGCGGTAGGGGTTGTTCCAGGGGTCGGAAGGCACGCCGCCGCTCAGGTAGGGACCGTTCCAGCCGCGCACGTTGCCGGGCGCCTTGACCAGTGCATCCAGCCCCTCTTCGCTGGTCGGGTAGCGGCCGACGTCGAGCTTGAAGATGTCGAGTGCCTTCTGCAGATCGGCGATCTGCACGCCGGCCGTCTTGGTCTTGGCACCACCCAGCGCACCCAGCACCTTGGGCCCGACCAAACCGGCCAGCAGCGTCAGGATGGCCAGCACCACCAGCAGTTCGATCAGCGTGAAACCGCGCGAACGGCGACGGCCCTGCGCATCGTTGGAACGGAATTTTTTCATGATGGCCTGCATGACAGGACTCCCCTTTTCAATGTGATGAATCAAACCAACCACCGCTTACACGGCCAGATCGTTGACGGACAGGATGCCCATCAGGATCGACACGATGATCGCCGCGATCATCATGCCCAGCACCAGGATCAGCACCGGCTCGATCATGGTCAGCGCCCGTTTGATGCCGGTTTCGACCTCGCGGTTCAAAATATTCGACAGCTCCAGCATCATCGGGCCGATGCGGCCGGTTTCCTCACCCACACGCACCAGGTTGACGGCCAGCGGCTCGAAGACGGTGGTGGTGTTCATGGCCTGCACCATGCGGCCGCCCTCCTTGACGATGGGGGCGATCTGCGCCAGCTCCTGCTGGATGATGCGGTTGCTCACCGTGTCGGTGGCAATGTTCAGCGCGGTGATCAGCGGCACGCCATTGCCCAGCAGGGTGCCGAGCGAGCGCGAGAACAGCGTCAGCTGGTACTTGAGTGCCAGGCGACCCAGCAGCGGCAGGCGCAGCAAGCGCGTCTGCCACCACAGCGAGCCCTGGGGCGACTTGAACCAGCGGCGCACCAGATAGATGACCAGCACGGCGACGATGCCGATCACCGCGCCATAGCTGCGGAAGGCATGGCCGACCATCATCACCACCCGGGTGGGCGCGGGCAGCGCATCGCCCAGGTCGTTGAACAGCTTCTCGAACTGCGGCACGACGAAGCCCAGCATGGCGACCAGCGACAGGATGGCCACCACCACCAGGATCATCGGGTAGATGGTGGCGGAGACCACGCTTTCCTTGAGCGCGCGCTGGCGCTCCAGGTGCTCGACCAGGCGCGCCAGCACGCCCGACATCTGGCCGCTGGCCTCGCCGGAGCGCACCATATTGATATAGAAGTCGCCGAACAGCTCATGGTGCTGGGTCAGCGCCTTGGACAGCGGCACGCCGCCCTTCACGGCTTCGAGGACGCCCTGCAGCAGCTCGCGCATGCTGTCCTTGTAGCTCATGTCGATGAGCACGCGCAGCGCGTTGTCGAGGGCCAGCCCCGCCTTGAGCATGATGGACAGCTCCGAGGTCATCGCCAGGATGTCGGGCGACTTGACCGGGCCTTTCTGCGCCTTGGTGCTCTTGGCCTTGACCAGGGCGGCGGCGCCCTCCTTCTTGCCGGATTTGCCGCCGGCCGCGGGCGCCAGCGTCGCGGCCTGGGCCGCGTCGACGATGCGCACTGGCGTGAGCTTTTGCAGGCGCAACTGCTTTTGCACCTGCGCGATGTTCGCTGCCTCCAGCGTGCCGCGCACCGACTCCCCGGTGCCATTGATGGCGTGCCAAGCGAAATCAGGCATCGATCTGGTCCTGCGTAACGCGGGCCACCTCGTCCAGCGTGGTCATGCCGGCCGCCACCTTGCGCAGGCCGTCCTCGTGCAGGCTGAGCATGCCGGCGTGCGAAGCCAGCGCGAACAGCTCGTTCGCATCCTTGCCGGCATTGATGGCATTGCGCATGGGTTCGTCGAGCACGAAGAGCTCGTGGATGCCGGTACGCCCCTTGTAGCCGGTCTGGCGGCACTGGTTGCAGCCCACGGCGCGGTAGATGGGCTGGCCCACCTGGCTGAAGCGGGCCAGGCCCGAGCGCTTGCGCACTTCCTCGCCCGGCTCGTGCTCCTCCTTGCAGTTACTGCACAGCGTGCGCACCAGGCGCTGGGCCAGCACGCCGTTGACGGACGAGGTGATGAGATAGCTCTCCACGCCCATGTCCTGCATGCGGGTGATGGCGCCGGCGGCGGTGTTGGTGTGCAGCGTCGACAGCACCAGGTGGCCGGTCAGCGCGGACTGTACCGCGATCTGCGCGGTTTCGCCGTCGCGCATTTCGCCGATCATGATGATGTCCGGGTCCTGGCGCAGGATGGAGCGCAGCGCGTTGGCGAAGGTGAGGTTGATCTGCGCATGCGTCTGGATCTGGTTGATGCCCTCGAGCTGGTATTCGACCGGGTCCTCGACGGTGATGATCTTGTTCTCGACCGCATCGATCTTGGACAGCGCCGCATACAGCGTGGTGGTCTTGCCCGAGCCCGTGGGGCCAGTCACCAGCAGGATGCCGTGCGGGCGCGCGAGCAGGTCATTGAACTTGGCGAGCGTGTCCTTCGCAAAACCCATGGTCTCGAGCTGCAGGCGCACGCTGGCGCGGTCCAGCACCCGCATCACGATGCTTTCGCCGTGCACGGTGGGCACGGTCGAGACGCGCAGGTCCAGCTCGCGGCCCTTGACGCGGGTCTTGATGCGGCCGTCCTGCGGCAGGCGGCGCTCGGCGATGTCGAGGTGCGCCATGAGCTTGACGCGCGAGCCGACGGCGGCCGACAGGCGCGGCGGCACCAGCTCGCCGGGATGGATCACGCCGTCGACGCGGTAGCGCACATGCAGGCCGTCGTCGAAAGGCTCGAGATGGATGTCGGAGGCACGCAGGTCGATAACGCGGCCGATGATGCTGTTGACCAGCCGGATCACCGGCGCCTCGCTGGCCAGGTCCTTCAGGTGTTCGACGAAATCGCCGCCGTCCACGCCGTCGCCGAACAGGTCGCTGCCGCCATCGTCCTCCTCGACCTCGGGCTCAGGCTCTTGCAGCGCCCGCTCGATATCGATCTCGAGCGCCAGGTGCGGGCGCACGACCAGGCCGGTGGACATCTGCACGGCCTTGACCACGAACGGGTCCTGCGGCGAGGTCATGGCCACGTCGAGCACGCCATCCTCCAGCCGCAGCGGAAAGACATGCTGCGCGTGCTGGAACTCGGGCAGCAGGCCCGGCACCACGGGCGCCTCGGCAGGAAAATCAGCCGCCTGGATGAACGGGATCTGCAACTGCTGCGCCAGCGTGTGCATGACGTCCATCTCGGACACCAGGCCGAGCTGCGCGAGCACATGGCCCAGCAGATGGCCCATTTCCTGCTGCGCCTGCAGCGCCCGCTCCAGGTCGCGCGGCGACAGCTTGCCGCCCGCCACCAGCATTTCGCCCAGGCGCGGCCGCGCGGGTTCGGACGCGAGGATCGGTTCTAGTTCGACGATGGCGCTGGTGTTCATGCGGTGCAATCAAGGGGCTTGCTCAAGGCAAGCGACATAGTGTAGTGGGAAGCCTGTGGAGACATTGAGGAGAAAACGCCGGCCCGAGGCTTGTTGACGCTATTCCAACATCCCGCGGCCGGCGCTGCTGCCGCAGGCGGTCCCTGGCTGAATTTAGGGCGCTTTCGGCCCTCCGCGCTTATTCTGCAAGCGCAGACAGCTATCATTTATTTTTGATAATCAGGCAAAGCACTCCGCATCGGCCAGGCGCTTGCCCTGCTGGTCCTTGGCGGACAGCTGCGGCTCCAGGCCGCCGAGCTGCCAGTCGATGGCCAGCTGCGGGTCGTTCCAGGCGATGCAGCGCTCGTGCTCGGGCGCGTAGTAGTCGGTGGTCTTGTAGAGGAACTGCGCCGTCTCGCTGTGCACCACAAAGCCGTGCGCGAAGCCCGGCGGCACCCACAGCTGGCGCTTGTTGTCGGCCGACAGCTCCACCGCCACCCACTGGCCGAAGGTGGGCGAGCTCTTGCGGATGTCCACCGCCACGTCGATCACCGAGCCTTCGACCACCCGCACCAGCTTGCCCTGGGGCTGCTGGATCTGGTAGTGCAGGCCGCGCAGCACGCCACGGGCGCTCTTGCTGTGGTTGTCCTGCACGAATTCGTAGTGCTGCCCCACGGCGGCGTCGAAGGCGCGGTGGTTGAAGCTCTCGTAGAAAAAGCCGCGCGTATCGCCGAAGACCTTGGGCTCCAGGATGATGACGTCGGGGATCTGGGTGGGAATGGCTTGCATGGGTGGTGTTTACAGGATTTCCTGCAGCATGCGCCGCACGCCCGCCTGCCATTGCGGCAGTTGCAGGCCGAAGCGCTGCTGCAGCTTGCGGGTGTCGAGGCGCGAGTTGTTCGGGCGCTTGGCGGGCGTGGGGAAGGCGTCGGTCGCGACGGCCTGCACCTCCTGGGCCACGATGGGCAGCGCGGGCTGGATCTGCCGCGCCTGCTCCAGCACATAGCGGGCATAGCGGTTCCAGGTGGTCTCGCCCTGGGCCACGAGGTGGTAGATGCCGCTGGCGTCGTCCATGCCGCCGCGCAGCACCTGGTGCAGCGCGAGCGCCGTCACGTCGGCCAGCAGCTCGGCGCCGGTGGGCGCGCCCCACTGGTCGTCGATGACGGCCAGGCGCTCGCGCTCCTGCGCCAGGCGCAGCATGGTCTTGGCGAAATTGCCGCCGCGCGCCGCATAGACCCAGCTGGTGCGGAACACGAGGTGGCACGCGCCGGAGGCGGCGATCTGCTGCTCGCCTTCGAGCTTGGTCTGGCCGTAGACCGACAGCGGGCCGGTGGCGTCGTCCTCGCGCCAGGGCGTGCTGCCGCTGCCGTCGAACACGTAGTCGGTGCTGTAGTGCACCAGCCAGGCGCCGAGGGCCGCAGCCTCGCGGGCCAGCACGCCGGCCGCGTCGGCGTTGATGGTGCGCGCCTGCTGTGCATCACTCTCGGCCTTGTCCACCGCCGTGTAGGCGGCGGCATTGACGATGGCCTGCGGGCGGATGGCCCGCACGGTTTCGGCCAGGCGCTCGGGCTGGAGCAGGTCACCGCAATGGGTTTCGCTATGGCGATCGAGCGCGATGACCTCGCCCAGCGGCTGCAGGCTGCGCTGCAGCTCCCAGCCGACCTGGCCGTTCTTGCCGAGGAGGAGAATTTTCATAGTTTGCAGTCAAATCAGGCTGTAGCGCTTATCCAGCAAGCGCAAGCAGCTATCATTTTCAATCAACCGTATTGCTTGTTGACCCAGTCGCGGTAGTCGCCGGACTGCACCTGGGCCACCCAGGCCGGGTGGTCCAGGTACCACTGCACGGTCTTGCGGATGCCGGTTTCGAAGGTTTCGGCAGGCTTCCAGCCCAGCTCGCGCTCGAGCTTGCGCGCGTCGATGGCGTAGCGCCGGTCGTGGCCAGGGCGGTCCTGCACGTAGGTGATCTGGGCGGCGTAGCTGCTGCCGTCGACCTTGGGGCGCAACTCGTCGAGCAGGCCGCAGACCGTGTTCACGATGTCGATGTTCGGCTTCTCGTTCCAGCCGCCGACGTTGTAGGTCTCGCCCAGCCGGCCGGCTTCGAGCACGCGGCGGATGGCGCTGCAGTGGTCCTTCACATAGAGCCAGTCACGGATCTGCTGGCCGTCGCCGTACACGGGCAGCGACTTGCCGGCCAGCGCGTTGACGATCATCAGCGGGATCAGCTTCTCGGGGAAGTGGTACGGCCCGTAGTTGTTGCTGCAGTTGGTGGTCAGCACCGGCAGGCCATAGGTGTGGTGCCAGGCGCGCACGAGGTGGTCGCTGGCGGCCTTGCTGGCCGAGTACGGGCTGTTGGGCTCGAAATTGTGCGTCTCGGTGAAGGCCGGGTCTTGCTTGGCCAGGCTGCCGTAGACCTCGTCGGTGGAGACGTGCAGGAAGCGGAACTTCGCCTTCGCCTCGCCCTGCAGGCCGCTCCAGTAGGCGCGCGCGGCCTCGAGCAGGCGCAGCGTGCCGACGACGTTGGTCTGGATGAAGTCCTCGGGCCCGTGGATCGAGCGGTCCACATGGCTTTCGGCGGCGAAGTGCACGATGGCCCGGGGCTGGTGCTCGGCGATGAGGGCATCGAGCAGCGCGCGGTCGGCGATGTCGCCCTGCACGAAGGTGTGGCGCGCGTCGCCGTCGAGGCCCGCGAGGTTGTGGCGGTTGCCCGCGTAGGTGAGCTTGTCCAGATTGACGACGGGCTCATCGGAGCCCGCCAGCCAGTCCAGCACGAAGTTGGAGCCAATGAAGCCGGCCCCACCGGTGACGAGAATCATGGTGGTATCTTCCTTGTCGGAACAGCCTTCGATTATCGCATCCGGGCCAACACCCCCTCGTAACAGGCGCTAACCCGGAAACCTGCCGGCCGCGATGTGCAGCAGGCCGTCGAAGATCAGGTTCTCCACCAGCTCGAATGGCCGCGCCATGCTGGGCATCATCTTCCAGCCGGCGCCGCCGGTCATAATGCAGGCCGGCTCCTCGCCGCAGTGGTCCTTCAGGTGCTGCACCATGCGCTCCACCGCCCCGGCGATGGCAAAGGTGCCGCCGCTGGTCAGCGCGTCGCTGGTGTTGGTCGGGAATTCGCAGACGTCGCCCGTGGGCACGTGCAGGCCGGCCGTGCCGGCCTCCAGCGCCTTGAGCATGATGCCGTGGCCCGGCAGGATCAACCCGCCCAGGAAGCGGCCGCTGGCGTCGATGCACTCCACCGTCACTGCCGTGCCTACCATGACCACCACGATCGGGCGCGCGCGCCCCTGGGCCCGCACATGGTGCCAGGCGCCGATCATGGCGACCCAGCGGTCGGTGCCCAGGCGCATCGGGTGGTCGTAGCCGTTGATGAGGCCTGCCTCCTGCGCGGAGGACACCACCCAGCTCGGCGCCACGTCCCAGATCTCCATCTGCTCCTGCACGCGGTGCTTGACCGACTCGCCGGCCACCACGCAGCCCAGCATGTAGCGGGGCTCGGGCAGCTTGGCCCAGGCGCCTTCGGCCAGGCGATCGATATGGTCCAGAAACTCCACGCCATCGGCCAGCACCGCTGCGCCAGGTCGGGGAGCCTCATACATCTTCCACTTCAGGCGCGTGTTCCCTACATCAATGGCCAGAAATTGCATGGGCGGCATTATTGGTGCTTTTCTTCAACGTCTCTGTCACATTGTCAACCGATGCGCGCACATCCCGGCGCAAGCGCCCCCAAAAAATACACCGCAATAACCCTCGAAAGCTATGTGAAAGATGTTCAAGCAGGTCTTGTCTGACCTTGCGCAGTCATGGAAGCAGTCTATATTGCGGCTTTCCACTCACTTAGGAGCGACTCCATGGGACTGTTCAGCTTTATCAAGGAAGCCGGTGAAAAACTGTTTGGCGGCAGCAGCGCCCAGGCCGCGCAAGCGCCCCAGGACCTGAACGCCGCCGCGGGCGCAGCGATCGAGAAGTACATCGCCACCCAGAACCTGGGCGTGAGCGACGTGCAAGTGGCATTCGATGCGGGCAAGGTCACGGTCACCGGCACGGCCCCCACGCAATCCACCAAGGAAAAGGTCACGCTGTGCTGCGGCAACGTGTCGAGCGTGAGCGAGGTGGACAACCAGATGGCGGTGACCAACCCCGAGGCCGAAGCCCAGTACCACGACGTGGTGTCCGGCGACACGCTGTCGGCCATCGCCAAGAAGTACTACGGCGACGCCAACAAGTACCCGGTGATCTTCGAGGCCAACAAGCCCATGCTGAGCCACCCCGACAAGATCTACGTGGGCCAGAAGCTGCGCATCCCCGCGCTGTAAATCCAGCCCACCCGACTACAAGGACTCCGCCGGAGTCCTTTTTTCTTGGTGCAGTGCCCGAATCAGCCCTGCCGCCAGGGCAGGCCGCGCAGGCGCCAGCCGCCGACCTTGCCGCGCTGGCCGTTCGCATCGGCGTCGCCCTCGAAGCCTTCGAGGATGTTGTAGGCCTCGCGGCCCAGCTGGGCCGCCCGCTGCGCCGCCGCGATGGAGCGCACGCCGCTGCGGCACAACAGCACCACCTTGCGGCCCGCGGGCACGGCGGCCTGCAGCTGGGCATCGAAATCGGGATTCAGCTCCATCGCGGGCCACTGCTTCCAGGCCACCGGCACGGCCTGCGGCACCATGCCGACCCAGGCGCGCTCGGCGTCGGTGCGCACATCGACCAGCACGGCCTCGCCGCTTTGCACCCACTGCCAGGCAAGCTGCGGCGGGATGTCGCCCGCATAGCCGTTGGCGGGGCGGATGGTGTCGTTCGGTGCGTTCATGGCGGACTCCTTGGTTCGAGGCGATTCTGGCTCTATATATTGAGGACGGCTAGTCGTCCCACGGCGGTGCCGGGGTTTCCTTGAGCTGGCGGCGCAGCTCGCGGTGGTCGGGCACCACTTCGGCCACGGTGCTCCAGAACCGGGGACTATGGTCCATCACCCGCAGGTGCGCCAGTTCGTGCGCCACCACGTAGTCGATGATCTCGGGCGAATAGTGCATCAGCCGCCAGTTCAGGCGGATGGAGCCGTCGGTCTTGGCGCTGCCCCAGCGGGTGGCCGCGTTCGTCAGCCGCATCGAGGTGTGGCGCACCCCGAGCCGGGGCTCGAAATGCGCCAGCCGCGCCAGGAAATGCTGGCGTGCACTGCGCATGAACCAGGCCTGCGCCATGTCGCGGATCTGGCTGCGCGAGGCATCGCGGGGCAGCGGCAGGTACAGGCGGGCCACGGCGGGATGGCCGTCCTTCGCCTCCTCCACCCGGCCCATAGCGCCGGCACGCGCATGGCGCAGCTCGCCGTCGAGCACCAGCTCCATGGACTGCCCCAGGAACGGCAGCACGCCACCGTGCCGCCACTGGATGGTCGCCTGCTGCCGGTAGGCGTGGCGCTTTTGCATGTCGCCCAGCTTGCGCACGATCCAGGGCGCCTTGTCCCGCACCGCTTCCTCGATGCCGGCCTGCGAGACCCAGCGCGGCGCGCGCACCGTGAGGCCCGCATCGTCCACGACAAAGCCTATGGTCTTGCGCTGCACGCGCTGCAGCGCATAGCCGATATGGACGTCACCCACCAAAATGGCGCGGCTGGCCTGCGGGTGCTCGAACGACTGCGGCAGCAGCACGGAGGCGAGCGGCTGGACCTCCTCCACCACCGCTGGCGGCACTGGCGCCAGCCGGGGGGCGACCGGCGTGCTTCGCTCCCACAGGTCGAGCGCGAGCTGGATCAGACGCTGCATGGCAGGGAACCCTCAGGACCCCTTGCCGGCATAGGCCTCGGGATCGAGCCTGCGCATCTCGGCCTCGATCCAGTCCTGCACCTGCTGCATCAGCTCGTCGTGCTTGCGGCCCGTGGTGGGGATGGGCTGGCCGATGGAGACATCGACCACGCCCGGGTACTTGACGAAGGCCTTGCGCGGCCAGCACTTGGCCGAGGTGACGGCGACAGGCACCACGTCGGCGCCGGTCATGATGGCCAGCCGCGCCGCGCCCGTCTTGTACTCGCCCGCCTCGCCGCGCGGAATGCGCGTTCCCTCGGGAAACATGATGACCCACAGGCCCTGCTGCAGCAGGCGCTTGCCCTGCTCCACCACTTTGTGGAAGGCCCGGCTGCCGTCCTTGCGGTTGATGTGGATCATGTCCAGGCTGCCGATGGACCAGCCGAAGAAGGGAATCTGCAGCAGCTCCTTCTTGAACACATAGGCCAGCGGCACCGGCATGATGGCCGGCATCAGGAAGGTCTCATAGGTGGACTGGTGCTTGACCAACAGCACCGCCCCCTTGGCGCTGCCCACGGGCAGGTTCTCCATGCCCTGCACCTGGTAGCGGATGCCGATGATGACCCGCGCGCTGTCCACCGACAGCTTGAGCCAGGCCCGCGCCACCCGGTAGCGCGCCAGGCTGCTGGCGCCGCACACGCGCAGCAGCAGGATGGCCAGGGTGTAGGGAACGACCGAAATGCTCATGAAGAGCATGTGCAATACCGAACGGATCAGGGGCATGGGGGTGGTTTCAGGATCTGGCGGACTCCGGCACGCGAAAAGCGGCGCACAGAGCGGCAACGCCCGCCATCATATCGGAAGGCCCGTCCCCGCCGGGCGCCGGACAGCCCAGAGATGTGCCAGGACTAAGCTATCCACAACCAACGAATTTTCAATACATTGATTTTCAACAACAAATAGCATTCCACCCGCAAGTATTCACCAACTCTCCCACAAGCGGCCACCAGCTTGCACACAGACTTATCCACAAAAATTCTGCTGTGTGAAAATTTGGTGAGAATTCATTGCCTTAGCATCCATATCGCGTCCCTTTCCTGCGGACGGGCAACAATCTCTGATCTTTGGGACGGCCGCCATCCCTTACCAAACCGGGGCGGCCATGGCAGTTATGCACACATTGTGGAAAGCAGCCAGCGCCGCCTCCACGCCCGCCCGCGCTGCGCGCCAGCTCCAAGAACAACGCACAAGCCATTGATTCACAAATATAAAAAATATTTCCATGATTTTCCAACACCCAGCCCTGTATTCGTGTTATTGGAATCGATAGCCAAAGGCTGGCGGCATGTCAACAAAGTTATCCACAGATCGATAGCCGGGATGTTGATATCCCTCGGCAGCCCCCTGTGTGTAACCGGTGCATGAAAGGGGATACCCGGCTCGTGCCGGCATCAGCGCCTGCGCCGCCGCCCGCCTGGGTACACTGGCGGGTTTCCGATTCCCGCTGTCATCCCTCCCCCACCACCTGTGCCCCTGATCCGCGTCGCCGTCAATACGCCCGCCCACAGCGCCATCAGCGCCGCGGCGCCGTGGCTGACCTACCAGCATGCCGAGCCGCTGCCGCCCGGCAGCCTGGTACGCGTGCCGCTGGGCCAGCGCGAGGTGCTGGGCGTGGCCTGGGGCCTGGAGGAGGACGCCAGCACCACGGCCACCATCAAGCCGGTGAGCGCGGTGCTGCCGCTGCCCCCGCTGTCGGCGGGCTGGCTGCGCCTCGTGGCCTTCGCCGCGCGCTACTACCAGCGCAGCCTGGGCGAGATGGCCACCGCAGCGCTGCCGCCGGCCCTGCGCGACCTGACCGAGGTGCAGCTGCAGCGCCGCCTGCGCCGCAAGGCCAAGCCACCGGCCGACAGCGATGACGGCGGCGGCGATGCTGCAGATTCATCAAATTCCATAGCGCTTAGCGCAGAACAGACGGCCGCTTGCGGGCAAATTGAC
>JBLZYV010000013.1:0-63440 GCA_050282565.1 Comamonas sp.
CCCATGCCGGCCTTGTACAGCGTGCCGCTGCCGCAGCCGTCCGCGATCTGCATGCACAGGCCGAAGACGAAGGCGCCGACCAGCAGGCTCACGCTGGGTGGGCCGAGCGCGGCCGTCAGTTCCGGAAAGTGCCCCAGCAGCGGCATGGCCAGCGCGGCGGCCAGCGCCAGCAGCAACAACTGGCCGAAGACGCCGCGCGGGTCCTTGTTCTCGACCAGCAGGCGCCAGCCGGTGGTGAAGCCGAAGCGCTTGCCCGCCAGCACCGCGCCCAGGCCGATGCCGACGAGGAACAGGGCCGCCTGGCGCGCGGACACCGTCCACAGCAGCCAGCCAAAGAACACGGCCATCAGGACCGACAGGGGGAGTCGTTTCATGGGTGGAAGGTGCTGGTTTCTGTAAAAATAATAGCTATCAGCGCTTGCTGTATAAGCGCTGGGTGCCGATTTGGCTCAAGATCACTTGAACTTGCGCTGCCACCATTGCCTGGCGTCGTAGGCCAGCGATTCCATGCGGCCGGGCTGGTTCTGCATGGGCGGGGCGTCGGTGGACTGGGTCCAGTCCACCATCGAGCCGGCGTAGAGCTTCACGTTCGGGTAGCCGGCCACCTCGCTCAGGCCGAACCAGTCGGTCGCGGCCCAGTGGCCGGTGTTGCAGAAGGCCACGGTGTCCTCGCCGTCCTTGCGCTGCACCTGGGCGGCGATCTGCCGGGCGGTGGCCGTGTCGACGAAGCGCGACGTGCCGGGTACGAACCACTGGTTGAAGTCGAGCTGCTGCGCCCCCGGCAGCGTGCCCGAGAGCTTGGCCGCGGGCGCGCGGGTCTGGCCCTGGTAGAAGGCGTCCGGCCGCGAATCCACCAGCGAGGCATTGCTCAGGTCCACATGCTGGCGCACCTGCTCGCGGGTGACGAGGTAGTTCGTGTCGATCTGCGGCTGCCAGCCGCTGGCCGCCACCTGCGGCGCGCTGGCATCGACCGCGCCGCCGCCGGCCTGCCAGGCCTTCATGCCGCCGTTGACGATGGACAGCTCCTTCAGGCCCAGCACCTTCAGCGTCCAGTACACGCGGGCCATGGCGCCGAAGTCGGTCGCGTCCGCGCCGGTCGAGACCACCACGGCGTGCGTGGCCGGCGTCAGCCCCAGCGACTGCACCAGCGTGGTCAGCTTGGCGATGTCGGGCAACTCGCCCGGGTTGCTGGCCGGGCCGCGCCACTTGCCGTAGGGCGCGTTCAGCGCGCCGGGAATGTGCTGCTGCGCATACAGCTTGGGGTCGCGGATGTCGATGACCTTCAGCCCGGGCTGCGCGGCGGCCAGCTGCGCCTGCAGCTCCTGCAGCTCCTGCGGCGACAGCAGCGGCTGCGCGGCCAGGGCAGCGCCGGCCAGCGTGCCGGCCAGGACGAGTGTGAATAATTGCTTCATGGCGAGATTCCTGCGGTGGCTGGGGATGGTGCCATTGTGCGGTGATTGCCGAAGCCACTCAGGAGACAGGGCGGGTCTTCCCTACAATCTAGGGTTTTGGCAGACGAAGAACCGCGCAGCGATGGACATAGTGATCAATGAGGAGCTCAAGGCGTATATCGACCCCTTGAGCGCGGACGAATACGAGGCGCTGGAGCGCAGCATCCTGGCCGAGGGCTGCCGCGATGCGCTGGTGCTATGGGGCGACGTGCTGGTGGACGGCCACAACCGCTACAGCATCTGCAGCAAGCACGGCCTGCCGTTCAACACGGTGCAGAACACGCGCTTCCAGACCATGGAGGATGTGCACCTGTGGATGATCGACCAGCACCTGGGCCGGCGCAGCGTGTCGGACTACCAGCGCGGCGTGCTGGCGCTGCGCAAGCGCGCCATCCTGGCGTCGCGCAAGCAGCAGGCGCCTTTCCCGGTACCCAAGGCCGAGGGCGCGGAGCCCGCCGAGGCCGACGCCCCGGCCGCTGACGTGCCCGTCTTCAGCGCCGAGGATGCCGTCGAGCTGGAGAAGGTCGCCACGCGCGAGGCAGTGGCCAAGGCCGCGCGCCTGTCCAACGCCCAGGTGGCGCAGATCGAGAAAATCCAGAAGCACGCGGCGCCCGAGCTGGTGCAGGCCATCAAGGCCGGCGACATCTCCATCAACACCGCCGCCGTGGTGGCCACGCTGCCGGCGGCCGAGCAGCAGGCAGCGGCCCAGGGCGGCAAGGAAGACCTGAAGCAGGCCGCCAAGCGCGTGCGCGACGCCAAGCGCAAGCCCAAGGCCGAGCAGCCCGAGGGCGCGGAAGGCGCATCGCCCGCCGAGCAGGCCGCCCAGGCCCACGGCATGCAGGCCGTGGATGCGGCGCTGGACGCCGCGCAGCAGCAGCTAACGACGCTGCGCGCGCGCGTGCAGGAACTGGAGACGGAAAACGAGCGTCTGCGCAGCGAGCTGGCCGCGGCGCTGGAGGCGGCCACGGCCCCCTGAGCACCTGACCACGCCAGTCGGTACCGCCCAGGCGAAAAAAAAGCTGCTGAGGATTCAGCAGCTTTTTTTCATGGAGCGGCCCCGGTGCAGGACCGCAGGCTTATTCGCCGTAGCTTTCGCCGTTGGCAATGCGGCCGGCGTGCAGCGCCTGGGCAGCTTGCTGGCTCACTTCGGCGCGGCTCAGCGACGAGGCGCCTTGGCGGCTGTCGGCAAAGTTCATGCTGTCGCCGATCACGGCCATCGAGCCGTTGCGGTTGGCTTCGGCCACCTGGGCGACCACGTCGGCGCGGCTCAGCTGGCTGGTGGCGGCCACGGCGGGGGCATTGGAGCCTTCGCCTTCGAACAGCGAGCCGGCCTGTGCGGCCACGGAGCCCAGGGCCAGGGAAGCGGCGACGGCCAGAATACGTGCGTTCATCATTTTTGGATCCTTTCCAGTGTGTGGCGACCGGCCCGCTGGCCGATCGCTTCGTTGAGTCGTAGCGTTGAGATGTCTTGCTCTTGTTCAACGATGGGGAAAGTGTAGGTCGACAAACGCTTTCGATAAACCGGCTCTAGCGGAATTCATTGTTCCATAGATGGTGTGAACTATTCGCCGCGCAGCGAGTCAGCCACCCGTTTGCCCCGCTGGCGCTGGCTGCGCTTGGGCGCCGCCTCGGCCTTCTGCAGCGCCAGGCGGAACTGGCGCAGCCGGGCCTCGGCCCGCTCCATCACCAGCGCCGGCAGGGGGGCCGGGCCGGCGACGGTGGACGGGTGGGCGCAGGGCTGGCAGTCGGTCTGCTCCATCAGCAGCGCCACGGCCTGGCTGACATGCTCGGCGGTGTAGACGTGGAAGCGCCCGGCCTGCACCGCGGCGATTACGCGCTGGTCCAGCATCAGGTGGCGCTGGTTGCGCGCCGGGATGAGCACGCCGTGCGCGCCGTGCAGGCCCTGGCTGGCGCACAGGTCGAACCAGCCCTCGATCTTTTCGTTGAGGCCGCCCACGGGCAGGATCTCGCCGTGCTGGTTGAGCGCGCCGGTCACCGCGATGTTCTGCAGCAGCGGCAGGCCCGACAGCGACGACAGCAGCGCCAGCAGCTCGGCGCACGAGGCCGAGTCGCCCTCGATGCCGCTGTACTCCTGCTCGAACACCACCGACGCATTCAGCGCCAGCGGCGCCAGGTGGCCGAACAGCGAGGTCAGGTAGCTCTGCAGGATGAGCACGCCCTTGTCGTGGATGGGGCCGGACATGGCGACCTCGCGCTCGATGTTGAGCACGCCGTCCTGCCCGGCGAAGGTGCGGGCGCTGATGCGCACCGGCAGGCCGAAGCGGTGGTCGCCGGTGTCGATCTGCGACATGCCGTTGAGCTGCCCTACCAGCCGGCCGCTGAAGGCGATCACGTGCTCGCCCTCGGCGATGGCGTCGTGCAGGGCCTCTTCCATGGCGTTGTGGCGCAGGCGCCGGGCGCCGACCGCGGCCTCCACGTTGGCGGCGCTCACCAGGTGCCCGCCTTCCAGCTGGGCCAGGTGCGCGCTCTCGACGAGCAGGGCCTCCAGCGTGTTCAGGCGGCCGCTCTGGCGCTGCTGGTCGTCGGCCTCGCGGTGCGATTCTTCGAGCAGGCGCGCGGTGGCGCCGGCGTCGCAGTGCGGCAGCCGGTACTGCGCGCAGCGCTGCGCCATCAGCGCCGCGGTGGCGCGGTAGGTGGCGGTGCTGGCCTTGAACTGCGCCGAGAACTCGACCTTGCAGCGGAAGCGCCGGGCCATGTCGGGGTCGGCTTCCTGCAGCTGGTAGTAGCTGTCTTCCGAGCCGATCAGCACCAGCTTGAACGACAGCGGCAGCAGCTCGGGCAGCAGCGCGCTGCTGCTGCTCGGGCCCTGGCTGGCGTGCACGTCCTCGATGCGCAGCTGGCGGGTGCGCAGCACGCGGCGCAGGTACTGCCAGGCGGCCTCGTTGTCCGGGCCGGTGCCGGCCAGGTCGCGCAGGTGCAGCAGCAGGAAGCCGCCGTCGGCGCGCAGCACGCTGCCGGCGCGGATGCACGAGAAGTCGCTGCGCTGCTCGTCCTCGTGGCTGGGCGGGTCGATGGTGCCGAACAGGTTGCGCAGGCTGGGCTGGTCCTCGATGACCACCGGTGCATGGCTTTCGCCGTGGTGGTCCACCACCAGGTTGACCTGGCTCAGCGCGCGCAGCGCCTGCAGCCCGGCCTCGCGGCGGTGGCGCTCGTCGTCCTGCTCGGCATCGTCGTCGCTGCCGCCGCCGTCGAAGATCTCGTCGGCCTCCTGCGCGATGCTGCGCGGCACCCACAGGTCGATCTGCTTGAGCCATTCGGCCTGCACCTGCGACTGCCAGCGCTGCAGCGTGGCGGCATGCTCGCCCTGCGGCGTGAGGCCCTCGCCCAACCGGGCCAGCGCCGCGGTCCACAGCGGCGTCGCGGCGTCGCGGTAGAAGGCCTGCAGCGCTTCGTCGCGCTGCTGTTCCCACAGCCGCACCTGGCCGCGGAACTGCGCCAGCTCCAGGCGCAGCTGGTATTCGAGCGGCGGCGTTCCGGCATCGGCGGCGGCGTCGGGCGCGGGCAGCGGCTCGTCGGTCGGGGCGGTGTCGCTGCTGGCGTGGTCTGTTTCGCTATGGTCTGCTTCGCTATTGATAGCTGCTTGCGCAGGTGTATCCTGCCCTGGAGGCTGATTTGGTTCGGAATTCTCGCGCGCTGGGCCGTTCATGCGAATGACCAACTGACCGTTGTCGCGGCCGATGTCCAGGTCCTGCGCGCGGGCCCAGTCCTGCAGCTGGGCGAAGGCCGTGTCCTCGAGCTGGCGGGCCTGGTGGTAGATCTGCTCGATGCCGCTGCGCTGGTGGGACTCGGACAGCGCGGCCTCCAGCTGGCGCGGCAGCTTGTCGGTCAGCGCCTCCATGCGGCGGCGCAGGATGCGGCCCTGGCCCGCGGGCAGGCGCAGCGCCAGCGGCCGCTCGGGCACGGCAAAGTTGTGTACGAAGCAGATGTCCGGCGCGGCCGGGCGGCGCAGCGCCTCGGCCTGCATGGCGCGGCGCAGCAGCGAGGTGCGGCCGCTGCCCTCGTCGCCCAGCACGAAGAGGTGGTAGTCGGGCTGGTCCAGCGCCAGGCCGAACTCGGCCGCCGCCTGGGCGCGCTCCTGGCCTATCCACGAGAAAGGCTCCTGCAGCAGCTCGGCCGTGCTGGCAAAGCCCAGGCTCTGCGGATCGATGCGGCGGCGCAGCTGCGCGCTGTGCAGCAGCTCGGCGCACGGCGCCGCGGAAGGCGCTGGATATATGGTGGGTGTGGTCAATGCGGGGGTATCCAAAAAAGCGTCAGCGGGCCGTGGGCCAGCCTTGCAGGTGTTGCTGGCACAGCCGGCCCAGCGCGCCGATCCAGGCGGGCTGGTCGTTGAGGCAGGGGATGTAGTCGAAGCGCGTGCCGCCGGCCTGCAGGAAGGCGTGGCGCGCCTCCTGGTTGATTTCCTCGAGCGTCTCCAGGCAGTCCGCGGCAAAGCCGGGGCAGATCACCTGCACATGGCGCTTGCCCTGCTGCGCCAGCGCGACCAGCGTAGGCTCGGTATAGGGCTCCAGCCACTTGGCCTTGCCGAAGCGCGACTGGAAGGTGACGGTGAAATCCGCCGGCGCCAGCTGCAGCGCCTCGGCCAGCGCCCGGGCGGTGGCCAGCGATTCGCGCTGGTACGGATCGCCCAGGCGCACATTGCGCTCGGGGATGCCGTGGAAGCTCATCACCAGCTGGTCGGCGCGGCCCTCGGTTTTCCAGTGGCGGCGCACCGACTCGGCCAGCGCGGCGATGTAGCCGGCGTCTTCGGCGTAGCTGTTGACGAAGCGCAGCTCGGGAATGCGGCGCTGCCGGGCGCTCCAGGCGTAGGCGGCGTCCCAGACGCTGGCCGTGGTGGTGGCCGAGTACTGCGGGTACAGCGGCACCAGCAGGATGCGCTGCACGCCTTCGGCCTTCAGCGCGTCGAGCTGGCTGGCGATGGACGGGCTGCCGTAGCGCATGGCGTGGCGCACCGTTACCCGGTGGCCGGCCTCGCCCAGCCAGCCCAGCAGCAGCTTGGCCTGCTTGTCGGTCCACACCGCCAGCGGCGAGCCCTCGGGCGTCCAGATGCTGCGGTACTTGGCGGCCGACTTGGCGGGCCGCACGCGCAGGATGATGCCGTGCAGGATGGGCCACCACACCGCGCGCGGAATCTCCACCACCCGCGGGTCGCCCAGGAACTCGGCCAGGTAGCGGCGCAGCGCGGGAGCCTCGGGCTCGTCGGGCGTGCCCAGGTTGCAGAGCAGGACGGCGGTGCGTTCGGAGCCAGCGGCGGGCAGGTCGGGTTCGGTCACAAAGCGGGGGGGCATGGCGGTATTGTCTCAGTGAAAAGCCTCCCCATCCCTTATGCTCGCCGGATGCTTGATATCCCGCGCATACGCGCCATCAGTTTCGATCTGGACGACACCCTGTGGCCCGTGCTGCCCACGCTGGCCCGCGCCGAGGCCGCGCAGCACGCCTTCTTGCTGCAGCACGCGCCGGCCACCGCCGCCTGGCTGCAGGACCCGGACAACGCCCGCCGCCTGCGCGAGCGGCTGCGGGTGGACCTGGCCCACCGGCTGCACGACATGACGCACTTCCGCCAGCAGTTCATCGCCCGGGCGCTGGAGCAGACCGGCGGCGACGCCGCGCTGATGCCGCCGGCCTTCGAGGCCTTCCATGCCGGCCGCAACCAGGTCGACATGTTCGACGAGGTGCACGACTGCCTGGCCTGGCTGCAGGCGCGCTACCCGCTGGTGGCCATCTCCAACGGCAACGCGCGGCTGGACCGCGTGGGGCTGGACGGCTATTTCTCGGCCGGCATCAGCGCCCACCTGGCCGGCATGGCTAAGCCGGATGCGCGCATCTTCGAGATGGCGGCGCAGCAGCTGGAGCTGCCGCTGTCGGCCTTCCTGCACGTGGGCGACGACGCCGCGCTCGACGTGGAAGGCGCGCTGGCCGCCGGCATGCAGGCCGCCTGGGTGCAGCGTCGCGAGCTGGACTACCACCGGCAGCCGGCCGAAGGCGCCGCGCCGCCATGGCACCTGCCCAGCCCGGCGCCGCAGGCGGTGGTCGCCACCTTGCACGACCTGTGCGCGCTGCTGGGGCGTGATTTTTAAGGAAATATGGCTCTGGCGCTTATCCAGTAAGCGCTAGTAGCTATTGTTTTGATACCAACTGCGCCACGGCGCTGCCGCTGAGCACCGCGCCTTCGAGCGTGGCCGGGTAGGGCCCATCCACATAGTCGCCGCAGGCCAGCAGCTCGGGCGCAATCGCCATGCCTGGGCGCTGCAGGCCGGGCGTGCAGGCGAAGGTGGCGCGCTTTTCCACGATGGTCTGAACCGGCTCCAGCGGCAGCCCCAGCTGCGCCTGCGCCTGGGCCAGCACCTGGGCCTGCAGCTCGGCCTGCGGGCCGTCGCTGGTGCTGATGACGAAGGCCAGCAGCCCGGCCGGCCCGCCGAGCTGGCCGCGGTCAAAGACGAACTGCGCCGGCCAGCCGCGCTGGCTGCGCAGCGCGAGCACGGGGCGCGGCAGGCGCGTGGCGCGGTCGGCCTGGGCGTAGACGGTGGTGATGGCGGTGTGCTGCAAGCGGGCGGCGGCATCGGCCCAGGGCGCGGCCTGCGCCGTGGTCTCGCGCGCCAGCCGGGCGGCCTCGGGCGCGGGCGTGGCCAGCACCACGGCGTCGAAGGCTTCGCCATCGACCAGCCATCCGCCCTGCGGACGCGCCGTGAGTTGGGCGACGCGCACGCCAGTGCGACAGTCGTGGCCGCGGGCCTGCAGCCAGGCCGCGGCGGTGCTGGGGAACAGCGCGCCAAGGTCGGCGGCGGGCAGCCAGAAATGCGAGCCGCCGCGGCCGGCGAACAGGCTGTCGCGCAGCACGCGCAGAAAGACGGCGCCGCTGGCCTGCTCCATGGGCGTGTTGAGCGCCGAGATGCACAGCGGCTCGATGAACTCGGCCTGCAATCTTGGCGGCAGGCCGGCGCACAGCCCGGCCACGGTGGCGGTATCTGCGCAGGCAAAGCCCTGGCGCTGCCAGCGCGCGGCCCGGCGCAGCAGGGCAAAGCGCTCGCGCCACGACCAGCCGCGGGCGCGGGCGATGCCCCACAGCGCATCCCAGGGCGGGGCCAGGTCGGGCAGAGCGATGCCGCTGCCGTCGGGATGGACCAGCGCCAGCGGCAGGCGCATGAAGGCGCGGTTTTCATCCACGCCCACCAGCGCCATCAGCCGGCGGCATTCGGCATAGGCGCCGATCAGGATGTGCTGGCCGTTGTCGAGCGTGAGCGTGCTGCCATCGGGCTGCGGCAGCTGCACGGCGCGGGCACGGCCGCCAAAGACCCGGGCGGCCTCGAACACGGTGACGTGGGACGTGGACGCCAGCCCCACGGCGGCGGCCATGCCGGCCCAGCCGCCGCCAACGATGGCGATCCTGCGCGCAGCCGCCATCGGGCTTACATGCGCCCCAGCGCCTGCACCTTCCAGGCCAGCCACAGCTTGCGCAGCGGCGTGAGGCTGACGCGCTGGTGCAGCACCTGGAAGTTGTCGGCCTCGATCTCGGACAGCAGCGTGCGGTAGATGCTGGCCATCATCAGGCCGGGCTTCTGCGCGCGGTAGTCCTCGGTGGGCAGCAGGGCCAGGGCCTCGTCGTAGAGGCGCTGCGCGCGCTCGGCCTGGAAGCGCATCAGCGCGGCAAAGCGCTCGGAGTACTGGCGGTTCAGGATCTCGTGCGCCTTCACGTCGAACTGCTGCAGCTCGTTGACCGGCAGGTAGATGCGGCCGCGCATCGCGTCCTCGCCCACGTCGCGGATGATGTTGGTCAGCTGGAAGGCCAGGCCCAGCTTGTGCGCATAGGCCGTGGTCTGCTCCTGCGTCTGGCCGAAGATGCGCGCGGCCACCTCGCCCACCACGCCGGCCACCAGGTGGCAGTAGCGCGACAGGCCGGGAAAGTCGAGGTAGCGTGTCTGCTCCAGGTCCATCTGGCAGCCCTGGATGACTTCCTGCAGCGAGCGCTCCTCGATGCCGAAGGCGCCCACATGGGGCATCAGCGCCAGCATCACCGGGTGCGTCGGGCGGCCGCCAAAGGCGTTGGACACCTCGGTGCGCCACCAGGCCAGCTTGCTCTGCGCCACGCTGGCGTCGCTGACCTCGTCGACCACATCGTCCACCTCGCGGCAAAAGGCATAGAAGGCCGTGATCGCGGCGCGGCGGTCTGCGGCGAGAAAGCGGAAGGCGTAGTAGAAGCTGCTGCCCGCGGCGGCGGCCTTGTCCTGTACGTACTGCTGGGGCGTGGTCATAGGGCGCGTATTGTCCCATGGGCCGGCGGGCGCCTTGCGGTGGCGTTACCGTGCCGCGGCGAATGTTGATAAATTGTTATTTTTTATGAAAAATAAAAATACGATTTAAATTTTAAATATCATCCGGGCCATAAGAGAGAGGGGGAGGGCGGAGCCGCCGGCCGTGGGGCCGCGGCCGCAGTGCGGCCTTGCATGAGCAGGGCCGCTGCCTGGAAGCCAGCTGCGGATGGTTGCGGACAGCGCCATCGGCAGCTGGCTTTTTTGCATCTTCACCGGCGCCGCGGGTGCATTTGATAATGCGGTCTGGCAGATTCGATCGGGCGGTGTTGGCATGCGCATTTTGCTGGTGGAAGACGATCAGATGATCGGCGAGGTGGTGCTGGACGCGCTGCGCGCCGCGAACTGGGCTGTGGACTGGGCGAAGGACGGCGCCATGGCCGAGACGGCGCTGGCCACCGGCGACTACGACCTGGTGCTGCTCGACCTGGGCCTGCCCAAACGCGATGGCCTGCAGGTGCTGGGCGGCATGCGGGCGGGATCGTCGGCCGCGCTGCGCCGGGTGCCGGTGCTGGTGGCCACCGCCCGCGACGCCATCGCCGAGCGCGTGGCGGCGCTGGATGCCGGGGCCGACGACTACATCATCAAGCCCTACGACCTGGACGAGCTGCTGGCCCGCGTGCGCGCGCTGGTGCGCCGGGCCAGCGGCCGCGCCGAGCCCGAGTACACCTGGGGCGCGGTGCGCATCGTGCCGGCCACGCACGAGGCCAGCGTCGGCGGCGAGCCGGTGACGCTGTCGGCGCGCGAATGGGCGGTGCTCGAGCCGCTGCTGGCGCGTCCGGGCCGGGTGCTGTCGCGCGCCCAGCTCGAAGAGAAGCTCTACTCGTGGCGCGACGAGATCAGCAGTAACGCGGTCGAGGTCTACATCCACGGCGTGCGCAAGAAGCTCGGCGCCGAGCTGATCCAGAACGTGCGCGGGCTGGGCTACCTGGTGCCGGCGCAGCAGCCGGATGGGGAGCGCGGCAAGCCATGAAGGCGCCGCGTTCGCTGCGCGCCCGGCTCACCGCCGCGCTGCTGGCGGTGGTGCTGCTGGCCGCGTGCATCCAGGCGCTGGTGATCTTCCAGACCGCGCGCACCGAGACCGAGGCGCTGTTCGACGCGCAGCTGCAGCGCGTGGCGCTGTCGTTGTCGGGCGGGCTGGCGGCCGAGGTGCTGTCCGACGAGCTGGACAACGCCGAGGCCCGGGGCCGTGACACCATCGTGCAGATCTGGCGCGCCGACGGCATCATGCTCTACCGCTCGGCCAGCCCGCGGCTGCTGCCGCAGGTGGCGGTGCTGGGCTTCAGCGACGTGCAGGTGCGCGGCACGGCCTACCGCGTGTATGCGCTGCAGACGCCGACCCAGGTGATCCAGGTGGCGCAGATGGCGGCCTCGCGCGCCGAGATGGCGCGCGACCTGGCGCTGCGCTCCATCGTGCCGGTGGCGCTGCTGGCGCCGCTGATCATGCTGGTGGTGTGGTGGGTGGTCTCGCGCGCGCTGGCGCCGCTGGAGCGCACGCGCCAGAACGTGGCGGCGCGCGCGGCGCACGACCTGTCGCCGCTGCCCGAGCAGGACCTGCCGGCCGAGGTGCTGCCGCTGGTGCAGGAGATGAACCTGCTGCTCACGCGCCTGCAGGCCGCGTGGGATGCGCTGCAGCACTTCGTGAGCGACGCCGCGCACGAGCTGCGCACGCCGCTGGCCGCGCTGCGGCTGCAGGTGCAGAGCCTGGCGCGCGCGCCGGACGACGAGGCCCGCCGCATCGCCAGCGCGCGTGTCACCGGCGGCATCGACCGCGCCACGCGCATGGTGGAGCAGCTGCTGTCGCTGGCGCGCCAGGAGGCCGGGCAGACCCAGGCGCAGAGCCCGGTGCCGGTGCCGATGGCCGCGCTGGGCGAGCGCCTGGTGGCCGAGTGGCAGGCCGAGGCCGGGCGGCGCGGCCTGCAGCTCACCTGGACCTGCGACGACGCCGCGCGCGGCCTGCGCGTGAGCGGCCAGCCCGATGCGCTGGAGCTGCTGCTGCGCAACCTGCTGGAGAACGCGCTGCGCTACACGCCGGCGCCCGGCCGGGTGCAGGTCAGCTGGCACGGCGGCGGCGCCGGCCATGCGCTGTTGGCGGTGGAGGACAGCGGCCCCGGCATTGCGCCCGAGCAGCGCGAGCGCGTGCTCGACCGCTTCTACCGCGTGCCCGGCACCGAGGCCCATGGCAGCGGCCTGGGCCTGGCCATCGTGCATGCGGTGGCGCGCCAGCACGGCGCCGAGCTGCTGCTGGATGAGTCGCCGCAACTGCGCGGGCTGCGAGTGCGGCTGCGCTTTGCGGTGCAGCTCTGAAATTATCAAAAAGTGAGCTTCTAGCGCTTATCCATAGCCAGTTTCAGATAGTTTTATTTATGAATATGGCGAATGGAAAGCGCTAAATGCTCATTTTTTTATAGTTGATCGTTTCCGCGCACTAGGCTCGCCGCCAGCCTCGGGCGCCAGCTGGGCGCGCACGGTCGCCAGGATTTCCTCGGACAGCCGGGCATCTCCCGCCGCCGTGGCGCGCGCCAGCACCAGGGCGCCGACCATGCTGGACAGCATGCCAATGGTGCGCGCGCGCTCGGCTGGCGTGGGCGGGCGCGGGTCGGCGTCCTGCGGCGGCAGCAGCGCGCGGGCAAAGCGCTGGATGTTGCGCTCCACCCCTTCGGCGAAGACCTCCGACATCTGCGGCCCGGCGCGCGCGGCGTCCACGGCGAGGGCCGCGGCAGGGCAGCCCTCGCCCGGGTGGTCGCGGTGGGCGGCGGACAGGTAGCCGTGCACCAGGCGCCGCAGCAGGGCCTGCGGATCGGCGCCGGCATTCGTATCTGCGGCATTGCCGCCGTCCAGCGCTTCCAGCGGCGTGATGGTCCAGTCGAAGGCGCGCAGGCAGGCTTCCCGCGCCAGCGCTTCCTTGGATTCGAAATGGCGGTACAGCCCGCCATGGGTCAGGCCGGCATCCCGCGTGATGTCGGCCACGCCGACGCCGCCCAGCCCATGCTCGCGGTACAGGCGCGCGGCGGCGTCAACGATGCTGGCGCGGTTCTCGGCCGCCTGGGTCTTGGATACTTTCATGATTTTTTAGATGATGGTCGTCATCTAAAAGGTTTATGATGACGGCCATCATCATAATTGCCCGAAAGGTCCCACCATGAAATTGCCAGAGACTGTGCGAGCCCTGCATGCGCTTTCAGCCCGCGGGCGGCGGCCGGGAGCCCGCCTGTGAGCCGGCGCGTGGTCATCACCGGCCTGGGGTTGGTGTCGCCGCTGGGCTGTTCGGTGGAGCTGGCCTGGCAGCGCCTGCTGGCCGGGCAGTCCGGCATCCGCATGCTGGACGCGCAGACCTGCGAAGGCATAGGCACCCGCATCGCGGGCCGCGTGCCGGGGCTGGACGAGGATGCCGAGGCCGGCTGGAACGCCGATGCGGTGGTCTCGCCTAAGGAGCAGCGGCGCATGGACCGCTTCAGCGCCTTTGCCCTGGGCGCGGCCGGCCAGGCGCTGGCGCAGGCCCGCTGGCAGGTCGAGACGGCGCGGCAGCAGGAGCGCACGGCCACGGTGATTGCTTCCGGCGTCGGCGGTTTCGGCGCCATTGCCGAGGCGGTGCGCACCACCGATTCGCGCGGGCCGCAGCGCCTGTCGCCATTCACCGTGCCCGCCTTCCTCGTGAACCTGGCGGCCGGGCATGTCTCCATCCGCCACGGCTTCAAGGGGCCGATCGGCGCACCGGTGACGGCCTGCGCGGCCGGCATCCAGGCCCTGGGCGATGCGGCGCGGCTGATCCGCGGCGGCGAGGCCGACGTGGCCGTGTGCGGCGGCAGCGAGGCCTGCATCGACCGCGTCAGCCTGGGCGGATTTGCCGCGGCCAAGGCGCTGTCCAGCGGCTTCAACGACAGTCCTGAAAAAGCCTCGCGGCCCTTCGACGCGGCGCGCGACGGCTTCGTGATGGGCGAGGGCGCGGGCCTGCTGGTGCTGGAGGAACTGGAGCACGCGCTGGCGCGTGGCGCCACGCCGCTGGCCGAAGTGCTGGGCTACGGCACCTCGGCAGATGCCCACCACATCACCGCCGGGCCCGAGGATGGCGAGGGCGCGCGCCGCGCCATGCAGGCCGCGCTGGCGCAGGCCGGGCTGGAGCCGGGGCAGATCCAGCACCTGAATGCCCATGCCACCTCCACGCCGGTGGGCGACCGGGGGGAGCTGGCCGCCATCCGCGAGCTGTTCGGCACCGGGGGCGGCCCGGCCATCACGGCCACCAAGTCGGCCATTGGCCACCTGCTGGGCGCGGCCGGGGGCGTGGCCAGCATCTTCACCGTGCTGGCGCTGCGCGACCAGGTGGTGCCGCCGGTGCTGAACCTGGAGCAGCCCGATGCGCTGGCCCAGGGGCTGGACCTGGTGCGCGGCGGCGTGCGCCGCATGCCGATGCAGCATGCCTTGCTCAATGGCTTTGGCTTCGGCGGGGTGAATGCCTCGCTGGTGCTGGGGCGCTACGGCGCCTAGCGGGTTCGTGCCGCAGCGGCCGGGCCCGGCCGGCTTTCAGGCTCTAAGTTTCTTCTAAGCCATGGCTGCCATAGTCACTCCATCGAGATATGAATGTGACCGGAGAACCAGCCATGAGCCAAGCAGCTTTTCAACCTTCGTCCCGCCAACTGATCGCGGCCCTGCTGGCCGCCGGCGTGCTGGGCGGCGTGGGCGCCACGGCGTTCGAGCATGTCTACAGCCCCGCGCATGCGCAGCCTGCCCCCGCCGTGGTGGCGCCGGCTGCGGCCGTGAGCGCGCTGCCACCGGCCGCGCTGCCCAACTTCACCGCCATCACCGCGCAGGCTGGGCCGGCGGTGGTCAACATCAGCGTGCGCGGCACGCGCAAGGTGTCCGACGACGAGGACGATGACGACGGCCCCTCGGCCGCACCGTCGTCGCGCGGGCCGCAGTTCGACCCCAACGACCCGATGCTGCAGTTCTTCAAGCAGTTCGGCTTCGGCGTGCCGCAGCAGGGCCTGCGCCGCCAGGCCCCGCAGGAAGTACCGATCGCCGGCGAGGGTTCGGGCTTCATCATCAGTCCGGACGGCACCATCCTGACCAATGCCCACGTGGTCAAGGGCGCGAAGACGGTGACCGTCAAGCTCACCGACCGGCGCGAGTTCAGCGCCAAGGTGCTGGGCTCCGATCCCAAGACCGACATCGCGGTGCTCAAGATCGACGCGAAGAACCTGCCCGTGGCCAGGCTCGGCGATTCGGCCGGCGTGCAGCAGGGCGAATGGGTGCTGGCCATCGGCTCGCCGTTCGGCTTCGAGAACTCGGTGACGGCTGGCGTGGTCAGCGCCAAGGGCCGCGCGCTGCCCGACGACAGCGCCGTGCCCTTCATCCAGACCGACGTGGCGGTCAACCCCGGCAACTCCGGCGGCCCGCTGCTCAATGCGCGCGGCGAGGTCGTGGGCATCAACTCGCAGATCTACACCCGCTCGGGCGGCTACGAGGGCCTGTCCTTCGCCATCCCCATCGATCTGGCCGTGCACATCAAGGACCAGATCGTGGCCACCGGCAAGGTCGAGCATGCGCGGCTGGGCGTGGTCATCCAGGAGGTGAACCAGGCGTTTGCCGACTCGTTCAAGCTCGACAAGCCCGAAGGCGCGCTGGTGGCCAGCGTCGAGAAGGGCGGCCCCGCCGACAAGGCCGGCCTGCAGCCGGGCGACGTGATCGCCAGCTACAACGGCCAGCCTATCGTGTCGTCCAACGACCTGCCCGCGTTCATCGCCCAGGCCAGGCCAGGCGCGTCGGCCCAGATGAAGGTCTGGCGCCAGGGCAAGTCCACCGAGGTGTCGGCCGTGCTGGGCGGCGACCAGGGCAAGGGCACGCAGGTGGCCAGCAATGCCAAGGTCGAGAAAGGCAAGCTGGGCCTGGCGCTGCGCGAGCTGACGCCGCAGGAGAAGAAGGCCTCGGGCGTGGACGCCGGCCTGGTGGTGGAAAACACTGCCGGCCCTGCGGCGATCGCCGGCGTGCAGCCGGGCGATCTGGTACTGTCGGTCAACGGCGTGCCGGTGAGCCGCGTGGACAAGGTGCGCGAACTGGTCGGCCAGTCCGGCAAATCGGTGGCCCTGCTGATCGAGCGCGACGGGCAGAAGATCTTTGTGCCCGTGCGCATGGGTTGAAAGGATGGAATCATGAAAAAATCCATGACAAGCCTTGCACTGTATGCGCTGGTAGCTTCTTTTTCGATAGTGATTGCCGGCCTGGCCGGCGCCGCCGAGCCGGGCGCGGGCACCGGCGCGATGCCCGCGGTGCACAGCCACCAGGGCGTGCGCTACACCAGCGGCGGCATCGGCCTTGACGAATCCACGGCGATGAAGGCGGCGGCCAGCCAGTGGCCGCTGAGCCTGGAGTTCGCCATCCAGACCGGCGGGCGGGCGGAATACGCATCGAACGTGAAGGTGCTGGTGCGCAACAGCCAGGGCGCCACGGTGCTCCAGGCCACCAGCCAGGGCCCGTTCCTGCTGGCCGAGCTGCCGCCTGGCAGCTACCAGATCGAAGCCACGCTGGGCGGCAAGACATTGCAGCGCCAGGCGACGGTGCGCAGCGGCCAGTCTGCCCACGTGGTGCTGGAATGGCCCGCGGGCACGGACAGCCCGGCGCAGAAGTGACGCCCAGCCGCCGGCGGCCGGTTGCATGTCTGCCGCGTAAAGACGGGAACCCAGGGCTTCAGGAGGCTTCCAACACCCACCTTCGGACAACCCCGCAAGCCGGGAAGGCGCCTTGACGGCAGGCGCGCAAGCTGGCTGGACACCAGCATCGTCACACACTCTCCTCAGAGGTTCTCGGACCTCTATTCACACCGGGCCCTGGGCCCGGTTTTTTTTGAGGTGCGGTTTCCCATTGCCGGCAAATACATGGACTTGAGCGACCATTCAAATCGTTGAAAACCGCCCTCTATACTGTCCTCCGAAAATCCTGAGGGGACACCAAGTGCCGAATAGATTCTGTATCCAAATGCTCCGGTCCAGCGTGGTGGCATTCACCATGGCGCTTTCATGTGCCGCCAGCTGGGCGGCGCGCGATTTCACCCCGCAAGCGGGGACCTGGGTTATCAGCAGCGAAGTGGACGGCAAACCCGGCCGTGGCCTGGCAATCGATGTGCAAGGCAACACCTTTTTCATGCAGGTGTTTGGATATGAGAAGTTGGGTCCGGCGACTTTCTACACCGCCACGGGGCAATTGGAAGGCAATACCGTGACCGCACCATTGGTGCGCTACCAGGGCGGGCGCAGCTTTGGCAGCGATGCGCGCGATGCGGTGGAGGATGGATCGCCGGGGAGCGTGACGGTCAGCTTTGCCAATGGGCTGCAGGGGACGGTGCAGTTTCCGGGAGATGAGGAAATGGCGATCAAGCGCTTCGAGATGAGAAGCGCGGATTTTGTCTCCAACTATTGGGAAATGGGCAGGCCAAGGCATTTTATCGGGGCGGTGATGGATGCCGATCTTCGCTCGCGCTGGGCGGTGACGATGGGCATATGGAAATCGGGAGACCCGGCCGGATGGCGTTTGAGCATTGGGGGCCTGCATAGCAGATATAGCTATGGGGGAAAGGAATTCAGCTGTGTACAGGTGGAGGGAAAAGACGCCTTTCGCTGCACCAGCGATGGGGTGCAGCCGTCCGAATACCAAGGTCCCGATATACGCTCGATTGATGTGAATATCTTCAATATAGATGTGGCCGGGGTGGTGGAAATACAGGACCGGGGTGCAGTGCAGGCCTACCAGATGATGGGCGTTGCGGTTGCTACCAGTAACGGTTTATCGACTATCGGCTGTACCTCCTACGAGGATGTCTATGTGGGCGATATCCGCAATTGCCGTCGGGCAGTCACGCCCAGCAGCGGTACCTGGGTGGTGGAGGATGAACTGCTGGGCAAGCCTGGGCGTGGCCTCGCCATCGATGTGCAAAACGGCATGGCATTGGCGCAGGTGTTCAACTACCTTCCAGGCGGTGCGCCAACCTTTCACATGGGCAGCGGAGCCTATAAAGGGATCGAGACCCGGTTTGCGCTCAATCGCTACGAGGGCGGGCGAGCGCTGGGTGGTTCGGCATCCAGCGCGCAGTTGGTCGATACTGCTGGCGAGTTGGCGATGAAATTTTCCTCCGGAGACGCGGAACTGGAATTACCCAGCAGGGTGCGCGGTAGTGCGCAGCTTCCCGGCGAGCCGGACAAGCGAATAGTGCGTATGGCGCTCGAGCCGGGGGCGACCACGGCGCAAGGCCTGCTGGGCCAGTGGTGGCTGCTGTTTTGGACAGAAGGCCAAGGCAATGAAGTCCAGTTGGTGACCTTGACCCAAGTGGTAGGAGATGAGGCGCGGAGCGAGGACGGATCGATTCGCTGCTCGCGTCCTGACCCGGTGTTTCCCAGCCGCGCGACCTGCGTCTGGCATAGAGGCGGCTTCACGTCGCAGGCCTATCTTTTCCAGGAGCCCGGCAACCGCAGCGGTTCTGTGCTCCAGGTGCGTGACCGCCATGGCAACTGGATGGGCCTGGGGAATGTGCCTCTGGACTGAAAACCCAGAATAAGCCGATCCCCGTCTTTTACGTCCGCAGCGCGCGCAGCGGGATGCCCGGTGATCCAGCGGGCGGCGCGCCTGCAGGCTGCTGCCCCGCTGTACCTGCACCTGGTCAGACCGCCTTGCACCACCAACCGCAGTTCCCAGCCGCTGCGCATCAGCGCCTGCATGTCGACTAGCGCCACGCCGAAGCGCTCGCGGCCGGCATCGTTCAGGTCTCATGGTTGCCTCCACGCTGACGATCCATGAAAAGAAAAACCCCGCTACTCTTAGATAGCGGGGCTTCCTTGTTTACCTTGGTGCCGGAGACATGAATCGAACACGCGACCTTCTCATTACGAATGAGCTGCTCTACCGACTGAGCTACACCGGCGTAAGACTGTCGATTATATCAGGAATGGTAGCTGGTTACGCGTTCGACCTCATTTTTTGAGCCGAGGATGACGCTGACGCGCTCGTGCAGCTTGGTGGGCTGCACGTCGAGGATGCGCTGGCGGCCGTTGGTGGCGGCGCCGCCGGCCTGCTCGACCAGCCAGGCCATGGGGTTGGCCTCGTACATCAGGCGCAGCTTGCCGGGCTTGTTGGGCTCGCGCTTGTCCCAGGGGTACATGAAGATGCCGCCGCGGGTGAGGATGCGGTGCACGTCGGCCACCATCGAGGCGATCCAGCGCATGTTGAAGTCCTTGCCGCGCGGGCCTTCCACGCCGGCCAGGCATTCGTCCACATAGCGCTTCACCGGGGCGTCCCAGTGGCGCATGTTGCTCATGTTGATGGCGAATTCCTTGGTGTCCTCGGGGATGCGCACGTTCTCCTGCACCAGCACGAAGGAGCCGGCCTCGCGGTCCAGCGTGAACATGGCGACGCCATCGCCCACGGTGAGCACCAGCGTGGTCTGCGGGCCGTAGATGCAGTAGCCGGCGGCGACCTGCTTGCTGCCGGGCTGCAGGAAGTCCTCCTCGGTCACGCCGGGGTGGCCTTCGGGCTTCTTCAACACGCTGAAGATGGTGCCGATGGAGACGTTCACGTCGATGTTGGACGAGCCGTCGAGCGGATCGAACAGCAGCAGGTATTCGCCCTGCGGGTAGCGGTTGGGCACGAGGTAGATGCTGTCCATCTCCTCGCTGGCCATGGCGGCCAGGTGGCCGCCCCATTCGTTGGCCTCGATCAGCACCTCGTTGGCGATGATGTCGAGCTTCTTCTGCACTTCGCCCTGCACGTTCTCGCTGCCGGCCGTGCCGAGCACGCCGCCGAGCGCGCCCTTGTTGACGGACTGGCTGATGCCCTTGCAGGCGCGGGCCACCACCTCGAGCAGCAGGCGCAGTTGCGCGGGGATCAGGCCGTCCACGCGCTGCTGCTCCACCAGGTAGCGCGAGAGGGAGATTTTGGGTTTCATGGCTGTCCTCTGAATGGAATATCCGGGAATCACTGGTTGAGCGCCTGCGTGACGATCTCGCGCACGTCGTTGCTCAGCTTGGGCTTGGCCGCCACCTTGGCGATGGCGTTGCCGGCCGCGGTGCGGTAGGGCTCGGCCAGCTTCTTCCAGCGGTCGAGCGCGCGCGCCAGGCGGGCGGCGACCTGCGGGTTGAAACCGTCGATCTCCATCACCTTCTCGGCCCAGAAGGCATAGCCTTCGCCGTCGGCGCGGTGGAAACCGCCGGGGTTGCCGCTGCAGTAGCTGAAGATCACGCTGCGGGCGCGGTTGGGGTTCTTGAGGTTGAAGTCGGGCAGCTTCATCAGCCGGCGCACGGCGGGCAGCGCGCTGCCGTTCACGTCGGGCGCGGCGGCCTGCAGCGCAAACCACTTGTCCAGCGCCAGGTCGTCGTGCTGGAACAGCGCATGGAAGCGCGCCAGCGCCGGCTCGGCCAGCTCGCTGCCGCTGGCCACCAGGGCGGCCAGGGCGTTGTAGCGGTCGGTCATGTTGCCGGCGTCCTTGAAGCGCTGCAGCGTCTTGCCGGGCCAGACGGTGTCGCCCGAGGTGCGGGCGGCCAGGCACAGCATGGTCAGCGCATGGCCGGCCAGCGCGCGGCGGCCGGCGCTGGTGGCGTCGGGCGTGTAGGCGCCGGTGTCGTGGTGTTGCTCGTAGACCCAGGCCCAGTCCTCGGCCAGCTCGGTGGCGAGCTGCTGGCGCATGGCCTCGCGCACCGCGTGGATGCGCTGTGGATCGACGGAGTCGAGCTGGTCGGTGATGTAGCTTTCGGACGGCAGCGCCAGCACCAGGTCCTTGAAGGCGGCGTCGAGCTGCGGATCGCGCAGCACGCCGCGCATGGCCTGGATGAACGAGTTCGGCAGAAGTTTGGCGTCAAATTGGCCTTCGATGCTTGACTGGTCTGCGCTAGCAGCTATTGCTTTGAGAGCGATGCGCAAGCCCAGGCGCTGGCCGGCTTCCCAGCGGTTGAACGCGTCTTCGTCGTGCGCGAGCAGGTGGCGCAGGTCGTCGTCGCTGTAGTCGCAGTCCAGCACCACCGGCGCGCTGAAGGTGCGCAGCAGCGACGGCGTGGGCGCCTGCGCGACCTGGCTGAACACCACGGTTTGCTCGGTCTCGGTGAGCACGATGGTGTGGCTGGTGGCACCGCTGCCACCCTCGGTGTGCAGCGGCAGCGCGCGGCCGTCGGCGCCGACCAGGCCCATGGTGACGGGGATGACGAAGGGCTGCTTGCCCGGCTGGCCGGCCGTGGGCGGGCAGGACTGCGACAGCGTGAGCGTGTAGGTCTGGGCCTCGGCGTCGTACTGGCCGCGGGCGGCCACGCGCGGCGTGCCCGACTGGCTGTACCAGCGCTTGAACTGCGCCAGGTGCTGCGCCAGCGGCGAGCCGGGGTTGGCGTCGGCCATGGCCTGGGCGAAGTCGTCGCAGGTCACGGCCTGGCCGTCGTGGCGCTCGAAGTACAGCTTCATGCCCTTGGCAAAGCCTTCGCGGCCGACCAGGTTGTGCTGCATGCGCACCACCTCGGCGCCCTTTTCGTAGACGGTGACGGTGTAGAAGTTGTTGATCTCGACGTAGCTGTCGGGCCGCACCGGGTGGGCCATGGGGCCGGCGTCCTCGGGGAACTGCACGGTGCGCAGCACGCGCACGTCGTCGATGCGCTTGACGGCGCGCGCCGACGCGCTGCCCGCCATGTCCATCGAGAATTCCTGGTCGCGGAAGACGGTGAGGCCTTCCTTCAGGCTGAGCTGGAACCAGTCGCGGCAGGTGACGCGGTCGCCGGTCCAGTTGTGGAAGTATTCGTGGCCCACCACGCTTTCGATGTTGGCGTAGTCGGCGTCGGTGGCCGTGGCCTGGCTCGCCAGCACGTACTTGGTGTTGAAGATGTTCAGGCCCTTGTTCTCCATGGCGCCCATGTTGAAGTCGCTGGTGGCGACGATCATGAAGCGGTCCAGGTCCAGGCTCAGGCCGAAGCGGGCCTCGTCCCAGGCGATGGAGGCCATCAGCGAGTTCATCGCGTGCTCGGTCTTCTCCAGGTCGCCGGGGCGCACGTAGACCTGCAGCAGGTGCTCGTTGCCAGCACGGCTCTTGATCTTCTGCTCGCGCGCCACCAGTTTGCCCGCGACCAGCGCGAACAGGTAGCAGGGCTTCTTGTGCGGATCGACCCATTTGGCGAAGTGGCGGCCCTCGGGCAATTCGCCCTGTTCCACCAGGTTGCCGTTGGACAGCAGCACCGGGAACTGCGCCTTGTTCGCGCGCAGCGTCACCGTGTACATGGCCATCACGTCCGGGCGGTCGAGGAAGTAGGTGATGCGGCGAAAGCCTTCGGCCTCGCACTGGGTGAAGAACGAACCGTTGCTGGTATAGAGGCCCATCAGCTTGGTGTTCTTGTCGGGCGCGCAGGTGGTGAAGATCTCCAGGTCCACCGGATCGCCACCCTCGGGCAGGTTCTCCAGCACCAGGTCGCTGCCTTCCATCTTGAACGACGTGCCGGCGCCGTTGACCAGCACGCGCGCCAGGTTCAGCTCGTCGCCGTTGAGGTGCAGCGGCTGCGCGGGCACGTCGGGGTTGCGGCGCACGCGCATCTTGTTGAGCACGCGGGTCTTGGCGGGGTCCAGGTCGAAGGTCAGGTCGACCGTGTCTATCCACCATGCGGGAGCCTGGTAGTCGGCACGGTAGACGGCCTGGGCTTGTCCTTCACGCATCATGGCGTTTCTCCAAAATCGGTTGGTTGGCAGCCGCCCGGCACGAAGGCCGGACCCGGCTGGGCACTGGGCTCAGCTTACACGCCCTGCTTGAGCGAGGCCTCGATGAACACGTCCAGGTCGCCGTCCAGCACCTTCTGCGTGGCCGAGACTTCGACGTTGGTGCGCAGGTCCTTGATGCGGCTGTTGTCCAGCACGTAGGAGCGGATCTGGTGGCCCCAGCCCACGTCGGTCTTGGTGTCCTCGAGCTTCTGCTGCTCTTCCATGCGCTTGCGCATCTCGAAGTCGTACAGGCGCGAGCGCAGGCGCTGCCACGCCACGTCGCGGTTGCTGTGCTGGCTGCGGCCGTCCTGGCACTGCACCACGATGCCGGTGGGGATGTGCGTCAGGCGCACGGCCGAGTCCGTCTTGTTGATGTGCTGGCCGCCCGCGCCGCTGGCTCGGTAGGTGTCGGTGCGCACGTCCGCCGGGTTGATGTTGATCTCGATGGAGTCATCGATCTCGGGGTAGACGAACAGCGACGAGAAGCTGGTGTGGCGGCCGCCCGACGAGTCGAACGGGCTCTTGCGCACCAGGCGGTGCACGCCGGTCTCGGTGCGCAGCAGGCCATAGGCGTACTCGCCCTCGATCTTGATCGTGGCGCTCTTGATGCCGGCCACGTCGCCGGGGGTTTCTTCCTCGACCGTGGCCTTGAAGCCCTTGCGCTCGGCGTACTTCAGGTACTGGCGCAGCAGCATGCTGGCCCAGTCGCAGGCCTCGGTGCCGCCGGCGCCGGCCTGGATGTCGACGAAGCAGTTCAGCGGATCGGCCTCCTGGCTGAACATGCGGCGGAACTCCAGCTCCTCGATCAGCGGGCGCAGCTTGTCGGCCTCGGCCTCGATGGTCATGAGGCCGGCCTCGTCGCCTTCCTCCTTGCTCATCTCATACAGCTCGGTGTTGTCGGCCAGCTCGCGGGTGAGCTTGTCCAGCGTCAGCACCACGCCGTCGAGCAGCTTCTTTTCCTTGCCCAGCTCCTGGGCCTTCTTGGGGTCGTTCCAGACGTTCGGATCTTCCAGCGATGCGTTTACCGTGCGCAGGCGTTCGTACTTGGCATCGAAGTCAAAGATACCTCCGTAGGTCCTGGGTGCGCGCGCCCAGGTCCTCGAGGGTGTTGCCGATCTGGTTGATGTGTTCTGCGTCCATGGTCATGCGTCCTGTCTTTTTTCAATCAAGCTGGCTATTTTCGCATGGCGCCGGGGGCAGGCCGGCGGGGCAGGTTTTTAAGCCAAATCGGGCTATGGCGCTTATGTGGTGAGCGCAAGCAGCTATGGTTTTTGCTATTTCCAGGCAAACTGCGGCTGATCGAAGTGCGCCACGCGCGGCCCAGCAGGCAGACCTCGCGGAACTGGTAGAGGAACGCCGCCGTGGGCGCGGCGATCCAGCGCGTGCCCACCGGCATGCGCAGCACCGGGTGGGGCGAATGCTCGGTGCGGTCGAGGATGGGGGCATCCTCGCGCAGGAATTCGGTGAGCGGGATGCGGTGGATGCTGGCCACCTCGCCGGGGTTGGGCACCAGCTCGCGCGCGGCGCCGGCCCACACCACCACCGGCGTGACGACAAAGCCCGAGCGGGTGGCGTAGTCGTCCAGCCGGCCCAGCACCTGCGCGGGCGGCAGGCGCAGGCCGACCTCTTCGTGCAGCTCGCGCAGCGCGGCCTCTTCGGGCGTTTCGCCGGCGTCCATGCGCCCGCCGGGCAGGGCCCACTGGCCGGCATGCTGGCGCAGCTGGTTCGAGCGGCGGGTCAGCAGCAGCGCGGCTTCGCCGCTCCAGCCGGCGGGATCAGCTATGCCGTCCAGCGCGGCGCCGGGGCCTTCCTCGACCAGCGCCAAAGCGACGGCGGCGCGGGCCGGGGCGTTGTCGTGCAGGCTGCGCACGTCAAAGCTGCGCAGCGCGGACTGGATGGTGGCTTGGAGTTCGGGGTTGAGACGCATGGCGGGACGGGGGCATATGGCTGCCCCATTCTAGGCAGCGCAGGCGAAGGCCCGGCCTGCCTGGTATTCCTCGCCTCAGTCGTTGCGAGAGGGGAAGATCCCTTCGAACGCGATGCACCAGGTCATGCCCAGGTAGGGGTTGCGGATGCTGAAGGGCTGGTTTCCGCCGGCCATCGCAACGGCCACCGTACCGGCACTGCCGCCCAGGGTAGTGTCGGCGGCGGCGCTGCTATAGGCTCCGGCGTTTTGTGTCTGGGCCAGCACCTGGCCGGCTGCCGGGGTGGCATTGGTGGCCGGTGCGGTGCTGGCATTGGGCTTGGGGGTATAGGTTGCCGGGTGCGTATGCATAGGCATGTTGTTGATGGTCAGCGTCGTGTTTTCCGTGCCGCTGCGTTCACCCGGGTCGATGGGGGTAAGCCCCGGGCCCGTGCCCGTGCCGATCGGCACACGCCCGCGGAGATCCGGTAGCCCAAAGGTGTTCTGTCCATCGCCACCATACGTGGTTCCCAGCAGCGAGAACAAGGCCTCGTTCTGGGAGATTGCCAGAGTCTGGCCAGCCGCCTGGGTCCAGCCCCGTGGGCAGAAATTGCCGCCGAAAAGCATCAACTGACCCAGGATGGGTTCAGCTTGCGCCTGGACAGCGGGCGTAGCGGCGCCCAGCAGGGCGGCAGCCAGCGCGCAGCGGCGCCAGCGGGCAAGGTGGGTGATCGGGCGCATGGTGGGCTCCAGTGAAAGGGCGGGAAAAGCGGTTCAGCGGTTGAGCATGAAGCAGACGGACAGCGGCTGTCCGGCTTCGCTGCCCTGGTCCAGCCAGCCTTGCGCCAACTGCAGGCCGGAGACCGTCTTGCCCGTGGCGGGCAGAGCCAGTGCGCGGCCCGTGGCGGTGCGGCCGTCGAGCAGCACGGTGTAGGCGGCATCGGCGAAGGGGGTGGCGAAGTTGATGGTGTAGAGCGGCGCGGGGCCGCCGACGGCCTTGTTCACTCCATACAGCCCGGCACCGCTGGTGATGACGGGCGTGCCGGCGGCCAGTGGGTTGGCGTCGACAAAGCAGCCGTGTACTACCTGGCTCAGGCTGCCGTTGATGCCATTCACGCCGTTGCACAGGTAGCTGGTCTGCGTGGCAACGCCCACGCCGTAGGACACGCGCTGGCCGCCATTGGCGCAGTTGGCGCCGGCCGGCTCCGCCGACAGCGCCAGCACTGCGCTGCTGCCATTGGTTCCGTTCGTGCCATTCGTACCGTTGGTGCCCGCCGTTCCGGTGGGCCCGGTCAGGCCGGTGTCGCCCTTGGCGCCCGGATCGCCTTTGACGCCCTGGGCGCCGTTGCACACATAGCGGGTCTGCGCCGCATCGATTTCGCCGGCGTCGAGCGTGCCGTTGCCGTTGGCGTCCACGCCGGTTTCCAGCTTTTGCCCGCCGGTGGCGCAGTTGGCGCCGGCAGCCTCGAGGCTGAGGGTGATGAGCGCGTTGTGGCCATCGGTGCCGTTCTGGCCCGTGCCGGCCGGCCCCTGCACGCCTTGCACGCCCTGGGGCCCTTGCGGGCCGATCGGTCCCACGGGGCCTTGCGGTCCGGTAAGGGCCGCCGGGTCGCAGCGCTGCAGGGTGCCGTCAGCCGCGTGGCAGACGGCGCTGGTGCCGGTGGCCGCGGTGCCGGGCAGGCCGGGCAACTGCACTTCGCCCGTGGGCTGCACGTGCACGGCGGGGGTGTTGGGGGCCGAGTAGATGATCACGCCGCTGCCACTGGCGGGGGTGAGGGTCATGTCAGCGGCGCTGGCCAGGCCGGCCAGCAGGGCGGCGGCGCCGGCCACGGCCGTGGTGCGAAGAAGGCGGGGCATGAGAAGCTCCTGTGGAAGCGGAAATTTTTGGGGGAGGGGATTCAGGCCACTCGGCGGTGCAAGCGGAGCAGGCGGCGCCTGCCCAGCAGGGCCAGCGCCAGGGCCAGCAGGCCCAGTGCGGCGGGGCCGGTGGCCGGCACGGGTGTCGGCGCCGATGGTTCGCTGCGCAGCGACACCGGCCCGGCCGCGCCCACCAGCGGGCAGCCGGCACTGGCCACGCGGGTGACCCGGCCGGTGGTGGTGCTGGCGCCGCCCTGGTTGTCCCATTGCTGGGCCAGCTCGATCTGGCCGCTGCCGATCTGCAGCTGGGCGCCGGCAGAGACGGTTACGTCCTGCACGGTCACCACGGAGCCGCCACTCAGGGCCAGCGTGCCGCTGTCGAGCAGATCGACGCAGCCCAGGCTGGCTGTGCCGCCGCCCAGGTCGGCCGTGCTGCCGGCGGGCAGCACCCAGTCGGCGCGCGCCGATGCGGCGGCCAGGCACAGCGCAGCTGCGGCCAGGGGATATCTGAAGCGGTGCATGGACCCTCTCTCTGTTTGACGCGGTTGATTCGCGGTCTTTGTGGTGGTCAGCGCCCGCCAGGCGGATGCTTCCACTTGTTTTAATTGCAAACCATTGTACTGATGCGGTGTACAGAGGGGGCCATTGTGGCTGCACCGCAACGGCCGCGTCTGTGCGCTTTGGCTGTCGTGTATAGCTATATTTTTAATAGCTTTTGGCGCTTGATGTAAAAGAGATTTGATATGTTTTATGCGTGAACTCAAAGAAGAGTGAGCGCGAGCAGCTCACTTTTTTGATAGCTCCGCACCCTACGCCAAGGCGCTGCCTACGGATTGCATGCGGCATGCAGTTGCTTATGGATTTTTTATTTGATTTCCAGATGTTTTTATAGTTTTTTATTGGATTAAATCCAGAAAAACGGTAGGCATACGGGTTCGCAGGGGGCAAATTACCCAATTTCAGTGATGTCCAGGGCGGGGGCGCTGGCTACCATGGGCTGGTTTCTTGCTGTAACTACCATGACCGATCCCGCCATCTTTCCCGCCGAGCTGGCCCTGCCCGTCCCCGTGCTGGTGGTGGAGGACGAACCCTTGCTGCAGCAGCGCCTGCGCGGCGTGCTGCGCCAGCTGGGCTATGCGGCGGATGCGCTGCTGTTTGCCGCGTCGCTGGCCGAGGCCCAGGCCTGCCTGGCGGCGCAGCCGGTGGCGCTGGCGCTGGTGGACCTGCACCTGCCCGACGGCAACGGGCGCGAGCTGATCGAGCAGCTGCGCGCCGACGATCCGGGCTTGGGCATCCTGGTGGTGTCGGCCTGGAGTTCGGAGGAGTCCATCCTGGGTGCGCTGCGCGCCGGCGCGACGGGCTATGTGCTCAAGGAGCGCGACGACTTCGAGGTGCTGCTGTCCATCCGCAGCGTGCTGCGCGGCGGTGCGCCCATCGACCCGTTCATCGCCCGGCGCATCCTGGAGCTGCTGCCACTGCCGGCCCCGGCCGGCCCGGCGGCGCCCGCGGGCGAGGCGGTGCTGAGCGAGCGCGAGGGCCAGATCCTGCGGCTGGTGGCCGACGGGCTGTCCAACCGCGAGATCGCCGAGCAGCTCTTCCTGTCGCGCTACACGGTGGAAAGCCATGTGAAGCGCATCTACCGCAAGCTGGCCGTGTCCTCGCGCACGGGGGCCGTGCGCGCGGCGCGCGAGCGGGGGGTGATCGGGTGAAGCGCTGGCTGGTCTGGAGCATGCTGATGCTCGTGCTGCTGGTCATGGTGTGGCTGCCGGTCTGGGCCCAGCCGGCGGACGCCTGCGCGCCCCAGGTGCTGGCGGTGCAGGCAGCGCGCGCGCAGGGCGACGGCAGCGCCCGGCCCACGCAGGGCTGGGAGCCGGTGGAGCTGCCCGACGTCTGGACGCGGCGCTGGCCGCAGCATGAGGGCTCGGTGTGGTACCGCATCGATTGGAAGCGGGGCTGCACGGGCGGCGCGGAGCCGGTGGCACCGGTGGCATTGGGCGTAGACGGCCTCAGCATCGCGGGCGAGGTGTTCAGCAACGGCGACCTGCTGTGGCGCGACGCCTCGCTGGTGGAGCCGCTGTCGCGCAGCTGGAATGTGCCGCGCTGGTGGCTGCTGCCGGCTTCGAGCCTGCACGCGGGCACGAACAGCATCTGGGTGCGCGCCGTGGGCATGCCGGCGCTGTCGCCCGGCATGGGTGCGCTGCGGCTGGGCGATGCGGCCACGGTGGCCGAGCAGTACGGCCACAGCCTGTGGCGCCAGCGCACGGTGTATTTCGCCAACGCCGTACTATGCGCCATGGCGGGGGCGCTGTTCCTGCTGGTCTGGCTGCTGCACCGGCAGGAGCGCGCCTACGGCTGGTTCGGGTTGATGGCGCTGGCCTGGCTGGCCTACCTCACCACCTACCTGGCCGAAACGCCGTGGCCCTGGCCCGATTCGCTGGCCCGCAGCCGCTTCAGCCTGGTGGCGCTGGTGGGCTATGTGCTGTGCGTGTGCATGTTCACGCTGCGCTTTGGCGGGCAGCAGCTGCCGCGCGTGGAGCGCGTGCTGTGGGGGCTGGCGGCCCTGGGCGCCGGGGCCGCGGTGCTGGCGCCGCGCGAGGCGGCCGGCGCGTGGTTCGGCATGGTGTGGCAGGGGGCGATGGCGGTGTTCCTGCTGAACGGCCTGCAGTTCCAGTGGCACGCCTGGCGCCCCCGGCCCGGGGGCCGCAAGATGCGGCACATGCTGCTGGCGCTGTGCTGGCTGGTGTTCGTGGTGGTGGCGCTGAACAACCTGTTCTCGGTGCTGGACCGCTGGCAGGTGGCGCGCGACTGGGCGGCGATGAGCGGGCTGCTGGTGATCGTGCTGGTGATGCTGCTGCTGGGCGGGCAGCTGGTGCAGCAGATGCGCAACATGGAGCGCTTCAACCACACGCTGGCCGAGCGCGTGGCCGATGCGCGGGAGCAGCTCGCCCAGGCGCAGGCGCGCGAGCACGCGCAGGCACTCGAGCATGCCAAGCTGCAGGAGCGCATGCGCATCGCCCACGACCTGCACGACGGCCTGGGCGGCAGCCTGGTGCGCGGCATGGCGCTGGTCGAGCAGGCCAGGGAGGCGCTGCCCAACGAGCGGGTGCTGTCGCTGCTCAAGAGCCTGCGCGACGACCTGCGCCAGGTGATAGACCACGGCTCCAGCGCCGGCGCCAGCGTGCCCGCAACACCAGTGCAATGGGCCGCGCCACTGCGCCACCGCTTCACGCGCATCCTCGACGAGCTGGGCGTGGCCTCGCAGTGGAACATTGCGCCGCAGTGGGCCGAGTCCTACCGCCCCAGCGCGCTGCAGTGCCTGGGCCTGACGCGGCTGGTGGAGGAGGCGCTGTCCAACGTGATCAAGCACAGCCGGGCGCGCCACCTGCGCGTGGACTGCGCGCAGCCGCGGCCGGGCGTGCTGGCCATCGGCATCGAGGACGACGGCATAGGCTTCGATCTGGGGGCCGTGCAGCGCGCCGGCCTGTCGGTGGGCATGCGCAGCATGGCGGCGCGGGCCGAGCGCATCGGCGGGCTGCTGACGCTGGAGTCCGGCCCCTGCGGCACCGTGGTCAGTGTGGAGCTGGTGCTGCCAGAAACGCCTCAATGAGCCGCGCCAGCGCCGCGGGCTGGTCGTGGTGCAGCATGTGGCCGGCATCGGCCACGTCGGCCAGCTGCAGCTGCGGCACGCGGCGGATGCGGGCCAGGAATTCGTCCAACCCGTAGCGGCCGGGCCAGTAGCCCTGCATGGTGTCTTGCGCGGCCTTCACCACCAGCGTGGGCGCGGTGATGGCCGCATACAGCGCCAGCAGCTCGTCGGCGCGAAAGAGCTGGGCGCTGGCCACCTTGTGCGCGGCATCGCCCAGGATGCGCCAGCGGCCCGCGCCGTCCGGCGCGGACCAGTGCCCGGCCAGCCACAGGGCCCGGTCCTCGGCCAGGCGCGGGTTGTTGCGGCGCAGGCGCGCGGCCACCTCGGCGGCACTGGCGTAGCTGCGCAGCGCGGAGCCGTCTGCTTCTTCTTCACGTTGAGCACGCATCTCGTCCAGCCAGCGGCGGTAGCGCGCCGGGGCCTGGTCGGGCGTGGTGGCCGGCATGCCGAAGCCTTCGAGGTTGACGAGGCGGCGCACGCGCTCGGGCCGCGTGCCCGCGTACATCATCACCACGTTGCCGCCCATGCTGTGGCCGAGCAGGTCCACCGCCTGGCCGGGGGCGATCTCGTCGAGCAGCGCGTCCAGGTCGCCCAGGTAATCGGCGAAGACGAAGTGGTCGGGCGCCGGCAGGCTGCGGCTGCGGCCGAAGCCGCGCCAGTCGAGGGCGTAGATGGTGCGCTGGGCGCAGAAGCCTGCGTCCAGCGCATCGACCACGAACTGGAAGGACGCGCCCACGTCCATCCAGCCGTGGCACAGCACCAGCGGGGGCTGCGTGGGCTGGGTGGCCGGCCATTGCAGCAGGTGCAGCGGGCGCTGGCGGATGGTGAGCAGCCGCGAGGCGGCGGCGCGTTGCGGAACGTAGGGGCTGGGCATGGCGCCGAGCATGCCATATCCGCGCCGCCGCGCCGTAGCGGGGGCGACAGCGGGCGGAGAGGCGGCCGATACACTGGCTCCATCGAATGACGAAGGGATGAACAAGCATGCAAGACGTATGGCTGGGACAGCGTGAGCTGCGCGTGTCGCCCATCTGCCTGGGTACCATGACTTTCGGCGAGCAGGTGGCCGAGGCCGAAGCCCACGCGATGCTGGACCGGGCACTGGAGCGCGGCGTGTATTTCTGGGACACGGCCGAGATGTACGCCGTGCCGGCCCGCGAAGCCACCTACGGCGCCACCGAGACCATCCTCGGCCGCTGGTTCGCCAGCCGCCCCGGCGCGCGCGAGCGGGTGGTGCTGGCCACCAAGGTGGCCGGGCCGTCGCGCGGCATGCCGTGGATACGTGAGGGCAAGGGCCTGACGGCGCAGGACATCGTGGCCTCGTGCGAGGGCAGCCTGCGCCGCCTGCGGACCGAAGCGGTCGACCTCTACCAGATCCACTGGCCCGAGCGCCATGTGCCGGCCTTCGGCAACCCGTACTACGACCCGGCCAAGGAAGAGTCGCAGACCTCCATCCACGAGCAGCTCGAGGCGTTGGCGGGATTGGTGCGGGCGGGCAAGGTGCGCCACATCGGCCTGTCGAACGAGACACCCTACGGCGTGCACGAGTTCGTGCGCCTGGCCGAACAGCATGGGCTGCCGCGCGTGGTGTCGGTGCAGAACCCGTACTGCCTGGTCAACCGCAGCTGGGAGAACGGCATGGACGAGAGCTGCCACCGGCTGTCGGTCTCGCTGCTGGCCTATTCGCCGCTCGCCTTTGGCTTGCTGACGGGCAAGTACGATGCCAGCGGTCTCACCGGGCCCGGTGCCCCGCAGGGCGCGCGCATCGCAAGTTATGAATCGGTGCGCAAGCAGCGCTGGGGCCGGCCCGAGTCGCTGGCCGCCGCGCGGCGCTACAACCAGCTCGCGCGCGACCACGGCCTCACGCCGGCCGCGCTGGCGCTGGCTTTCTGCTACACCAAATGGCAGGTGGCCAGCACCATCATCGGCGTGCGCACGCTGGCGCAGCTTGACGAGGACCTGGATGCCTGGGGCACGCGCCTGCCGGCCGAGGTGCTGGCCGAGATCGACCGCATCCGTTGGGAACTGCGCGACCCGGCGCAGTGAGCGCTAGTTGCGGTGCGGGCCGAGCGCGATGCGCGCGGCGATGCGGGCCGCCACGCGTGCGCTGTGCGCGTCGCGGTCGAAGGCGGGGTTCAGCTCGGCGATGTCGGCCAGCGCGAGCTTGCCGCTGGCCAGCACGGTATCGATCAGGCCTTGCACCACGGGCAGCGGCACGCCCAGCGCGGCGGGCGCCGAGACGCCGGGCACCAGGCTCATCGGCAGCACGTCCAGGCAGACCGTGAGGTAGGCGGCGTCGCAGGCCTGCAGGTCGCGGGCCAGCGCGGCGCAGGCCTGGGCAGCGCCCTCGGGCGTCTGCAGCGCATCGTCCAGCCAGTAGGGCACGTTCAGGTCGTGCGCGCGCTGGAACAGGGCCGTGGTGTTGGCGTCGCGGTTGATGCCGAAGACCCGGTACTCGAAGGGCCAGCCCTGTTCGGCGCACCAGCCCTGGATCTGGCGGAACGGCGTGCCGGAGTTCGCCTCGCTGGCGGTGCGCAGGTCGAAGTGCGCATCCAGGTTGACGACCAGCACGCGCCGCGGCTGGCTGCCCTGCGCCTGCAGGTGCTGCGCCAGCCCCTGGAAGCTGCCCCAGGCGACCTCGTGGCCGCCGCCCAGCACTAGCGGGCGGCAGCCCTGGGCCAGCGCCTGGGCCACGCGGCCAGCCAGTGCGGATTGCGCGGCTTCCAGCCGGCCGTCGGGGCACGAGACATCGCCGGCATCCCACAGGGCCATGCTGTCGTCGTGCAGCGCCAGATTGGCCAGCACCGACCGCATCGCCTTCGGGCCGCCCGCGGCGCCCTGGCGCCCGCCATTGCGGCGCACGCCTTCGTCGACGGCAAAGCCCATCAGGGCGACGCCGCTGGCGCTGTTCGCGTCGAAGGGGCGCACGCGCTGGTGCCAGCGCGTGGTGGGGCCGGTTTCTTCGGTGTCCACGCGGCCGGTCCAGGGCCAGGTGGTGTCGGTGGGGATGGAGGACATGGGGCGCTTTTTTTCGGGTTGGATGGGGGAAGGGTCAGGGCGCGTGGATGCGGCCTTGCCGCACCACGGTGCAGGCGGGGCGCTGGCCCAGCCAGTAGGCCAGCTCGGCGGCCTCCGCCAGCGGCCACAGCACGAAGTTCGCCGGGCGGCCCGCGGCCAGCGTGCCGTGCGTGTCCTGCAGGCCTAGGGCCTGCGCCGCATGGCGGGTGACACCGGCCAGCGCCTCGGGCACGGTCAGGCCGAACAGGGTGCAGGCCTGGTTGACCATGAGCAGCAGGCTCAGCGCCGGCGAGGTGCCGGGGTTGTGGTCGGTCGAGACGGCCATGGGCACGCCGGCCGCGCGCAGCGCCGCGATGGGCGGCATGTGGGTGTCGCGCAGGCAGTAGTAGGCGCCGGGCAGCAGCACGGCCACGGTGCCGGCGGCCTGCATGGCGGCGATGCCGGCGGCGTCGAGGTGCTCGATGTGGTCGCACGACAGCGCGCCGTAGCGCGCGGCCAGCGCCGCGCCGCCCATGTTCGAGAGCTGCTCGGCATGCAGCTTGACGGGCAGGCCCAGCGCCTGCGCCGCGCGGAAGACCTGCTCGGTCTCGGCCAGCGAGAAGCCGATGCGCTCGCAGAACGCATCCACGGCGTCGACCAGGCCTTCCTGCGCGAGTGCGGGCAGCATCTCGTTGCAGACGAGGTCGATGTAGTCCTGGCTGCGCCCCGCATATTCGGGCGGCAGCGCGTGCGCGCCGAGGAAGGTGGTGCGCACGGTGACGCCCAGGTCCTCGCCCAGGCGGCGCGCCACGCGCAGCTGCTTGCGCTCGTGCTCCAGCGCCAGCCCGTAGCCCGACTTGATCTCGATGGCGCACACGCCTTCGCGCAGCAGGCTTTGCAGGCGCGGCAGGGCCAGCGCGTAGAGCTCGTCCTCGCTGGCTTGGCGGGTCGCCTTCACGCTGGAGACGATGCCGCCGCCGGCGCGCGCGATCTCTTCGTAGCTGGCGCCGGCCAGGCGCATGGCGAATTCGTTGGCGCGCTGACCGCCATAGACCAGGTGGGTGTGGCAGTCGATCAGGCCCGGCGTGGCGAGCTGCCCGCCGCCGTCGTGCGCGGGCAGGGCGGCGTAGGCGGCCGGCACCTGCTGCTGCGGCCCCACCCAGGCGATGCGGCCCTGCTGCACCACGATGCAGGCCGCCTCGCCGTCGGCCAGCGGCGCATCGGCGGCGAACAGCGCGGGCGCCAGGCGCAGGTTGAGCCAGCGTCCGTCGGCGGAAGGGCTGGGCGTTGCAGCGGTCGTCATGGCGGGAGTCCTGAAAAGAATGATTTTAATTTGATAGCGCCTTGCGCTTGATTAGCAATGGTTCTGATATGAATCATCGCTGAAGTGCTTGTCTATCAAGCGCAAGAAGCTCCTGTTTGTATAGCTGCCGTGCCCGCGTTCTCAGCGGCTGGGCAGCAGGTCGGCCGCTACCAGGCTGCTCAGGCGGCCGCTGGCGAGCAGGGTGCTGGCGGCCTCGATGTCCGGCGCGAAGAAGCGGTCTTCCTGGTAGAAGGGCACGCTGGCGCGCAGCAGGCCGCGGGCTTGCTCGAGCTTGGGCGAGGTCTTCAGGCCGCCGCGGAAGTCCAGGCCCTGGCAGGCGCCCAGCCATTCGATGGCGAGGATGCCGCGCACGTTCTCGGCCATGGCCCACAGGCGCTTGCCGGCGTTCGGCGCCATCGAGACGTGGTCTTCCTGGTTGGCCGAGGTGGGCAGACTGGTCACGCTGGCCGGATGCGCCAGCGAGATGTTGTCGCAGGCCAGGGCCGCGGCCGTGACCTGGGCGATCATGAAGCCGGAGTTCACGCCGCCGTTGTTCACCAGGAACGGGGGCAGCTGCGACATGTGCTTGTCCATCATCAGCGAGATGCGGCGCTCGGACAGCGCGCCGATCTCGGCCAGCGCCAGCGCCAGGTTGTCGGCCGCCATGGCCACCGGCTCGGCGTGGAAGTTGCCGCCCGAGACCACGTCGCCCTGCTCGGCGAACACCAGCGGGTTGTCGGACACGGCATTGGCCTCGATGGCCAGCACCTCGGCGGCCTGGCGCAGCTGCGTGAGGCACGCACCCATGACCTGGGGCTGGCAGCGCAGCGAGTACGGGTCCTGCACCTTGTCACAGTCCCGGTGCGACTCGCCCACTTCGCTGGCCGGCGTGAGCAGGTCGCGGAAGGCCGCGGCCACGTCGATCTGGCCGGGCTGGCCGCGCGCGGCGTGGATGCGTGCGTCGAAGGGCAGGCGCGAGCCGAGCAGTGCCTCCACGCTGAGGCTGCCGCAGACCAGGCCGGCGGCGAGCAGATCCTCGGCCTCGAACAGGCCGCGCAGCGCATAGGCGGTGGACACCTGGGTGCCGTTGAGCAGCGCCAGGCCTTCCTTGGCGGCCAGCGTCAGCGGCTGCAGGCCGGCGACGGCCAGGGCCTCCTTGGCGGGCAGCCATTCGCCGCGGTGGCGGGCCCGGCTTTCGCCCAGCAGCAGCAGCGACATGTGGGCCAGCGGCGCCAGGTCGCCCGAGGCGCCGACCGAGCCCTTGAGCGGGATGTGCGGATAGACCTCGGCGTTGACCAGCGCGATCAGGCTGTCGATGACGACGCGGCGGATGCCGGAGATGCCGCGCGCCAGGCTGTTGATCTTGAGCACCATGATGAGGCGCACCATGGCATCGTCCAGCGCCTCGCCCACGCCGGCGGCGTGGGACAGCACCAGCGAGCGCTGCAGCCGGGCCAGGTCCTCGGGTGCGATCTTGGTCGAGGCCAGCAGGCCGAAGCCGGTATTGATGCCGTAGGCTGTGCGGCCTTCGGCGATGATCTTCTCGACACAGGCCACGGAGGCGGCTATGGCCGCGCCGGCGCTGGCGTCGAGCTGCAGTTGCACCGGCTGCTCATAGCACTGGCGCAGTTCGGCAAGGCGCAGGTGGCCGGGGTTGATAGGCAGGTGGGCCATGTTCTTTCCTCCGTGGGGTCTGTGGTTCGCGGTGTGTGCTTATTTGATCATCGGCAGCTTGAGCCCTTGCTTGCGCGCGGTCTCGATGGCCAGCTCGTAGCCCGCGTCGGCATGACGCATCACGCCCGAGCCGCAGTCGTTGACCAGCACGCGCGCCAGGCGGTCGGCCGCGGCGTCGGTGCCGTCGGCCACGATGACCATGCCCGAGTGCTGAGAGTAGCCCATGCCCACGCCGCCGCCATGGTGCAGGCTGACCCAGCTGGCGCCGCCGGCGGTGTTGAGCAGCGCGTTGAGCAGCGGCCAGTCGGAGACGGCGTCGGTGCCGTCCTTCATGGACTCGGTCTCGCGGTTGGGGCTGGCCACCGAGCCGGTGTCCAGGTGGTCGCGGCCGATGACGATGGGGGCCTTGAGTTCGCCATTCTTCACCATCTCGTTGAAGGCCAGGCCCGCCAGGTGGCGCTCGCCCAGGCCCAGCCAGCAGATGCGTGCCGGCAGGCCCTGGAAGGCGATGCGCTCGCGCGCCATGTCGAGCCAGCGGTGCGTGTGCTTGTTGTTCGGGAACAGTTCCTTGATCTTGGCGTCGGTCTTGTAGATGTCTTCCGGATCACCCGACAGCGCCACCCAGCGGAACGGGCCCTTGCCCTCGCAGAACAGCGGGCGGATGTAGGCCGGCACGAAGCCGGGGAAGTCGAAGGCGTTCTCCACGCCCATGTCCTTGGCGACCTGGCGGATGTTGTTGCCGTAGTCCACCGTGGGGATGCCCATGGCCTGGAAGTCCAGCATGGCCTGCACATGCACGGCGCAGCCGCGGGCGGCGGCATCGGTCAGCTTGGCGTGCTGGGCTGGGTCGCGCTGGGCGGCCTTCCACTGCGCCACGCTCCAGCCAACAGGCAGGTAGCCGTTGATGAGGTCGTGGGCCGAGGTCTGGTCGGTCACCAGGTCGGGCTTGATGCCGCCGGCCTGGGCGCGGCGCACCAGCTCGGGCAGGATCTCGGCGGCATTGCCCAGCAGGCCGATGGAGATGGCCTTCTTCTCCTGCGTGTAGCGCTGGATGCGGGCCAGCGCGTCGTCCAGGTCGGTGGCCTGCTCGTCGAGGTAGCGCGAGCGCAGGCGGAAGTCGATGCTGCTTTGCTGGCATTCGATGTTCAGCGAGCAGGCGCCGGCCAGCGTGGCCGCCAGCGGCTGGGCGCCGCCCATGCCGCCGAGGCCGGCGGTCAGGATCCACTTGCCCGAGAGGTCGTTGTTGTAGTGCTGGCGGCCGGCTTCGACGAAGGTCTCGAACGTGCCCTGCACGATGCCCTGGCTGCCGATGTAGATCCAGCTGCCGGCCGTCATCTGGCCGTACATGAACAGGCCTTTGCGGTCGAGTTCATTGAAGTGTTCCCAGTTGGCCCATTGCGGCACCAGGTTGGAGTTGGCCAGCAGTACGCGGGGCGCGCCCGCATGGGTCTTGAACACGCCGACGGGCTTGCCCGACTGCACCAGCAGGGTCTCGTCCTCGTTCAGGTCCTTGAGCGAGGCCAGGATCTGGTCGAAGCATTCCCAGTTGCGCGCCGCGCGGCCGATGCCGCCGTAGACCACCAGGGCCTGCGGGTTCTCGGCCACCTCGGGGTCGAGGTTGTTCTGCAGCATGCGGTAGGCCGCCTCGGCGATCCAGTTCTTGCAGTGGAGCTGGGCGCCGCGGGGAGCGCGGATGACGCGGGTGGGGTCGATGCGGGGGTCGATGTTGGTGGTCATGGTGGTGTCTTTGAAAAAGGGGGAATGGGAGGAGGGGCCAGCCATCAAGGCTTGGCGTGAATGTGGGTCGCCGCGGCATACGCGCCGGGCTGGGGGGCTGCGGGGGCAGGCGTGCTGCTGGCGGGATAGACCATCTGCTGCGGCACATCCATGCTGCGCTTGGCCAGCGGGTAGTACACCAGCGAGGTCACGACCAGGCTGACGATCCAGGAGATGTCGGCGCCGCCGAGCATCACGGCCACCGGGCCTTTGTACAGGGCCTGGTTCAGGAACGGGATCTGCACCAGGATGCCCAGCACATAGCAGCCCAGCGCCATGAAGTTGTAGCTGCCGTAGCGGCCCTGGGGGTCGTACAGCGCGGGAATGTCGACCCGCTCCTTGGACACCAGGTAGTAGTCCACCAGGTTCACCGCGCTCCACGGCACGAAGAAGGTCAGCAGCAGCAGCATGAAGTTCTTGAAGTTGTTCAGGAAGTCGGCGCTGGCCAGCAGGGCCACCCCCAGCGACAGCAGCACGAAGCCGATGATGTAGGCGATGCGCGCGGCGGCCGAGATCTGCGTCTTGTTGTTGAAGCCGCTGACCGTGGTCAGGATGGTCATGCAGCCGCCGTACGCGTTGAGGCAGTTCACCGTCAGCTTGCCCGACACGATCACCAGATAGATCACGATGGCGGCGGGGCCGGCCAGGTCGCCGAGGAAGCCGACCTGGTTCTTCAGGAACTGGCCGCCCAGAGCGGCGATCAGCACGCCCAGCGTCATGGCGATCTGCGCGCCGATCACGCTGCCCAGGAAGGTGGTGGTGAAGGCGCGAGCGGTGGAGGTCTTGGACGGCAGGTAGCGCGAGTAGTCGGCCACGTAGGGCGCGAAGGTCATCTGCCAGCCGGCCGACAAGGCAACCGCGAGCAGGAAGGTGGCCCAGGTGAAGGGCTTCTGGCCGAAGGCGCCGGCCACGTCGTACTGCGTGCCCAGGCGCACGGCCAGGTAGGCGAAGCCCAGCAGCCCGATCACCGTGGCCACGCGGCCCAGCACGTGGATCAGGCGGTAGCCCACCACGGCGACGAGGGAGGTCAGCGCGCCGAAGATGACCATGCCGGTCTCGGGGGACGAGAAGCCGAACATGCGGTTGATGGCCTGGCCGGACAGCACCGTGCCCGTGGCGGCGAAGCCCAGGTACATCAGCACCACCAGCACCAGCGGCAGCGAGGCGCCCTTGACGCCGAACTGCACGCGGCTGGAGATCATCTGTGGCAGCCCCAGGCGCGGGCCCTGGGCGGAGTGCAGCGCCATGACGATGCCGCCGAGGATGTTGCCGATCAGCAGGCCGATGATCGCGGTCATGGCCTCGGCGCCGAACACGATGGCCAGCGCACCGTCGACGATCGCGGTGATCTGGCAATTGGCGCCGAACCAGAGTGTGAACTGGCTCCAGCTGGAGCCGTGGCGCTCCTGCTCCGGAACCATGTCGATGGTGCGGGTCTCGACGGCACCATGGGCGACGGACTTGGTGGGTTGCATAGGTTTCCTTACGGGCGGCTTGTCTCTATTGATAATACAAATAGATGTTTATTTGTCTAAGTTGTATATACAAATTGGACCATGCGAGAATAGGGCCGTCAATACAATCGATCCCGAATTGGGTTAGGTGTTTTCCCGTATGAACTCTGAGCCCGTGGTTTCCGGCGGCAAGCAGCCGGCTTTCGAACGTGTCAAGGCGCATGTGCTGGCGCAGATCCAGGGGGGCACCTGGCGCGAGGGGGACGCCATTCCCAGCGAGGACGCCCTGTCCAAGTCCTTTGGCGTCTCGCGCATGACCGTGAACCGCGCGCTGCGCGAACTCACCGCCGAGCAGTTGCTGGTGCGCGTGCAGGGCTCGGGTACCTTCGTGGCGCAGCAGAAGTACCAGGCCACGCTGGTGTCGCTGCGCAATATCGCCGACGAGATCGCGGCTCGCGGCCATGTCCACCGCAGCGAACTGCACCTGCTGGAGCGCGCCACGGCGCGCGACGGGCTGGCCGGCCATTTCGGGCTGCCGGTCGGGGCGCCGCTGTTCCACTCCATCGTCCTGCACCTGGAGAACGACCAGCCCATCCAGTGGGAAGACCGCTACGTTAACCCGGCGGTGGCGCCGGACTACATGGCCTGCGACTTCCACACGCAGACGCCGAATGCCTACCTGACGCGGGTGGCGCCGCTGCAGGGGGTGTCCTTCCGCATCGAGGCCTGCATGCCGCCGCCCGAGGTGCGCGACGTGCTGCGCATGGGGGCGCAGGAGCCGTCTCTGGTGCTGTGGCGCCGCACGCTGTCGATGCAGCAGGTGGCGTCGGTGGCCAAGATGTGGCACCCGGCGTCGCGCTACCAGTTTGCCGGCAGCTTCTGAGCGAGGGACGCATGGCCAAGAAGAACAACCATATCTCAGAAACGCCCGCCACCCAGATGCTGCGCGCGGCGAAGGTGGATTTCAGCGAACACCCATACGACTATGTGGAGCACGGCGGCACCGAGGAGTCGGCGCGGCAGCTCGGCCTGGACGAGCACGTGGTGGTCAAGACCCTGGTGATGCAGGACCAGGACGCCCGGCCACTGATCGTGCTGATGCATGGCGACCGCAAGGTGTCCACCAAGAACCTGGCGCGGCAGATCGGCGCCAAGTCGGTCGAGCCCTGCAAGCCCGAAGTGGCCAACCGCCACAGCGGCTACCTGGTGGGCGGCACCTCGCCCTTCGGCACCCGCAAGGCCATGCCGGTGTATATGGAGCAGAGCATCCTCGCGCTGCCGCGCATTGCCATCAACGGCGGGCGGCGCGGTTTTCTGGTGCAGCTCGATCCCCGGGTTTGTGCTGAACTGCTGCATGCCGTGCCGGTGCAGTGCGCGCTGGCAGAATAACGGCCTCTGTAGAACTATGAAATTGCGGCCATGACCATGGTGTACCCGATCCTCGTTGCCATTGCGGCCTATCTGCTGGGCTCGCTGTCCTTTGCGGTCATTGTCAGCCGCGTCATGGGGCTGAACGACCCGCGCACCTATGGCAGCAAGAACCCCGGCGCCACCAATGTGCTGCGCTCGGGCTCCAAGGCGGCGGCCGTGGCCACGCTGGCGCTCGATGCCGCCAAGGGCTGGCTGGCAGTGGCGCTGGTGGCCTGGTTCGGCAAGCCCTACGGCCTGGGCGAGGGCACGATGGCGCTGGCGGGGCTGGGCGCCTTCCTCGGCCACCTGTGGCCGGTGTTCTTCAAGTTCGAGGGCGGCAAGGGCGTCGCCACGGCACTGGGCGTGCTGCTGGGCTTCAGCGGCTGGCTGGCGCTGGCCACGCTGCTGACCTGGATCATCATCGCCGTGTTCTTCCGCTATTCGTCGCTGGCGGCACTGGTGGCCTCGGTGTTCGCGCCGGTGTACTACGTGCTGGGCGGCGGCGTGGCCTGGGAGTTCGACAAATGGATCTGCATCGCCATCGTGCTGATGTCGGCCCTGCTGATCTACCGCCACCGCGTCAACATCCAGCGCCTGATCGAAGGCAAGGAATCGAAGCTGGGGCAGAAGAAGAAATAGGCCCGGCCGATCTTGAGCTGACATGACTCCCCGTGATCACGCGCCCCCCACCACCTCTGCCTGGCAGAGGATGGGGCTGGCAGTGGTCGTGCTGTCGCAGTGCCTGGGCACCTCGCTGTGGTTCAGCCCGGCCGGCGCGGCCTCGGGGCTGATGGCGCGTTGGCACCTGCAGACGGCGGAGTTCTCGTGGCTGCTGGTCGCCACGCAGATGGGTTTCATCACGGGCTCGTTCCTGATCGCCCTGAGCGGCATGGCTGACCGCTGGCCGGCCAGCCGGATCTTTGCCGCCAGCTGCCTGGTCGGCGCGCTGGCCAATGCCGCGCTGGTGCTGCCCGGCCTGGGCTTTGGCGCCGCGTGGTGGATCCGGGCGGTGGTCGGCGTGTGCATCGCCGGCATCTATCCCCTGGGCATGAAGCTGGTGGTGCAGTGGGTGGGCGGCAAGCCGGCGCTGGCGCTGGCCTGGCTGGTCGCCATGCTCACGCTGGGCACTGCCATGCCGCACGCTTTGCGGGCCTATGGGATCGTGTGGCCGTGGGAATATGTGCTGATCGGCTCCTCGTTGCTGGCGGTGCTGGGCGGCGCCATGGTGGCGGCGGTGGGCGACGGGGCTTTCCGGCCGGCGTCTGCACCTGCGCTGCGGCTGAGCCTGCAGGATCTGCGGGTGCTGGCCCGCAACAAGGCGCTGCGGGCCTCCGCGGGCGGCTATTTCGGCCACATGTGGGAACTCTATGCATTCTGGGCGGTGGTACCCTTGCTGGGCGCGAGGGTGGTTGCGTCTTTTGGCGATGCCTCGCCAACGCAGGGGCCTGCTGCCTGGTATGGCTGGCTGGCGGCGCTGGTGATCGGCATCGGCGCGCTCGGCTGCCTGGCCGGCGGGTATGCGGTGCGCCGCCTGGGCAGCGCCCGGGTGGCCTTCATCGCGCTGGCGGGCTCGGGGCTGATCTGTGCGCTGTATCCGCTGGTGCCGGCCACTGCCGTGCCGTGGCGCCTGTTGCTGCTGGTGCTGTGGGGCGTGCTGGTGGTGGCCGATTCGCCGCAGTTTTCGGCGCTGTCGTCGCAGGCCGCGCCGCAGCCCTTGCTGGGGCTGGCGCTGGTCATGCAGAACGGCATCGGCTTCCTGATCTCGGTGGTCTCCATGCTGCTGCTCGGCGCCGTGATCGGGCGCTGGGGCGAGCAGGCGCTATGGCTGCTGCTGCCCGGCCCGCTGCTGGGCCTGTGGGCCCTGCGCTCGCTGGTCTGGCCGGCTCGGGCATGAAAAAACCAGCCACCAGGGCTGGTTTTTCTTACGCGGTGTTGCTCAGTCGCGGAAGTTGTTGAACGACAGCGGCACTTCCGACACGTCCTTCTTGAGCAGCGCCATCACGGCCTGCAGGTCGTCGCGCTTGGTGCCGGTCACGCGCACGGCATCGCCCTGGATGGCGGCCTGCACCTTGATCTTGCTTTCCTTCACCAGCTTCTGGATCTTCTTGGCGAGTTCCGACTCGATGCCGTTGCGCACCTTGATGACCTGCTTGACCTTGTCGCCGCCGATCTTCTGCACGCTGCCCTTGTCGAGGAAGCGCACGTCCACATTGCGCTTGGTGAGCTTGCTCCGCAGGATTTCCTCGACCTGCTGCAGTTGAAAATCGGCATCGCCGAACAGGGTGATTTCCTTGTCCTTCAGCTCGATGCCGGCCGAGGTGCCCTTGAAGTCGAAGCGCGTGCCGATCTCCTTGGCGGAGTTGTCGACGGCATTCTTCACTTCCACGAAATCGGCTTCGCAAACCGTGTCAAACGATGGCATGGGTTCTTCCTTTGCAATGGGGAGCGCACCACCGGTGCGACAATCTACCGATGTTAGTCGAGAAATTTGTCCCCCTGCAGCAGTACAACACGTTTGGCATCATGGCCCGCGCCGCTTCGCTGGTGCGGGTGCAGGACGCGGAGGATATCCGCCGGTTCATCGAGAAGCCGCCCGCCGGCGCCAGCCGCGACGTGGTGGTGCTGGGCGGCGGCAGCAACATCGTACTGACCGGCGATGTGGAACCCACGGTCTTCAAGATGGAAATCAAGGGCCGCCGCGTGGTGGCCGAAACCGACAAGGCCTTCATCGTCGAGATCGGCGCGGGCGAGGTTTGGCACGACACCGTGGCCTGGACGCTGGACCAGGGCCTGCCGGGCCTGGAAAACCTGGCGCTGATCCCTGGCACCGTGGGCGCTGCGCCGGTGCAGAACATCGGCGCCTATGGCGTGGAGCTGCAGGACCGCTTCGACTCGCTCGATGCCGTCGATCTGGTCAGCGGCCAGAGCTTTTCGCTCGACGCCGCACAGTGCGCCTTCGGCTACCGCGACTCGGTCTTCAAGCACCAGCCTGCCGAGACGCTGCCGCTGTCGACGCTGATGCGCCAGCCCGGCGGCGCGGTGCCGCGCGGCATGGGGCTGGCGGGCCGCGCCGTCATCACCCGCGTGCGCCTGGCGCTGCCCAAGCCCTGGAGGCCCGAGCTGAGTTACCTGGACCTGACCCGCAAGCAGGCCGAGAAAGGCGTGGAGCGGCCCACGGGGCGCGACATCTTCGACTGGGTCTGCGAGATCCGCCGCGCCAAGCTGCCCGACCCGGCGGCGATCGGCAACGCGGGCAGCTTCTTCAAGAACCCCACGGTGACGGCCGAGCAGTGCGCCGACATCATCGCCCTCGAACCCAAGATCGTGCATTACCCCATGCTGGACGGCAGCATCAAGCTGGCGGCGGGCTGGATGATCGACGCCTGCGGCTGGCGCGGCAAGTCCATCGGCAAGGCCGGCGTCTACGACAAGCAGGCGCTGGTGCTGGTCAACCAGGGCAGCGGCGAGAACAGCGTGACCGGCGGCGAGGTGATGACGCTGGCCCGCGCCATCCAGACCAGCGTGTACGAGCGCTTCGGCATCCGGCTGGAGCCGGAGCCGGTGGTGTGGTGACCCTGGTGCTGTGGCGCTATTTCCCCGCATCTCCATCCGAGACGCGCTCGTACAGCCACCAGGCGCCCAATTGTTCGCGTTGCGGCAGCCAACTGATTTCCTCGCCCTGGCTCACCCGGCCTAGCAAGGTGTTGCGGGCCTTGGGTGGAATCGGCAGCAGGCCGCACTCCAGCACATAGTCAATCCGGCGGCGAGCGATGATGTCCTGCGCCTGGGCATCCGGTGGCAGGCTGAGCCATACGCGGAAGACATCGACGATGCCCGAGACATTGTGGTGGTAGTTGCCGGCCACTACCTTGTGATGGGTGCGCCATAGCAGCTCTGGCCCCAGATTGGTGGACGCGAGCATGGTGCCGGGCGGCAGGCTGTTCAGTTGCTGCGCAATGTCCGCCAGATGGCAGCCGCTCTTGGCTTCGTCCTTCTTTTCCGCGGGCTGGAGCGCGGCCAGGCCCAATGCGAGGCCGACCTGGAGCGGCGGCAGAAGAAGCAGTGCGGCCGCACGCCACTGCTCGCGCGCGGATAGCTGGTGTACCGATGCAGTGGAAAAGGCATGCTGCCGTGCCAGTGCCATGCCATAGGCCAGAGCGGTCACGAAAGCAGCCGCTGCGCCCATGCGGATATGCCAGGCACCGAGCGCCCCATAAGCCAGCGTCGTCACCGCCAGCACGGTCAGCCACAGGCTGTGCTCGCGCCAGGCGACATACAGCAGAAATGTGCCCGCGAGCATCGGCATGAACATGAGCACCAACCACTCATGCGGCTTGCCAGCAGCTTGCAGTTCTCCGATCTGCGCCCACCATATGCCCTTGATCTCGTCCGGAATGAGACCCTGGGGCCCGGCGAGCGCCCCGGGGACGGCGAACAGCCAGATGCCCCCTGCCAGCAGCGTGGCTCCCGTCAGCGCGGGAAATGACAGGGGCCATTCCACGGCGCGCCGGGTTAGCACATCCGTCAGTGCCAGCAGGCCTGCGAGCAGCGTGGCCAGCAGCAGCCAGGCCAGGCTGACATGGTCCAGGGCCCAGGCGCTGAAGGTCGGAGGTGGTGGGTCCACGTGCCAGCCCCAAGCCAGCATGGCCAGCAGGCCGACGGCTACAGGCCAGCAAGGCTCTTCCTGGGGTGGTGCCTGCAGGCGCCGGGCGGCCCGCATGGCCGCCAGCGCCACGACCAGCGGCATGGTTTCGGGCGAAGTCCACAGGGCCAGGCCCAGCAGGAGACCGCCCGCCAGATCTGCTCTGCCGGCCTGCAGAGGCGACACGGACCCGCCGCGCAGAAGAAAGCAGGTGGCGGCCGCCAAGGGCACCAGCATGAAGACGTGATGGGTGATCTGGATCAACTGCCCATATGCCCACAGGGGAGCGCTCGTGGCCAGGACCAGCGCCGAGACCACGGCAGCCAGCCGTCCACCCTGGCCAATGATCGCCCTCGCCACGAGCGCCGCCAGCAGCAGCACGCAGATCACGGTCAGGCCGCCGCCAGCCCAGAGCAGGGCGGTGTCCTGGCCGAGCCCACATGCCATCAACCCCCGTGCCAGCATGAGCACCGTCCATGAATGCACGGCCGACCAATGCAGGTAGCTGCCATCAGGGGCGTTGTCACGCGCCATGTACTGGAAGCCGGTCTGCGGCGTGTATTCGCGCAGCAGCACCAGCTTGTAGTAGCTATCCGGGTTGGTCAGATTCGCTGTCGCGAGCAAGGGGATCTGGTCCGCGCACTGCTTGGCAACGGCCAGCAGCATGATGAGCAGGGCAAGGAGCAGGGCCTTGCGGGGCGTTAGATGGTCAAGCATGGCTCGACGTACCCTCCCATCAGAAAGCTGGAGAAACCGGAGGAGTCTTCCTCAGTTGTTATGGCTCCGCCTTGGATGGCTCACCACTGGCCGCCGATCATCGGCATCACGAGGCGCACGATGCGGATGATCGCCGGCCCCAGCACCACCATGATGATGGCCGGGAAGATGAACATCACCAGCGGAAACAGCATCTTGGTGGGGATCTTTGCTGCCAGTTCCTCGGCGCGCATCTGCCGCTTGTGGCGCAGGTCGTCCGAGAAGACCCGTAGCGAATCGCCGATGCTGGTGCCGAACTTGTCTGCCTGCATCAGCATGGCGGAGAAGGTCTGGATCTCGCCTACATTGGTGCGGGCGGCCAGATTGCGGAGGGCCCGTTCACGGGTGCTGCCAGCGCGCATTTCGAGATTGGTCCAGTGCAGCTCCTCGGCAAGCGCCTCGCTCTTGATGCGCATCTCCTCTGTCACCTTGCCCAGTGCGGCATCCAGGCCCATGCCGGCCTCCACGCAGACCAGCATCAGGTCGGCGGCGTCGGGAAAGCTCTCGAAAATCTCGCGCTTGCGCCGTGCGGCCATCCAACGCAGCGTCAGGTTGGGCAGGTAGCAGGCCAGCAGTGCCGACGTTGCCACCCAGAACACAAGGATGGCGGTATCGGTGGTGCCGGTGGCCAGCAGCAGCGAATACATGCCCACCGCTGCCAGCAGCGGCAGCAGCGTCTTGGCGCCAAAGTAGACCAGCGGTGCATCTTCGTGGCGGATTCCGGCGTTCAGCAGGCGCAAGCGTAGAGGAGTGGCATTCATCCCCTCAGTGGGCGAGGACAGGTGTGCGAAGGGCCCCACCAGCTTGACTACGGTCTCCTTCCAGTCGTTGTCAGGCGATGGTGCCAGCGTCTTCAGGCGCTGCTCCGTGGTGGTGGGCGTGAGCCACAGCCGCAGGGCCAGTGCCGCCAGCATGACCGCAAAAAAGGTCAACAGGGCAATTGTCAGCATGGTAGCCTCCCGGTTTTCAGCGGTTTCATACGCGGATGCGGATGATGTGGCGCAGCAGCAGCACGCCCAGCACCATCATCACGGCCAGCCACTGCAGCATCGTGATGCCGATGGGGTCGTTCCACAGCGGTTCCATGAACTCGCGGTTGAACAGGTACAGCAGCGTGCCCAGCGCGAATGGCATGAGCGCCAGGATCCATGCCGACAGCCGGCCCTCGGACGACAGCACGCGTATCTTGGCCTGCAGCTTGAGCCGTTCGCGGATCAGGCGGCTCAGGTTGGTCAGCACCTCGGTCAGGTTGCCACCCGACTCGCGCTGGATAATCACAGCGACGATGAAGTAGCGCAGGTCGGTGAGGGGCACGCGCTCACCCAGGTTGCTCAGGGCCTGTTCCTGCGAGGTGCCGTAGTTCACTTCGTCATGCACCAGGCGGAACTCGCCGGCGATAGGTTCGGCCATCTCATCGCCCACCATCTGTAGTCCGGCCGAGAAGGCATGGCCGGCCCGCAATGCGCGTGCGATCAAGTCCAGCGCCTCGGGCAACTGGCGCTCCAACTGCTGCAGGCGCTGGTTACGCCTGCGCTGCAGGTACAGCAGAGGCAGCGCCGCCAGCACGGCGCCAGCCACCAGCGCCAGCACCAGTGCCTGGTTCAGCGCCAGCACGACCATCATCCCCAGGGCAAACAGCGCTGCGCAGCCCAGCAGCAGGCCCGAAACGCTCCAGTCCAGCCCTGCCTGCAGGATGGCGCGATCCAGCACATGCGCGCGCGGCATGCCCAGCAATGCACGCTGCAGAACGGGCACTTCGCTCAGCACCCGCTCTTTCACCAGCAGTGACTGCGTACTGTGGTCGTGCGCGGCCGATAGCGCCCTGAGTCGCCGCTGCAGCCGCTGCGCCTCGGGACTCTTGTATTGCCTCCATAGCAGACGGCTGCCGGCGAACAGCAGCAGCACCGCCAGAAAGACCAGTACGACGATGGGGAGGAACGAATTGAAGATAGGCAGTTGCGGCATGGCGATGGCTCCTGCAGAAAATGGGTGGGGTATGCCTACTCGAATCGTTTGCCTGGGTCGAAGCAGGTATCCGGCAGCACGATGCCGAAGCTGCGCAGCCGGTCGCTGAACCGGGGGCGCACCCCGGTGGCATGGAAGTAGCCTTCCACCTGCCCGTTGGCGCCCACGCCAGTCTGCGTGTAGGCGAAGATCTCCTGCATGGTGATGACCTCGCCCTCCATGCCGGTGATCTCCTGGATGCTGGTCACCTTGCGGCGGCCGTCCGTGAGCCGCAGCACCTGTACCACGGCGGTGATGGCCGAGGCAATCTGCTGCCGCGCCGCGCGGTGCGGCAGGTTCAGGTTGGCCATGCCGATCATGTTCTCCAGCCGCGCCAGCGCGTCGCGCGGCGTGTTGGCGTGGATGGTGGTGAGAGAGCCCTCATGGCCGGTGTTCATGGCCTGCAGCATGTCCACGGCTTCGGCGCCGCGCACCTCGCCGATCACGATGCGGTCGGGCCGCATGCGCAGCGCATTGCGCACCAGCGCCCGCTGCGTGATCTCGCCGCGCCCCTCGATATTGGGCGGACGCGTTTCCATGCGCGCCACATGGGGCTGCTGCAGTTGCAATTCGGCTGCATCCTCGATGGTGACGATGCGTTCCTCCTCGGGGATGTAGCCCGACAGGATGTTGAGCAGTGTCGTCTTGCCCGCGCCGGTGCCGCCCGAGATCAGCATGTTGACCTTGGCCTTGGCCAGCGCTTCCAGCACCGTGGCCATGCCTGGCGTCAGGCTTTTGAGTTCGTTCACCAGGTTGTCCATGCGCAGGGGTGTGCGTGCGAAGCGGCGGATGGACATCATGGGCCCGTCGAGCGCCACCGGGGCAATCACCGCGTTCACGCGCGAGCCGTCGGGCAGGCGCGCATCCACCATGGGGCTGGATTCGTCGATGCGCCGGCCGATGCGCGAGACGATCTTGTCGATGATGCGCAGCAGGTGCTTGTCGTCAGCGAACACCACTGGCGTCAGTTCCAGGCGGCCGTAGCGCTCCACGTACACCTGGTCGTGGCGGTTCACCAGGATGTCCGACACCGTGGGGTCGGCCATCAGCAGCTCCAGCGGGCCGAAGCCCAGCATCTCGTGCTGGATGTCCCGGGTCAGCAGGCGCCGCTCCACATCGTTGATGGCGGTGGGGTCTTCTTCCAGCAGCCGTTCGGTGAGTGCTGCTATCTCGTTGCGCAGCGTCTGTGGCGGCAGAGCCTCAAGCGCCGCCAGGTCGAAGCGCTCCACCAGCTTGGTGTGGATGCGCCCCTTGAGCGCCATGTACGCTGCCGAGGTGCCTGGCGCCGGAGCGGCAATCAGGGCATCGTCCGCGTCCAGGTTCGAGGCGGGTGCCAGGTGCGGCCGCGCGCGGGCCACCGGTGTGCTGAGCAGGTCTCGCAATGACATGATGGGCCTCCTTCTCTGGATGATGGCAAGCGGCCGTGGGCATCAGGCCCGGTGGAACAGCCGGTTCAGAAAGCCGCCGCTGGCCTGCTGTGCCTGTGGTGCCAATTCCTCGGCCCAGGCCGCCAGCTCGCGCACCACGGGGCTGCTGCGATTGGTCTCGGCGAGTGGCACGCCGCTGTTGATGGCGGCCTGCACTTCCTTGGCAGACTCGGGAACGGCCCGCCATTGCTGGGCAATCCCCAGTGCCTTGCGCACTTCGGGCAGGCCGATATCGGTATGGCGGTCCGTCCGGTTCAGTACCGGATGCAGGCGGCTTTCAGGGTAGCCCAGCGCGCGGAACATATGCAGCAGCCGCTGTGCATTGCGCACGGCGGGCACATTGGGCAGCAGCACGGGCACGATCTGCTGCGCCTGGTCCAGTGCGCGCAACGCCAGTGGGTCGAGCACGCGACCTATGTCGAGCAGCACGAAGTCGTATTGCTGCGCGACCACGCGCAGGACTGCATCGATATGTTCGGGTTTGACTTCCAGCGCCTGCGTCGCATCGGCTGGCGAGGCCAGTACATGCAGCTGCGGCGTTACCTTGACGGTGCTGGCGGCCAGAAAGGAGGCGTCCAGCCGGTGGATGTCGCGGGCCACATCGGCCAGTGTCGAACTGGGCAGGCCTTCGTGCAGGTAGGCCAGCGTATCGCCAAATTGCAGGTTCAGGTCGATCAGCAGCACCGGGTGGCTGCGCGCCAGCTCCCATGCCAGGCTGGTGGCCAGGAAGGTGGCGCCGCTGCCGCCCTTGCACGGCACAAAGGCAAGCACCTGCGCGTGCGCGGACTCCTGCCCGGCCTGCGACTTGGCCTGTTTGGCTGCGATGCGCGCCACTGCTGCTTGCAGCGCCTCGGGCTCGGCGGGCGACGCCAGCACTTCGCGCACGCCGGCGCGCATCGAGCGCAACAGGAATTCCGGCGTCTGCAGGGCGCACAGCAGCAGCACTGACGTGTGCGGAAAATGCGTGGTCACATATTCCACCGGCGCCAGCTCGTCGGGATCGCAGCACATGCCATCCACCACCATCAGGTCGGGCCGTTCGCGCTCGGCGATCATGGGCATGCGGGTCTTGCCACCGTCAAAGCTCAGTACTTGGTGCCCCCGCTCCTGCAGTGCTTGCGCCATGTCGCCCTGGTGCGCGACATTGGGAGAGATGATTGCGATTTTCATGGTGGGGATCTCGTTGGTTAGGAGGCGCAAGCCGTGGCGCTGTTGGGGTCCTTGCGCATGGCCTCGCGTGGCAGGTAGGTGGAAAACTTCGGCATCGGTATGGCTGCTTGCAGGCCTTTGCCCACGAGGGGGGCAATCCACTGGAATTTCAGGTCGGTGATGGTCACCGTGGCGCCCTGGCAGGTAGCCGTCGTGCAGCCGCTTGGCGACCAGGCGATATCGATGTCGTTGATTTGCGGAAGCCGCGCCTGCATATAGGTCAAGACCGTGGTCTTTTGTGTGGTGTCGTCGCACACCACCGCATAGCGTGCACCCGCGCGGGCGGCCTCATTGGCGGCGGCCCAAGTGTAGAGCAGGCGGCTGAAGTCCACCAGGCCCAGGAAAAGCATCAGGAAGATGAGGAAGCCGAGGGCGAACTCGATGATCGTGGCGCCGCGCTGTGCAAGGTGTTTCATGTCAGCGCCCTCATCGTGGCAGCGATGCTGCCGAAGGTGATGCCACCGCCGCTTGCGAGCTGGTTGCCGAACACGTTCGACACCATCGAGGTGAAACGGTAGCCGGTGACCGTGACTGTCACGGTGTTGATCAGCGGGAAGGTCCCTGCCGTCTGCCAACTGCAGCTCACCGCGCTGGTCTTGAGGCCGGGCGCCAGCGGTGTACTGCCTGCGCTGGTGGTGCCGTACACCACCAGGTTCTTGGCGTTGTCGCACAGCGTGTTCGGTGTCTGCACCGAGAGGTAGCGTACGGCATCGCGCACCGACTTGGTCACCGTGTTGTACTCATACAGCGCGCGGCCGAATTCGATGACGATCATGCTCAGCAGGAGCATGAAGGGAATGGTCAGCGCCAGTTCGACCAGCGCTGCTCCTTGTTGTGGGCGATGGATACGCATGGCATTCACCTCACCAGTACCGGTACCAGCGGGCCGCTGCTGCCGCCCGCCAGGCCTGTGGTGGTGCAGGGACTGTCAGCGGCGCTGGCCTTGCCCCGGTATTCGAGCTGCACATCGCCCACTGGAATTTTCATCGGCTGCAGCATCAGCATGCAGGCGAAGTCGACCACTGTGCTGCTGGTGTTGACCACTGGCACCAGCACCAGGCGGCGGTCGGCTCCATAGGACTTGTGCTCGGCGGAGGTGGCCACGGTTTGGAAGCCGCCGCCTGCCATGCCGCAGTTTGCTGGGCTGGTGCCGCACCGAGTGAAAGACCCGCGCTGAGCGATGAAGTTGGGCGTGGAGCCCGAAGTGCCGTTGTAGGCATTGCGCCCCAGCGTCCAGTTGGTGCTGTCGTAGATATAGCCCGTGAAGTCAGGGCGGTTGGTGCTGGGGCCGGCTCCATTCTTGTAGATGCCGAAGCGGTAGTTCCAGATTTCGACGACCGTAGCTTGCACGCCGCTGGTGCCTATGCTGGTGCCCAGAATGTTGCCGATCCCTACGCCGCAATGGGTGCCGTCCATTTCGTCTTTGGTTTCCGAAGCACTGGTCGAACCGTCGAGGTTGGCCCAACCGAAATCGCCGCCGCTGCTGGTTTTGGAGAGCAGGGTAACCCAATCGCCAGAGAGGAGCGTGTTGAATTTGGCGAGTGGCAACGCCACTGGAATCGGGCAGGTGCTTTGCGCACTCCCTCGCGTGGCCACGGCCCGTGCGCCCACAGTGCCGGTGCTGGGCCAGGTGGTCGTGTCGCCATTGAAGGCTCCCATGGCCTGCAGCAGCCACAACGGAATGCTGCTCATAGTATGTTTACATTCGGCATACACGGCAGTCGACGAATCGGCTGGCGTGACATAGTCCGCCTTGAAGAAAAAAATATCGCTGGCGGTGATCTGGCCAAGGCCGCCCCAGTTGGCGGACTGCATATTGGCTCGGTTCTGGTTGCCTGCAACGATGCCTGCGCTGCGCGCGCGGCTGATGGCGTCGGTCACACCGGCAGGATCGGTTTCGCGGTTCAGTTCGCGGGCTGCCGCCAGCGCGCAACTATCCATGGCCGTTTGCAGTTCAGTTTTGACGACAAACAGCCGGCCAAAGTCCAGCGCAATGCCCATGAAGCCCAGCAGAAACAGCAGCAGCAGCGCGAAGGTGACGAGGTAGGCGCCTTTTTGGCGCCGCCGCAGTCCATGCCGAGCGCTAGAGCCGGCATACTGCGTCCTCAATGGAGCATGGATGCGGGTGTTCATGATGGACTCTCGTCGGACAAAAAGCCCCAAATACTGTTAGGTGGCAGAGAAGGCGGCCGGATCTGCCGCCTCCCCTGAACTCCTCGCGCACAACTAGGTGCAGGTGGAACTCGTCAGGCAGTTCGTGACACGGTTGATGAAGTCGGCGATATTTCCGCCCGCGAGCCCCTGCAACGCCAACACCAGCGCAATGGATACCACCGCGATGATCAGCGCGTATTCGATGACCTGCGCGCCTTCATCCTCATGGGCGAGGCGGTAGATAAATTGGCTGGATTGGATGAAAGGAGACATAGGATCCTCCATGAGCTCATCTGCCAACAGGCGGTTGAATCAGGTGCACGTAGAGCTGGTCAGGCAGTTGGTGACACGGTTGATGAAATTGGTGAAACCTGTGCCGTTTGTCAGTCCTCTGAGAGCAATGACCAGCGCAATGGACACCACAGCGATGATCAACGCGTATTCAATGACCTGGGCACCTTCCTCGTCCCGCAGGAAATCACTGAGGAACTTGCCGAATTGTTGAGCGGTTTTGGTCATGATGACACCTATGAAGAAGTGAAGAGGAGAAGGGGATCGCCTTGGCATAGAGGGCCGAAGGCGGCTGACGGATGGTGTGTGTCTGTCGTCGGAACTCCTTTCGATACTTGGATGTTGATATCGGATGGGGCCAAGATGACCGGCTGGATCAGTACGGCGCGCTTCCTCCGGAGTCGCCGCTGCCCGCGCCTGTACCGCCGCCGCCGCCACTGCCGAGCGTGGTGCCGATGTTGATGACATTGGCTGCGGGCGGTGGTGTTCTGAAGCTGCGTTCATAGCGGACCATCGTTTCGCGGGTGACGCGACCATCCATGCCGGTGGCGGCATCGACACCGCTTCCTGGTGCTTTGCCGGCTTCGGGATTGATGGTCATGCGGGCCTTGGCGGTGCGAACGGCCTCGCCAAAGCGAGCGTCATAGTGCGGAGTGGTGCTGCCGCAACCGGCCAGCAGGGCGGTCATGGCGGCCAATGACAACAGGGTGGATGAGTTCATGGCGGACCTCCGGTTCATGCGGGCGAATACTGCGATGTGCTGCGGCCGGCGGGGGGCGGCGCGGCCGGCGGCAGTGGCTTGAGCTGGACGGGCGGTGTGGCAGGCACTGGTGCCGGTGCAGCGGCCGGCAGGGCGGCAGGAGCCGGTGCTGGAGCGGGCTGTGGCTCGGGCGGTGGCGTGGAGCTTTCAAGTGCACCGTTCAGGTAGCGTTCGGCGCGCGAAGGAACCGCATGGTTGTCGGTCGGTACGCGCGGTGCATCGGCCAGGGCCTGCACCAGGCGGGGAGTGATGACGAACATCAACTCGGTCTGGTCGGTCTGGAATTCGGTGCTGCGCGCCAGGGTACCCAGGATCGGGACTTCGCCCAGGCCGGGAAAGCGCTTGACGGCTTCGGTGATGTTGTTCTTGATGAGGCCGGCGATTACGAGGCTCTGTCCATCGTTGAGCTGCACAGTGGTGTCGGCCCGGCGAACGGTGAGTGATGGAATGACCGAGGTGAAGCCGTTGATCGACGTAAATGGCGAGCCGACCTGCTGCAGATCGGAAACCTCTGACACCAGCTTGAGATTGACGCGCGAGTTGCCCAGCACGGTGGGTGTGAACTTGACGCCAATGCCGAATTCCTTTTCCTCCAGCGTCAGCACCGGGGTACCAAGGGTGCCGGTTTGGGCAACAGGAATGAAAATCTTGCCGCCCGACAGAAAGCTGGCCTGCTGGCCGCTCACCGCCATGATGTTGGGCTCGGCCAGCACGCGCACCAGGCCGTCGTCCTTTTGCCCATCGATGCTGAGTGCGCCCTTGCCGATGCGCATGGCGCTGAGCAGCCCCCCACCGCCACTCAGGAAGTTGGAGACGATGGAATAGGTGTTCATGCCGTTGCTGGTGACGCGGTTGCCGCTGATGCTGGAGCCGAGCTTGTCGAGCAGGGTCTTGCTGACCTCTGCGATCTTGACTTCGAGCATCACTTGGTGGGGCGAGGTGGTGCGCAGCAGATTGACGATCTTCTTGCTGTCGCTGTAGGCGGCGGCGAGGGTCATCACGTCGTCGAGCCGCAGCGGGTTGCTGATCTCGCCGCTGAGCACCAGTGCGTTGTCGGCACCCTGCACGCGGATGCCGCGCTCCTCGGGCATGAGCTCGCCGAGCTTGGCCTGCAGCGGGCCCGGGTCGATGGTGACGATCACGTCCTTGATGAAGCAGGTGCCCTGGGCGTTCTGCAGGATCACGTTCATGGAGCCGGATTTGCGGCCACGGAAGAACAGGTCTTTGGGGCTGAGCAAGCGAACCTCAATGTCGCCCATGCCATTGTTCATAGTGCCAAATGTTGTCGTCGTTGTCGCGGTAGAAGATCCTCCCTGATTGGCCACATTTGTGGTTTTAGATATAGATGACGAGTCTGAGCTGTTGCCCAAAATGAGCTTGACAGGAGAGCTGAGAGGAATCACGACAGATTTACCGAGCGTGACAGTCGTAGGTTCTTCCATGCGAATGGAAGTGCAACCTTTTGCTTGGCCGGAAGTAGGAGTAGGGGCCGTGGCGACCGTTTTGGGGGCGGTAGCGGTTGCAGTTGTTGCGGCGGGCTGAGCATGAATGGTCAGTGCCGGGCCGGCGCTGACCAGCAGCACTGCGGCTGCCTGGTACAGGTGGTGGTATTGCATGTCCGGGCCTCTATCTGTTGTTGGTTGTTGGGAGTGGCTAGAAGCAGTTCACGGGATTGCTACCAGCATGAAGGACTATCACGCAGGTCTGTGGTGGCTCAGCAGGTACGGGAGCCTTGGGTGCAGGCCGGTCGCGGTACACCACCTGCCTGGCCGGCGCGGCTGCCTTGGCAGGAGCGGGGGCCGGTGCCTCGGCCACCCCGAACAACTGGTTCTTGGTGATGCCGGCAGTCGCCACGGGCTCCTTGTCCACCTGGTTGCGCAGTACCAGCGACAGGCTGCCCACGCTGCGCGCAAGGTCCAGCTTCTCGGCATCCTCGGGGCTGAGCTCCAGCGTGACGGCGCTCACCACCTTGGGCTTGGTTTCGTCACGGCCGGCCTCCTGGGCCACGGCCAGCACCAGCACGTTCTCAAGCACGGTCTTGCTGATCTGGCGCGATTCCTCGCTCTTGTTGGGGCCTTTGTCGGATTTTTCCTGCTGGGCGTTCACGACCACGTCCACGTAGTTGCCGGGCAGTGCGAAGCCGGCCACGCCCACCACATCATTGACGCGCACCGTCATGGCCCGTTTGCCGGGTGCGATGACGGCAGCCAGGCCGCCCTTGGTGCCTTCGGGGGCGAGCTTGCCTTCGAGCACGGCCTCGCCGCGCAGCACGCCGACCTTGACGACACGCTCCTGCAGTGCCTGCACGTCATTGAAGGCACCCGAGGGGATGGAGGCGCGCGGCCAGTCGATGGTGGAGAGCATCTGCGGCGTGAGCTTGCTGCCCAGCGGTATGTCCGCCGCCGCGACCACGACCTTGCCCGCATCGAGGCTGCCTTGCCGCGAAACCCAGTTGGCTGCATACACCGCCGCCGCGAGGCCGACGAGCAATGCCAGAATGAAAAACCCCAGTGCCTTGATGTTCTTCATGACCGTCTCCCTGCTGCTTGCGTAGCGCTTATATCCACGTGAATTGACGGGCCACCAGGAACGCGGTGGTGCCGATGGCGATGCTGACCCCGTAGGGCAGCTTGCCGATGGATGCGGTGTGCTGGCGGGCATCGGGCCGGATGCCGGCCGAGGCCGAGATGAACAGCATTTGCACGCTATGCAAGGTGTTGCGCACCAGGCTGGCGGCGGCGCGGTGCCACAGCGAATAGCTCACCGCGGCGATGCCGCCGGTGATGAAGACGAAGATCACCGCGCGAACCACTTCGTCGGGCCCGAGGAAGGCCCCGGCCATGGCCATGAGCTTGACGTCGCCCGCACCCATGGCATGCAGCAGGTACAGCGGCAGCATCATGACCAGCCCCACGGCCAGCCCGGCCAGGGCCCACAGCAGCCCGTTGTGGAAGGGCAGGGGCACCAGCATGCTGTAGAGCAGGGCGGCGGCGCTGCCGCCCATGGTGAGGAGGTTGGGGATGCGGTAGGTTCGTGCATCCCACACCGCGCCTGCGAACAGCAGCACCAGCAGCAGCAGGGTGCGTGGGTCGGCAAGGAGCATGCCCATCAGCTCGGCCGCGGCTCGCAGTTCGGATGTGTTCATGGATGCACCTCCAACGACACTGATCGCCCATCCATCCCGCCTGCCAACAGGTGTCGGTAGGTCTGTCCTCCGCTGTGCCGCTGCCTGGAAGGGCGTCACGTATCCAGCGGTTTGGATGTATGTGAATTTGTTACATGAGGATCATTATGTGAAAAAGGGACGCAAAAATACACTCACATCTCTTCACATTTGGGGTGCTTAGGCGTCGACGAAAAAAGGGCCGCACCGCCCCTCGGCAGGGACTGGGTGCGGCCCGCGCAGGAGCGTTGCCAGCAAGGTCGGAAGGGGCTCTTTCAGCGCAGGAAGCGCTCGGCCCGGAAGGGATGTGCGTCGATTGGCGGAGTCTCGCCGCACATCAGCGCGGCCAGCAGGGACGCGGTGCCAGGACCGGTGGAAAAGCCGATGTGCTGGTGGCCGAAGGCCAGCCACAGGTTGCGGCGGCCGGGCATGGTGTCGATGATGGGGCGGCTGTCGGGCAACGTGGGGCGGCGGCCCAGCCAGGGCGTGGACTCTAGGCGTTCGCCCATGTCCAGCGCCTCGCGGGCAGCAGTTTCGGCCAGGTCCAGCTGCAGCGGGTTCGGCGGGGCATCGCAGTCGGTCAGCTCCACGCCGCTGGTCAGCCGCAGGCCCTGCTCCATCGGCGAGAGCACATAGGCCCCGCCGGTGTCGTACACCGGCCGGGTCAGGCCCAGGCCCGGCACCGGCGCATAGTGCATGTGGTAGCCGCGCTCGAAGGCCATCGGCACCTGCACGCCCAGCGTGGCCATGAACTCACGGCTCCACGGGCCCAGCGCCACCACCACGCGGTCAACTTCGGCCACGGTATCGTTACCGCCGTCGCCATCGCCCACCATGCGCCAGCGCTGGCCGGGCAGGGGCGCTATGGTGCGCAGCTGCGCCTGCAGGATGCGGCCGCCGTGTGCCGCGAAATGCCGGGCATAGCCCGCGACCACGGCGCCGGGGTTGTCCACGGACCAGCTGTCCTTGACCCACAGTGCCCGTTCAAAGATGGGTTTGAGCGCCGGTTCGAGCTGGCGCAGGTCGCCCTGGTCGAGCACCTCGGTGCCCACCCCGAAATGCGCCATGCGCTCGCGCCCGGGCGCGCCGCCGGCAAAGGCCTGCGCCTGGCGGTACAGGAACAGCCAGCCGTTGTCGCGCAGCCGGTGCGCCATGCCGGTCTGCAGCAGCAGCTGCGCATGCTCCTGCATCGACAGGCGGATCAGCGCATCGAGCGCGGTCGTGGTCTGCTCGAAGACGCTGCGGCGCGCATTCGCCACGAAGCGCGCCGCCCAGCCCAGGTTCTGCAGCAGAAACCGGGGGTGGTAGCGAAAGCTCGCGCTCTGGTTCTTGAGCAGTTGCGGCAGCTGCGCGAAGAGGCCCGGGTGGTTGAAGGGCATGAGCGAACTGCGCGCCAGCACGCCTGCATTGCCGTACGAGGTTTCGCGGCCCGGATCGAGTCGGTCGATCAGCGTGACCTGAAAGCCCTTCTTCTGCAGCGCCAGCGCGGCGGCGGTGCCGACCATGCCGGCGCCGAGTACCGCGACCGTGGGATTCGTCATGTTGGTAGCCGTGCCCCGATCAGTCCACCTTCGCGCCAGAGAGCTTGACCACGCCCTCGTACTTGGTGCGTTCGCTGGCCATGAACTTGTCGAACTGCTGCGGCGTGGTGGGCACGGGCTCGGCCATCAGCGTGGCGAATTTCTGCTTGGTGGCCGGATCGTTCAGCGCCTCGACGAAAGCCTTGTTCAGCTTGCTGACCGTGGCGGCGGGTGTGCCGGCCGGCGCCACCAGGCCCCACCAGGTGTCGATCTCGAAGCCCTTGAGCGTCTTGGACAGCGGCGGCACGCCGGGCAGCATGGGGCTTTCGTTCAGCGTGGTCACGGCCAGGGCCTTGAGCTTGCCGCCATGGATGTTGGCCGATGCGGCGGCGAGGTTGTCGATGTTGAAGTCCACCTCGCCCGACAGCAGCGCGAGCTGCGCCGGGTTGGCGCCGCGGTAGGGCACATGCACGGCGAAGATGCCGGCTTGGCGCTTCATCATCTCGCCGGCCAGGTGGCCCGCGCTGCCGTTGCCGCCGCTACCGTAGTTGAGCTTGCCGGGGTTCTTCTTCGCATAGGCGATCAGGTCCTGCGCGGTCTGGATGTGCAGTTCCTCGGCGCGCTTGGCGTTCATCACCAGCACGTTGGGCACGCGCACCATCTGAGTGATGGCGGCGAAGTCCTTGGCCGCATCGAAGGGCATCTTCGTGTACAGCCAGGGGTTGACGGCATGGGTGGCTGTGGCGGAGATACCGATGGTCAACCCGTCGGGCGCGGCCTTGGCCACGATATCGGCGCCGATATTGCCGCCGGCGCCGGCCTTGTTGTCGACCACCACCGTGCCCAGGCTGGCCTTCACGCGCTCGGCCAGCACCCGGGCCGTCACGTCGATCGGACCGCCGGCGGCATAGGGTACGACCAGGCGGATCACGTCGTCCGCATGGGCGAGGGGAGAGGCCGCGGCAGCGGTGGCAAGCAGGGTGGAAAGCAACAGGTTTCTGCGGTGCATGGGATGGATGGATTCAAGGAGTGCGACCCCGCAGCGGCCAAGCGCGCAGGATCGTAGAAGCACAGGGCTTGCACGCGAAGACCACTGCATGGCCGCAGTGGAGCGAGAGGCTGAAGTGTAATGTTAAAAAATATCAAGCACACGACAGCCAGACCCGCTCGCCGGGCCCTGAATTTCACTTTGGCGACTGTGCGTCAAAGCCGCTGGCGGCCGCGTGGAGCGTTGCGCCGCAGCCTGAAGGCCCAGGCGGCCAGGATGGCCAGCGTTGCCAGCAAGGTGCTGGTGTGGCTCCATGCAGGCACCCGCCGAGCCGCTGCGCCCACCGTGATGGGCGTGCTGCTGGGGCCTGCGCCTACCGTGGTTTGCGCCTGCACGGTGCAGACATAGGAAACACCCGGGAGCAGGCCCGTCACCGTGATCGGCGGCTGGGGTGCCGATGCCGTGACGGTGGAGCCGCCGCCTACCGGTACGCACTGGGCCTGGTAGCCGGTCACGGTCTCGGTGGGGGTGGATGCGACCGGTGGGAAATCCAGGGTGACGGAGTCGCCCTGCCGGTCCCCGCCGACGCCAGCCGGCGGTGCGACGTCCGACGAGATGAGGCTGACCGTATCCGCCGCGAAAAACAGGCTTTGGCGATTGTCCACTTCGGCCAGCCGCAGGCGCACCGTGCGCCCGGCATAGGGCGTCATGTCGAACTGGATGCTCTGGTAGCCGGCGAAGCTGCTTGGCCCCGATGCGCCGGGCCACTGGAACACATTGGCCAGCACGCCGCCGCCCACATCATTCCAGGCCGCTGCGGGGTCCATGATATCGATGCGGGCCTGCTGGTTGGGCTGGGTCTGGAAATCCAGCGTCGCGGGCGCAGCCGCCAGCGGCGCTGCGTTCTGGACATAGACCAGCGCCGTGAGCGAAGCGCTCTTGCCGGCTGGAATGGCGATGTCCTGGTACAGCACATGGCTGCCCGGCCCGGGCTGGTCGGACATGGCGGCGAACGAGCCTTGCGGGGGCGCCGGCACGGTAGTCGGCGTGACGGCGCTCTGGGTTCCGCTCTGGGCATAGAAGCCGCCCTGCGAGCCGGGCTGCGAAACGGCCTGCCAGCCGGTGAAGGCCTGCGAGGCGGCGCCGGCGTTCTGCTCGAAGCCGCCGTTGGTGACCAGTTCGGCCGCATACGCCAGCGAGAGCGGGCCGCAGGCCAGCATAGCCAAGGCGGCCTGGCCAAGCCGTTTCCGGGTGCGCATCATGGCTGATCCTTTGCCGTTGGCTTAGCGCTCGTAGACCACCTCGGTGGGCGTGGTGCCTCCGGCATTGCCTTCCAGCCGGTTGTTGTTGTAGCTGCTGACTTTGCCCGCAGTGATCTTGAAGGCCAGCGCATTGCCGAAAACGGAGGTATTGGACAGCAGCACCCGGCTGTCGGCATCGGTCATCGCGATGGCGGCGGTGCTGTTGGTGGTGATCGACGACCGCTGCACCAGCACACTGGCCTTGGCACCCGTGACCACTTCCACGCCGTTCTGGAAGTCCCGGATCCGGACGTCATCGAGGATCACGGTCTTGGCGCTGACGATCTTGACGGCGGAAGCTCCGGTCGTCAGCCCGGTGAAATCAAGGTTGCGCAGTACCACGGTGGCATCTGCCGGTGCACTGATCACGATGCCGTTGGTGCCGGATACCAGCACGCTGGCCAGCATTCCTCCGCCATCGATGGTGATGGCCTTGTTGATGGTGACGGCACCGAATCCGCCGGGATCCAGTACGTCGATCACGCCATGGGGGGCCGTCTTCGGCAGGGCGCCCGCAAAGGTCTTGCACGGTGCGGTGCGGCTGCAGGGGTTGGCGTCGTCGCCCACGCCCGACACCCAGGTGCGCGAGGCCTGGGCATGGGCCTGGGACATGGCGCCAAGCCCAAGGAGGGCGATGGACAACGCCGCTGTGACCGGAAGCCTGCGCAAGCGGGTTTGCGGGATGGGCTGGTGCATGATCGCCTCGTTTGCAATTGTTAATATTTGCAAAAATATAGCAAGATCCAGCCCCGTATTGGCTAGAGGAACTCCCTGAAGCTGGTCAAAAGTGCGTGGTTTTACCCATGCTTGTTTTATGTTGTACGAATTGGTTTATTTATTTATGAAAATACATATGCCACTCGCATACATCTGCCGTTGGAGTGTCAGGCGTTCTTGTCGGCCTCAGTAGTGAAGGCATCGGCAAAGAACGCCTCTTCGGGCAGTCCGCGCTCGCCGGTATAGCTGCTGCGGGCGGCGTCCACCACGACCGGTGCGCCGCAGGCATAGACCTCGTAGCCCGACAGGTCGGCAAAGTCGTCGAGCACGGCCTGGTGCACGAAGCCGGTACGGCCGCTCCACTGGTCCTCGGGCAGCGCGTCCGACACCACCGGCACGTAGCGCAGCTGCGGCAGTTCGGCGCAGCGCGCCAGCAGCCAGTCGTGCATGTACAGATCGTGCGGGCGGCGGCCGCCCCAGTACAGGCTGATCGGCCGGGTGATGCCCTTGTGCTGCACATGCTCGACCAGCGCCTTGATCGGCGCAAAGCCGGTGCCCGAGGCCAGGAAGACCATGGGCTTGTCGGAGTCCTCGCGCAGGAAGAAACCGCCGAACGGGCCTTCGATGCGCAGGATCTCGCGTTCCTTCATCGCGCTGAAGACATGGTCGGTGAACAGGCCGCCGGGCATGTGGCGGATGTGCAGCTCCAGCCCGGGCGCGCCCTCCTGCTGGTGCGGCGCCACGGCCATCGAATAGGCGCGGCGGTGGCCGCCGGCGAGCAGGAACTCGACATACTGGCCTGCGTGGTAGCGAAAGGTGTCGGCCGCGGGCAACTGCAGGCGCACCTGCATCACGTCGGGCGACAGGCGGGTGAGCGACGATACGCGCACCGGCAGCTTCTTGATCGGGAAGGCGCTTTCGTCGGTGACGTTGCGCGACTCGATGACCACATCGCTGGTGGGCCGGGCGCAGCAGGGCAGGATCAGGCCGGCGGCTTCTTCCTCGGGCGTGAGCGCGCGGCTGCTGTGCGGGCCGTGCTCGACGGTGCCGCTGAGCTTCTTGCACTTGCACGAGCTGCAGGCGCCGTCCTTGCAGCCATAGGGCAGGCCGACACCGTTGCGGATGGCGGCCGTGAGAATGGATTCGGCGGCATTGGTGGCAAAGCTGCGTCCGCTGGGCTGTACCGAGATCTGGAATGCCGAGGGAGAAGTGCCCATGGAATCAAGTTTCCTTCAAAAAAGATAGCTGCTGGCGCTTGCTGGATAAGCGCTGGAGCCAATTTTTATCAAAATTCTGCGGATGGCAGCGCCGTGCGGCGCAAGGCATGCCGTTTCGTGGTGACAATTCCGGATTGCCGCCCACCGAGCAAGGAGCCGTATTTTGCCCGCAAATCAACACCCCCGCCGTACACTGCCGGCCCGCTTTCGCCGCCAGCGCGTGCTGATCGTCGGCTGCGGCGACGTGGGGCAGCGCGCGGCGCGGCAGCTGGCACCGCTGGCGGTGCGGGCGCTGACCTCGTCGGCCGACAAATGCGCGCCACTGCGCGCGCTGGGCATCGTGCCGCTCGTGGGCAACCTGGACGATGTGGCCAGCCTGCGGCGGCTGGCGGGCCTGGCGCCGCGGGTGTTGCACCTGGCGCCGCCCGGCACGGTGGCAGACGCCGATCTGCGCACCCGTGCGCTGCTGCGGGCGCTGGCGCGCGCACGGCGGGCGCCCCAGGTGGTGTATGGCTCGACCAGCGGCGTGTACGGCGATTGCCAGGGTGAGGTGGTGCAGGAGACCCGGCCGCTGCGGGCGCAGACCGCCAGGGCGCTGCGGCGCGTCGATGCCGAACGGCAACTGCGCCGCTATGCGTTGAACCACCGACGGAGCGGTGCGCGCAGCCATGTGCTGCGCATACCGGGCATCTATGCCGGCGACCGCGAAGGCGGCACGCCCGAGGCGCGTTTGCGGCGCGGCACGCCGGTGCTGCGCGCGCAGGACGACGTCTTCACCAGCCACATCCATGCCGACGACC
>JBLZYV010000014.1:0-61126 GCA_050282565.1 Comamonas sp.
ACATCTTCGAGACGCTGCAGATCTACCTGGGCAGCCTGTATGCGAACGACTTCAACAAGTTCGGCCGCACCTACAGCGTGCGCGTGCAGGCCGATGCGGCCTTCCGCGCGCGGCCCGAGGACGTGGGCCAGCTCAAGGTGCGTTCGATGACGGGCGAGATGGTGCCGCTGTCCGCGCTGATGAAACTCGACCCGAGCTACGGCCCCGAGCGCACCATGCGGTACAACGGCTTCCTCGCGGCCGACGTGAACGGCGGCCCCGCACCGGGGTTCTCTTCGGGGCAGGCGCGCGCTGCGGTCGAGCGGGTGGCGGCCGAGACGCTGCCGCCGGGGATAGGCTTCGAGTGGACGGAGCTGACCTACCAGGAGATCCTGGCGGGCAATTCGGCTTTGCTGGTGTTCCCCATCGCCATCCTGCTGGTGTTCCTGGTGCTGGCGGCGCAGTACGAAAGCCTCACGCTGCCCATCGCCATCATCCTGATCGTGCCCATGGGCCTGCTGGCCGCCATGACGGGGGTGTGGCTCACGCACGGCGACAACAACGTGTTCACGCAGATCGGACTCATCGTGCTGGTGGGGCTGTCGGCCAAGAACGCGATCCTGATCGTCGAGTTCGCTCGGGAGCTGGAGTTCGCGGGACGCACGCCGGTGCAGGCCGCCATCGAAGCCAGCCGCCTGCGCCTGCGGCCCATCCTGATGACCTCGCTGGCCTTCATCATGGGTGTGTTGCCGCTGGTGCTGTCCACGGGGGCGGGCTCGGAGATGCGCAGCGCCATGGGCGTGGCCGTGTTCAGCGGAATGATCGGTGTGACCGCATTCGGCCTGTTCCTGACCCCCGTGTTCTACGTGGTGCTGCGCCGCCTGGCCGGCAACCGGCCGCTGCAGCAGCACGGCAGCCATGTCGCGCCGATCAGCGAGTCCGGCGGTGGCGCATCGGCCCTGCCCATGCCTGCCGCGCCGCGTGCCTATGACGAATGAACGCAATTCAAGAATGGATTCCGATATGAACGCGATGCAACGGATTCGATCCCTGGTGTTGCCTCTGAGCGCACTGATGGCGGCCCTGGTGCTGGCCGGCTGCGCCAGTGCGCCACCCACGGTGGCAGAGCACGCTGGCGTGGCCGTGCCCGCGAGCTTCAGCGCCGGGAAGGACGCTGCAGCCCCTGGCTGGACAACGGCCGCACCGGCCGAGGCCCAGCCGCGCGGCGCGTGGTGGCTGGCATTTGCCGACCCCGAGCTCAGCGCCCTGGTGGAGCGCGCGGGCCAGGCCAACACCGATGTGCAGACCGCTACGGCGCGCTTGGCCGAAGCCCGCGCGCTGCTGCGCTCGGCCGATGCGCAGCGCCAGCCGCAGATCGGTGCGTCGGGCGGTGCCGTGCGCCAGGCCGGTGCCAATACCGCGAACGGCATGCAGCCGGCGACCCTGGTTTCGGCTGGGCTGAATTTCTCGTATGAGGCCGACCTGTTTGGCCGGCTGTCGCGCGCCAGCGAGGCCGCCCACGAGGATGCCCAGGCGCGCGAGGCACTGTTGCAGAGCACGCGCCTGATGGTGCAGGCCGATGTGGCGCAGACCTATCTGCAGCTGCGCTCACTGCAGGCCGAGCGCCAACTGGTCGAGCAAAGCCTGGCGGCCTACCGCGAAACGCTGAAGCTGATCGAGCGGCGCTACCGGGCCGGCGATGCAGCTGAGCTGGATGTGGCGCGCATGCAGACCGAAGTCTCCGCCACCGAGGCCGAGACGCTGGCGCCAGCAGGCCGCGCTCACGCATGCGTTGGCCGTGTTGGTGGGCGACATTGCCACCGGCTTCACGCTGGCTGCCTTCCCAGGCGAGGCGACGCTGCCCATGATTCCGCCGGGCGTGCCCGCCACCGTGCTGGCGCGCCGCCCCGACGTATCCGCGGCCCAGGCCTCGGTGCTCGCGGCCCAGGCGCGGGTGGGCGTGGCCCAGGCCGCGTGGTTTCCGGCCATCACGCTCACGGGCAATGGCGGCTATGCGTCGCCGGAGCTGGGCGACCTGTTCAAGTGGTCGGCACGCTCCTGGGGCATTGGCGCGCTGCTTTCGCTGCCCATTTTCGACGGCGGCCAGCGCGCCGCACAGGAAGAGGGCGCCCGCGCACGGCTGGAGGCTGCCGTGGCCGCCCAGCGCGGCCAGGTGCTTGCAGCCTTCCGCGAGGTGGAGGACCAACTGAGCGCGCTGCGCCTGCTGGCGGGCCAGGCTCGGGTGCTGGGGCAGGCCGTGCAGTCCTCCGAGCGCGCCACGCACCTGTCGGATGTGCGCTACCGCAATGGCCTGGTGAGCCAGCTCGAACTGCTGGATGCACGCCGCAACGAACTGCGCAACCGGCGCCAGGCCCTGCAGGTGCGTACCGCGCAGTACACCGCAACGGTGGCGCTCATCCGCGCGCTGGGCGGGGGCTGGGAGGGCCCGGAGCCGGTCGCGACGCGTGGCTAGGCAGGGCAAAACATGCCGATGGCCTGCTGTGGCAGCGATCAGTTGTTGCAGCCACCCAAAAAAGAAGCGTGCAGAACGGCACTGGCGAGGGCCGGCTCCCGGATAATGCGCCACCCACCACATACAACAAGGAGTTGGAGACATGTCATCCGGAGGCTTTCATGTCCACGGCCCGCACGACCACGAGCTGGAGCATGCCGCCCAGGGCGAGCATGGCACGACCGCCCACCATGGCATTGGCGGCGGCAGCCTGACCAGCCAGATTGCCATGTGCACCGCGGTGATTGCCACGGTGGGCGCCATCTTTGCCTACATGGGGGGCGCCACGCAGGCCAATGCGGGGCTCTACAAGAACAATGCGGCCATCAAGAAGACCGAGGCGGCCAACCAGTGGAGCTATTTCCAGGCCAAGAGCACCAAGCAGTCGCTGGCCGAGTTCGCCCGCGACCTGGCGGCCACCGACGACAAGCGCGCGGCCTACCAGGCCCGGGTGGAGCGCTACGAAAAGGAAAAGGACGACATCAAGAAAGAGGCCGACCACCTGGAGAGCGAAGCCCGGCACTGGGACCAGCAGTCCGAGATGCAGATGCACCTGCACCACCGCTGGGCCCAGGCCACCACCGCGCTGCAGGTGGCCATTGCGCTGGCTGCCATCGCGCTGCTGACCAAGAAAAAGTGGCTGGAGTACGGCATGCTGGCCGTGGCGGCGCTAGGTCTGGTCGTGGGCGGGCTGGCGATGCTGCATATCTGAGGCTCAGCCCCAGAGCACCGAGCGCATCGAGAGCGACGCCGACTGGAACCCGGTGTTGAAGAAGCGCGGCATCTCCCTGGCCTGCGCCGCACCGGCCGCATAGAGCAGCGGCAGGTAGTGCTCGTGCGTGGGATGGGCCAGCTGCGCCACCTGGCCCAGTTTCTGGAACTGTGCCAGCGCGTCGAGCTGTCCCTGCTTGATCTGGTCCTGCACCACCATGTCGAACTCCGTGGCCCAGTCGTAGGCTTCCTGCGGGCCTGCGCCGCGGCGGGTGGCGCGCAGGTTGTGCACGATGTTGCCGCTGCCCACGATGAGCACGCCCCGTTCGCGCAGCTTGCGCAGCTGCTGGCCCAGCGCGTAGTGCTCCGCCGGCGCACGGCTGTAGTCCATGCTGAGCTGCAGCACCGGAATCCGGGCCTGGGGAAACATGGGCTTGAGCACCGACCAGGTGCCGTGGTCCAGCCCCCACTGGTGACCGTCCACCGTCAGGGTGCCGCCGGTGGCGGGCGAGCGCAGCTCCTTTGCCAGGCTTTGCGCCACCGCGGGAGCGCCGGGCACCGGGTACTGCTGGTCGAACAGCGCCTGCGGAAAGCCGCCAAAGTCGTGGATGGTCCTGGGCTGGGCCATGCCGGTGAGCTGCCAGCCATCGCGCGTGAGCCAGTGGGCCGATATGCACAGGATGAGCTGCGGCTGCTCCGTGCGCGCCAGCAGTTCAGTGCCGAGGGCCTGCCAGCTGCGCCGCCAGGCGTTGTCCTCGATGGCGTTCATCGGGCTGCCATGGCCCACGAACAATACCGGCATGCGGGGCGACGGCTTCAGCGACTGCAGCAGCGGGGCGGCAGCCAGCGCGGGAGGCAAAGAGGTCAGGGAAAAGCCGGTAAGGCCAGCCAGGGCGGCCAAGGTGGTTCTGCGCTGCATGGGGAATGAGTACGGTGGGTGGAAATGCTGGTGAGAGTGAGCGTATCGCCGCCCGGAAGTTCCAGGCGCGGCATCAAACCAGTGCCGGGCCGGCCCACCGGCCGCTGCGCAGGCCGGCCGGCATCTGGCGGGCCCAGACCTGGCCGCTCACGTCCCAGGTCTGTTCCTGCACATTCAGGCCGGCGAACACGCCGTAGCCGTCGCCGGCGCGGATGTCTTCGCCGGCAAAGAGGCTCTCGCCGGCCTTGATGGTTCCGCGCGCATGGATGTATTGGCCTGCCCGAATGCCCCAGCCCGCCTCGATATGCGTGGCGCCCTCGATGGCCCCGCCTACGAAGATGCCGTGCCCGGCGCGCACGGCATCCGTGCCCAGCAGGTGGCCGCCCACACGCAGGTTCTTGTCGCACTGCACGCTGGCGCCGGCGATGAGGTCCTGGCCGATCACCGCACTACCGCGGATGTCCAGGCGGTCCTTCACCGCCAGGTCCCAGGCTGCGCGCAGGTCGCCGCCGCAGCTCAGCGACTGTTCCACCTCGATGCCCCAGTCCGTGCGCAGGTGGCCGCCGGCCCGCAGGTGCTCGCCGCTGTGGATGCTGGCCCCGGCACGGATATCCTCGCCCACGGCGATGGTGCCGCCGGCGCGGATGCCGCCACCGGCATGGAGGGAGCACCCCACATGGAGCAGGCCGCCCACGTCCACGCCACCCCGTACCTCGAGGCTTCCTGCATAGACGACGGTGTCGGCCTCCAGGCTGTCCAGTTGCAGCACGGTATTGGTGGGACCGAACTGGTTGAGCAGCCACACGGCGTCGTCCACGCGGCCGGCATCCACCAGCGCATCCAGCGCCTGCTGGTAGCCGACGCCATCTTCCACATTGCGCACGAACCAGCGCCAGCCCATCGCGCACGGGTTCTTGGCGCGAAGGAACTGCTTGGTGAATTCCATTGAATTCTCCATGTCATTCTCCTTGGTGATGCACAGTGCATCGACGGCAGCGCAGAGCAAGGGCCCGGCGATGGTGGAGTTCTGCGCTGAAAGAAGAGAGAGGGAGAACGGTTATCGCCGGGCTGGGGAATGTGCGACCGGCTTGTAGGGCCAGATCTCGCGCACCGCAGCGCCGCGCAGCCGGTTCGGCGCAAGCAGGCGGTGGGAGGGGAAAAGGCGCGGCATGAGCGCGCATGGTAGCAGCGCGCCCGGGGCGGAACAAGCTTGCCGCACGGCAGCGCGCGGGCTTTGCGCGCTGCCTGCCATGCTCAGGTCGGGCTGTGGTGGGCGTGGCGGGCTGCCGCCTTGGCGCCGCCCAGCGTGACCCAGGCCAGCAGCACGCCGCAGAGCGCGCCCGTTGCCATGCCAACCACCATGGGCAGGGGCTTGCCGTTGGAGAAGACGCCCACCACCTGCATGGCGACCGCGCCGCTCAGCATCTGCAACGTACCCAGCAGGGCAGAAGCCGTGCCGGCGATCTGCCCGTGCTCTTCGAGCGCCAGCACGGAGGTGGTGGGAATCACCAGCCCCATCAGCGCGCTGGACAGGAAATACAGCACCAGCAGCACCGCCAGCCGGTCGCCGCCCAGCAGGTAGTAGGCCAGCAGCACGGTCATGATCATGCCGCAGACGGAGGCGGCCACCTTGACCACCGGCACCAGGCCGAAGCGCTTGCCCAGCGCGCCGGTGAACTGGGCCGAGCCGATGAACGCCACCGCGTTGATGGCGAAGGCCAGGCTGTACTGCGTGGTGCTGAGTCCGTAGTGGTTGATCAGCACGAAGGGCGAGCCGGCCAGGTAGACGAAGAAGCCCGCCATCGCGGTGGCGCCGATGAACACCAGGCCCAGGTAGTGCCAGTCGCGCAGCAGCACGCCGTAGGCCTTGAACGCGTCGGCCACGCTGCTTTGCAGCCGGGCATCGGCGTCGCGCGTCTCGGGCAGTCCGCGTACCATGGCGGCCATACCCAGCACGGCGGCCACGCTCACCGCCCAGAACACCCAGCGCCAGCCGCCCAGCGCGATGATGCCGCTGCCCGCCAGCGGCGCCAGGATGGGCGACACGCTGAACACCAGCATCAGCAGCGACATCATGCGCGCGGCTTCGTGGCCGGTATGCAGGTCGCGCACCACGGCGCGCGGGATGGCCATGCCCGCCGCGGCGCCCAGGCCCTGCACGAAGCGCAGCGCCACCAGGGTCTGGATGTCCTGCGCCAGCGCGCAGCCCACGCTGGCAACAATGAAGACGGCCAGGCCCAGGTACAGCGGCCGCTTGCGGCCCCACATGTCGGACAGCGAGCCGAACAGCGGCTGACCCACGCCCAGCGCGAGGAAGAACGCCGTCAGGCTGGCCTGCACGGCACCCACGGGCGCATCCAGGCTGGCGCCGATCTGCGGCAGCGCCGGCAGATACATGTCGATGGCAAACGGCCCGATGGCCGACAGCAGGCCCAGGATCAGCACCAGGCGCAGGGAAATCGGAGGTGACATAGAAAAAAACGGGACAAGGCATGCATCCGCGATGCAAGCCATTGCCGAGAGAAGCAGAAGACGGAAGGGGAGGAGCGGCGCTGCATCCGCGGCCCGCAAGGGCCGGGCGACGATTCGCCGGGCGACGTTTCGTCGTGAGAGTGGGCCATTATGGCATCGCAGCCGTCGACATGAGCCTGTTGCTGGCGTGCCTTTCGGAATCCTCCGACACGAGGGGGCCGCACGAGGTATAGGGTAGAGGTGCGGCCGGGCCGGCCGCACGGGCCACTGGTCATAAGGAGCAAACCATGCAGACTTTGACGGTAACCTCGCATATGCGGGCACGGATCGGTGGTGCTTTCTATCCGACCGGATTCTCGATGGTGATGTATCCCACAGAGGATGCCGCCCATGGCGCGGCAGATCGGCTGGTGGACGCGGGCTTCTCCGCGGCCGACATATTTTGGGTGCCGCCTTCCGTCGTGCTGACCGAAATCGCTCCCACGGTGACGGCGTCCGAGGGGTTGTTCCCGTCGATGGGGTCGGACGGCCCCACGATCCGGGAGTTCGCCCGGCTCGCCAGGGACGGGCATTTCGGGCTCTTGGTACGCACCGGCGAGGTGGAAGACCGCAACCGCCTGTCGGGAGCGATCCGGGGCACGCCTTACGCGATCGCCCAGCGCTATGCCTCGCTGGTGATCGAGGACCTTTGACGGCGACCGCTCTGCGGCTAGCCCGGCACCGGCTTGGGCCGGTTGCCGGGATGCGGCGGCAAGGGCTGGGACGGATCGAGCGGCGGCTCGGGCTGGATGGGCTCGGGTGGCGGATCCTGGATCGGGATGGTGGACATGCTGGCCTCCTCTGGCCTGGACCAGCTTAGCGCTGCTGCGGCGGGACGCCCGTAGTGCAATCGCCCCTGGCCTTGTAGGGATGCCCGGGCCGAAAGGCCGGCTGGCCAGGAGGTACTTGGGTTCCGGGCACACTGGTCCCATGCAAACCCTCATTTCACGGTTCGAAAGCATGCTGGCCGGCGGCCGGGATTCCGCGCTGCTGCGCTACACGCTGGGCAAGGCCTACGTGGACGAAGGCAACCCGCAGGCGGGGCTGGAGCACCTGCGCAAGGCGGTGGAAATGGATGCCCACTATTCGGTGGCCTGGAAGTACCTGGGCAAGGCCTGGCTGGAACTGGGCGATGCCGCGCAGGCGCGCGAAGCTTGGCTGCGGGGCAAGGCCTGCGCCGAGGAGCGTGGCGATGCCCAGGTGGTCAAGGAACTGGCGGTGTTCCTCAAGCGGCTGGACAAACCGGCCCGTTCATAAGCTCATTTCCACATATTCGTTGCCGACGGGCCGCAAGCCGCCTACAGTATTGCGCTTTTGAACCAGAGGAATTGGCGAACATGCTCAAGCGTTCGTTGTTGCAGTCGTTGCTGGCGGTGTCGCTGGCCATTGGGGTGTCGGGCCATGCGCTCGCGCAGGACAAGACCATCAAGATCGGCGTCACGGCCGGGCCCCATGCCCAGATCATGGAACAGGTGAAGAAGGTCGCCGAGAAGGATGGCCTGCACCTCAAGATCGTCGAGTTCAGCGACTACGTGCAGCCCAATGCCGCGCTGCAGTCCGGCGAGCTGGACGCCAACAGCTACCAGCACAAGCCCTATCTGGATGCGCAGATCAAGGACCGCGGCTACAAGTTCGCGGTGGCGGGCAATACGGTGAATTTCCCCATCGGCCTGTATTCCAAGAAGGTCAAGAGCCTGGATGCCCTGAAGGAGGGCGCGCGCTTCGGCATTCCCAACGACCCGACCAATGGCGGCCGCGTGCTGCTGCTGCTGCAGGCCAAGGGCCTGATCAAGCTCAAGGAGCAGGCCGGCCTGAAGGCCACGCCGCTGGACGTGGTGGCCAATCCCAGGAAGCTCAAGTTCGTCGAACTCGATGCCGCCCAGCTGCCGCGTTCGCTGGATGACCTGGATGCCGCCGCCGTCAACACCAACTTCGCGATCTCGGCGGGCCTGAACCCCAAGCGCGACTCCATCGCGATGGAAAGCGCCGACAACCCCTACGTGAACATCCTGGTGGTGCGCGAGGCCGACAAGGGTCAGCCCTGGGTGGGCCAGCTGGTGAAGGCCTACCACAGCGAGGCGATCCGCCGCTTCATCGACACTCAGTTCCAGGGTTCCGTGATGCCGGGCTTCTGAACGAAATCGCCGGTTTAGCCTCCAGGCCCAGCGCTGGTTTCAGAGCTGGGCTTTTTTGCGCCCGGCGGGCGCCGTCGGCGTAGCATGCGCGGGCCGCGGCGCGCGCTTGCGGCTGCGTGGCGGGGTGCTGTCGGCAGGCGCGGTTTCGGGCTTGTCGACCTTGAGCGCGATCAGCGACATGTTGTCGCCGCTGCCACCGGCGCGGGCATGGGCGCGCTCGACCAGGAACTCGCAGGCCTCACGCGGGCTCAGGGTCTGCAGCACCGCGGCCAGCGCGCCGGGATCGAAGTGGTGCCAGATGCCGTCGCTGCAGGCCAGCAGCGCATCGCCCTTGCGCAGCTGTGGAATGCGGTGGATGGTGATCTGCGGATCGCGCGCCGTGCCCAGGCAGTTGAGCAGGATGTTGGACTGCGGGTGGTCGCGGGCTTCCTCCAGCGTGATCTCGCCCTGGTCGACCAGGGTCTGCACGTAGGAGTGGTCGCTGGTGTGGAACACCAGCTTGCCGTTGCGGAAGTGGTACAGGCGCGAGTCGCCGGCATGGGCCCAGGCGCATTCGCCCTGCGGCGTGATGACAAAGACCGCCAGCGTGCTGTGCGGCTCCTGCTCGGCGCTGATGGCGATCAGCCGGATCAGTAGGTGGGCCTCGCTGGCCAGGCGCTCCAGCATCTGCACCGCATCGTCCGTGCCGGGCGCGAAGCGCTCGAACACCTGCCGCGCGGTGATGACCACCTGGTCGGCGGCCAGCCGCCCGCCGCTGCGCCCGCCCATGCCGTCGGCCACCAGGCCCAGCAGGCAGCCGTGGGCGCGCGGATGCGGCAGCAGCACGAGCTGGTCCTGCTGGTAGGCGCGGTCGCCCTGGTGGAGTCCGGTGGCTGCTAAGAGGCGAAAGGTGGAGGGCATGTTCTCTATCCTGGCGGGCGGCTGCCATCATAGGCGATCCCGGCCCGCGGCAGCAGTCCTGGCTTGGTAGACTGCGGCACCCTATGACGATCGCCACCGATTCCCCGCCCGCCGGCCTGCAACTGCGGCCCGCGCAGCAGGCCATGCTCGAGGCGCTGCGCCCCGTGGTCGAAGGTGGCGGCGCGCTTGCGGTCGAGGCGCCCACCGGCGTGGGCAAGACCTACGCCTACCTGATCGCCGCGCTGGAAAGCGGCGAGCGCTTCGTGGTCAGCACCGCCACGCGGGCGCTGCAGGACCAGTTGGTGGACAAGGATCTGCCCACGGTGCTGCGCCACCTGGGGCTGGCGCGCCGGGTGGCCATGCTCAAGGGCCGCGAGAACTACCTGTGCCTGCACTTCCTGGCGCAGCAGCGCCAGACGGGTTCCGGCGCCACGGCCAATGACCGCGCGCTGGCCGCCGACCTGGCCGTGGTCGAGCGCTGGGCACAGTCCACGCCGGACGGCGACTGGAGCCGCCTGCCGGGTCTGGCCCAGCCCGAGCGTCTACGCCCGCTGGTGACGGCCACCCAGGCCCAGTGCCTGGGCTCGGCCTGCCGCCATGCCGAGCGCTGCTTTGCCAACCGGGCGCGCACGCGGGCTGCGGCGGCCGAGGTGCTGGTCATCAACCACCACCTGTATTTCAGCGATCTCAAGCTGCGGCATATCGATGCCGAATCGCCCGGCCTGGTGCCGCTAGCGCCCCTTGTGGTCTTCGACGAGGCGCACCGGCTGCAGCCCATAGGCCTGGCGGTGCTGGCGCAGGGCTTCTCGGTGGCCGACGTGGCGCAATTCGTCGCCCGTTCGCAGCGCCTGGGCCAGCGCCATGCGCGTGGCTGGGCGCCGTGGGACGCGCTGCAGACGGCCGTGCAGCGCGCGCTCGAACGCTGGACGCAGGCGGCGGGGACGGATTCCGAAGCCCGGGCGGAGCTGGTGCAGCTGCACAACGCGCTGTCGGCGCTGGTCGCCGCGCTGCAGTCGGTGGCCGAGAGTGCCGCCGACCTGAATGCCCAGGCCCAGGCCGGCCTGCCGCTGCTGCAGGCGCTGCGCGAATGGGCCCGGCCCGGCGCGCCCGGGCTGGTGCGTTGGTGGGAGGCCGGCGGCGCCGACCGTGCCGGCCCGCGCGCATCGCCGCTGTGGCTGTGGCAGGCGCTGCAGCGGCTGGCGCCACGCGCGCGCGCCGCGAGCTGGATGCCGGCGGACGGCGCCGGCGACGTGAAAACCTGGATCTTCACCTCGGCCACGCTGGCGGCGGATGCCGCGCAGGACGGCTGGGTCGAGGCTCCCGCCGCCATCCCGCAGCTGCGGCTGCCCAGCCCCTTCGATTGGGCGGGGCAGGCCGGCCTGGTGGTGCCCGAGCTGCAGCGCGAGCCGCTCGATGCCGGCGCGCGCGCCCAGGTGCTGGCGGCCTGGCTGGCGCCCGCGGTGCGGCTGCTGGGCGGGCGCTGCCTGGTGCTGTGCACCTCGCTGCAGGCCATGCAGCTCATCGGCGCGGCGCTGCGGCAGCTACTGGCGGGCGAGGTGGCGGTGATGGTGCAGGGCGAGCAGCCCAAGCCCTGGCAGCTGGCGCAGATGCGCAGCGCCAAGCGGGCCCACGCACTGGTCGGCACCATGGGCCTGTGGGAGGGCGTGGACCTGCCGGGGGACTCGCTGCAGCTGCTGGTGATCGACAAGCTGCCGTTTCCGGCGCCGCACGAGGTGCTGCACGCCGCGCGTGCCGCGGCCGTCGAGGCCGCGGGCGGCGATGGCTTCAACGGCTACACCGTGCCCTATACGGCGACGCTGCTGCGCCAAGGCGTGGGGCGGCTGATCCGCTCGGCTGGCGACCGGGGCGTGGTGGTGATCGCCGACGAGCGGCTGCTGAACCGGCCCTATGGCAGTGCCATGCTGGCGGCGCTGCCGCCCATGCGCCGGCTGGGCGGCGAAGACTGGATGGAGGCGGTGGCGCGCCTGGTGCAACTGCGAAAAGAATAGCTGCTGGCGCTTGCTATACCTGGTTTTCAGCTATGAATCTATCTGAAAACCTTGTGCAGCAAGCGCGAGCAGCTCACTTTTTGCGAATGCCCGCGATCACCAGAGCTTCCACCACGGCGACTCCTTGCGGCCGAAGCCATCCTTGAGCAGCGTGGTCTTGGGGAACGAAGCCATCAGCACGCGCTGGGCATCGTCGCGCAGGTCGGTCATGCCCAGCTTGTCGTACGACAGCACCAGCAGGTACAGCGCGTCTTCCTGCGCCGGCACTTCCTTGTAGTCGGCGATGGCGCTCTGCGCGCGGCTGATGGCGGCCACGTAGGCGCCGCGCTCGTAGTAGTAGCGCGCCACGTGCACCTCGTACTGGGCCAGCGAGTTCACGATGTACTGCATGCGCTGCAGCGCATCGGGCGTGTACTTGGACTCGGGGAAGCGCTTGACCAGCTCGTTGAAGGACTCATACGAATCCTTGGCCGCCTTCTGGTCGCGCTCGGACAGGTCCTGGCGCGAGATGAAGGAGAACATGCCCAGGTTCTCGTTGAAGTTCACCAGGCCCTTGAGGTACAGCGCGTAGTCGACGGCCTCGCTCGCCGGGTGCAGCTTCATGAAGCGGTCCAGCGTGGCGATGGCCTGGGCCTTCTCGCCGCCCTTGTACTGCGCGTAGGCCTTCTCGATCTGGGCCTGCTGGGCCAGCGAGGTGCCGGCGGCGCGGCCTTCGAGCTTTTCGTACAGCGGCACCGACTTGTCCCAGGCGCCGGATGAGGATTCGTCGCGCGCCTCGGCGTAGATCTTGTTGGGGCTCCAGTTCGCGGTCTTGTCCACCTCGGTGGAGGAGCAACCGGCAAGCAGGGCGGCAGCTGCTGCAAGAACAATAGCTGTCAGCGCTGATGGGGTCTGCGTAAACCGGGTTTTCGACGAAAGATGCATGGAGGGGCCACAGATACGTTGAATTGCCGCGCATTGTACAAGCCCGTTTTTGCCCCGATTGGCCGCGGCTGTTACTCAGCGTTTCTACAATGGCGCCGATATGTTTGTCCATCTGCGCATCCACACCGAGTTTTCCATCGTCGACGGCACCAACCGCATTGGCGACCTGATCAAGCACGCGGCGGGCGACGGCCAGCCCGCCATGGCCGTCACCGACCTGAACAACCTGTTCGGCGGCGTCAAGTTCTACAAGACCGGGCGCGACAAGGGCGTCAAGCCCGTGCTGGGCGCCGAGCTGGCCATGGAGCCCGAGGCGGCCGGCGGCAACCCGTCGCGCATCATCGTGCTGATCCAGAACGAGCAGGGCTACCTGAACCTGTCCGAGATCCTCGCCCGCATGTGGACGGCCGATGCCGTCAAGGGCCAGGTGATGTGCACCTGGGCCTGGCTGACCGAGCTGTCGGGCGGGCTGATCGTGCTGTCCGGCGCGCAGGCCGGGCCGGTGGGGCAGGCGCTGTTGCGCGGCGACGAGGCTGGCGCGCGCGCCTCGGCGCTGCGCCTGGCCGGGCTGTTTCCGCACCGTTTTTACATCGAGTTGCAGCGCGCCGGCCGCAGCGACGACGAAACCCACGTCAGCGCCGCCGTGGCGCTGGCCGCGCACCTCAAGCTGCCGGTGGTGGCCACGCACCCGGTGCAGTTCGGCAAGCCCGACGAGTTCGAGGCGCACGAGGCGCGGGTCTGCATCGCCGAGGGCGAGACCCTGGGCAACAACAAGCGCATCAAGCGCTTCACCCGCGACCAGTACCTCAAGAGCAGCGCCGAGATGCAGGCGCTGTTCGCCGACGTGCCCTCGGCCATCGCCAACACGGTGGAGATCGCGCGCCGCTGCAGCCTGACGCTGACCTTGGGCGTGCCGCGCCTGCCCGACTTTCCGACGCCAAACAACATCCCGATCGCGGATTTCTTCCGCGACGAGTCCTTCAAGGGCCTGGACGAGCGCCTGGTGCTGCTGTACCCGGACGAGAAGAAGCGCGAGGCGCAGCGACCGCGCTACGTGGAGCGGCTGGAGTTCGAGCTGAACACCATCCTGAAGATGGGCTTCCCGGGCTACTTCCTGATCGTGGCGGACTTCATCAACTGGGCCAAGAGCAACGGCTGCCCCGTGGGGCCGGGCCGCGGATCGGGCGCGGGCTCGCTGGTGGCCTACGTGCTGAAGATCACCGACCTCGACCCGCTGGAATACAACCTGCTGTTCGAGCGCTTCCTGAACCCCGAGCGGGTGTCCATGCCCGACTTCGATGTGGACTTCTGCCAGAGCAACCGCGACCGGGTGATCGACTACGTGAAGGAGCGCTACGGCAAGAATGCCGTGAGCCAGATCGCCACCTTCGGCACCATGGCCGCGCGCGCGGCCATCCGCGACGTGGGCCGGGTGCTGGACATGAGCTACACCTTCTGCGACGGCATCTCCAAGCTCATCCCCAACAAGCCGGGCCTGCACGTCACGCTCAAGTACCCGCCCAACCCGCCCAAGGAAGGCGACAAGTACACCTACGCCATCAAGGAAGAGCCGGTGCTGGCCGAGCGCATCGAGAAGGAGGAGGATGTCAAGACCCTGATCGAGATGGCGCAGCGGCTCGAGGGCATGACCCGCAACATCGGCATGCACGCCGGCGGCGTGGTGATCGCGCCCGGCAAGCTCACCGATTTCTGCCCGCTGTACCAGCAGCCGGGCAGCACCTCGGCGGTGGCCATGTACGACAAGGACGACGTGGAGGCCGTGGGCCTGGTGAAGTTCGACTTTCTGGGGTTGGCGACGCTGACCATTCTGGAGATCGCGCGCGAATTCATCATGAAGCGCCACAAGGGGCAGGAGAATTTCACGTTCGAGGCCATCCCGCTCGACGACTACCCGACCTACAAGCTCTTCTCCGACGGCAAGACCGAGGCCGTGTTCCAGTTTGAAAGCCGCGGCATGCAGGGCATGCTGCGCGAGGCCAAGCCATCGCGGCTGGAAGACCTGATCGCGCTGAACGCGCTCTACCGCCCGGGGCCGATGGACCTGATCCCCAGCTTCGTGGAGCGCAAGCACGGGCGCGAGAAGGTGGAATACCCGCACCCCATGGTCGAAGCCGTGCTCGCCGAGACCTACGGCATCATGGTCTACCAGGAGCAGGTGATGCAGACCGCCCAGGTGCTGGGCGGCTACAGCCTGGGCGGCGCCGACTTGCTGCGCCGCGCCATGGGCAAGAAGAAGGCCGAGGAAATGGCCAAGCACCGCCTGATCTTCCGCGAGGGCGCGGCCAAGAACGGGCTGGACGAGACCAAGGCCGACGAGGTCTTCGACCTGATGGAGAAGTTCGCCGGCTACGGCTTCAACAAGTCGCACGCCGCCGCGTACTCGCTGCTGGCCTACCACACGGCCTGGCTCAAGGTGCACTACACGGCCGAGTTCTACTGCGGCAACATGACCGTGGAAATGGACAACACCGACAAGCTGAAGGTGCTGTACGAGGATGCGCTGAAGATGGGCATCAGCTTCGAGCCGCCGGACGTGAACCGCGGCACCTACCGCTTCGAGCCGGTCACCGACCTGGTGGTGCGCTACGGGCTGGGCGCCGTCAAGGGCACGGGCCAGCAGGCCATCGAAGCCATCGTTGCGGCCCGCAATGGCGAAGGCACCGGGCCGCAGGGCCACGTGAAGGGGCCGTTCAAGAGCCTGTTCGACTTCTGCGTGCGGGTGGACCGCCAGCGCATCAACAAGCGCACCGTCGAGGCGCTGATCAAGGCCGGCGCCTTCGACAGCCTGCAGCTCAACCGCCGCGCGCTGCTCACCTCGCTGGACACGGCCTTCGAGTTCGCCACCGCCGTGCATGCCAACGCCAACCAGGGCGGCCTGTTCGACATGATGGGCGAGGACGCCCACGGCTCCAGCACCCAGGAGCCCGAGCTGGCCAACGTGCTGCCCTTTAGCGTGAAGGAACGCCTGGTGCTGGAGAAGACGGCCGTGGGCTTCTACCTGTCGGGCCATCTGTTCGACGAGGTGCAGCACGAGGTGCGCCAGTTCGTGCGCACGCCCATCGCCAACCTCAAGGACAGCCGCGAGACGCAGACGGTGGCCGGCATCATCAGCGAGCTGCGCATCATCAACGGCCAGCGCGGCAAGCTGGCGCTGTTCAAGCTGGACGACAAGTCCGGCGTGATCGAGGCCTCGATGGACGAGGCCATGCTCAACCGCCACCGCGACCTGCTCAAGGAGGACGAGTTCGTCGTTGTCAGCGCCCGGGTGCAGAACGACCACTTCAGCGGCGGCCTGCGCGCCAAGATTCAGCACATGTGGGACTTGGCCGCCGCGCGCAGCCGCTTCGGCCGCTACCTTTACGTGCAGGTGCAGCAGCGCCAGCCCGACGTGGCCCGCTTGCTGCAGGAGTTCCCCGCGATGGAGGAGAGCACGGAGCAGGGCGTGCTGCGCCACGGCCTGAAGATCCGCCTGGGCCTGGTCTGCCAGGCGCCGCAGGAGCCCGAGCACAAGGCGGCGGTGGAGATCAACCTGGGCGATGGCTGCCGTTTCTACCCCAGCGACGCGGCCATGAGCGCCTGGAGCGGAGAGGTCGGCCACGAGGCGATGCGCATCGTTTACGAAAGCGCTGTTTGAAGTAGGTGAATCCGGCTCCATATGGGTAACCAGGCGTTCTCTGCCCTATAGAATGAATTGCAAATGGCCACGAAACCTCTTCCTCCCGCAACGATCCAACCGAAAACCCCGCCGGACGACGGCGGCTCGTTGGTGGTGGAGCGTGTCACGCAGCGAGTCGAGCCGCCGCGCCTGCACCAGGTGCTGATGCTCAACGACGATTTCACGCCGATGGAGTTCGTGATCGACGTGCTGCAGCACTTCTTCGGGAAGGACCGGGAGACGGCGACGCAGATCATGCTGAAGATCCACTTGGACGGGAAAGGAGTGTGTGGCGTGTACTCTTTCGAGGTGGCAGAGACGAAGGTAGCGTTGGTGATGGATGCCGCGAAGCAAGCCGGGCATCCGCTGCAGGCAGTGACGGAACCTGTTGAATAAATGGTTTTCGTCCTGATCTAGGGTGCAGTGAAAGTATTCGGCAGGCAATAAAGGAGTTTCAAATGATTGCTCAGGAACTGGAAGTCAGCTTGCACATGGCCTTTGTCGAGGCGCGGCAGCAGCGCCACGAGTTCATCACCGTGGAGCACCTGCTGCTCGCATTGCTCGATAACCCCAGTGCGTCGGAGGTGCTGCGCGCATGCTCCGCCAACATCGACGACCTGCGGGTGTCGCTCACGAATTTCATCAAGGACAACGCCCCCCAGGTGGCCGGCGAGGACGAGGTGGACACCCAGCCCACGCTGGGCTTCCAGCGCGTGATCCAGCGCGCCATCATGCACGTGCAGTCCACCGGCAACGGCAAGAAGGAAGTGACGGGCGCCAACGTGCTCGTGGCCATCTTCGGCGAGAAGGATTCGCACGCCGTCTACTACCTGCACCAGCAGGGCGTGACGCGCCTGGACGTGGTGAACTACATTGCCCACGGCATCAAGAAATCTGACGCCCAGGAGCCCGCCAAATCGGACGCCCCGCAGGAATCCGAGGACGGCGCCGCGCAGGGCGGCGAGCGCAGCGAAAAGGCTTCGCCGCTGGAGCAGTTCACGCTCAACCTGAACCAGGCAGCCAAGGAAGGCAAGATCGATCCGCTGATCGGCCGCCAGTACGAGGTGGAGCGCACCATCCAGATCCTGTGCCGCCGGCGCAAGAACAACCCGCTGCTCGTCGGCGAGGCCGGCGTGGGCAAGACGGCGATCGCCGAGGGCCTGGCCTGGCGCATCACGCAGAACGACGTGCCCGAGGTGCTGGCCGAGGCCACGGTGTACTCGCTCGACATGGGCGCGCTGCTGGCGGGCACCAAGTACCGCGGCGACTTCGAGCAGCGCCTCAAGGGCGTGCTCAAGGCGCTGAAGGACAAGCCGGGCGCGATCCTGTTCATCGACGAGATCCACACGCTGATCGGCGCCGGCGCGGCGTCGGGCGGCACGCTGGATGCGTCCAACCTGCTCAAGCCGGCGCTCTCCAGCGGCCAGCTCAAGTGCATCGGCGCGACCACGTTCAACGAGTACCGCGGCATCTTCGAGAAGGATGCGGCGCTGTCGCGGCGCTTCCAGAAGATCGACGTGGTCGAGCCCTCGGTGCCCGAGACGGTGGAGATCCTCAAGGGCCTCAAGAGCCGCTTCGAGGAGCACCACAGCGTCAAGTACGCCACGGCCGCGCTGGTGGCCGCGGCCGAGCTGTCGGCCAAGTTCATCAACGACCGCCACCTGCCCGACAAGGCCATCGACGTGATCGACGAGGCCGGCGCCGCGCAGCGCATCGTGCCGGTGAGCAAGCGCAAGAAGACCATCGGCAAGGCCGAGATCGAGGAGATCGTCGCCAAGATCGCCCGCATCCCGCCCGCCAACGTCAGCAACGACGACCGCAGCAAGCTGCAGACGCTGGAGCGTGACCTCAAGAGCGTGGTCTTCGGCCAGGACAAGGCGTTGGAGGTGCTGGCGTCGGCCGTGAAGATGTCGCGCTCGGGCCTGGGCAAGGTGGACAAGCCGATCGGCTCCTTCCTGTTCAGCGGCCCCACCGGCGTCGGCAAGACCGAGGCCGCCAAGCAGCTGGCCTACATCCTGGGCATTGACCTGATCCGCTTCGACATGTCGGAGTACATGGAGCGCCATGCGGTGAGCCGGCTGATCGGCGCGCCTCCGGGCTACGTCGGGTTCGACCAGGGCGGCCTGCTGACCGAGGCCATCACGAAGAAGCCGCACGCGGTGCTGCTGCTCGACGAGATCGAGAAGGCGCACCCGGACATCTTCAACGTGCTGCTGCAGGTGATGGACCATGGCACGCTGACCGACAACAACGGGCGCAAGGCCGACTTCCGCAACGTCATCATCATCATGACGACGAACGCGGGTGCCGAGACCATGAACAAGGCGACCATCGGCTTCACCAACCCGCGGCAGGCCGGCGACGAGATGGGCGATATCAAGCGCCTGTTCACGCCCGAGTTCCGCAACCGGCTGGACGCCATCGTCAGCTTCCGGGCGCTGGACGAGCAGATCATCCTGCGCGTGGTCGACAAGTTCCTGCTGCAGCTGGAGCAGCAGCTGGCCGAGAAGAAGGTGGAAGTCACCTTCACCGACAAGCTGCGCAAGCACCTGGCCAAGGCCGGCTTCGATCCGCTGATGGGCGCGCGGCCGATGCAGCGCCTGATCCAGGACACAATCCGGCGCTCGCTGGCCGACGAGCTGCTGTTCGGCCGGCTGGTCGACGGTGGCCGCCTGACGGTGGACTGGAATGACAGCGACCCGGCCAAGGCCGAGGTGCAGCTCGACATCCAGCCGCTGCCCAAGAAGGAGCGCGCCAAGCAGGAGCCGCCCGAAGAGGAAGTGGCGGCCGACTGAGCGCCGCGTGGTGTGAACCAAACAGCCGCTTTCGCGGCTGTTTTCTTTTTGCCACCCGCCGCCGATACACTCACGGCGGTAGGAAATCGTTCCAAGGAGCCGTCGCGCGTGGACTGGAGTTGGCAGAAACTGATCTCGCATGAGCACCTGATGGCCACGCTGTCCGTGGTCTGGTCGGTGTACGTGGTGGTCGTCGGGGTGTGGATCCTGATGCAGCGCCGCGCGCCGGTGGCCACGATGAGCTGGCTGCTGTCCATGGCCGCGCTGCCGGTGGTGGGCCTCGTGGTGTACTACTTTCTGGGGCCGCAGCGCTTCAAGCGCCAGCGCATCAAGCGGCTCAGGGCGCGCAGCCGCTCGCAGGTGCAGGAGACAGTGCGCCGCATCCGCGAGGTGGACCCGAACCCGCCGCCCAAGCTGCTGCAACTGGCCAAGCTGGTGCAGGTGGCCAGCGGCTTTCCGATCAGCACGGCCACGCGCATCGACTTCCTGAGCGGCGGCGCGGCCACCTTCGACAGCATCTTCGCGGCCGTGGCCGGCGCCGAGCGGCACGTCCACCTCGAGTACTACATCTACGAGCCCGACGCCACCGGCACCCGGCTGCGCGACCTGCTGATCGAGCGTGCCCGCGCCGGCGTGCAGGTGCGCCTGCTGGTGGACGCGCTGGGCTCCAAGGCCATCGCGCGCGGCTTCTGGCAGCCGCTGGTGGATGCGGGCGCCGAGTTCGCCTTCTTCCATCCCACGCGCATCGGGCGGCGCCTGCGGCCGGTGATCAACTTCCGCACCCACCGCAAGATCCTGGTGGTGGACGGGCGCATCGGCTACACCGGCGGCGTCAACATCACCGACGAGGAAGACGTGCGCATCCGCCCCGACGCCTACCACGACGCCCACCTGCGCGTGGAAGGCCCCATCGTCAACTGGCTGCAGACCGCCTTCCTCGAGGACTGGGCCTACGCGCTGGACAAGACGCCGCAGGACGCGCCCGCCGACCTCGACGACCTGCTGCCCGAGCTGCCCAACGGCCATCACCTGATGCAGGTCATGACCTCGGGGCCGGACAACCCGCTCGAGGCCATCCACCGCGTGCACCTGGCCGCCATCCACACCGCCACCGAGCGGGTCTGGCTGACCACGCCGTACTTCGTGCCCACCGAGGCGGCGATCTACGCGCTCACCGGCGCCGCGCTGCGCGGGCTGGACGTGCGCCTGCTGGTACCCGAGAAGTCCGACTCCATCTTCGTGACCGCCGCCGCGCGCTCGTACTTCGACGACCTGATCGCCACCGGCGTCAAGGTCTACGAGTACCAGGCGCGCATGCTGCATTCCAAGACCATGCTGGTCGACGACGACGTGGCCATCATCGGCACGGCGAACTTCGACAACCGGAGCTTCCGCCTGAACTACGAGGTCTGCGCCGTGGCCTACGGGCCGCTGCTGGCCGGGCAGCTCGAGGCGCAGTTCCTCAAGGACCTGGAAAAATCTCAGCTGGTGCACCACCAGCGCCTGCAGCGCTTCACCGCGCGGCTGGGCGACTCGGTGGCGCGGCTGTGCTCGCCTTTGCTCTGAGGCTTTGCGGGCATACTAGCGCCCCATGGCTGAGCTCAACACCTTCTTCTGGCACGACTACGAAACCTTTGGCGCGGTGCCCCGGCGCGACCGGCCCGCGCAGTTCGCCGGCATCCGCACCGACCTGGACCTCAACGAGATCGGCGAGCCGGTCATGCTGTACTGCCGGCAGGCGCCCGACTACCTGCCCAGCCCCGAGGCCTGCCTGATCACCGGCATCACGCCGCAGCAGTGCCAGGAGCAGGGCGTGCCCGAGCACGCCTTTGCCGCCGCCGTCGAACAGCACCTGGGCCAGCCGGGCACCATCGGCGTGGGCTACAACACCATCCGCTTCGACGACGAGGTGACCCGCTACCTGCTATGGCGCAACCTGCGCGACCCCTATGCGCGCGAATGGCAGAACGGCTGCGGCCGCTGGGACCTGCTCGACGTGGTGCGCATGGTCTACGCGCTGCGCCCCGAGGGCATCCAGTGGCCGAAGAAGGCCGACGGCAGCGTGAGCTTCAAGCTCGAGGACCTGGCCCGCGCCAACGGCCTGGCGCACGCCCAGGCGCACGACGCACTCAGCGACGTGCGTGCCACCATCGCGCTGGCCCGGCTCATCAAGCAGCTGCAGCCGCGGCTGTTCGAGTTCGCCCTCAGCCTGCACAAGAAGGACCGCGTGATGCAGGAGCTGCGCCTGCCCGCCACGGCGGCCATGGCGCGGCCCTTCCTGCACGTCTCGGGCATGTTCCCGGTCGAGCGCGGCTGCCTGGCGGTGATGTGGCCGCTGGCCCAGCACCCCACCAACAAGAACGAGATCATCGCCTGGGACCTGGCGCAGGACCCGTCCGGCCTGGCGTCGATCACCGCCGACGAGCTGCGCCTGCGCCTCTTCACCAGCGCGGCCGACCTGCCCGAAGGCGTGACGCGCCTGCCCATCAAGAGCGTGCACCTGAACAAGTCGCCGATGGTGGTGGGCAACCTGCGCACGCTGAGCGACGCCCAGGCCGCGCGCTGGGGCATCGACCTGGAACAATGCTCCCGCCACGCCGAGGCCGCGCAGGCGCTGCCCGACCTGAGCGCGCTGTGGAGCGCCGTCTACCACCGCCCGGCGCCGGACGCGGTGGATGTGGACCAGGACCTGTACGGCGGCTTCATCGGCCAGGGTGACCGCCGCCGATTGCTGCAGCTGGCGGCCCTGCACCCGCAGGAGCTGGCCGTGGCCCGCCCGGGCTTCGACGATGAGCGCCTGCCCGAGCTGCTGTGGCGCTACCGCGCGCGCAACTTCCCGCAGACGCTGAACGCCGACGAGCAGCAGCGCTGGCGCGAACACTGCGCCGCCGTGCTGATCGATGGGCTTGGCGGGGCGCGCACCGCCGAGCAGATGTTCGCCGAGATCGACGCGCTGTCCGAGACGGCGGACGAGCGCGGCGAGGAGATTTTGGGCGCGCTCTACGACTGGGCCGAAGCTGTGGTGCCCGAGGTGTGATGCAAAAAAAGGAGCTGCTGGCGCTTGTTATATAAGGATTTCAAAGATAAATGTATTTGAAATCCATGATGATAAAGCGCAAGCAGCTATGAATTTTCAGTAGCGCAGCGCCGCGCGCACGAACCAGCCCTGGCCGCGTTCGTCGCCGGCAAGTCGGGCGCGGTACTGCAGCGACAGGTCCAGGTACGAGCGCGGCGCGTGGTGGGCATCCTCGCGGAACCAGTAGCGCAGCCCCACACCCAGGCCGGCGCCGGCGGCGCTGCGCTGGCCGGAGGCCACGGGCCGCGACTGGTAGTCCCAGCCCAGCACCGCGTGCGGGAACAGCACCAGGCGCGACTGCGCGTCGCCCATGCGAAAACTCCGCCCGGCCTGCGCTTCCACCGTGCCATAGGTCTGCTTCTGGCGGAAGAAGCGGCCGGCCTCGGCGTAGACGTTCAGCGTGGTCCAGTCGGGCACATCCATGCGCAGGTCGGTGCCCGTGCCGCCGGAGTAGCCCAGCCGCAGCAGCCAGTCGCTGCTGGACAGCGAACCCACGCGGATGCGGCGCTCGGCCGAGACCACCAGGTTGTGGTCGCGCAGCGGCTTGGCGCGCAGGCCCAGCGAGGCCTGCGTGGTGTCCGCGCCCGTGGCGCCGCCATTGCGGCTGTAGACGGACTGCGCCATGCCACCGTACAGCTCCCAGAAGCGGCCATCGCCAAAGCCGGAGGGCCGCCAATAGCCTTCGGCCACCACCTGCGCGGCGTCGCCGTACGGCGTGGGCTGGCCCGCGGCGCTGCCCGGCGGCAGGCCGCGGTAGCCCAGCAGCGCATTGATGCCCCAGGTGCGCGCGCGGCTTTCCACCTCGCGCCGGGTCTCGAACTGCTGCTGCGGCGTCAGCTCCAGCGCGCCCGCGGCCTGCGCGTCGAGCGCCTGCTCGAAGTAGGCGATGGACTGCCGGTTCTCGCCCAGGCGGCTCGCCGTGTAGGCGCCGTCGCGCAGCGCGCCGGCGGGCAGGCTGCCGGCCTGCTGTGCGCGGTCGAAGATGCCCAGCGCCGTGCGGTCGTCGCGCGCAAGGATGGCGAGGTAGGCCAGGTTGGCATCGGTGCTGGTCTGGGCGACGCCTCCGGCCTCCAGGGCCGCGCGCGCATCCGCCGTGGCTTGTTGCTCGTGGCCCAGCGCATGGTGCAGGCGGCTGCGCTGCGCGAGCAGTGCGGCATCGGCGGGATGGGCCTGCAGCGCGGCATTGGCCTCTTGCAAGGCTTGGCCGGGCTGGCCATCGGCGGCCAGGGCTTGCAGGCGCAGCACGGCGTAGGCGGTGCGCGCGGGGTCGAGCTGCGTGGCCTGGTGTGCCTGCTCTGCCGCTTGTGCGTAGTGGCCTGCCGCATACGCCTCGTAGGCCTGCTGGGCCAGCGCGTGGGCCGTATCCGTGGCTGAAGCCACGGCAGGGGGCGGCGCCGGGCTTGGCGGCGCACTGGCTGGAGGTTCGTCGGTGGCGGGTGATGGTGCCGGCAGCGGCGCAGGCGCCCGTTGAACGGGTTGAGCGCGCTGGGCGCGCGGGCGCTGTGCCGCAGTGCGGGGTGCGCTGGCCGTGGTGGGTGCCGCGGGCGCTGCTGCAACGGCCACGGCCGGGGCCTCCTGGCGGGGCGCCTGCAGGCGGCGGCGGGTGTCGGCCAGCAGCGACGCAATGGCGGTATTGCCGGGCGCCAGGCGCTGCGCGCGCTCCAGCTCGGCCACGGCACGGCGGTCGTCGCCGCGCTGCAGGGCCTCGAAGGCCTTGTCGAGGTAGGGGTAGATCTGGAAGCGACGGCATTCGCTGACGCCGGGGCCGAGGTCCAGCGGATGGGCCGCACTGGCGGCGGCGGCGCAGGCCAGGGCCAGCGCGCAGAGGCGGGGGACGAATGTCATGGCGGTGGCCTTATTGGTCATATGCCAGCAGGTGGACGGGTTCGGCGGCGGCGCTGGCGGCGAGCAGCAGCTGTGCCATCGACGGCTGCAGTCTGCGCTGGATGCGCAGCGCCTCGTCCAGCGCCTCGGGCGTCAGCACCCCTTGCTGCACCAGCAGCGTGCCCAGGGCGACGTAGCGGCGCTCCTGGCGCAGCAGCACGGTGGCGAGCACGGCGGGGTCGATCGCGCCCAGCGCCAGCAGCACGTCGCTCAGCAGCAACTGGCGCGAGACGTAGCGGGTCCACAGGTGCTTGGCCTGCACCGGCGACAGGCGCCGGTCGTGCACGGCCTGCGCCAGCAGCTCGTGCGCGGGCTCGGTGTCCTCGGGGTCGTACAGGCGGCGCAGCTCGACCGTCACCTCGCCGGTGGGGGCGATCACGCAGTGCACCGGGCGCCGCAGCTTGCGCTGCAGCGCGGCGAACGAGACGGGGTCGAGGCCGGATTCGCTGGCCAGCACCAGCGTGTCGCCTTCCAGGCGCAGCGGCACCACGCGGTAGTGCAGCGCGATGGCGTAGGGCAGCAGGCTGGCAGTCGCCCCGGGAATGGGCCGGCCCTGCAGCGATTCGCACGCCAGCCCCTGCTGTGCGGCGACGGCGGCTGCCAGCTGCGGGCCGCTGATGGCGCCGCGGTGCACCAGCGCGTGGCCGAGCGAGAGCCCGCGCACCGGGTGCTGCTGCGCCTGCTGCAGCGCGGCGGGCGTCAGCACGCCCTGGTCGAACAGTACCTGCTCCAGCGCCTGCTGCGGGCGCGCGGCTTCGCCCAGCGAGGGAAAGTCGTGGTCCGTCTTGGCCCAGGCCATGCGGCGGATGTCCTGTGCCCGCAGCGCCTGCACCACGGCGCGCCAGTTGGCCAGGAAGTTCACCAGGTTGCCCCACAGCAGGCGCGGCACGGCCACCAGCCCCTGGGCGATGCCGTAGTTGGCGGTGACGAAGTACATGCGCTGCGCGATGCGGTTGAGCATGAGCACGAAGTTGGCGGCGAGCAGCAGCGAGAACCAGCGCTCGCCCTCGAAGATCGACAGGAAGCGGTAGCTGTCCGGCACCAGCTGCTGGTACAGCCAGATGGCGAACAGCTGCACGGCCAGCAGGCTGCCCAGGAAACTGGCGAAGTTGGTGATGACGCCCTTGCGGTCGCGCCACAGGAAGTAGTTCAGCGCCGCGCCGCGCGACCAGCCCAGCGTGCGGTAGCCCTGGATGACGATGCCCGTGATCCAGCGCGACTTCTGCCGCACCGCGGCCGACAGGGTGTTGGGGAAATACTCGCGCACCGAGACCACGCTGACCGCACTTGCGCTGCGGCCCCAGTGGCGCCACGGCTTGCGCTGGCCCGGCTGCTTGGCCTGGTCCAGCGTGGGAAAGCGCACGAACACTTCCTTCATGCCCAGCTGCTTGAGGCGGAAGCCGATGTCGTAGTCCTCGGTCAGGCTCTGGGTGTCGAAGGCCATGCCGTGGCCCTGTTCGCGCAGCGCGGCAATGGCGCGGCGGCTGAAGCAGGTGCCCACGCCGGCGCTGGGCACCTGGCCCACCAGCGCCTCGCGCACCACCATGTCCTTGGCGTGCATCTCGGCGAACTCGTCCAGGTAGTGGCCGCCGGTCATGTCGGCGAGCGGGCGCTCCAGCGGGTACACAGGCAGCTGGATCAGGTCCTTGCGGTCGACCAGGTGGTTGAACAGGCGCAACTCCTGCGGGGAGAGTACGTCTTCGGCGTCGTGCAGGATGAAGCCGGCAAACGCGATGCCCGAGCGCTGCTCGAACTGCCAGATCGCCTCCAGCACATTGTTCAGGCAGTCGGCCTTGCTCGTGGGGCCGGGGCGGGCACAGACCACCGAGTGCACGTTGGGAAAGCGCGCGCGCACCTGCTCCACCTCGGCCCGGGTCTGCGGGTCGTTGGGGTAGGTGCCGATGAAGATGTGGTAGTTCTCGTAGTCCAGCGTGGTGGCCGCGAGCTGCGCCATCGCGCCGACCACGCCGTGCTCCTGCCAGGCGGGCACCAGGATGGCCAGGGGCTTTTCCTCCTGCGCCGCCAGCGCATCGGCCGCCATGGGCTGGTGGCGTGTGTAGACGGAGAGCCGGCGCCACAGGCGGCGGCACCAGTAGACGAGGTCGATGAAGAGATCATCGAGGCTGCTGACCAGGATGACGACGGCGACGAGCACCGCGATGGACTTCAGCGCGTAGAGATAGGTCGTGAAAATATCCAGCCAGAACACGGCGCGGCTTCTCCTGAAAAGCGGGGAGTGCGCTGCGCGCAGGGCAGCGCCTGGCCCCGGGCGGGCCGGGGCTCAAGATTCGTTGGGGTAGGAGAGCGGGCTCTCCGCGGCGGGCGCCACGCAGGTGGCACGTCAAGGCGCTTGGCTGGGGCCGGGCCTGCGTGGCAGGCCGGCCGTGGCTCCCCTTGCCAGCAGGGCGCTGGCGGGGTAAGCGCGATTCTCAATACAAAAAAGAGTGTGTCTTTATTGTAAGTTTATTGATCGCCTGAATTGCATTGAAAATGTCAACAATGGACCGGTGCAGGTCCATAGAAATCCATGCAGGGCCTCAGCCAAAGAAGCGGTAGCAGACCACGATGGCCGCGACCACGCCGGCCAGCTCGGCCAGCAGCGCGCAGGGCACGGCGTGGCGCGCGCGCTGTATGCCCACGGCGCCGAAGTACACCGCCAGCACGTAGAAGGTAGTCTCGGTGCTGCCCTGGATGGTGGCGGCCGCCAGCGCGGCAAAGCTGTCCACGCCATGCGACTGCATGGTCTCGATCAGCATGGCGCGCGCGGCGCTGCCCGAGAACGGCTTGACCAGCGCGGTCGGCAGCGCGTCGACGAAGCGCCCGTCCAGCCCCAGCCACTCCACGGCCCAGCGGATGGCCGACAGCGCATACTCCAGCGCGCCCGAGGCGCGGAACACGCCCACCGCGCACAGCATGGCCACCAGGTAGGGCAGCAGGTTCTTGGCGACATCGAAGCCTTCCTTCGCGCCCTCGACAAAACTCTCGTACACCGCCACCTTGCGCCAGGCGCCCACCACCACGAAGAGCACGACCAGCCCGAACAGGATCAGATTGCCCAGCAGCGCCGACAGCTGCGCCAGCGCCGCGGCCGACAGCGTGGCCAGGAAGGCCATGAACGCGGCCAGCCCCAGCGCCACCGGCAGCAGGTAGGCCAGCACCACAGGGCTGAACAAGGGCAGGCGCTGCACCACCACCACGCTGAGCAGGCCGGCCAGTGTCGAGGCCGAGGTGGCCAGCAGGATGGGCAGGAAGACCAGCGTGGGGTCGGGCGCGCCCTGCTGCAGCCGGTACATGAAGATGCTGACCGGCAGCAGCGTGAGCGACGAGGCGTTCAGCACCAGGAACAGGATCTGCGCGTTGCTGGCCTCGAGCGGGCGGGGGTTGATCTCCTGCAGCGCGCGCATGGCCTTCAGGCCGATGGGCGTGGCGGCGTTGTCCAGCCCCAGCGCATTCGCGGCGAAGTTCATGGTCATCAGCCCCAGCGCCGGGTGGCCGCGCGGCACCTCGGGCATCAACCGCGCGAACAGCGGCGCCAGCAGCCGGGCCACCAGGTCGATCAGGCCGGCCTTCTCCGCTATGCGCAAAAAGCCCAGCCACAGCGTGAGCGTGCCGAACAGCAGCACCATCACCTCGACCGAGAGCTTGGCCATGGCGAACAGCGCCTGCACCATCTCGGCGAAGATCTGCGCGTTGCCGCCCACCAGCCACTGGGCCAGCGCGGCCAGCGCCGCAATCACGAAAAATCCTAGCCACAGGCTATTGAGCATCTGCTGTCCCTTTGGGCGTTCTCTCCTGATGGCTGCCATTGTGCAGCGCGTGGCACCCGCTCGGCGCCAGATTCGGATACCGCTTCCGAAAAGCGGGCCTGAAATGCGCTTGTGCTATGGTGCTGCGTCGTTAAATAGTTAATCCCACTACTATGAATTGGATGCGCTTGCTGGGTTCTGTCGCCATATTTGCGCTGAGTTGGGGCCAGGCACACGCGGCGCGCGATTTCACGCCGCAATCTGGCACCTGGATCATCAGTGGCGAGCTGGACGGCAAACCCGGGCGGGGCATGGCGATCGACGTCCAGGGCAACACCTTGTTCATGCAGGTGTTTGGCTATGGCCCGGGTGGAGACGCTGCGTTCTACACGGCCACAGGCCCATTGACGAGCCACAGCCTGACGGCGCCGTTGATGCATTACCAGGGCGGGCGTTACTTCGGCAGCGGCGAGCTGGTCGCGCAGGAGGCCGGCACGGCGGGCAATGTCACCTTGAGTTTCGAGAGTGGTTTGGCCGGTACGGTCCAGTTTCCAGGCGAAGCGCCCGTGCGCATGCAGCGCCTGCTGGTGCAGGAAACCGATTCAGCATACCTGGATATCTTCAGCAACGCCAAAGACCGGCATGGCAACTACACCTACGTCCGCCCGATGACCTGGGTGGCGCGCGGCGCAGATGTGCAGCATGGCTGGAATGTGACCCTGCGCCGCACCAGCGATACCCGTTACTCGCTGCAGCTGTGGGACAACAAGGTCATCTGGTACCAGCCGGGAGGCGGGGACCTGCCGCGCACGCTGCGCCCCATGCTGGATATGGACTGCACCCTGGACAGCGCCACGAAGGTCTTTGACTGCCAGCGGCTGCCGATAGTGCCCGTCTCCCACCGCGACAGCTATACGAACGTCAGCTTTTCGGAAGACATCAACCTGCCCTTGCAAACGGCACGTTTTCGGACGATTGGCAACGAGGTCGTAGGCTGGGTCATGACCGATGGCGCTGCGCAGCAACCCCTGGAACTCATGGGCCTCGCCGGCGACTCCAGTCAAGGCGATTGCGGAGTCGCACCCACTATGCTCCAGAGCTTCTACAACCCCAGGTACTTTCTCTGCGGGCGCAGCCCTGTCGCCCCCAACCGCACGGCCTACCGGCCCTTGACAACCCTAATGCCGACCAATGGAACCTGGATTGTCGAAGACGAACTCAATGGCAAGCCCGGGCGATGGATGGCACTGGATGTACAGGACACCCAGATGATCGTGCAGATCTTCGACTATTTGCCCAACGGTGCATCGACCTTCCACATGGGCAGCGGGCACTACCTGGTCAGCGAAGAAAGTGGAAACCATTCCGTGGGCAGCGCCGAGCTATACCGCTATGCCGGTGGAAGGACTTTCGGTGGAAGCCATCAGGCGGCACACGCTGTCGATGGGCCCGGGCCGATGCAGTTGGAAATAGCGGGCTACAGCGGCGATGATGGGATTCGGCGATCGGACTATTTCAGCAGCGGAACCGTGAAGCTGCCTGGCGAAGCACCCAAGCGCATCCGGCGCCTTGCGCTGGAGCCACAAAGTACCGCGGCAGACCGGCTGCTGGGGACATGGTTCCTGCAATGGCTGGCGGGAGACGCATCCAGCTTTCTGCTGACGTTCACGGATTTGGCCACGGCCACCAATGCAGAAGGCTCCGAGGTCACGACAGCTGATGGCGAAGTGGTCTGTGGCATGCCTCCCAGCCAGTCCAATGCAGGCTGTTCGTGGAGAAAGATGCCGGGCCGGATGCTTTCCATCGGGATGATGGACTTTGGCCGCAGCTCCAGCCTTCAGGTGCGTGACCGCCATGACAATTGGAAGGGCCTCGGGCCGGTGCAATTGCCGGGGCTCGACATGCCGGCGATCTCCTACTGACCCGGGTTTGTCAGCAGGGTGCAAGACAAAGGGAAATAATGGCTCCACAACAAAGTTAGGAGACAGCCGCGATGACGAGTTTTGCCGAGTTCCACCGCCGATCGATTGACGACCGCGACGCATTCTGGACCGAGCAGGCCCGCTGCATCGATTGGCAGACGCCCCCCAGCCAGATCTGCGACTACAGCAACCCGCCGTTCGCGCGCTGGTTTGCCGGCGGTGTCACCAACCTCTGTCACAACGCCGTGGATCGCCATGTGGCCGCGCGCGGCGCACAGCCGGCGCTGATTGCCGTCTCCACCGAAACCAACACCGAGAAGACCTACAGCTACGCCGAGCTGCACCGCGAGGTGCAGCGCATGGCGGCGGCGCTGCAGGCGCTGGGCGTGAAGAAGGGCGACGTGGTGCAGATCTACATGCCCATGGTGGCCGAGGCGGCGTTTGCCATGCTGGCCTGCGCGCGCATCGGCGCCATCCATTCGGTGGTGTTCGGCGGCTTCGCGTCGGGCTCGCTGGCCTCGCGCATCGACGACGCCCGGCCCAAGGTCATCGTCAGCGCCGATGCTGGCTCGCGCGGCGGCAAGGTCGTGGCCTACAAGCCGCTGCTGGACGAGGCCATCCGCCTGGCCACGCACCAGCCGGCCGCTGTGCTGCTGGTGGACCGAGGCTTGGCGGCCATGGAACGCGTGGCCGGCCGTGACCACGACTGGGCCGCGCTGCGCCAGCAGCACTTCGATGCCGAGGTGCCCTGCGAATGGGTGGATTCCACGCACGTGAGCTACACGCTCTACACCAGCGGCACCACCGGCAAGCCCAAGGGCGTGCAGCGCGACACCGGCGGCTACGCGGTCGCGCTGGCGTCGAGCATGCAGCACATCTTCGGCGCCCAGGCCGGGCAGACCTATTTTTGCACCAGCGACATCGGCTGGGTCGTGGGCCACAGCTACATCATCTACGGGCCGCTGCTGGCGGGCATGGCGACCATCCTGTACGAAGGCCTGCCGGTGCGGCCCGACCCCGGCATCTGGTGGAGCCTGGTCGAGAAGTACCGGGTGACGCACATGTTCTCGGCGCCCACGGCGATCCGCGTGCTCAAGAAGCAGGACCCGGAATACCTGCGCAAGTACGACCTCTCGAGCCTGCAGGCGCTGTGGCTGGCCGGCGAGCCGCTGGACGAGCCCACGGCGCAGTGGATCAGCGACGCGATCCGCGTGCCCATCATCGACAACTACTGGCAGACCGAGACCGGCTGGCCGATCCTGACGCTGTGCAATGGCGTCGAGAAACAGACCTCGCGCCTGGGCAGCCCGGGCAAGGCGGTCTACGGCTATAACGTCAAGCTCATCGACGGCGATACCGGCGCCGAGCTGACCGAGCCCATGCAAAAGGGCGTGCTCGCCATCGAAGGGCCGCTGCCGCCCGGCTGCCTGATGACGGTGTGGGGCGACGACGCGCGCTTCGTCAATACCTACTGGAAGAGCATTCCGGGCCGGCTCATCTACAGCACCTTCGACTGGGGCATCCGCGATGCCGACGGCTACACCTTCATCCTGGGCCGCACCGACGATGTGATCAACGTCGCCGGCCACCGCCTGGGCACGCGCGAGATCGAGGAGTCCATCTCGGGCCATGCCGGCATCGCCGAGGTGGCGGTGGTCGGCGTGGCCGACAAGCTCAAGGGCCAGGTGGCGCTGGCTTTTGCGGTGGCGCGCGACAACGCCGTGGTGGGCGATGCGGCAGCCAGCAAGGCGCTGGAGCAGGCGGTCTGCGCCCATGTGGATGCGCAGCTGGGCGCGGTGGCGCGGCCGGCGCGGGTGTACTTCGTGTCGCTGCTGCCCAAGACGCGCAGCGGCAAGCTGCTGCGCCGTGCGCTGCAGGCCGTGGCCGAGCAGCGCGACACGGGCGATCTCTCGACCATGGAGGACCCGGCGGCGCTGCAGCAGGTCGTCGAGGCGATGCAAAGGGGCTGAGCTCGCGGTAGCTTGCGATAATCGCCGGCTTGGCGGGCCGTGGAGATGCCCCGAAGAGGGCATGCATGGCAGTCATTGTTTCGTTGATCCCGGTGGTGCTGTTCATCGCGCTGGGCTACCTGTCCGGGCGCATGGGCTGGGTCAAGGCCACGTCGGTGCGCGACCTGTCGAACATCGTGTTCCTGATCCTCACGCCGGCGCTGCTGTTCCGCACCATGAGCGGCGTGCGCGTGCAGGAGCTGAACCTGCACACCATCGCCATCTACTTCTCGGCCGCCGGGCTGATGTTCGCGGCCACGCTGTGCTGGCAGGGCTTCACCACGCTGGGCGCCGCGCGGGCGCTGGCGCACTGCTTCAGCAACAACATCATGATCGGCGTGCCGCTGGTGGGCATGGTCTTCGGCGAGCAGGGGCTGGTGACGCTGTTCACCATCATCTCGGTGCATGCGCTGATCCTGATGACCGCCGCGGCCGTGGTGTTCGAGCTGGCGGTGATGGCGCAGCAGGTGCAGCAGTCCGGCGGGCAGGCCCGGCGCGACTATGGCGCCATGCTGCGCACCACGGCCAGGGCGCTGTGGAACGGCATCGTCCACCCGGTGCCGCTGCCCATCATCGCCGGCCTGCTGTATGCGCAGACCGGCTGGGGCCTGCCCGAGGTGGTGGACAAGCCGCTGCAGCTGCTGAGCCAGGCCCTGGGGCCGATCGCGCTGCTGCTGGTGGGGGTGACGCTGTTCTACACCACCGTGGGCCGCTACTTCGCCGCGGCGGCGCGCATCGCGGCCGTCAAGCTGCTGGGGCTGCCCGTGCTGGTGGCGGCGGTGGCCTGGCTGTGGGGGCTGCGCGGCCTGCCGCTGTCGGTGCTGGCGACCACGGCCGCGCTGCCGGTGGGCGCGAACGTGTTCCTGTTCACCCAGCGCTACGAAGTGGCGCGCGAGGAGGTGACGGCCAGCATCGCCGTTTCCACCAGCGCGGCGCTGGTGACGATCCCGCTGGTGCTGCTGCTCGTCGGGCTGCTGGGTTAGCAATATTCAAAAAAGATAGCTGCTGGCGCTTGATGGATAAGCGCTGCAGGCCAAAAAAACTGGTATTGCCCCCGCCGGGCATTCTTCAGGGCGCCAGGCGTTCGCGCACCCAGGCCTCGCCGTCCAGCCGGTAGCGCAGCCGGTCGTGCAGGCGGCTCTTGCGGCCCTGCCAGAATTCCCAGCGCTCGGGCACCAGCCGGAACCCGCCCCAGTGCGGCGGGCGCGGCGGCTTGAGCAGGAACTGCGCGCTGTACCTGGCGGCATTGGTCACCAGCACGGTGCGGCTGGCGATCACCTGGCTCTGCGGGCTGGCCCAGGCGCCGATGCGCGAATCCAGCGGGCGGCTGTTGAAATAGGCGTCGCTCTCCTCGCCGCTGACCTGCTCGACGCGGCCCTCGATGCGCACCACGCGCTCCAGCTCCACCCAGTGAAACTGCAGCGCCGCAAAGGGGTTGCCCGCCAGCTCGCGGCCCTTGCGGCTGTCGTAGTTGGTGAACCAGACGATGCCGCGCGCGTCGTAGCCCTTGATGAGCACGATGCGCGTGCTGGGCCGCTGGTCGGCGCCGACGGTGGCCAGCGTCATCGCGTTCGGCTCGGGCACCTGGGCGGCCATGGCCTCGTTGATCCAGCGGTCGAATTGCTCCAGCGGCTGCGCGCTGGACGCGGTCTCGCTCAGCTCTGCGCGCTCGTAGCTTTTGCGCAGGTCGGCAATGGTGTGGGAGAGTTCGCTCATGCCGCCATTGTGCAACGGCGGCTCGCGCTACGGCATGAAGCTCAGCCCCCGGCCGAAGATGGAGCGCACCGGCAGCGCCAGGCCGGTGGCCTCCAGCGTCTTGCGGCGCAACCGGGTCAGCTGGGCCTCGATGCGGTGGAAGTGGTCCGCCTCGTAGTGCATGGCGCGCAGCAGTGCCGGCTTGCCGACCATCTCGCCGCTGGCGGCGACCAGGCAGTCGAGCAGCGTCAGCTCCCGGCCGGTGAGCGGCACGGCGCCCTGGTTGGGCGCGATCAGGCAGACCGAGGCCGCATCGAGCCGCCAGGAGCGCTCCTGCACCGCCTCGCGGCGGCCCGGGGGCGGCGCGTGGCGCAGGATGGAGCGGATGCCGGCCGCCAGCTCGCCCAGGTCCGTGGGCTTGACGAAATACTGCAGCGCGCCAGCGTCCAGCGCGTTGATCCGGCTCGCCGGATCGTCCTGCGCCGTGATGGCGATCACCGGCACGCGCTGCGCTGCCAGGCGGCGGGTCAGGTCGATGGCGTTGTCGCCGGGCAGGCCCAGGTCCACCACGACCAGGTCGGCCTTGTGGCGCAGCAGGCCCACATAGAAGTCCTGGGCTGACTCGATGCCCCAGGCCTGGAAGCCCGATTGCTCGAGGAAGCTGCAGGCGCCGGTGCGCACGCCTTCGTCGTCGCCCACCAGGGCGATGGTGAAGTCGGCCGCGGGAAACGGGGGCTGCGGCGGGCGTTTCGTCGGGGAAAGGGCAGAAAGAGGCGGGTTCACGGAGACAGCGGAATCAGGGAAATGGGGCGGCTAAGCATTATTGTTGGTGATTGGAATTAAATATTGCTTAAGAATGCAAACTGCTGTAAAGGCCACCTGCGCCAGGCATAAAAAAAGCCTGCCGTCGGGCGGCAGGCCGGGTTGGGGGGGGGCAGCGGCGGGCTAGCCGATCACGCCGCAGGCCAGGCGCGCACCCGAGTTGCCGGTGGGCTGGGTGGTGTAGTCGTCCTTGTCCTTGTGCACGATCACGCCGCGGCCCTTCACGTCGGTGGGCTGGCCGGGCTTGACGCTGAGCGTGCGGGTCTCCCAACTGAGCTTGGCCACGCCGCTGGCATCGGCCACCAGGCTGGGCAGATCGCCCACGTGGGACATGGGGCCGGCCTTGCCGTGCTGGTGGCTGGTGGGGTTGTAGTGGCCGCCGGCGCTCATGCCGTCGGGCGCGGAGCAGTCGCCCTTCTCGTGGATGTGGAAGCCATGCTCGCTGCCGGGCGCCAGGCCCTTCACCTGCACGACCACGCGCACGGCGTCGCCCTCGGCCGGGAAGATCTGCAGCGAGCCGCTGGCGGTGCTGCCCGCCGTGGGCTTGAGCGTGGCCTCGGCCAGCGGGCGGGGGCGCTCGGCCGTGGTGCAGGCGGCCAGCAGCGTGGCCGCGGCGGCGGCGCAGAGCAGGCGGAGGGTGGGCTTCATGTCAGGACTCCTTGGTTGCTTCGATGGATCGGGGGGCAGCGTAGCACGGGCTGCTGGTACACGCATGTAGGCTTTGTGCGCATTGCCGCACGATGGCCCAGACCTTATCGGCCGCGGACGACAGCGAGCGCTGGCGCCGGCGCACCAGCATGATGGCGCGCAGGCGCTCGGGCGCCAGCGGCCGCACGGCCAGGCCGGGCAGCCCGGCGGGCGGAATGGCCAGGCCCGGCATGACCGACAGGCCGATGCCGGCCTCGACCATGCGGAAGGCCGTGGTGACGTGGCCGACCTCCTGCACCACCGGGCAGGTATCGGGGGCGCAGCCGTGCTCGGCGAGCACCGCGTCCATCAGGCGGCGGCTGCCCGAGGCGTGGTCCAGCAGCACCAGCGGCAAGCCGCGCAGCAGCGGCCAGGACACGGCCTGCTCCCGGGCCAGTGCGTGTTGCGCGGGGCAGACGAGCACGAAGGGGTCGTGCAGCAGGGTTTCGCAGTCGAGGTCGCTGGTGTCGGAGGGCTCGACCACGACGCCGAAGTGCACCTCGCCGCTGCGCACCTGGGCCAGCACGTCCTGCTGCAGCCGGTCCACCAGCTGCAGGTGCACCTCGGGCAGGTGGGCCGCGCAGGCCGCTATGCAGGGCGGCATCAGCGCGGCCGACAGCGTGGGGCTGCTGGCCACGCGCACGGTGCCGCGCGCGGCGTGGCCCAGGTCGGCCACCTCGTGGAAGGCGTCGTCCAGCTCCTGCAGCAGCGGCGCGATGCGCTGCGCCAGCAGCTCGCCGGCCTCGGTGAGCAGCACCTCGCGCGTGGTGCGGTCGAGCAGGCGCACGCCGAGCTGGGCCTCCAGCTCCACCACGCTGCGGCTCACGGCCGGCTGGGTCAGGCCGATGCTGGCGCCGGTCTGGCTGAAGTTGTGGCCTTGCGCGAGGTGCTGGAAGACCTGCAGTTGCCGCAGCGTGATGTGCATGGTGCCAACTGATGAGTTTGAGTCATCAAATAATCAGATAAATTAATTTTACTTTTAGCTGTAGCGCGCGTCCAATACCGACCCATGGCCAATACCCGTTCCAAGTTCCTTCCCGACAATTTCACGCTGATGCTGGTGACCGTGGTGGCGCTGGCGAGCTTTCTTCCGGTTAGCGGCACGGCCGCTGCGTGGTTCGAGAAGCTGACCACCGCCTGCGTGGCGCTGCTGTTCTTCCTGCATGGCGCCAAGCTGTCGCGCCAGGCCATCCTGGCCGGCATCATGCACTGGCGGCTGCACATCTTCATCGTCTGCAGCACCTTCGTGATGTTCCCGCTGCTGGGCTTGCTGCTCAAGCCGGTGCTGGTGCCGCTGATCTCGCCGCAGATGTACGTGGGCGTGATGTTCCTGTGCGTGCTGCCGTCCACGGTGCAGTCGTCGATCGCCTTCGTGTCGATGGCGCGCGGCAACATTCCGGCCGCCATCTGCAGCGCCTCGGCCTCGACGCTGCTGGGTGTGTTCTTCACGCCGCTGCTGGTGAGCCTGCTGGTGACCGACCACGGCGGCAGCGGCTCCTTCGTCGATGCGGTGCTGAAGATCATGGTGCAGCTGGTGCTGCCGTTCGCGCTGGGCCACCTGCTGCAGCCCTGGGTGGGCAGCTTCATCAAGAAGCACGCCAAGCTGACCAAGGTGGTGGACCAGGGCTCGATCCTGCTGGTGGTCTACACGGCGTTCAGCGCGGCGGTGGTGCAGGGCATCTGGAAGCAGGTGTCGGTGCAGACGCTGCTGGGCCTGCTGCTGGTGTGCGCGGTGATCCTGGCGCTGGCGCTTACGCTGACGACCTTCGTGTCGCGCCGCCTGGGCTGGGGCAAGGAGGACGAGATCACCGCGGTGTTCTGCGGCTCCAAGAAGAGCCTGGTCAGCGGCGTGCCCATGGCCAAGGTGCTGTTCGCGTCGGGCACGGTGGGCATGATGGTGCTGCCGCTGATGCTGTTCCACCAGATGCAGCTGATGGTCTGCGCGGTGCTGGCGGCGCGCTATGCGCGGCGGGCCGATGCCACCGAGGCCATCGCCGCCGCGGCGGCTGCCAAGTAAGATTTCAAGCAAAATTGGCTGCCAGCGCTTATGCAGCAATCGCTGGCAGCTATTTTTTTGATAGTTACAGCGGCGGCGTGAAGCGGATCTGGTATTTGTCCAGCGCGGGGCCGACGCTCAGCTGCATGCGGCGGCGCCTGGGCTTGTCCTCGTGGCCAAAGTCCACGTCGGCGCTCAGCACGATGCCCTGGCCCTTGGCGGTGCAGCGCAGGTTGCGCAGCAGGATTTCGGCGTGGTCGTTGTTCAGCTCGGCGATGCCCAGCGTGTGCGCCACCACCGGGCGCCCGTTCGTGGCCTCGTCGGGCGGATTCATCCATTGCACGAAGAGCACGCTCTGGCCGCTGTATTCGCCCGCGACCACGCGGTAGGGCTGGGCCGGCTTATTGCGGCCGGCGCTGCGGTTGCCGCACAGCGTGACCGAGGTGACCGCATCGGCCACCGCGAAGCTGTTGTACGAGAGCGAGGCCCCGAGGGCGTGGGCGCCGGCATGGCCCAGGGCCAGGGCCGATGCCAGGGCGGCGGCGGGTAGAACTTTCATAGGCCCGGCATCTTAGCCGTTGTTCTTGCGTTGGATGATGGCCTGCGCCAGCCGCACGATGGACTGCGGCGCACAGCCCTCGGCCTCGTTGCTGACGATCACGTAGGCCGGCTGGCCGGCCGCGGCGATTCCCAGCGCCGTGCGGGCCAGCGCCTGCAGCGTGGCTCCGTCCGGGTGCTGGATGCGGTCGTAGGGCGCGTGGATGCGGCCGGCCTCCTCGTAGCCATAGGGGCCGAACAGCGGGTTCAGGTTCCAGCGCGCCACCAGCGGGCAGGGCCACAGCGAGCGCAGCAGCGGCAGCTGCTCGGCGATGCGCGGCATCTTGGCGTGCAGGCCCAGGCCGTAGACCGCGCCGCTGGCGCGCAGCAGCTCGGCAAAGGCCGCGCCGAACGGCGGCTGTATCCAGTCGGCGTCGCGCACCTCCACCGCCACGATGGCCTGCGAGCCGGCCGCTCGCACCGCGCCCACGGCCGCGTGCAGCATGGCTTCCAGCGCCGCCAGCGTGGGGCGCAGATCGAGCGCGCGGCCCATGGGCAGCGGGCTGAGCTGGAACAGCAGCACGCCCAGCGCGGCGCCCAGGCCGTCGAGCGCCGGCCGCACAAAGGTGTCGAGCGCCAGCGACGGATCGAGGAAGGCCGGGTTCGGCTCGCGCGCGCGGCCTTCCTCGCCGCGCACCTGGGCATCGCAGACCAGCGCCGGCCCCTTGACCACGAAGCGGAAGCCCGCCGGCACCTGCGCCGCGTAGACGGCGTATTCCGAAGCCGTCAGCGGCCGGTAGAAGCTGCGGTCTATGCCCACCGCCGCCAGCAGCGGGTGCTGGCTGTAGGCCGTGAGCCCGCGCTGCGACAGGATGCGGTCGCTGTAGGCCTTGCCCCAGACCAGGCCTTCCCAGCCCGGGTAGGCCCACGACGAAGTGCCCATGCGCAGCCCCGGCGGCAGCTGGGGCGCGAGGTCGGCGCCCAGCAGCGACGCGGCCGGCTGCACGGCCTGGGCGCGCGAAGGACGCGTCGGCTGCGCAGTCGGCGCGGGTGGTGTCTCGGCTTCGGGCTTTACTGTGGATTCATCCAGTAAACTGCCGAACAGGTCATCTTGGTCTGGCATGGTTTGCAATTCTAAACAAATTGGCTTGCAAGTCATGATGGACAAGCGCCAGCAGCTATATAAATGTGAGTGATTTCCTATGGCACACTCACGCACTTGCATATTGGAGCAGAGACAGGAATGCAGAAAATCATTGCCCAGATCGCGGCCGAGTTGAAAGTCGCCGAACGCCAGGTGGGCGCGGCCGTGGAGTTGCTGGACGGTGGCGCCACCGTGCCCTTCATTGCCCGCTACCGCAAGGAAGTGACCGGCGGCCTGGACGACACGCAGCTGCGCACGCTGGACGAGCGCCTGACCTACCTGCGCGAGCTGGAAGACCGCCGCGTGACCGTGCTCAAGGCCATCGACGAGCAGGGCAAGCTGACCGATGTGCTGCGCGTGGCGATCGCCCAGGCGCCGACCAAGCAGGAGCTGGAAGACATCTACCTGCCGTTCAAGCAAAAGCGCCGCACCAAGGGCCAGATCGCCAAGGAATTCGGCATCGAGCCGCTGGCCGACAAGCTGTTCGCCGACCCCACGCTCGATCCGCACAAGGAGGCCGAGGCCTTCTGCCAGCCCGCCACGACGCTGGACGACGGCAAGCCGGGCCCCGATTTCTCGACCACGTTCGCGGTGCTCGACGGCGTGCGCGACATCCTCTCCGAGCGCTGGGCCGAAGACCCGGCCCTGGTGCAGCAGCTGCGTGAATGGCTGTGGGCCGAGGGCCTGCTCAAGTCCAAGAAGGTCGAGGCCAAGAACGAGAACGACCCCGAGGTGGCCAAGTTCCGCGACTACTTCGAGTACGACGAGCCCATCGGCCGCGTGCCCTCGCACCGCGCGCTGGCGGTGTTCCGCGGCCGCGCGCTCGAGATCCTCGAAGCCAAGCTGGTGCTTCCCATCGAGCCCGAACCGGGCCAACCGAGCCTGGCCGAAGGCAAGATCGCACTGCACCTGGGCTGGAGCCACGCCAAGCGCGCGGCCGACGACCTGATCCGCAAGTGCGTGGCCTGGACCTGGCGCGTCAAGCTCAGCCTCTCGACCGAGCGCGACCTGTTCTCGCGCCTGCGCGAAGATGCGGAAAAGGTGGCCATCAAGGTCTTCGGCGACAACCTGCGCGACCTGCTGCTGGCCGCGCCCGCGGGCCAGCGCGCCGTGATCGGCCTGGACCCCGGTATCCGCACCGGCGTGAAGGTGGCCGTGGTGGACAGCACCGGCAAGCTGGTGGACACCACCACCATCTACCCGCACGAGCCGCGCCGCGACTGGGACGGCTCGCTCGCCGTGCTCGCCAGGCTGGTGGACAAGCACGGCATCAACCTGATCGCCATTGGCAACGGCACGGCCAGCCGCGAGACCGACAAGCTGGCGGCTGACCTGATCAAGATTGCCGCCAAGGGCGACAGGCCGATCGAGAAGGTGGTCGTGAGCGAGGCGGGCGCCTCGGTCTACTCGGCCAGCGAGTTCGCGGCCCAGGAGATGCCCGACATCGACGTGAGCCTGCGCGGCGCGGCATCCATCGCCCGCCGCCTGCAGGACCCGCTGGCCGAGCTGGTCAAGATCGACCCCAAGAGCATCGGCGTGGGCCAGTACCAGCATGACGTGAACCAGAGCGAGCTGGCGCGCCAGCTCGACGCCGTGGTCGAGGACTGCGTGAACTCGGTGGGCGTGGACCTGAACACGGCCTCGGCGCCGCTGCTCTCCCGCGTCTCGGGCCTGTCGGGCGCGGTGGCCAAGTCGGTGGTGCGCTGGCGCGATGCCAACGGCTCGTTCAAGAACCGCAAGCAGCTGATGGACGTGGCGGGCCTCGGCGCCAAGACCTTCGAGCAGGCGGCGGGCTTTTTGCGCATCCGCGGCGGCGACAACCCGCTGGACGTGACCGGCGTGCACCCCGAGACCTACCCGGTGGTGGAGCAGATCATCGTCAAGACCGGCAAGCCCATCGACCAGATCATGGGCCGGGGCGAGGTGCTCAAGAGCCTCAAGCCCGAGCAGTTCGTGGGCGACAAGTTCGGCGCCGTGACCATCAAGGACATCCTGGGCGAACTGGAAAAGCCCGGCCGCGATCCGCGCCCCGACTTCGTGGTGGCGCGCTTCAACGACGGCGTGGAGGACATTAAGGACCTCAAGGAAGGCATGATGCTGGAAGGCACGGTGAGCAACGTGGCCCAGTTCGGCGCCTTCGTGGACCTGGGCGTGCACCAGGACGGTCTGGTCCACGTGAGCCAGATGAGCCACAAGTTCGTCGAAGATGCGCGCGAGGTGGTCAAGACCGGCCAGATCGTCAAGGTCAAGGTGCTGGAAGTGGACGTGGCGCGCAAGCGCATCAGCCTGACCATGAAGCTCGATGCCGCGCCAGCGCGCCGCGACGGCCCGCGCGACAACCGCTTCGAGAGCGCGGGCCGCGGCCACTCGCAGTCCCCGCGCCGCGCCGATCCGGCGCCGCAGGGCGCGATGGCGTCGGCGTTCGCCAAGCTGCAGGGGCTCAAGCGCTAGGGCTGGTGCGGGCGTTATCCCACAGGTGACTCCCAGGCTATCGGGCTCGGTCTAGCATGCGATTTTTTCAACAGGAGGCAAGATGATCAGCTACGAGGTACAGGAGTTCGGCCAGCCCCTGGTGCGCGCAGAGCGCCCCACGCCGCAGCCCCAGGGCGACGAGGTGCTGCTGCGCATCGACGCGGCGGGCGTCTGCCATTCGGACCTGCATATTTGGCACGGCTCGTACGACCTGGGCAACGGCAAGTCGCTGAAGATGGCCGACCGCGGCCTCAAGCTGCCGCTGACCATGGGCCACGAGATCGCCGGCGAGGTCGTGGCCGTCGGCCCCGATGCCAAGGGCGTGCAGGTGGGCAAGAAGTACGTGGTCTTCCCCTGGCACGGCTGCGGCGAGTGCAAGGTATGCAAGCGCGGCGACGAGAACCTGTGCCTCGCGGGCAAGTCCATGGGCGTGTACCAGCCCGGCGGCTATGCCGACCACGTGCTGGTCGCGGGCTCGCGCTACCTGATCGACATCGGCGGCATGCCGCCCGAGCGCGCCGCGCCCTATGCCTGCTCGGGCCTGACGACCTACAGCGCGCTGAAGAAGTTCAACGCCAGCGTCTTCCGCGACGAAAAGGTGGTGCTGTTCGGCGCCGGCGGCCTGGGCCTGATGGCCATCCTGATCGCCAAGGCGCTGGGCGGCGCCGGCGTGATCGTGGTGGAGCCGGACACCGCCAAGCATGCGGCGGCGCTGTCCGCCGGTGCCGATGCGGTGTTCGATCCCAAGGCCGAGGGCTTCGCGGCCGCGGTCAAGGCGGCGGCCGGCGGCGCGGTGTGGATGGTGCTCGACTGCGTGGGCTCCAGCCAGACCGTGCAGCAGGGCATCGACCTGCTGACCAAGGGCGGCCACCTGGTGCAGATCGGCCTGTTCGGCGGCCATGTGGACCTGCCCACGCCGTCGCAGGCGCTGCGCGCCATCACCTACCAGGGCACCTACGTGGGCAACCTGCGCGAGCTGCAGGAGCTGATGCAGCTCGTCAACGAACAGCAGATGCCGCAGGTGCCGACCACCTGCCTGCACTTCAGCAAGGCCTTCACCGCGCTGCTGGACCTGGAACAGGGCAAGGCCGTGGGCCGCCAGGTGCTGACGCCGCAGGGGGCCTGACGCTTTCCACTTTTGATGCTATTAAAATAATAGCTTCCAGCGCTTGCTGTATAAGTGCTGGAAGCTATTTTTATTTGAAATCGAGGCGCGGCGGCGCACCCCGTCCACGCGTCACCAGGTGTGGGCGTAGCTGACCCGCAGCGTGGCGCCGGCCGCGGGCAGGCGGCTGGTGTTGTTGTTGCTGCGCAGCAGCTGGCTGTACAGCGGGAAGTAGTGTCGGTTGAACAGGTTCTGCACGCCCAGCGTCACGCGGTTCCTGGGGTCGATCTTCCATTGGCTGACCAGGTCCACCGTGGTGTAGCCCTGGGTGTCGTAGCGGCCGAAGCCGGTCTTGCCGTCCAGGCGGTAGTCCTTGGAGGCATAGGAGGTCGCCTGCAGCCGGTGGCTCCACTGGGCGCTGGGGCGCCATTCCACATAGGCCGTCAGCTTGAGCGGCGGGATGCGGAAGCCGGTCATGCCCTGGTAGCTGGCTGCGCCCTGGGGCAGCTCGCGGCCTTTCATCCAGGTGAAGCTGCCGCCGGCGCTCCAGCGGTCGTCATCGCTGAAATAGTCCAGGCCGCCTTCCACGCCGTGGATCTTTTCCTTGGTGCGCAGCAGGGTCAGGCCGTTGTTGAGGCTCTGCACGGCGCCCAGGTCGGACTGCGACTGGAAGGCGCTCAGGTTGGCCATCGCGTTGGAGAATTTCCCGCGCCAGCCCAGCTCGAAGGTATCGGTCTTGATGGCCTGCAGGTTGGAGCTGCCGATGTCGAAGCCCCGCGTGGCATTGCGCACCACCACGCCGATGTCCGGCAGCTCGAAGCCCTGGCTGTACGAGGCGTAGAACTCCTGGCCCTTGACCGGCGTGAAGACCGTGCCCAGGTTGGTGGTCCACGAGCCGTATTTGACGGTGCCGCCGGCCACGGGCTGCGGGCTGGGCAATCTCGATTGCGACAGCGGCGTGAAGTCGTTGAAGCTGGCCTGGGCGCGGTCGTGGCGCAGGCCGCCTTCGAGCGACCACTGGTCGCTGAACTGGTGCTGCAGCTGCGCGAAGGCGCCCAGGCTGCGCGTGGTGACCGGTGGCATGTAGACCAGGCTGCCGGTCTTGCGGAAGACCAGCCCGCCGCTGGCGTCGTAGGCGGCGGGATCGAAGATGTCGATGGGCATGTCGGTGCGCTCGTGGTTGAAGTCCGCGCCCCAGATCAGCAGGCTTTTCTTCTCGGGCCCCAGCGGGGTCTTGAGGGTCAGCCGCCCGCCGAACACTTCCGAGTTCTGCATGGACTGGTCCACGTTGCCACCCCGCACCGGCACCGCCCGGGCATCGAACGGTGCGAACCGGGTGAAGAAGTCGCGGTAGTAGAGCTGGGCCGCCAGCGTGCTGCCGGCGAGGTTGCGGTTCTCGTAGTCGAGCCCCAGCATGGTGTTCCTGATCTGGTTCTGGTCGGCCAGCACCAGGCCCTTGATGGGCCTGGCGGCAGCGCTGCCGGCGGGCAGGCGGGCCACCGACGGGTCGGAGGCGTAGTCGGTGTCCTGGTCGGCGTTGTAGTGGCTGGCCGAGAACTGCAGGCGCTGGTCGGCATCCAGCTTGAAGCCGATCTTGGCCGAGGCGTTGTAGATGTCGGAGTCGAACAGGTCGCCCTGGCTGGGCTCGGGCGCTATGCGCTGGCCCTTGGCATCGAACGAGGCGCCGGCATGCCGGGCGCCCAGGCTCACCGAGTAGTCGACCACCTCGCCGCCGCCGGACAGGTAATGCTGCACTTCGCCTCCCAGCCCCGAACCGCGGGGTTTGGAGAGCGGGGCCGAGCCGGTCACGATGGTCTCGGCCTTGGCTTCGCCCGAGGGGCGCTTGGTGCGCACCGAGACAATGCCGCCGGCGGCGCCGCTGCCGTAGATGGCGCTGCTGCCGCGCAGCACCTCGATCTGCTCGATGTCCGCCGGATTGATGTTGGCGAGGTTGCGGGAGGAGTCGCGGTTGGTGTTGAGCGGCACACCGTCCACCAGCACCAGCATGTTGCGGCCGCGCAGCGTCTGCCCATAGTCGGTGATGGTGTGGCTGGAGTCCGCCATGCCGGGAACCACCTTGCTGAGCAGGGTGGCCAGGCTGTCCGAGCCCTGGCGCAGCTGCTGGACTTCCTCGCCTTCGAGGATGCTGACCTGCCGCGCAGGGGCCACGAGGTTGTTCTGGGTGCGGGCGGTCACGGTGACGGCCGCCAGTTCCGTTTCCGTCGGCGCGGCAGCCGGGGCGGCCGCTGCAGCGGGGGCTGCCGACGAGGTCGCCGGAGCGGCTTCCAGCACGTAGCTGCCTGTGCCGACGCGGCGCACGCCAAATCCCGAGCGGGCAAGCAGGCGCGCGAAACCCTCGTCGACGGAGAACGCCCCCGACAGGCCGGGCGTGCGCAGGCCGGCGAGCTGCTCCAGATCCACGCTGAGGTTGACGCCGGCCTGGGCGGCGAACGCCATCAGGGCGGGGCCCAGCGCTCCCGCCTGGATCGCGTAGGTGGTGTGCCCGCTGCTGGCGGCCGGGTCGGCGGCCCGGGCGGGCGGCGTGTGCAGGAGCAGCGCCGCCGTGGCGGCGAGGGCGGCCAGGGCCGTGGCGCGGAAACCTGCGTGGAGGGGGCGGGTGTGCATGTCGTTCGATCCTCGTAGCTGTCAAAAGATGGGGACTTCACGACCTATGACAGGCGAGGACAGAAAACAGGACAGGGCAATCGCAGATATTTTCAGCGGCGGGCCACCGTCACCCAGTACCGGGTGCGCTGCTCCACGCGCACCGGCAGGCTGTGCGCCAGCAGCGCCAGCAGCGCCAGGATGCCATCCGTATCGCGGAGCTGGAAGGTGCCGGAGACGCGCAGGTCGGCCACGCCCGGATCGCATTGCAGCACGCCTGCGCGGTAGCGCCCCAGCTCGGCCAGGAAGTCCTGCAGCCGCATGTGCTCGGCATACAGCACGCCCTGCGTCCAGGCATCGGCCTGCGCGGCAATTGGCGCGGCGGCACCAGCGCCCTGGCCCTGGAAGAGCAATTGCTCCCCCGCCTGCACCGTAACCGGCGCGCCCGCCTGGGCGGGCGTGACGCGCACCGCGCCCTGCAGCACGGCGAGGGTGGTGCCCCGTTCGTGCTTGCGCACGGTGAAGCGCGTGCCCAGCGCCTGCATCTGGCCGTCCTCCGTCTGCACGATGAGGGGCAGGGCGGCATATTCGGGCGCGTGCGCGGTCTCTACCAGGATCTCGCCCGTGTACTGGCGGATGCGGCGCGCCGCCTGGTCGATGCGCACGCTGACGGCCGTGGCCGTGTTGAGCTGCATCTGGCTGCCGTCGGCCAGTGTGACGGTGCGGCGCTCTCCGGTGGCCGTGCGGTAGTCCGCCATCCAGCCCTGCCAGGGCGCCTGCCGGTAGGCCAGCCAGCCCAGCGCGGGCGTTGCCAGCACCACGGCCACCGCGCGCAGCATCTGTCGGCGCGAGGATCGGGGGCGGTCCAGGACCGCCATGCCGATGGCGGCGGGCACCGAGTCCATGCGTTGCAGCAGATGCTCGGCACGTTGCCAGACCTGTTCATGCTGCGCGCTCTGGTGGCGCCAACGTTCGAGCGCGGCCTGTTCGGCCGGGCCGAAGTCCGAGGCATGCCGGCGCGCGAGCCAGTGCGCGGCTTCGTCGAGGATGCGCGGGTCGGCTGCAGGCATGCTCAGGCGCCAATCATTGCGAGCAGGCCACGCGCAGGCACTGGCGGAAGCCCTGGGCCATGTAGCGGGTGACGGTGCGCACGCTCAGCTGCATCCGGCCGGCGATGTCCTCGTAGGACAGGCCTTCCAGCTGGGACAGCAGGAAAGCCGTGCGCACCGGGGCCGGCAAGGCATCCAGCAGGGCGTCCAGTTCCCGCAGCGTCTCCAGCAGGATGGCGCGGGTTTCGGCGGACGGGGCCGTGGCCTCGGGCAGCAGGTGCAGCGAGGCGCGGTAGGCCTGCTCCAGCGATTGGCGTTCGAGGTGGTTGAGCAGCAGCCGCCTGGCGACCGTGGTCAGGTAGGCCCGGGGCTCGCGGATGTCCTCCAGCCTTTGCGCGGGGGCGTTGGCCCAGATGCGGGTGAACGTGTCCTGGGCGAGGTCCGCCGCGTCACTGCGGTTGCCCAGCCTGCGCTGCAGCCATGCAAGCAGCCAGGGGTTGTGCTGGGCGTACATGCGGCCCAGTGCCTGGCTGGCGGCATGGTCGGGGGTTGGAGGCACGGGCTTCTCTCATGCGTAGCAAAATGCCCGCCATCATATCAAATGATATTGATTCTCATTTGTGATGATCGCGGAAATTCCGGCTGCATGCCAGCCCGGCCAGACACAGCAGCGCAAAGCCGCCGCCGGCCCAGAAGGTGGCCGCCGGGCCGTGGGCGTCCCACAGCAGCCCGGCGATGGCGCTGGCCGCCAGCATGGCGATGCCGCTGGCCAGGTTGAACACGCCGAAGGCCGTGCCGCGCAGGCCGGCGGGTGCGGCATCGGCCACCATGGTGGCCAGCAGGCCCTGGGTCATGCCCATGTGCAGGCCCCACAGCGCCACGCCCGCAACCACCAGGCCCCAGTGCTGGGCGTTGGCCAGCACCAGGTCCGCGGCGATGAGCAGCACCAGGCCCCAGGCCAGCAGCGTGGTGTGGCGCAGGCGGTCCGCCAGCCGGCCGAAGGGGTAGGCCGAGCCGGCGTAGACCAGGTTCATCGCCACCATCACCAGCGGCACCAGGGCCGTGGCGATGCCGAGCTGCTGCGCGCGCAGCACCAGGAAAGCCTCGCTGAAGCGCGCCAGCGTGAAGAGTGCGCCCAGCGCCACCACCCACCAGTAGGTGCGGCCGAGCTGGCGGATGTTCTCGCGCCGGATCGGGTTGGTGCGGCGCGCGCCTGCCGCCGGCGCGGGCTCGCGCACGCCCAGCAGCAGCACCAGCACCGACAGCAGGCCCGGAATCCCCGCCACCCAGAACACCGCGCGGAAGTCGCCCGCCCACAGCAGCATCAGCGCCACGGCCAGCAGCGGCCCGAGGAAGGCGCCGATGGTGTCCAGCGATTGCCTGAGGCCAAAGGCCGCGCCGCGGATCTCAGGCGGCGTCACGTCGGCCACCAGCGCGTCGCGCGGCGCGCCGCGGATGCCCTTGCCGAGGCGGTCCGTCAGCCGGGCGGCCACCACCAGGCCCGGGCCGGAGGCGATGGCGAACAGCGGCTTGGTCAGCGCGCCCAGCGCATAGCCGAACAGCGCCAGGCCCTTGCGCCGGCCCAGGTAGTCGCTGAGCGCGCCCGAGAACACCTTGACGATCAGCGCCGTGGCCTCGGCCAGCCCTTCGATCACGCCAACCGCGAAGGCCGACATGCCCAGCGCCCCGACCATGAACATGGGCAGCAGGCTGTGGACCATCTCGGACGAGATGTCCATCAACATGCTGACAAAGCCCAGCGCCCAGACCGGGGCGGGGATGCGGGCGAGCACGCTGGAGGGCTGGGGCTGCATGGCGTGGCTAAGGCTGGGTTGCTTTCAAAAAGAGAGCTGTTGGCGCTTTCTATTGCTTGATTTCAAATATAAAACCATCGAAATTCAAGATTGGATAAGCGGTAGAAGCTATTTTTTCAATAGCGGGTTTGCCCCCTGGGCCCAGCGCTACACCGCTTCAGGCGGGAAGGGTACGCCGGCCTCGTCCTCGTGCCAGGCCGGGTACTTGTCCATCACCTGCTCGAACAGCGCCGAGTCGGTCAGCCGGGTGAGCCAGGCCTGCAGGTGCGGCCAGGGCCGGGCCTGCCAGGCTTCGTCGTCGATGCCGGCGAACTGGCGCACGAAGGGGCGGATGGCCATGTCGGCCAGGCTCGGGTCCTTGCCGAACAGGTAGCCGGTGGCGGCGAGCTGTTCGTTCAGCGCCGACAGGAAGGCGTCGGCCGTGGCCTGCGCCTGGGCCAGGTCGGCCTGGAGGTGGCGGTCCGGGTACTTGCAGCGGTCCAGCGCCTGCTTGAACTCGCCGTCGTTGCGCGCGATCAGCGCCAGCATGGCTTCGGGCGAGCCGGCCGTGGGCGCGAGCCAGCCGTCCGGGTCGCTCTGGCGCAGCGCCCACAGCATGATGTCCAGGCTCTGGTCGATCACCGTGCCGTCGGCCAGCACCAGCACGGGCACCGTACCCTTGGGCGAGGCGGCCAGCAGGGCCTGCGGCTTGTTCTTGAGCACCACCTCGCGCAGCTGGCAGGCGATGCCGGCGCCGGCCAGCGCCAGGCGGGCACGGATTGCATAGGGGCAACGGCGGAAGGAGTAGAGGATGGGCAGGCCTTGCATGGCTTGGAGCTGTTGCGCCTGCTGTTCGCGGCGTGATTGGTGGGAGGAGGTCAGGGTATGGCCCAGGTGCGCTTCGCCACGCTGCCCGGCCAGGTCCATCTGGCGCTGGCGCTCGGCGAGCGCGGTCAGCTGCTCGGGCGTGCGGCTGCCGTGGCAGTAGGGGCAGCTTACGCCGCGCACGTAGTGCGGGTGCTGGCGCTCGGGCTCGCCCAGCGGCATGCGGCACGAGCGGCACAGCTGGTGCGGGCCGCGCACCAGGCCATGGCCCACCGACACGCGCTCGTCGAACACGAAGCATTCGCCCCACCACAGGCTGTCTTCCTGCGGCACGGTCTCCAGGTACTTGAGGATGCCGCCCTGCAGGTGGTAGACCTCGCCGAAGCCCTGCGATTTGAGGTAAGCGGTGGACTTCTCGCAGCGGATGCCGCCGGTGCAGAACATGGCCACCTTCTGCTTGCCGTGCAGCGCGCCGCCGGGCCCGGACTGCTCGGCCACCCACTGCGGAAACTCGGTGAAGCTCTGGGTGTGCGGATTGACCGCGTGCGCGAAGCTGCCGATGCCGACCTCGTAGTCGTTGCGCGTGTCCACGACCACCACGTCGGGGTCGCTGATGAGGGCGTTCCAGTCCTCGGGCTTGACGTATTCGCCGGCGTTGCGCGCCGGGTTCAGCGCGGGCACGCCCAGCGTGACGATCTCGCGCTTGAGGCGCACGCGCATGCGGTAGAAGGGGTTGCGTGCTGCACGCGCTTCCTTGTGCTCCAGCGCGGCCAGCCGCGGGTCGCGTTTCAGCCAGTCCAGCACCGCCTGCACGTCTTCGGGCAGGCCGGCGATGGTGCCGTTCACGCCCTCGGGGGCCAGCAGCAGCAGGCCCTTGACGCTGCGCTCGTCGCACAGCGTTTGCAGCGGTTCGCGCCAGTCGGCGAATTCCGGCAGGTCGATGAACTGGTAGAGCGCGGCGGTGAGGTACGGTTGTTCAGGCATGGGGCGAGGATGATAGCGCCGTGGCGGTAGCTGTGTGGATTGGCTGGTTGATCCAGGTCAGATCGGCTGGTCGCGCTCGCAGGCCTCGCGTATCCAGCCGCCGAAGGCCTGCAGCGCCGGCGTGGCCGGGCGCGAGCGCAGCCGCGTGAACCAGTAGGCGCCGCGCTGCAGCTCCTGCGCGAAGGGGCGCTGCAGCCGGCCGCTCAGAATCTCGCGGGCGAACAGCCGTGCCGGCAGCAGCGCCACGCCGGCGCCCTGGGCCGCCGCCTCGGCCATGGTGACGGACGAGTCGAACATGGCGCCGCGCTGCTGTGGGCCGGGCAGGCCGGCCAGCCCGGCGGCGGTGAACCAGTCGCTCCATTCGTCGGAGCGGTATGAGCGCAGCAGCACCTCGCGGGCCAGGTCGGCGCCCTGGTGAAGCCGCGCCGCGATGGCCGGCGCGCACATGGGCGTGAGCGGCGCCTGCAGCAGCAGGTGCGCCTCGGTGCCGTGCCAGGCGCCGTCGCCGAAGCGGATGGCGCAGTCCAGCCCCTCGCCGGCCATGTCCACGCGGTTGTTGTTGGTGAACAGGCGCAGGTCGACGAAGGGATGCGCCTCCTGGAAGGCGCGCAGCCGCGGCAGCAGCCAGCCCACGGCGAAGGTGCCGACCACGCCCAGGTTGAGCACCTCGCGCGGCCGCGCGTCGTGGAACTGCTCCAGCGCCCGGGCGATGCGCTCGAACGATTCGCTCAGCACCGGCAGCAGCGACTGGCCCTCGTCGGTCAGCGCCAGCCCGCGCGGCAGGCGGCGGAACAGCGGCTTGCCCAGCAGCTCCTCGAGGTTGCGGATGTGCTGGCTCACGGCGGTCTGCGTCACGTGCAGCTCCTGGGCGGCACGGGTCAGGTTCAGGTGGCGGGCGGCGGCGTCGAAGGCGCGCAAGGCGTTGAGCGGCAGATGCATGAAGTTTTTCTTATGGATTGCCTGGATTATCTTCGATAGTCAAACCATGCATGACGCTTTAAATTAGAGCGGTACAAACTACATTATTGATAGCAATTATGCTGAAAAGACGAGAGTTTTTCTTGGCTACTGCGGCCTTGGGCGCCGCACCGCTGTGGGCGCAGCCGGGCTCCGGTCAGGCCCAGGCGCAGGCCGCCTTTGCCCAGGCCATGCAGGCCATCGAGCGCCAGGCCGGCGGGCGGCTGGGCGTGGCGGTGCTGGACACGGCCAGCGGCGCGGCCTGGCAGTGGCGCGGCGACGAGCGCTTTCCCATGTGCAGCACCTTCAAGGCGCTGCTGGCGGCGCAGGCGCTGCACGCGGCGGAGCAGGGCCGGGGCAGCATGGACAAGCGGCTGCGCTACCCGCGCTCGGCGCTGGTGGCGCATTCGCCGGCCACCGAGCCGCACGCGGGCAAGGACGGCATGACGGTGCGCGCGCTGTGCGAGGCCACGGTCACGCTCAGCGACAACACCGCCGCCAACCTGCTGCTGGCCGAATATGGCGGGCCCGCGGGCTTCACGCGCTTTCTGCGCGGCCTGGGCGACCGGCAGACGCGGCTGGACCGCATCGAGCCGGACATGAGCGAATCCAGGCCCGGCGACGTGCGCGACACCACCACGCCCCAGGCCATGCTCGCCAGCCTGCGCGCGGTGACGCTGGGCGATGCGCTGTCGCCGGCCTCGCGCCGGCAGGTGGTGGACTGGCTGCTGGCCTGCAAGACCGGCGACAACACCCTGCGCGCCGGTGCGCCGGGCTGGATGGTGGGCGACAAGACCGGCTCCGGCCCGGGCACGCGCAACGACGTGGGCCTGCTGTGGCGGTCGGGCGGCGGCACGGCTTCCGCGCCGGTGCTGGTCACCAGCTACCTCACCGAAACCAAGGCCCAGCCCGAGGCGCGCGACGCGGCGCTGGCCAGTGTGGCGCGCGAGGTGGTGAAGCTCGTTACAGGTACTTGACCAGCACCTGGCTCTTGCGGTTCCAGTTGTACTTGGCCTTGCGCTGCTCGGGCAGCCAGTCGGGGTCGACCGGCTGGAAGCCGCGCTTGAGGAACCAGTGCATGGTGCGGGTGGTGAGCACGAAGATGCTCTTGAGGCCGATGGCGCGGGCGCGCTGCTCGATGCGCTTGAGCAGCTTCTCGCCGTCGCCCGTGCCCTGGCTCTGCGGCGACACGGTGACGGCCGCCATCTCGCCGGTCGCGGCCTCGGGGTAGGGGTAGAGCGCGGCGCAGCCGAAGATCACGCCGTCGTGCTCGATGATGGTGTAGGCGGCGATGTCGCGCTCGATCTCGGTGCGGCTGCGCTTGACCAGGGTGCCGTCCTTCTCGAAGGGCTCGATCAGCTGCAGGATGCCGCCCACGTCGTCGGCATTGGCCTCGCGCAGCTCTTCCAGGCGCTCGTCGATCACCATGGTGCCGATGCCATCGTGCACGTAGACCTCGAGCAGCAGCGCGCCATCGGTGGCGAACGGCAGGATGTGCGAGCGCTCCACGCCTTCCTTGCAGGCCTTGACGCAGTGCTGCAGGTAGAAGCCCACGTCGGTGGGCAGGGTGGCGGGCTCCAGATTGGCCAGGAGCTTTTGCGCGGCGTCGAGCGGCAGCTCGGTGTCGATGGGATTGTCCTCGCCCTCGGGGGCCAGGGGTTGCATGCGGATGCCGGGCACCTCGGTCAGGAACAGCAGCTTGTCGGCCTTGAGCTCGATGGCGATGCGCGTGGCGACTTCCTCCATCGACAGGTTGAAGGCCTCGCCGGTGGGCGAGAAGCCGAACGGCGACACCAGCACCATCGCGCCCATGTCCATCGTGCGCTGGATGCCGCCCACGTCCACCTTGCGCACCAGGCCCGAATGCATGAAGTCCACGCCATCGACGATGCCCACGGGCCGCGCGGTGACGAAATTGCCCGAGATCACCCGCACCGTGGCGCCGGCCATCGGCGTGTTGGGCAGGCCCTGGCTGAAGGCGGCCTCGATCTCGAAGCGCAGCTGGCCGGCGGCCTCCTGCGCGCAGTCGAGCGCCACCGAATCGGTGATGCGGATGCCGTGCGAATAGCGCGCCTCGTGGCCCTTGGCCTGCAGCTGCTCGTTGACCTGCGGGCGAAAGCCGTGCACCAGCACGATCTTCACGCCCAGCGCCTGGATCAGCGCCAGATCCTGCGCGATGGAGTGCAGCTTGCCCGCGGCGATCGCCTCGCCCGTGAGCCCGACCACGAAGGTCTGGTTGCGGAATTTGTGGATGTACGGCGCAACCGACCGGAACCACGGCACGAAGGTGAAATTGAAGACAGCGGACATGGGCGGCAACAGGTGCAGGAAGTGGGGGGGGAGATTCGCCTCGGGTAAACCCTGGAGCGCTATTGTCATACAAGCAGCGGCCTGGGCGGAAGAAATCAGCATTTGCGCAACAGTCGTGGATTCAGGGGTGGCAAATGGCGGGTTCGGCAATGGCGAACCCGCGGCCCGGCCAAATCGGCATGATGGCGGCTCTTTTCGAGACTCTGGAGACACCCATGCGCCACCCCGACCGCCGCCTGAACCGCCGACATCTGCTGGCCGCATCGCTGATCGCCAGCCTCGGCCTGCCGGCCCGGGCGGCCACCGACTATCCGAACAAGCAGGTCAAGTTCATCGTGCCGTTCCCGCCGGGCGGCCCGGTGGACACGACGGCGCGCGCCTTCACGCAGAAGCTGGCCCAGCTCTGGCCCAAGGGCACCTACATCGACAACCGCGCGGGTGGCGGCGGCATCGTCGGCGCCGAGAACGCAGCCAAGCAGGCGCCGGACGGCTACGGCCTGTTCGTCGGCGCGATCCACCATTCGGTCAACCCCTCGCTGCACCCCAAGCTGAACTACGACATCCAGAAGGACTTCGTGCCGATCAGCTTCGCGGCCCAGTTCCCAGTGTTCCTGGTGGTGCACCCCAGCGTGCCGGCCAAGAACGTGCAGGAGCTGGTGGCGCTGGCGAAGAAGCCCGACAGCCGGCTGAGCTTCGCCTCGTCGGGCAACGGCGGCGGCACCCACCTGGCGGGCGAGCTGTTCAACATGCACGCCGGCACCAAGCTGCTGCATATCCCCTACAAGGGCAGCGCGCCGGCGATGAACGACGTGCTGGGCGGCCAGGTGCCGATGATGTTCGCCGATGCGCCCTCGTGCCTGCAGCACATCAAGACCGGCCGCCTGCGCGTGCTGGGCGTGGCCAGCCCCAAGCGCTCGGGCCTGCTGCCCGAGGTGCCGACCATCGCTGAGCAGGGCCTGCCCGGCTACGCGGCCTATTCGTGGGCCGCGCTGTTCGCGCCCGCGGGCACGCCCAAGGAGGTGGTGCAGAAGATCAACGCCGACTTCAACACCGCCATGCGCGACCCCGAGGTCAAGCAGCGCCTGTACGTGGCCGGAGCCGAGGCGCAGCCGGGCACGCCCGAGCAGATGGCGGCCTTCCTGCAGGAGGAGCTGACCAAATGGGCCAAGGTGGTGAAGGAGGCCCACATCACGATCGACTGAGGCGGGCCGAGCGGCTGCGCCCGGTTTATAGTCAAATTGGCCTCCAGCGCTCATGCGGAAAGCGCTGGTAGCTATTATTTTTGATGAATCGCCCGGGCTTTACTGCTGCACGGCCGCCAGCAGTTGCGCGCAATGGGTGGGGTCGTCGGCCGGCGGTGCGGTCAGCGGCAGCACCGCCAGTGCCGCGGGCGCGGCCACCACGGCGGCCAGGGCCGCGCCGGCACGGGCCAGCACGCCGGCGGACTGCACCTGGACCTGCGGGTGGCCCAGCGGCCCGCTTACCTGCAGCGGCGAGCGCAGCGTGAAGAGCTTCCAACTGGTGGACATGGGCTTGAGCTGCAGGTTCACCAGTTCGCGGCGCAGGTCGATGTCGCCGCTGCCGTCGATATAGGCGTCGGCGGCGCTCAGGCGCATCAGCGTGGAATGGGCCACGCCGCCCTTGACCTGGAAGTCGGCCGCCATGCAGCGGATGGGCACCTCCTTGTCGGCGCCGAAGAAGCGCGAGATCACCACGCTGCCCAGGTTCAGCGCCGCCATGTCGAGCAGCTGCTTGCTCACCGTGCCCGACGAGACGTAGAGCTTGACCGAGCCGTTGGCGCTGCCCAGCATGGCCGCCACCGAATCGCCGCTGCCCGCGAGCTGGATGCTGCCGTCGAGCTCGCCCAGGCTCTTGCGGGTGCGCTCCACGGTCGGAAACAGCGCCGCCAGCTTCAGGCCCCGCACCTTGGCGTGCACCTCGGTGCGCACCGGCTTGCGCTGTCCGTCCACCACCACGGGCATGGCCAGCGTGCCCTCGGCCAGGCCAAAGTTCAGCGGGTCGATGCGCATCACGCCGTTGTCGAGCTTCACGGTCATGTCGAGCTTTTCCAGCGGCAGGGCCTCGGGCCGGATGATCTTGTCGGCGGCCAGGCTGACCTGCGCGTCCATGTGCTTCCAGCGCTCCACGGCCAGCTCCATGCGCGGCAGCACCGAATCGGGCTTGCCGCCCTTGCCGGCTGCCTTGCCGTCGTCCGCGCGCGGGCCGGCGCCGATCAGGGCGCCCAGGTCGGCCAGGTGCAATTGCTTGGAGCGCAGCTTGCTTTCGAGCAGCGGGCGCTCGGTGCCCGAGGTGTAGCGCAGGTCGCCCTGCAGGTCGCTGCTGCCCACCTGGCCGCTGAAGGACTGCAGCGCCCATTGCGCCTGGTGCGGCGTGAAGCGGCCCTGCAGCCGGCCCTTGACCTCGAAGGCCGGCGTGTTGGGCAGCACCAGCCCGGTCAGCGCGTACAGGTCCTGCATGTTGCCGCCGGAGAGCTGGAGCTGGAAATCCACGCCGTCGAGGTGCTGCGGATGGCGTAGCGTGCCCTCGAGCGACAGCTTGGTGCGGCCGGAGGTGGCGTGCAGCTGCAGGGGCAGCGACTGCCCGTTGCCCTGCAGGTGCAACACGTCGCCCACCATGCCCTCGCCCTGCAGCTGCGCCTGGCCCTTGTGCCCGACCAGCGCGAAGGCCAGGCGGTACGGCGCTTGCTCGGCCGGGCTGAAGCGGGCGCGCAGGAACAGCTGGGCGGGCAGGTTCTCGTAGCTGATGGTGCTGTCGTCGAGCTGCAGCTCGCGCACCTGCATGCGCCAGGGGCGGTCGGCCGGGGCCGGCCCGCGGGTGCGCAGGTGCCAGTTGTCGGGGGGCAGCGGCTCGGTCACCGCGGCCATGCCGGAGTCTGCGACCTGGGCCCGGGCCGCGGCGACCAGGGCCGGGGCCTGGAGCGCTGCATCGGGATCGGAGCCCGGGGAAGCTGCCGGGGCAGGGAGGGGCTGCGCGCCATCCGCCGTATCGCCCCATTGCTGGAGCCGCCCATAGGCGCCCGCGAGCTGCAGCAGGTCGACCTGCAACGTGCGCGACAGCAGCGGCAGCAGCTGCACATGGGCCTGCACCCGCTGCGCCTCGAGGAAGTCACCGGGGTCGCTGAAGGCGTCCACCGGCCACTGGGCCGGGTTGCCGACCACCACGTCCAGCGCAGTGACGGTGACCGACGGCACCCACGAGCGCCAGCCCGCCACGCTGGTATTGGGCCAGTGCCAGTCCGCGGTCAGGTTGCCGGCAATGCGCAGGGGCCGGCCGGTCAGCTGCATCACCTGGTCGCTGATATCGGCCTTGTAGGCATTCCAGTCCATGTGCTTGATGTACCAGAGCGACCCGAGCAGCAGCACTGCCAGGGCCACGAGCAGTGCGGCCAGCGCCAGCAGCGCGGTGCGCAGCCGGCGGGCCAGGGTGCCCGGTCTGGCAGGGAGGGGAAGCGGATGGGACATACGGAAAAAACTATACAAACTTTGGAACCGATTTTCACGCAAAGACATATTTTGCAATGCCAAACGTGTCCTGGTGTGTCGGACAGCAGGGCAATCTCGGCTTTTTTGGTGCGCGGGGCTTTCTACAATCGCGCCCATGCCTTCCTATTTGCCAGTTGCGGCGCCGGCGCCGGCCAGTCCTTTGCCCATGCGTGACGGGGTCAGCCCCAGCTGCGTGGTGCTGCCCTCGCGCGGCGACGGCGGCCTGTTGGACTACCTCGCCGAGCGCCTGCCGCTGGTCAGCCACGACGATTGGCGCCTGCGCATGGCCCAAGGCCTGGTGGTGGATGGCCAGGGCCAGGCCCTGCCGCCGCACCAGCGCTTCGTGCCCGGCATGCGGGTGTACTACTGGCGCGCGGTCGACGACGAGAGCCATATCCCCTTCGACGCGCAGGTGCTGTGGGAGGACGAACACCTGCTGGTGGCCGACAAGCCCCACTTTCTGCCCGTAGTGCCCACCGGCCACTACGTGCAGAGCAGCCTGCTGGTGCGGCTGAAAAAGCTCACCGGCAATGCGCAGCTGTCGCCGCTGCACCGCATCGACCGCGACACGGCCGGGCTGGTGCTGCTGTCCAAGCAGCCTGCGACGCGAGGGGCCTACCAGGCGCTGTTCCGTGACCGCGCCATGCACAAGGTCTACGAGGCGGTGGCGCCTTTCCGGGCCGATGTCGCCTTTCCGCGCGAGCACCGCAGCCGCATGGAGGAGAGCCAGCGCTTCTTCCTGATGCACGAGGTGGCGGGCGAGCCCAACAGCCATACGCACATGGCGCTGCTGGAGCACAACGCCCACTGGGCGCGCTATGCGCTGGAGCCCGTGAGCGGCAAGCGCCACCAGCTGCGGGTGCACATGGCGGCGCTGGGCCTGCCGCTGCGCAACGATGCCTTCTACCCCGAGGTCAACGATCCGCCCGAGGGCGATTTCTCGCGGCCGCTGCAACTGCTGGCGCGGCAGCTGCGCTTCACCGACCCGCTGACGGGCGAGCCGCGCTGTTTCGACAGCGCCCGCAGCCTGGAGCCGCTGCCGGACTGAGGGCCGAGGGCGACGGCTGGTGCGGGCGCCTGGATGTCAGGCTGCCGCCATGGGGGTGTGCCGCCACACGATGACCACGAAGCACAGGATGCCCACGCCGACCAGCATCGAGGCCACGCCCAGCGCCGGCTCCAGCTCCGGGTGGTTCCTGAAGAGGGCGAACAGCAGCACCATCTGCACGAAATGCGCCGGCACATAGATCCAGAAGTGCAGCCTGGCCAGCCGGGTGCCGGCGGCTGCCGGGATGGCGCGGTAGTACAGGCCGAAGAGGCTGAGCGTGACCCAGCCGAGCAGGTTGAGGTGGGCGTGCACCGGGAACATGCTGTGGTCGCCGCTCATTCCCATGAACAGGCCCAGCGTCACGCCGAGGACGAGGTACAGGACAGCCAGGCGAAAGAACCAGTTGCTTAGGTTGTTCATGGCAGTCTCCCGCAGTGTTGCATCGCAAGACGTAACATGCGCCTGCGCCGCACCACCGTCAATAGCACATTCGGCCCCCTGTGGCCGACGGCTGCCTGGGTCGGTTCAGGCGGCGGGGTGCAACTGTCCCATGGCCTCGCCCAGGCGCACCGGCCGGGCAGCAGACCAGTCGGGCTGGAAGGCCATGCGGTCCTGGGGGAACAGTAGCACCACGGTGGAGCCGAGCAGGAAGCGGCCCATCTCGTCGCCTTGCTCCAGCACGATGGGCTGGGTCTGGTAGTCCCAGCTGCGCACCTTGCGCGAGCGCGGCGGGTTGACCTGGCCGTGCCACACCGTGGCCATGCTGCCGACGATGGTGGCGCCCACCAGCACCATGGCGAACGGGCCCAGGCGCGTCTCGAACAGGCAGATCACCCGCTCGTTGCGCGCGAACAGGCCCGGCACGCCGCGGGCGGTGAGCGGGTTGACCGAGAACAGGTCGCCCGGCACGTAGACCATCTTCTGCAGCTTGCCGCGCAGCGGCATGTGGATGCGGTGGTAGTCGCGCGGGCTGAGGTAGATGGTGGCGAACTGCCCGTTGGCGAACTGCGCCGCCATCGCGGCATCGCCGCCGAGCAGCGCCGTGGTGCTGTAGTGGTGGCCCTTGGCCTGGAAGATCTGGTCTTGCTCGATGGCACCGAGCTGGCTGATGGCGCCGTCGACCGGGCAGACCAGCGGCGCATCGGCGCGAGGCCGCGCGCCGGCCTTCAGCTCGCGGGTGAAGAAGTCGTTGAAACTGGCGTAGTGCGCGATGTCCGGGTAGCGGGCCTCGTCCATGTTCACCTGGTACCTCTGCACGAACCAGCGTATGAACGAGGTCGTGGCCGAGCCCAGCCGTGCCGATGCCAGGTGGCCCGCGCCAGCGGTCAGCCACTTCTTGGGCAGCAGGTATTGGGGGAGAACGGCGAGGCGGTCGGACATGGATTGCGGTGGGGTCAGGCCAAAGGGCGCATTCTATCGAGGCAGCCCCAAAAAAGCGTGGAAATCACGCGCCAACGGTGAAATCTTCTGGCGCGGCAGCTCCAAAAACAGTAGTAACCCTGAGCAGCATGCAATGCAGCGCGGCAGTAAACTGCAACGCTTTTTTCATTTTTCTGCTCTGTATGGGGCCGGGCCGGCCGGCGTGGCATGCAGCACACCTCCATGCGATTGACTCCTCCCTCCTTTCCCTCCGGCGCCGATGTCAGCGGGCACACCGAACGCATGCGCCTGTGGCTGCGCAACTTCCTGCCCACGCCCACGCGCGTGCATGGCCGCGAACTGCTGCGCATGGTGGTGGGGGTGGCGCTGGGGGTGGGCATCAGCGCTTTCCTGAGCCATTGGTGGAGCGGCGGCATCGAGGCGCCGTGGATGTTCGCCGCGCTGGGCGCCAGCGCGCTGCTGCTGTTCTGCGTGCCGTCCAGCCCCATGGCCCAGCCCTGGCCGGTGGTGGCCGGCGGTACGGTGTCGGCCCTGGTGGGCTGGGCCTGCGTGCTGGTGTTCCGCGACCCGATCCTGTCGCCGGCCATGGCCGTGGCGCTGTCGGTGCTGGCCATGGTGCTGCTGCGCTGCCTGCACCCGCCGGGCGCGGCGCTGGCGATGTGGATGTCGCTGAACCACCTGCACGACCTGCACCTGCTGCTGTTCCCGGTGCTGTTCAACCTGGTGGTGCTGGTGCTGCTGGCGGTGGTCTACAACACGCTCACCGGCAAGCGCTACCCGGCGCCGCAGCACAGCCAGCCGGGCGCGGTGCACGAGCCGGGCAGCGCCGAGATCGTGGGCGCGGACCTGGACGAGGCGCTGGCCCAGTTCGACGGCGTGCTTGACGTGAGCCGTGCCGACCTGGAGGCCCTGCTGCACGTTGCCAGCCATGCCGCCTTCAAGCGCACGCTGGGCGAGTTGCGCGGCGCCGACATCATGAGCCAGCCCGTGCATGCCGTGGAGCCCGGCGTGCTGCCCAAGGACGCCTGGGCGCTGATGCAGAAGGCGCACGTGAAGGCGCTGCCGGTGGTGGACGCCGACATGCGCGTGGTCGGCATCGTCACCGCCACCGATTTCCTGAACCACGAGCTGAACGAAGCCCCCGCACCGGGCATCGCCCAGCGGCTCAAGTCGCTGGTGCGGCGCGAGGCGGTGGCGACCAAGACGGTGGCTGACCTGATGTCGCACGAGGTGACCACCGCGCAGCAGGACACGCGGGCCGTGGAGCTGATCGCCGTGTTCTCGACCGGCAGCCACCACCACCTGCCGGTGATCGACGCCGAGCACCGCCTGGTGGGCATGATCACGCAGAGCGACCTCGTCAAGGTGCTGGCCAAGGCGGTTTCTCCGGGCTGAGCCCGCCCGACACCTTCTTATAATTGCCGATTCCGCCCAGGACGGGTTAGTCCGGCCTGGGCCGCCATCCATCGATACTATGACTACACCCACTTTCTCCGTTGCCGACATCCGCAAGACGTTCCTGGAGTTCTATGCCTCCAAGGGCCACACCGTGGTGCCTTCCAGCTCGCTGGTGCCGGGCAACGACCCGACGCTGATGTTCACCAACTCGGGCATGGTGCAGTTCAAGGACGTGTTCCTGGGCACGGACAAGCGCCCCTACGTGCGCGCGGCCTCGGTGCAGGCCTGCCTGCGCGCCGGCGGCAAGCACAACGACCTGGAGAACGTGGGCTACACGGCCCGCCACCACACCTTCTTCGAGATGCTGGGCAACTGGTCGTTCGGCGACTACTTCAAGAAGGAATCCATCGAGTGGGGCTGGGAGCTGCTCACGCAGGTCTTCAAGCTGCCGGCCGACAAGCTGCTGGCCACGGTCTACCACGAGGATGACGAGGCCTATGCCATCTGGAAGGACGTGATCGGCCTGCCGCCTGAGCGCATCATCCGCATCGGCGACAACAAGGGCGGCAAGTACAAGAGCGACAACTTCTGGATGATGGCCGACACCGGCCCCTGCGGCCCGTGCTCCGAGATCTTCTACGACCACGGCGCGCACATCGCCGGCGGCCCCCCGGGCAGCCCGGACGAAGACGGCGACCGCTTCATCGAGATCTGGAACCACGTGTTCATGCAGTTCGACATGAAGGAAGACGGCTCCGTCGTCAAGCTGCCCGCGCCCTGCGTGGACACCGGCATGGGCCTGGAGCGCCTGGCCGCCATCCTGCAGCACGTGCACAGCAACTACGAGATCGACGTGTTCCAGGCGCTGATCAAGGCCGCCGCGCGCGAGACGCACATCGACGATCTGGCCAATCCCTCGCTGAAGGTGATTGCCGACCACATCCGCGCCACCTCGTTCCTGGTGGCCGACGGCGTGATCCCCAGCAACGAGGGCCGCGGCTACGTGCAGCGCCGCATCATCCGCCGCGCCATCCGCCACGGCTACAAGCTGGGCCAGAAGACGCCGTTCTTCCACAAGCTGGTGCGCGAGCTGGTGGTGCAGATGGGCG
>JBLZYV010000015.1:0-60070 GCA_050282565.1 Comamonas sp.
TGGTCAACATGCGCTGGGCCAAGCCGCTGGACACCGAGCTGCTGCAGCAGATCGCGCAGTCGCACGATGCACTGGTCACCGTCGAAGACGGCGCCATCATGGGCGGCGCCGGCAGTGCCATCATGGAGGCATTGCAGGTCATGGGCTACAGCCTGCCGGTACTGCAGCTCGGCTTCTCCGACGTGTTCATCGAGCACGGCGACCCCGCCAAGCTGCTGGCCTTGCAGGGCTTGGATGCAGCGGGCATCGAGGCGGCGATACGCCAGCGTTTCGGCGCTGCCGCCAAGCACTCTGCCGCGGCCTGAGGCTTGCACTCCCGGCATGCTGCCGCATGCCGTGGCATAACGCGATAGGGGCTGCGCCCTGCGTAGGATTGCGAAAGGGTTAACCCCCTTCTGTCATCAACGCAACCATTTCTACAATCGGCCAGCCTTGTTGTGTTGTAAAGTTTTGCATCACACAAATCGTGTTTAATTTTTTTATGGAGTGTGGATTCATGGACCGTCGTTCCTTGATCAAAAATGCCGGTATCGCCGGCGTGTTGGCCGCAGGCATTGCGCCTGCCGTGCATGCCCAGGCCGCGATCCGCTGGCGCCTGGCCTCCAGCTTCCCCAAGTCGCTCGACACCATCTACGGCACCGCCGAAGTGTTCTCGAAGCAAGTCAGTGCCATGACGGGCGGCAAGTTCCAGATCTCCGTGCATGCGGGCGGCGAAATCATGCCCGCCTTTGGCGTGGTGGATGGCATCCAGAGCGGTGCCGTGGAAATGGCGCATACCGCGCCTTATTACTTCTACGGCAAGGACCCTACCTTCTGCCTGGGCTGCGCCGTGCCTTTCGGCTTCAACTCGCGCCAGATGACGGCCTGGATGTACGAAGGCAACGGCCTCAAGCTCATGCGCGAGTTCTACGCCAAGTACAACATCATCAACCTGCCTGGCGGCAACACGGGCACGCAGATGGGCGGCTGGTTCCGCAAGGAAATCAAGACCGTGGCCGACCTCAAGGGCCTGAAGTTCCGCACCAACCCGTTCGCGGGCAAGGTGCTGGAGCCGTTCGGCGTGATTCCCCAGTCCATTCCCGGCGCCGACCTGTACCCCGCGCTGGAAAAGGGCACCATCGACGCGCTGGAATGGGTGGGTCCGTACGACGACCAGAAGCTGGGCTTCAACAAGGTCGCGCCGTTCTACTACTACCCAGGCTGGTGGGAAGGCGGCCCGCAGCTCGACTTCTACATCAACTCCAAGGCATGGGAAGGCCTGCCGGCCGAGTACAAGGCCGTGGTGGAGGCTGCCGCCTCGCACGCCCACATCTCCATGCAGGCCAAGTACGATGCCAAGAACCCCATCGCGCTCAAGCAGCTCGTGGGTTCGGGCACCAAGCTTCGCCCCTTCAGCAACGAGATCATGGCAGCCGCCTTCAAGTCGGCCCAGCAGGTCTACGCGGACCTGAGCAATACCAACCCCGAGTGGAAGAAGGTCTACGCCGACTACTCCAAGTTCCTGGCTGATGAGAACGCCTGGTTCCGCTTCGGCGAAGGCCTGTTCGACCGCTTCATGCAGCAGCAGAAGCTGTAATCACGCAGAGCCCATGGCTCAAGAAGCCCCGCCGGTCTCCGGTGGGGCTTTTTTTATCTGGGCCTGCACCACGCGCTCGCCAAAGGCCGCCAATAGCTGGGCGTCGGCCGCGTGCATCCAGATCACGAGGCCGCTCTTCTTGCGCACCAGCATGCGCGGCGAGACGATGGCGGCAAACCACGGCCAGTGCACAATCTTGAAGGTGGCGACATCCCGGGCCTGCACGCGCTTGTCCCAGAGCCAGGTCTGCAGCAGTTCGTCGCCGTCGAGCTGTGTGCGGCTGAACCAGATCCACCAGCCGACCCAGACAATGAGCACCGCCGCCAGGCCGTAGGTGGCCAGGCTGGCGAAGCTCCAGTGCACCGCGCGCAGCGTGGGAAGGGAATACAGGCCACAGGCGGCCAGGGCCGCCACGATGGCCACCGCCAGTGCGCGCACCAGCGGGGGGTAGGCAGGGCAGCTCACTGTGCTGTGCTGGCGGGCTGCTCGGGCGCCGGGGGCTCAGGCGCCTTGTCGCCGAACGGGTTGTTCGGGTCGGGGGCGTCGGCATTGAGGGACGGATCTTCGGTCGGCATGTCGAGCTGCACCTTGTCCACGTCCACCACCACTTCCTTGTCGAGGAAGACGGTCACCGTCTGCGGCACGAAGATCACGATGGCCACCAGCACCAGCTGCAGCACCACCCAGGGAATGGAGCCCATGTAGATGTCGCTGGACTTCACGGGCTTGTCGATGCGTTTTTCCTTGAACAGCGTGTCCGAGATGCCGCGCAGGTAGAACAGCGCAAAGCCGAAGGGCGGGTGCATGAAGCTGGTCTGCATGTTCACGCACAGCAGCACGCCGAACCACACCAGGTCGATGCCCAGCTTGTGGGCCACGGGGCCGAGCAGCGGCAGGATGATGAACGCGATCTCGAAGAAGTCGAGGAAGAACGCGAGGAAGAAGATGAACACGTTCACCGCGATCAGGAAGCCCAGCTGGCCGCCCGGCAGGTCGCTGAGCATGTGCTCGATCCACACCGCGCCGTCCACGCCCTGGAACACCAGCGAGAACACGCGCGAGCCGATGAGGATGAACACCACCATCGCGGTCATGCGCATGGTGCCGTCCATGGCGTCCTTGAGCAGGGTCCAGTTGAGTCGCTTGTGGATGGCGGCCAGCACCAGCGAGCCCACGGCACCCATGGCGCCGGCCTCGGTGGGGGTGGCGATGGCGTGGTCCATGAAGGGCAGGCCGCCCATGGAGCCCAGCACCGCGAAGATCAGGATGGCCGAGGGGATGATGCCGCGCAGGCACTTGCCCCACAGCGCCCAGCCGTGCAGCGTGCGCGCCGACTTGGGCAGGCCGGGGACGGCGCTGGGGCGGATGCGGCCCAGGATGAAGGTGTAGAGCGCGAACAGCACCACCTGCAGGATGGCCGGGCCCCATGCGCCCTTGTACATCTCGCCCACCGAGCGGCCCAATTGGTCGGCCATCACGATCAGCACCAGCGATGGCGGCACCAGCTGTGTGATCGTGCCGGAGGCCGCGAGCACGCCCGTGGAATAGCGCATGTCGTAGCCATAGCGGATCATGACCGGCAGCGAGATCATCGCCATGGCAATCACCTGGCCTGCCACCGTGCCGGTGATGGCGCCGAGGATGAAGCCCACGATGATGACCGAGTAGCCCAGCCCGCCGCGGATGGGGCCGAACAGCTGGCCCATCGAGTCGAGCATGTCCTCCGCCAATCCGCATTTCTCTAGCACCGCCCCCATGAGCGTGAAGAACGGAATGGCGAGCAGCAGATCGTTGCTGAGAATGCCGAACATGTTGATCGGCAGCGTGGACATGAAGTTGGCCGGAAACCAGCCCATTTCAATCGCGAAGAAGCCGCAGAACAGTCCCAGCGCCGCGAGCGAGAACGCGACGGGGAAGCCGATCAGCATGATGATGATCAGCCCCGTGAACATCACCGGGGCGAAGTTTTCCATGTGCATTTGTTTCGTCCTGGTGGTTTATTGCACTGGCTTTTCGTAGTGCGTGTTCATTTCGTACTTGCCAGCCAGGTAGGCCACGCGCTTGATGATCTCGGCCACGCCCTGGAGAAAGACCATGCCAAAGCCCACGGGCAGCAGCAGGCCCACGGGCCAGCGGATCAGCCCGCCGATGTTGCCCGACATCTCCTTGGTGACGTACATGTTCATGAAGAACGGCCAGGTCAGCCAGGTGAGCAGCCCCATCACGGGCAGCAGGAAGAAGATGAGGCCGAACAGATCGATCAGCACCGGCCCTTTGCCACGCAGCTTGCCGTAGAAGATATCCACGCGCACGTGCTCATTGAGCTTGAGCACCAAGGGGGCACCGAGCATTACCGTGGCGCCGAACAGGTACCACTGGATTTCCAGCCAGGCGTTGGAGCTGGTGTCGAGGCCATAGCGCACAAAGGCGTTGCCGGCAGAGATGACGGCGGCGGCAAGCACTGCCCAGGCTGCTAATTTGCTCAGCCTGATGGATATCCAATCCATGCCCATTGCCAGCTTGAGAAGCACTGACATGGTGTGTCTCCTTGAGGGGGAACGGAACAAAAATAGCCCAAGGTATTGGGCTGAGGGCGGGCGTTGTAGACCCTGCCGAATCGTACCCTTTGACACAAGTGAATTTGACGCTGATCACCTAGGGTTTTCCTTGTATTTTCCATAGCAATCCAGCCATGCTGTCTCTTGGGGAACAGGCAAACTGTGCCGGCGGAGCTTGCGCAGTTGCGCGGCGCCGGGCGATAATGCCCGGCGTTTTTGTGCGGTGCGGCAATCGCCTGCTGCCGATGGCACGCATGACGGGCTCCGGGCCTGTTTCCCCCTATTAGCACCGACTGGAGTTGGACGGATATGTCTTCGCAGAATGATGATCGTGATGAACGCTTTGCCCTGGGCCTGATCTTTGCCCTGATCACCCTGGTGGTGCTCAGCGTGCTGGGTTTTGGCGCCTACAAGGGCGTGCATGGCGCCAAGGCTGGTGCCGCGCAGGGCGTGGTCAAGGCGCAAGCCGCCGGCGGCCAGGCTGCGGGTGCTGCCGCTGGCGCAGCCGGCGCTGCTGGTGCCGCAGCGGGTGCCGGTGGTGCCGCAGCGGGTGCCGGTGGTGCAGCAGCAGGCGGCGCGGCCGCAGGTGCCGCCGTCGAGGTGGACGAGGCCCGCGTGCTGGTGGAAAACGGCGTGGTGAAGTTCTACTTCGCCACCGCCAAGGCCGAGCTGGCGCCCGGTGCCAACGAGGCGCTGGCCGATGTGGTGGCCGCCGCCAAGGCGGGCAAGCGCGCCGTGATCTCGGGCTACACCGATGCCACCGGCGATGCCGACAAGAACGCCGAGCTGGCCAAGCAGCGCGCCATCGCCGTGCGCGAGGCGCTGGCAGCCCTGGGCGTGGCCGAGGACAAGCTTGACCTGCGCAAGCCCGAGTCGGTGAACGCCACCGGCAGCAATGCCGAGGCGCGCCGCGTCGAAGTGAAGATCGGCGAATAAGCTTTTCTGGTTTTCCGCAAAACAGCCCGGCATTGCCGGGCTGTTTTGTTTTTAAGAAGCACCCGCGGTCTACTGCATCACCGCCACGCCCTTGATCTGCGCCTGCACGGCCATGCCGGCCGCAAGCTGCAGCTGGTGGGCCGAGCGGGTGGAGATGCGCGCCAGCAGCACCGCGGCGTCGGCCGCCGCCTCCATCTGCAGCCGCACCAGGGTGTTGCCGTCGGCCTGCTGCTGCAGGCCCAGCACGGTGCAGGGCACGATGTTGAGCAGGCTGGTGGCCTGCGGCGGCACCAGGGCCAGGCTCACGTCGCGCGCCAGGATGCGCAGCCGCACAGCGCTGCCGGGCTGCAGGCCGTGCAAGCCGGTGGGCGCCTGCGTCCAGTGCAGCAATTGCACGCCTGTGCCCACGCGCATGCTCCACACGTGGTCCTGCGCGTCGTAGTGGGTGACGCTGCCGTCGACCAGGGTGGAGGCCGCCTCGTCCTGCGCCAGCGGCGAATCGGAGCGGGTGAAGATGGCGCCGGTGGGGCCCTGGGCGGTGACCGCGCCCTGGTGCATCAGCACCACGTGCTGGGCCAGCTTGGCGACCTCGTCGATGGCGTGGGTGACGTAGAGCACCGGAATGCGCAGCTCGCGCGTGATGCCCGCGATGTAGGGCAGCAGCTCGCGCTTGCGCTCGGCGTCCAGCGCGGCCAGCGGCTCGTCCATCAGCAGCAGGCGGGGGCTGGTGGCCAGCGCGCGGGCCAGCGCCACACGCTGGGCCTCGCCGCCCGAGAGGTGGGCGATGCCGCGGTCCAGCAGGTGGGCGATGCCCAGCAGCTCGATGGCGTGCTCCACGGCGATGCGGGGGCGGTCGCCGCGGATGCGGCGCAAGCCGTATTCCACGTTCTGCCGCACCGACAGGTGGGCGAACAGGTTCGCCTCCTGGAACACATAGCCGAGCTGGCGCTGGTGCGTGGGCAGCCACTGGCGGGCCGCGTCGTCCTGCCAGACCTGGCCGTTGACCACGATGCGCGCCTGCTGCGGCCGCACCAGGCCGGCCATGGCGCGCAGCGCCGTGGTCTTGCCGCAGCCGGACGGGCCGAACAGGGCGGTCACGCCCTCGCCGGGCAACTGCACATCCATCTGCAGCCGGAATGCGCCGCGCTGCACGGTAAACCGCGCGTCTATGCTCACAGCACCCCCTCGCGCGTGCGGCCGTGCTTCTGCACCAGATTCAGCAGCATCAGCACCACGAAGGAGAACACCACCATGCCGCCGGCCAGCCAGTGGGCCTGGGCGTACTCCATGGCCTCGACATGGTCGTAGATCTGCACCGACACCACGCGCGTCGCGCCGGGGATGTTGCCGCCCAGCATCAGCACCACGCCGAACTCGCCCACGGTGTGCGCAAAGCTCAGGATGGCCGCGGTCACGAAGCCGGGGCGCGCCAGCGGCAGCGCCACGCTGAAGAAGCGGTCCCAGGGGCTGGCGCCCAGCGTGGCCGCCGCGTCCAGCGGCTTGCGGCCCATGGCCTCGAAGGCCCGCTGCAGCGGCTGCACCGCAAAGGGCATGGAATAGATCAGCGAGCCCACGACCAGGCCGGAAAAGGTGAAGGGCAGGGCGCCTATGCCCAGCCACTGCGTGAGCTGGCCGCCCCAGCCATGCGGCCCCAGCAGCACCAGCAGGTAGAAGCCGATCACCGTGGGCGGCAGCACCAGCGGCAGGGCCACCACCGCGCCCACCGGCCCGCGCCAGCGCGAAGCGGTGTTGGCCAGCCACCAGGCAATGGGCGTGCACAGCACCAGCAGCAGCACCGTGGTGGTGGCGGCGAGCCGCAGCGTGAGCGCGATGGCCTGCAGATCTTGGCTGCTCAGCAGGGGCATGGGCTATCAAAAAAGAGAGCTGCTGGCGCTTGTTGCATCAGGTTTTCAATATCAAAAGTATTCAAGATCATTGCAGGATGAGCGCCAGCAGCTCCTGTTTTTATCAAAAGCCGTAGCCGTAGGCCTTGATGATGGCGCGCGCCTTGTCGCCCTTGAGGTACTGCATCAGCGCCGTGGCGGCCGGGTTGGCCTCGGCGCGGCGCAGCACCACGGCGTCCTGGCGGATGGGCTCGTGCATCTCGTCCGGCACCTGCCAGTATGAGCCCTTGTCGATCTTGCCGTCCACCATCACCTGCGACAGCGCGACGAAGCCCAGCGGCGCATTGCCGGTGGAGACGAACTGGAAGGTCTGGCCGATGTTCTCGCCCTGCACGAAGCGCGGCTGCACGCTGTCCAGCAGGCCGAGCTTTTGCAGCGTCTGCGTCGCGGCCAGGCCGTAGGGCGCGAGCTTGGGATTGGCGATGGCGATGTGCTTGAAGTCGCCGGTCTTCAGCACCTGGCCCTGGGCGTCCACATAGCTGGGCTGGGCGCTCCACAGCACCAGGCGGCCGATGGCGTAGGTGAAGCGGCTGCCGGGCACGGTGCGCTCTTCCTTGTCCATCTTGGCGGGCGTGCTGTCGTCGGCCGACAGGAACACGTCGAACGGCGCGCCGTTGGCCATCTGCGCATAGAACTTGCCGGTGGCGCCGAACGACAGCACGGCCTTGTGGCCGGTGTCGGCCTCGAACAGCGGCGCGATCTTCTGCATCGGCGCCGTGAAGTTGGCGGCCACGGCCACGTTCACCTCGGCGGCCTGCGCGCCCGCGGCGGCAACCAGCACGAGTGCGGCGATGGTGATGGAACGAAATGGCGGCATGTCTTCCTCGCTATTCATGTTGAGAATAGCGCTGAGTGTAATCACAAATACGCGCGGGCATGCGATCATTGCCAGCCATGAAGACATCCGCATCATTGACCGCGGCCCTGGGAGAGCGCCGCGCCGACCGGCGCATCGAGGTGCTGCGCCAGGTCCAGCTCACCGGCTCGATCTCGCAGGCCGCCCGCGAGGTGGGCATCAGCTACAAGGCCGCCTGGCAGGCGGTGGAGACGCTGACTAACCTGGCCGGCGTGCCGCTGGTGGCGCGCAGCGTGGGCGGCACGGGCGGCGGCGGCGCCACGCTCACGCCCGACGCGCTGCTGCTGCTGGAGGCCGCCGACGCGATGGTCTATGCGCGCGGCGACGTGCAGCGCGCGCTGCAGGACAAGGCCCGCGCCGGCGACGCGGGCAAGAGTGCCGCCGCCACGGCGCTGGCCCGGCTGTCGGTGCGCACCAGCATGCGCAACCAGTGGCCCTGCGTGGTCGAGCGGCTGAGTCCGCGCGGCGCGCTGGTGGTGGCGCAGCTGCGCGGCGAGGGCGCGGCGCAGGACTTCGCGCTGCAGGCCACCATCACGCAGGAGAGCGCGCAACTGCTGGGCCTGCACGCCGACATGCCGGTGCTGGCGCTGTGCAAGGCCACCGCGGTGGAGGTGGTGTGGGCCGGCGAGGACGCCGAGGCCGCGCCCAACCACTGGCGCGGCAAGATCACGCGCATCTCGCGCAGCCCGCAGGCGAGCGAGGTGGCGCTGCAGCTGGCCGGCGGCGTGCACATCGTGGGCTTTGCCACCGATACCAACGGCATGCGCGTGCGCAGCGTGGCGCAGGTGCGCATGCACCCGTCGGCGGTGGTGCTGGCGCTGGTGGACGGGTAGCGGCGGGCGGGCTCAGCCCTGCGCGGCCTGCTGGGCCTGCAGCGGATGCAGGCGCAGGCGCGGCCCCGCGCGCATGACCTGCCCCGGCAGGTCGCGGCCCAGCAGCGCCTGCAATTCGTGCGCGACGGCGATCAGCCGCTCCAGGTCGATGCCGGTCTCCACGCCCAGGCACTGCATCAGGTGCACCGTGTCCTCGGTGCAGACATTGCCGGTGGCGCCCGGCGCGAACGGGCAGCCGCCGATGCCGCCCAGCGACGACTCGTACTGCAGCACGCCCATGGATAGGCCCTGCATCACATTGGCCAGCCCCAGCCCGCGCGTGTTGTGGAAGTGCAGCGCGACAGGCAGCCCGGGCAGGCGGCGCTGCAGCGCATCCACCGTGGCGGCCACCAGCGGCGGCGTCGCCATGCCGGTGGTGTCGCCCAGCGTGATGCCGGCAAAGCCCAGCGTGGCGAAGTGCTCTGCGATGCCGACCACGCGGTCGATCTGCACGTCGCCCTCGAAGGGGCAGCCGAACGCACAGGCGATGGCGCCCTTGAGGCGGAGGGGCGCGCCCGCGGCGGCCTGCGCGATCTCGCGGATGTCGACCAGCGAGTCGGCGATGCCGCGGTTCAGGTTCTTGCGGTTGTGGCTCTCCGAGGCCGAGACGAAGACCACGGCCTCGTCGGCCTCGGCCGCGATGGCGCGCTCGACGCCGCGCCAGTTGGGCGCGAGCACGGCCAGCGTCACATCGGGGCGGCGGCGCACGGCGGCCAGCAGCTCGGCCGCATCGCGCAGCTGGGGCACGGCGCGGGGCGATACGAAGGACGTGGCCTCGAAGTGCCGGATGCCCGCGTCCATCAAGGATTCCAGCAGGCGCAGCTTGGTGGCGGTGGGGATGAACTCGCTTTCCATCTGCAGGCCGTCGCGCAGGCCGACTTCGGTGATCGAGACGCGGGCGGGATAGGGCTGGGTGGTGTGGGGCATGGCCGCAGCATATCGCCGGGCCCGCCGCGGCCGCGCTGGCATTTCGCCATGCTGCCATCGCGCAATGCGAGGCATGCGCGCGCATTCACGACGCGCCGGGGTGCTGCTTTGCGCGATAGTGGCCGGCATCCGCATTCCGCCTCCTGGCCTGCTTCGCCCATGCAACTCGATGGTATCCGCATCGTCGACCTGACGCGCATCCTCTCCGGCCCGTTCTGCACCATGCTGCTGGCCGACCTGGGCGCCGACGTGGTCAAGATCGAAACCCCCGAAGGCGACCCGGTGCGCGGGCAGGGCGAGATCGTCGACGGCCTGAGCTGGTACTTCGCCGCGTTCAACCGCAACAAGCGCTCGGTGGTGCTGGACCTGCGCAGCCCCGAGGGGCTGGAGCAGCTGCGCCACCTCCTGCGCGGCGCCGACGTGGTGGTCGACAACTTCCGCCCCGGCGTGATGGAGGCCATGGGCCTGGGCTGGGAGGCGCTGCAGCAGCTCTCGCCCGGCATCATCCATACCAGCATCAGCGGCTTCGGCGCGGACGGCCCCTATGCCAGCCGCCCGGCCTTCGACTTCATCGCGCAGGCCATGAGCGGCTTCATGAGCCTGAACGGCGATGCCGCCAGCGGCCCGCTGCGCAGCGGTGCGCCGATCAGCGACCTGATCGCCGGCAACTACGCGGCGCTGGGCACCGTGGCCGCGCTGCTGCGGCGGGCGCAGACCGGCCAGGGCGAGCGCGTGGGCGCGGCGCTGACGGACGGGCTCATCAGCTACGGCGCGTTTGCCAGCGCCAACTTCTTCGCCAACGGGCAGTTGCCGGTGGCCACCGGCCACGACCATTCGCTGGTCGCGCCCTACGGCCTGTTCGCCGCGGCGGATGGAGAGATCGCCGTCGCGCCCTCCAACGATGCCGTCTACCAGAAGCTGCTGGGCGCGCTCGACCTGCTGGCGCTGAACGACGACCCGCGCTTTGCCAGCAATGCTGCGCGCGTGCGGCACCGCGCGCAGATCAACGCCTTGATCAACGCCGTGACGGTGCGCCAGGGCAAGGCGCACTGGATCGAGGTGCTGAACCGCGCCGGCGTGCCCTGCGGCCTGGTGCAGAACCTGGCCGAGGTCTATGCCGACCCGCAGGTGCAGCACCAGCAGATGGTGATCGATGTGCCGCACCCCGGCCACGGCACGGTGCGCATGCTGGGCTTTGCGCTCAAGTTCGGTCAGCAGCCCTGCGCGGTGCGCCGGCCGGCGCCCGGCCTGGGCGAGCACACCGCCGAGGTGCTGCGCGAGTGCGGCTACCTCAGCCCAGCTCCAGCTTGAGGCCGGTCGAGGCCACGGCCTCGCGCCACTTGCGGCTGTCCTGCCGCAGCCGCTGCTCCAGCGCCTGCGTGCTGATCGGCTGCGGCTCGCCGCCCTGGCTGAGGATGGCGCTGCGGATCTCGTCGCTGCCGAGCACCTGGTTGATGGCCGTGTGCAGGCGCTCGACGACGGCGGCCGGCACCCCCTTGGGCGCGAAGACGCCATACCAGGTGGAGACATCGAAGCCCGCCAGTCCCTGCTCGGCAACGCTGGGCACGTCGGGCAGCGCGGGGTTGCGCCGGGCGGAGGTGACCGCCAGCGCCCGCAGCTTGCCGGCCTTGAGCTGCCCCATCACCGACGGGATGGACGCGGCCAGCATCTGCACCTGGCCGCCCAGCGTGTCCGCCAGCGCCGGGCCCGAGCCCTTGTACGGCACATGGCGCAGCCGGATCTTGGCCTCGTGCGCGAACAGCTCCACCGACAGGTGGGTGATGGTGCCGGTGCCGGGCGAGGCATAGGCCAGCGTGTCGGGAGCCTGGCGCGCGGCGGCGATCAGCTCGCCCAGGCTGCGGTGCGGCGATGCGGCGGGCACCACGTAGACCAGCGGCGAATCGGCCACCAGCGCCACGGCCTGCAGGTCGCGCAGCGGGTCGTAGGGCAGGCTCTGGTAGAACAGCGGCGCGATCACCAGGTTGTCGAGCTGGCCCATGACCAGGGTGTGCCCGCTGGCCTCGGCCTTGGCCGCCTCGGCGATGCCTATGGTGCCGCCGGCGCCCGCGCGGTTGTCGGGCACCAGGGTCCAGCCGGTGGCTTCGCCGAGCCGGGTGGCGATGGTGCGCGAGAGAAAGTCCGTGCCCCCGCCCGGCGGGAACGGCACGATCAGGCGTATGGGCTTGCTGGGCCAGCCGCCGGCCGTGCCCTGTGCGTGAAGGGCCGGCGCCAGGCCCGCGGCCAGCGCGGCCGCGATGGCGCTGCGCCGGGAAATCATTGGTGCTGTCATCTGCCTGTCTCCATGTCTAGCCGCTGGCGTGCAAGGATGATGGAGCGCCCGGCGGGCCGGCGCCTTCGCAAAAAGGCGGGCAGGCATCGACTTCAGCGATGCTTGCTGCGGGCTCCGCGCTGTGCGGGCCGCTCAGGCCGGGTTGTCGACGGGGCGCAGGTGCTCCAGCAGCAGGCGCGCGGCGGCAGGCAGCCCTTCGCCCTGGCGCACGCCCATGTAGAGCTGGCGCACGGCCCAGGCGTCGTTGAGGTCGACGAGCACGAAGCCGCTCTGCACGAAGCGCCGCACCGCCGCGATGGGCGCCACGCACACGCCCAGGCCCGCGCTCACCATGGCGATCATCGCGTCGTACGAGGTGACGTGAAAGCGCGGCGTGAAGCCGCGCTCCATGCGGCCGGCCGCGCGCAGCAGCATGTCGTTCGCGGCCGAGCCGCGGTGCATGGCGATGTGCTCGTAGGGCAGGGTGGCCTCGAAGGCTACGGACTCCTGCGCGGCCAGCGCATGGTCGCGCGGCACGACCAGCGCCATGCGGTCCTGGCGGTAGGGCAGCACGGTGAGATGCCGGGCGTCGGGCGACTCGGTGAAGATGCCGATGTCGGCCGCGTTCTCCAGCACCATGCGCGTGACCGTGGTGCTGATGCGCTCCTCGAGGTCGACCTTCACGCGCGGGTGCAGCTCCAGGAATCGCGCCAGGTCGTGCGCCAGGAACTGGGTGATCGACGACAGGTTCGCGGCCAGCCGCACATGGCCCGACACGCCGCTGGCAAAGTCGCGGATCTCCAGCGCCAGGTCTTCGGCGCCGTGCAGCAGCGCCCGCGCGCCGCGCGCCAGCGCGAGGCCGGCCTCGCTGGGCTCCACGCCGCGCGCCTTGCGGATCAAGAGCGGCGTGCCGATGGTGCGCTCCAGCTCCGACACCCGCTTGCTCAGCGCCGAGGTGGCGATGTGCTCGCGCTCGGCCGCGGCGGCGATCGTGCCTTCCTCGACGACCGCGACGAACAGCTGCAGCGAATAGAGGTTCAGCCGCATGCCAAGGTCCTGGCGTCAGCGCGGCAGCGCCCGCAGCACGCCTTCGCAGGCGTCCTCGACCAGGTCCAGCACCTGCTCGAAGCCGGCGTCGCCGCCGTAGTAGGGATCGGGCACGCCGGTGTTGGCGTGACGGCTGCAGTATTCGGTCAGCAGGTGCAGCTTGTGCTGCTGCGCGGCGGGGCAGCGCTGGCGCAGCAGGCTCAGGTTGTGCGCATCCATCGCCAGGATCAGGTCGAAGCGCTCGAAGTCCGCAGCGCCCACCTGCCGCGCCCGCAGGTCCGACAGGTCGTAGCCGCGCCGCAGCGCATGCTTTTGCGAGCGCCGGTCGGACGGCTCGCCCACGTGGTAGTCGTGCGTGCCGCACGAATCCACCTGCACCTGATCGGCCAGGCCCTGCTGCGCCAGCAGGTGGCGCATCACGCCGTGCGCGGTGGGGCTGCGGCAAATGTTTCCAGTGCAAACCATCAGAATCTGGAAGCCAATATTCATGCGGCTTGCGGAGCCGTGTTCCCTAATTGTTCCCTTATTTGTCACCTAAACCATCCTGTGGATATCTGGCTTAGGATACCTTGACTCGGATAGGCTCGACCCCGCGCGGGTCGGCATAAATTGCTGCCGTCTTGTCTGTTGTGTGCCCAAGCAGCGCCTTGGTGTCCACATTGCCCTGTGTCATGTATGTGCGCTTGCTCAGCGACCGAATCTCATGGAATGTTGGCGCATTTTCGCCGGTGATGCCTGCAAGGTCGCGCGCCTCGGCAAACGCCTTGGTGATTCGATCCACGAACACGGCGCTTCCAGCCTTCACCTCTTTACGGTAGGTCTTCCGGTGATGAATCACGTACTTGCTCACGACATTTGACCGGCAGGCGGCTATTGCATCCCGCAACGTCATATCCATGGCATCCATGCGAATGTGGAGCGGGATTTCGATCCACACCTTTGTTTTGCCTCGCAGTATGGTCAAGGCGTCGGTGCCAATAGCTTTGCGCTCAAGCTTTGCCAGTGTGTCTCGATCCATCCCCGACAGAAGGGCCACCAGCATTGCCCCAGATAGCCAATCCGCAGCCTCTGGCGCCTTTGCAAGAATCGCCTTGAATTGATCCATGGTCAGGCGCTCTCTCCGTGTCTTCGCTTCTGGCTTCATGGTCGGCTCAGCCGGATTGGATTCAAGCCACCCGAGTTGTTGGCCGCGTTTGCACACTGCGAACAATCTAGAGCGCAGGGCCTGGGCGCTACGTGCCCGCCCCGTAGCTAGCTCATCCTCCACGAATTTTGCGCAGTGAGCGACGGTCAGGCCCAGGCAGGTCATGCCACCCAACTGGGCGATGATTTTTTTGTCCAGAGATCGGTTGGACTTCGCGGTGTTGTATGTTGCGCTAACTGGCATCTTTGCGACCAATTCCGCGATGGTGTTGTCTTTGCCCTGTATGCGCTCCAGTAGTGTGGGGTTTCCGGCCTGCAGGAATGCAAGTGCCTCGTAAGCCTCTCGCTTTGCCTGCGCCAGAGTGACCCGCCCGATGGTCATGTCCTTTCCGGAGTCTGGGTTGCGCCAAGTGAAATACCCAGGACGCGGCTCCCGCAACCCGGCGGGCCAGTCACGTCGAGCTCGTTCTCTAGGTCTTGCTGCCATTTACGCCGCCTTCCTTAGTCGATCAACCAGTGTTGGACGCCTGTTGGGATCAATGGGGCGCGCGTCTGACTGGACGTAGTAGGACTTGCCAACTTTAACGGGGAGTGGATCGATACGACCCTCCCGAACCATCTTTCGCAGGGTCCACAGGCTCGGAGGCGGGCTGAAATGCTCAGATGCCCATGCGCTCAGGGTTACTCGCAGGGTCATGGTGAATTCTCCAATGAGAAACCCGCCGAAGCGGGTCAGGGTGTTGTCTTTGTTCGCCACAGGAAGTGCGGCGGATCGCCAGCGTTGATGTATGCGTCCCAGAGTGCTTGCCCGGCTGGGCAGCGCTGCTGGCTGCCTGGCGCAATGCCAGCAGCAATGCACTGGGGGAAATTGACGTGGTGTAGCTGGTAGGCCCTGTCTGCGGCGCGCCAGTCAGTCGCTGCTGCTGTAGGAACTGCTGTCACAGGATCCTCCGCTGTCATAACTGCTGGAACTGCTGTCGCAACTGCTGAACGCCTTCGGCAACTTCTGGAGCGACACCCAGGCGCGGAATACCGTCTGGTCCGCCTTGGGCAACGGGGGCGGGGCGCCGAACAGCAACCATCTGGTCATCGGCGATCAGGTGATGATCTACAACAACTCGGGCTACTCCGAGTCGCGCATGTGGACCGGATCGGCCTGGACGTTCCCGGGTGTTGTCATCAACGGCGACATGGTGGTGGACGGCTCGCTGGCGGCGCAGAAGATCGACACGCGGGGCCTGACCATCCGGGACGCCAATGGCAATGTGATCCTGGGCGCGGGCGTCAAGATGGACATCAGCTGGCTGGCGAATCTGGGCGACCTGGGAAAGAAGAATAGCGTCAGCATCGGCACGACCACCAGCGATGTGAAGCTGCCGGACGGCTCCTCGATGCGCTCCAGCGACTTCGTGAACCGCCTGGCCAAGATCGGCACCGGCAACATCAGCACGTTCATGGAGAGCGCCGCCATCGGCAACGCCTACATCGGCAACCTGGCGGTGAGCACGCTGAAGATTCAGGACTTCGCGGTGACGGTGCCGGTCGGCGCGGACGGCAATGGCTATGTGCCGTCGGCGGTGGTGTGGATGGAGTTCCCCGGCAAGATCGCCGTCTTCGCCCTGTGCAACTGGCTGGCGCCGGGAGGCGGTGGAGCGACCTGCCACCTGCGGGCCCAGTGCGATGGCTCCCTGGGGCCTGAGGTGGGCGTTTCCATGGGGGACGGTGATTCCGGCAGCGCCACAGCGTTTGCTGTATTCGATGTGGGAGCAGGCGGACACACGGTGACCTTCGCGCAGCGGCAGAGCAGCGGCTCGGCGCGCAATGTGGGGGCCACGGGCCTGTTTGCCATTGGGGTGAAGAAATGACGCCGTTCGTTCTGTACCAACGGGCCGATGGCCGCATCTTGTCGTCGGGCACATCGTTCGAGCCGGAGACCCTGGCCGGCGCAGGGCAGGCCGTGCTGGTGGTGGAGCGCGCCTGCGATCCCAGTTGCCACTACGTGCGGGATGGGCAAGTGCTGCCCATGCCACCGAACCCAGGCGACGGCTACAGGTTCAACTATGCGCTGAAGCAGTGGGAACCGCACCTTGAGCGGCTCTGGTTCCTGGTGCGCCGCCGGCGCGATGAGTTGCTGGCGGGCACGGACTGGCGCCTGCTGCGCGCCGCGGAGACTGGCACGCCCGTGGAGCAGGAATGGCTGGACTACCGGCAGGCGCTGCGGGACATCACTGAGCAGCCTGACCCGGCGTGGATCGAGTGGCCTGAGGTGCCGGGACTTCGGCAGTCTATTAGTGAAACTGCTATTAGTGGAACCGGTTTATGAGCGTTGCCCCGCGCTCAGGCTGCAGTGTATTCTGATTCGCAGAGCAAGCGCTCTAAATCAGGCGCTGTATAGCGCTCACACCAAAGGGGATGCAATGTCGGAAACTCTAGATGAGGCAAGGAAGCAATTCGTTGCCATGGCAACTGCTGGGTTGAAAGCAAAGTATGGCGAAGTTCAAGGAGGGGCTTGGGCATTCCTTCTTTTTGGGGGATATGGACCGAGGGGCCTAATTAACGATGCTGAACTTGTCGCTGCTGCGTCGCTAGACGGTAATCCACAGGCAGTGGCAGATCGCTACACAGCGGATGCTGCAGCCGACTTGGCGACTGATTTGATATCGCTGTCCATGGGTAAAGCATTGGAAGCACTAGGTTACGAACTGACAGCATTCGGCAGTCTAGCGCTGGGGTTTTTCACGACATTCATAAGACCAACAAAGCTTGGGGACGGTACGCTGCCGCCATCGCTGGCTCCCGCTCCCGCCCCAAATCCACCTCCGGCGCCCGCCCCAACCGCGAGTCCCGCACCCAAGCCAGCACCTGCGGAGCCGAAGGAGCCAAAGGCAAAGGAGCAATTGAAACCACCTAAAGAAACGGAAACACCCAAGGAGTCGTCGCCACAGAAGGATGCTGAACAGCCCAAAAAGGAGACTGACAAGCCGCCGCCGAAAGATATCCCGTTGCCTAAGAGTTGAAACAAGGCGCCCAGGCTGAAGCGACGGACATAGTAAAAAAGCCCGCTGGTGAGGGCTTGTTGTTTCTGGGGCATCACCCCTGGTCTTGCTTCTTGTGCTGCGCGTGAGCGTAGATCTGAAGGTGGCGCATCGCTGCTTGCCTGGGGTCTAGTCCTCGTAGCCAAGTTTCTTTGCGGCCGTCAGGTAAGTAGACAACGATGTTGTCATCATCCAAAAAGTCGTACTCGGCTTCGTAGGTCGCACCTTCGTATGTGTAGCTGATGGAGTACATAGGGCTTAGTACCGATCCTGAATCCACATCTTGAAGGTCTGCCACTTGTCTCCAGCGGCACGGAACTTGAGCAATTGCGGATAGTGTTGCTCCACATAGGCATGAAACATCTGCATGTCGTGCGATTGCTTCCCGCTGCGGTTGGCTTGGAGCCACTCTTGCCACAGAGGAACGATTTGCGCTTTGGCTTCTGCTTGGGTCATGTGGCTACTTCTTGGGCTTCTTGGCGAGGGGGACTGGTGCAAGGCGTTGCTCAAGTTCCTTGACCAGAGTTAGGCCAAGCTCTGCAGTCACGGCAGAATTTGAGTCCAACTCTTCTCCTACTTTGAGCAGAAAGTCTCCCACACCTCGGATGTTTGTTTTGCATCGGTTGGCTAAGTCGAGGAGTCGCTGCCGGTGATCTGCCTCCAGTTGAGCGCCCTCATCGAGCAAGCGAATCAATAAGCTGACTGCATCACTGAGGCTGTTCAGGTTGAGCTTCAACACGCCGCGCTCAAGTGCAGCGTTATCCATGGCTCTCTCGATTTTCTGAAATACCCGAGGAACGCTCTCAAGAGCATCAAGTATCTCCGGTGCTGTCTCGACCCTCTCCCCCTTGTCAATTACGAACTTATCCACGGGGACGCGATGGCTGAAGGTGGACTCCAGACGCGACAGGATCTCGGCGTGCAAGCTGCGTGAGCCTTCCTGAGCGGCCTCTTCTAGTCTGGCGCGCAATTCGTCAGGCATTCGCAGCGGATACGGCTTCTGTTGGTGGCGATCTGTCATTGCCGGAATTGTGGACTCTTTTTGATGGTCTTTCAAAGAGTCCACTTGACATCCACTTTCATGTGGATGCTTAATAGAGTCCACATCAACGACGAATGCAAATCGCATGACAACCACCCAAGCAAAGCCCGGCCTGATCCAGCATCAGTTGCGGCCAGAAGTCCACGCATGGATCAAAGAAGAAGCGCGCAAGCAGGAACGCTCGCAGCGCTGGTTCCTGAACAAGCTGGTTGAGGACGCTTACGCCCGTTCCAAGACTGCCACTGTGGAAGCCGTTTCCACCAACCAAGGAGCCGAAGCATGAGCAACCTTGCGAAGAAATCCATTCCATCCAAGATGGACACGAAGGAGATTGCCGGTGTCACTGGCAAAGAGCACAAGCACGTTTTGCGTGACACCCGCGTGATGCTCGTGACGCTTTTCGCCGGAGAGTACGTTGATCGCGTGATCCCCGCCGACAAGGCGAGCCAGCGCGGCCAGTACATCCAAGACAACGTTGAAGCCCTGTTCAAAGGAGCATTCAGGGATGGTCCAGTTCTGGACCATGAACAAAATCATGGATTTACGCTGCACTGGGACTATCGCAATTACCTTGCGTCGGTTGACCTGAATCGCAACCTGACCCTGACGCTGGCCTCCGGTTACGACATCCATCTGCGCAATCGCATCATCGCTCGCCTGGAGGAGTTGGAGGCTCAGATGCTGCAGCCGGCCGTCCCCAGGAACTTTGCCCAGGCCCTTCGCCTGGCCGCAGAGCAGCAGGAGGAAATCGAACGCCAGCAGTTGGCGCTGGAGCAAGCCAAGCCCAAGGTGGTCTATGCCGACACCATGCTGAATGCAGATGGAACCGTGCTGGTGCGTGACGCGGCCAAGATCATCGGGGCGCCTGTTCGCCAGCTCGAAACCGCTCTGCGCGAGAAGGGCGTCATCCTGCCCAACAACGCGCCTGCAGCCAAGTACGTCAGCAAGGGCTACTTCAAAGAGTCTGTGCACCCGTACAAGACGAACACGCGTGGCACGCAGTTCGGTCATGTGGCGCGCGCCACGGGCCGAGGGTTGGAGTTTCTTCGCCGATTCGCCATGCGACATCTGACGATGCCTAGTGCAAGCAAGCCGCAAGAGGCTGCGCAATGACCCCCAACAAGGCGAAAGCCCCGGCGACTGGAACTCGCAAGGGCTTTCAAGGTGAAACCAATTTGGTGGTAGGAATCGACATGAAAGATACCGCAAACAAGCCCGCATTGCAAGGCATTGAAGCAATGCAGATATTCGCCCGGGCATCCTGGGATGCATTTCAGGCCTGCAAGGACTCCTTGTCGGAGGCCCGAAGGGAAGAGATTCACCGGCTCACTTATGAGCTGTGGGAAGAGGTGGGCGCGGCTGTGAAGGAGGCCAGGCTGGCCGTGCATGAAGCTGCATTCCAGCAATTCAAGGTGAAGCTGACCAAGAGGCCCCATGGGAATTCGAAGCTGGCGAAGGACCTGAAGCAGGAGGTTGGCCATGAGCACTAAGAAGAATATCGCTGCCAAAGGAGCAGCCGCATCGCTGCCAACCCTGGGCCAGATCCAATTTCTGGCGTGCAAGCTGATGGAGGTCAATCTCGGCCAGGCAATCAACTTTGCCTGCGAGGCCGGCATCTGGAAGGAAGAATACCAGCGCCCCATCAATGTTGCCGAGTTGGCGTTGGAATGCGTGCGAGGCCTACGTGCGCGCACGCCCCTGGACATTGATGAGTTCATCGGCAACTACACCCGCATCCAGTCCACGATAGCGGCGGCTTGCACGACGTTCCCGGACAAGGACACAGGAGCTTGGCGCCTCTTGCATGCTGCAGAAACTGGATTCACGGAATTTGACGAGGCCCTCGAGCTTGCCGAAGCTGCAGAGCGGGCTACTAAGTAAAAGGAGAAAAAATGGAACAGATCAAGATCCGCATCACCGGCACTGCGCCGCATAAAGAGCCTGGCGCAGCTTGGGCTGAAGAGCTGGAGCAGAACCGTAAGCGTATCGATGAGGCGGTGAAGCAATCGCTCATACGGCAGTTCAGCAAGTCAAGGAGTTCGACGGTCGCTCAGGACACGCCGATCCAAGAAGACGCCACTATCACCCTGCGCGAACTGGCTGAGAGGCTCAAGATGGATCGCAGTGCCTGTCGGCGATACGTCTTACGCCTGGGCTACAAGCCGGTGATGCGAAGAACGGCGTCCAGTGGCTTCCAAGAAGCGCTGACTTTTACACAGGCTGAGGCAGACGCGATCTATGCGCGGAGGCATGCTGATGGGTATTGTTAGAAGATCGATAAACCTGTTTATCTAGAAAAATTCTGAGGAGAAAATCTTGACCCTTGCTAGCTTGTCCATTACCGACATTGCAAATTTCGCTGTAGCCGGTGCTACTCTTGTGCTCTCATTTGCAACCTTCCTGGCGCTCAAAGAGTCCAGACGAACGGTTGCGATTATGGAGGCTCAACTGGAAGCTGCACAACGCCCCATAGTGAAAGCTCGCACTTGGGTTCGTCCGAACTCAACAGCAATCATGCTTTCCATTGCAAACGATGGCGGTACTCCAGCAGAGAAGCTCACCATGACTTTGGATCGTGATTACTTTTTCAACGGAGACAGCAACGAGAAAAACCTGCGTTCCTATACGGCGTTCTCTCAAGAAATCCAAGCCTTGGCAAGCAGGTCGGAATTGGAGTTTTTATTGGGGGTAGGGCATCGTTTGATGAGCTCTGAACATGCACCAACGAGGTTTGCAATATATGTGCAATACAGTTCAGGCCGCAAGAGCTATAAAGAAGTTCTGCAGATCGATCTTGAACAGTACCGGGATACCAGCGGACCAACGGATGTCAATGCAGAAGGGCTTGAAAACCTTGCTAAGAGCGTTCGGGATTTGACTGCACAGCTTCGCCGTAGTAGCTAGATTGGATCTAACAGCCCGCCCAGTGCGGGCTTTCTTTCGCCCACATTGCCAGCCTGCAGTACTGCACTCATTGCAGTTTCAGTGGCCCGCTGTGCGCGTAGGTGTAACCTTCGTCACCGCCGTTCTTTAAGGCCATCTGCAGGACGAGCCAGGTTCCGTTCAACGTCTTGAGCCCATCTACTGGAATGAGCAAGGTCGATACGGGGATCTGCTTGGTTTCGCCTGGCTTGATGGTGTACGGGGCTTTCACCTCGTCCGACCAGCGCAAGGGCTCCCAACGTCCGTTTTGATTGTTGGCGGCTACACCGACTTTGTACGCAATCACGTTGTTGGTCTCGGCGTAGCTTTTTGAAGCCCACATCGCATGCTGCTCCAGCCTCACCATCAGGAAAGGGCCGCTCTTTGACACCGTGCCAGTCGCAGATGCGTTCAACCTGAAGGCGTCGGGCGGTGAGGTGAATGTCACCGCTTGCTGTGCCTGGCTTGACATCACCACGCAGCTCAGGGTCATGACCGCGATCAGTGGTTTCATCTCATCTTCCCTCTCAAATGGCCAAGCTGTTTTGATGGTGGCGGATGCTTTAGTGCTTGGTAAAAATACCGCGGTTGCGGGTTTCATTTTTACTTGAATTTTTCCAGATAGCGAGAGAATACCCATCCTTGCATCTCGAAATCCCCGTCTTTGTCTTTCCACTGGATTAAGGAGAAGTCACCTTGCTTCTTCAGAACATACACGGTATAGCCAAAATGCAAACGACCGATCTCTGGTGATCTCGACTTAGGATTTAGACGTACTGCTAGGGATTTGGAGGAAACAAAACGATGCTCACGCAACCAATCTGATGACCCAATTAAGTCTCGTGCATTCTGCTGTACGGCCTTTTTTTCGCCTTGAGGGCTGTTGCCGAGAACCGTGGGGGCGTAGTATCCCATTGCAGCTCCAACTGCACCATTAAGTAGTAAATCTATTATTTTGCATAGAATCCACAATAAGGTCGATCGTATATGTGGATTCTTTTGCTTGGAAATGACGCCAGCGGCTTGTTCAACAAACTGTTGAACCCCTTCTTTGATGCCTTCCGTGTGCGCTATAGATTCGGTTGCACTGTTAAACTCAGCTTCATCTTCTTCACTAAGCTGAAAATTGCTATGATCAAAATTCTTAAAATCCGGCCATAACCCATCGAGTGTTTTACGTGCCTCCAGCATTGCATGAAGGCCGGGATTTAAATCTCGCAGATAGTCGGAGGCTTTATTTATTCCTGCAAATTTTTCAAATAGCTTTAGTGGAGCATGCTGATCTGGAGGGAATGAAAGGCCGAGTGCGTCTATTTTTGCAAGTGCACTCATTCCAGTAAGTTGGCGTATCAGAGCATCAGCTTTATTTCGGCTGGAAAACCCGGTCACGCTATCGATAGACGCCCTATGGAATTTGGCTTTGTCAAAGATATCTCCCATGACTATTTTTCTTGTTCTTTCTGATAGACCAGATCCATTCATGACGGCGGAAATGTGATCTGGAATATTTGGCGTTCTCATCGCATTCAGAATATTGAGCGAGGGGGTTAACTGTCGAATAAGTTCGTCTGCGTATGGTTTAGGGGAAAGGGTTTTCATTATTTTCTCCATTTCGCTCCTAGTATCCATATGCGGCATCAGGTATTGTTTGTATTGTTCGGGCGTCATGGTTTTTTTTGGCGAAATAGAGTAAGGAGGACAAGAGGCTACTTCTTGGGCTGCGTACCGGTGACGCCACTTTGATTTTTATATGCCTTTGTCTTGCTTTTCTTTTTTGTTTAGTTTGTAGAAGGCGCAAATAAAATCTGAAATCCCGCTTGATACGCTGTTTCCTGACGAAACAAAATCATTCTCATATATGAATTCTCCATTCATATCAAGAGCTATCAATTTCCCCATTCCTAAATCACAGTGCTCATTTGAAACATAGTATTTCTGATACGAGGCTGAATTTTCTTTTTTGTTTTTAATCTGCACCACTATTGAAGAGACATTTTTTCCTCCTTTAGTAGTTGCTGAATCAAAGGAGCCCATTCTATAGCTATACAAGGAGTCTTTACTTTCTGTAATGTCCATCCATGGTGTGGTGCGTTGCTCCGCCATAGATATATTGAAATTGAATGAAAATAGTATTGCCGCTAGTGCTAAGATAATTTTTTTCATAAATTTGTTTTTATGAGCTTAATTAGTAGCAGCCATAGGCGTTGCAGGTGCGGGAAAAGCTGTTGCCGCGGCTATCCGTGCCATAGGTGGTCGTGGTGTTGCCTGTGCGGGTAATCGTGCTGTTCCAGCTATTACCATCTGACGAAGTACCGTAGGTCTGCGTGGTATTGCCCGTGCGATAGGAGGACTGACTCCAGGTACTGCCATTGGTGGCATTGCTCCCATAGGTATGGGAGGTGTTGCCATAGCTATGAGTAGAGTAGGAGTTGCCGGTGTTGCTGTCGTAGCAGTTACGATTGCTACCACTGCCATAGCACGAGGCAGAGGCAATAACTGGCACCGCCGAAAGTAGGGCGATGATGAGTTGTTTCTTCATGGTGTACCTGTGTAAAGAATGGTGACATTCTAGGTACAACGATGGCTGCACGCTAGGGCCTGAGCAGCTTTGACAACATGCGGCTCAGGTCACCTGCAGTCCGACAGTGACTGATTTGACATTTCGCAGTTCTTTCAGGCCATGAACTTTGCGGTAGGTATGGATTCCGCTGATGGCCTGCCGTAACAGGTGAACTTGCTCGTTCAATTCATTAATTCTTTTCCCTAGGCGACCTAGCTTCTCGCTGGATCTACTGACGGGTCCGGGCGCAGCGTCGTCTTTCAACAACTGCTGATGATGCTCATGCGCATCGCCAGCTTGTGCATAGCATTTTTCCAGCGCCGCCTCCACCTTTTCCAGTTCAGACCGATACAGATGCAGGCCGTACTGACTAACTAGCTCAGACGGCAGCTGCTCTAGCGTCTTTCCTACCAAGTCCGCTGACTGGCGACTTTGGAAGAACTGCATGCGGTCGGCATGCATCTGCTCCTTCAGTCTTTCATTCTCAATGCGCAAGCTGGCCAGATCGAACGCATCTTGGAAGGCTTGCTCTTCTTCGGACTTTGCTACATCAAAGCTGCCCTCAAGTCGTCCCACGATCTCGCTATTCATGGAGCGGCCTAACGCTTTTGCACTCTCTTCGATGCGGTCCTTGAGATCAGCTGGCAACCTGATCTTCATCTGTGGGTCTTCGCGGCTCATGGTGGCATGATAAACCACAGTGGTTCATGTGGGTATTGCAATAGATGGATCACCGTGGTTTAATTAATTGATGAACCACGGTGGTTCATTGAAAGGGTATCAATGAAAGGCAACAAACAGCGCGCACCGTCACCGGTACGCATTCCAGAAGATTTGAAGCAGTGGCTGAAGCACAGGGCAGTGGATAACTTTCGCTCCTTGAACAGTGAGATCGTCGCCCGACTTGAGGCGAGTCGCCAAGCTGACCAGCAATCCAGTATCCACGCGGAGAAGTTATGAGCAACATCACCCCGTACAACTTTGAAGGTGCCAATGTGCGCGCCATGGAGATCGACGGCGAACCCTGGTTCGTTGGCAAGGATGTGGCCGATGCCCTCGGCTATGCCGACCCCACTACCGCAATGCGCTCTCATTGCCGTGGGGTGCAAAAGCTGCACCCCATCTCCGACACTCTGGGGCGCATGCAGGAAACGCGTTTGATCTCTGAGCCTGACATGCTGCGCCTGATCGTGAATAGCACGCTCCCGGCTGCGGAGCGCTTTGAGCGCTGGGTGTTTGAGGACGTTCTGCCATCCATCCGGAAAACTGGTTCGTATATCGCCAAGGGAGCGCTGACGCCGCTCAAAGCGACAGCCGAGGCCGCCAAAGTCCAGGTTGCACAGGGACTCGTCAATTTCCGTCCACACCCGGACAAACAGCTTTTCCATGTCGTCCATGGCTTGCACCAGTGCCTGAGCATCCGGTGCGTCAAATTGCCGTGCCCAGGCCCGCACTTCATTGACCAGGCGGCGAGCCTCGGTGTTCGTCACCTTTGCTCCATCCCAGCTATTGCCGATGGGGGTTGTGACCAGCGGGTCTGCTGAGGGATATGGGTCTGCTGCCAGGACAACAGGAGGCATGTTCATGCCAACCATCAAGGCTGCTGCTGGCGTTGCGTGGGTTTTGGGGGTAACATTCACGTCGAATCTTTCGATAGCGTTTGACTGATTCACCTTGAAGACCTCGGCAATCTCACCTGCCGGGGTCTTCGCCTTTTCGGTCATGCTGCTTCTTTCTGCTCTCCCAGCATCGGGAGCACGTTGCGTGACCACTTCATCTGAGTCACCGGTACACCGCTGTGGTGCTTCTTGCTGGTGTCGAACAGCCGGCAGAAGTCGCGGCCAGCATCGGTTGCCTCCCATTTCTCACCCATCTTCATCTGCAAGCCGGCCTCTGCAAGAAGCAGATTGACGCCGCGAGCACTCGTGCCGATCAGCTTGCCCAGCTCAGTGGGCGTGTACCACTGGCTGTCTTGTTGCTCTGCCTCCAGTTGGCCTTGGCCCAACTGCTGCATCAGGTTGATGTTGGTCATCGAGTAGATGGCCTGGTTGGCAGAGATGGCAGCAGCGTTCTTGTCGCAGCCCAGCAGACGAGCGACACGCACCAGCGGCGCGAATGCCTTGCCGAAAGGGCCAAGACCCCGGAGCGTGCTGCTGAAATTCGCGCCCAGGCCATGAGCTACCTGAGCCGCTGGCAAGACAGGGGCGGGCGCATGGGCAATGTGGGGTAGCGCCATGGAGCGCACCAAGATCCGCTGCATTGGCGCATAGAAGAGGGCGACCCGATGAGTAGGCTCAAGAGCCGCAAAGGTGGCGCTGGGCGCGATGCTGGTGGTTTTGTGGCCTTGCCCTGGAGTGTTCTCGACAGTGCTGCTTATGCAAGCTTGAGTCACCCAGGGAGGGCGCTGCTGCTGGAGTTCGCGCGACAGTTTGTCCGGGACAACAACGGCAAACTGCTCTGCTCCATGGCCTATCTGAGTACGCGAGGATGGAAGTCAAACGACGTAATCACACGGGCCAAGGCAGAACTGCTTGCCGCGGGGTTCATCCACGAAACCGTCAAAGGAGCACGCCCGAACAAGGCGAGCTAGTATGCCATCACTTGGCAAGCTCTTGACCGTCATTCTGGCTACGACGCCGGAGCGATAGAGAGCTTTGAGCGCAGTGCATACCGTCGGAGCCAACCCCTAAAAATTACACCCCTTAAACCGTCTGGCGGTGTAGGGAGGGGGTCTATTGCACCGTCTGGCGGTGTAGATGGGCCTTTGCTTGCACCGTCTCCCGGTGCAATGAGAGGGGTTTTGACCACTTCCTCTACACCGCCAGACGGTGACCATCTAGATATGCCATCTATAGGAGATTGCCGGAGTGCTAAGGGCATGAAGGGTGTGGTTCCCCCCAAGCGAGCTATAGCCGTGTAGTAGGGGGCGCTTGGGGAAGGTGCTGAGGCAGCTATTTCGCTGCAGCTACGCAGCGGAATTTGATTTCCGCCGATGCAAATTTATAGGTGCTGCCATCTTCGGCAGTGTCCGAAACAAGCAGGAATTCCTTGCCTAGCTTCTTGCAGTGGCTGCTGGCGGCCTTAAGCAAGCTGACTTTGACTTCGTTGCCAGTCCAAACACCCGTACCGCCAGTGCCACCCACCAAGTAAGTGTCATTGCCAATCGGATTCATGTCCGTGATTGTTGTGGCAGATGAGATGCACCCCACCAAAGCAGCACACACACCAAGGACAGCGATCTGGACAATCTTGCTCATAAGGTTCCTCCGAGGGGCAAGTATAGCTGTGAGGAGGTGCATGATGCCAACTCTTGATTGTGCGTCACGTTTGGTTTGCTAACTGTTCTTTTGTTCGTGTCTTCAGGGCTTCTGTGCTTGCGGAGATGGCATCAAAACTCTCATCCATAAACGACATCGTCGGAACGAGCAGTGGACCTCGATCCATTTTTTGTGTTAATGACAAGACGTGGTCGCGTATTGCACCATAAAGGAGAGTTAATCCATAAACCAATGCATAATCGCCAGGGCTTCGGTTATCATTCTTGTCGATGTCAAAAACAACCACAATCCCAGTAAAGATTGCCTCGAAGTTATATGGTAAGGGGTGCGGCTCCCGCTTAGGTGTCCTTACCGCTAGCCTTACCATATAGGTGCGCTCTTTTATGGCTGAGTCAATTTTTTCATATTTATTCCAAAAATCAGGCATAACTTCTATGGATCTGCCTGTTTGGAGGTTAATTTCAACCTCATTTATCTCATTCGGAGGTTGAGTGAAAAGAGCATTGTGCTCAACATAAGATTTTATTAAATTCAACTCCATGAGTTGAATTTTGCTTTTCTTCATGCAGCAACTCCGTATAGATCTTCCGTAGAAAAGCTTTCATTTCTCCAGGCTTCAAAATTTTCTTTAGATCGCAACTGCCTATGGCTTGGTTGCTCAGTCCGCAGATATAAATGTCCTGGAAATGTCTTCCACTTTAACTCTTCACAAGCAACCTCAATCTCAACATCAGCAAGGGAGGCGAGGTATTCGCCAACGCCAGGGACGTTTGCAGTGCACTGGAGTAGCAATGCAGCAGGACCACTAGGCTCCAAACCTGCTTCCCATTTGGCAACAGAGGAGTCGCCTGCGCCAAACAGTTTTGATGCTTGCCTCTGTGTCAATCCAAGCTTTTCTCGAATTTTTCGAATAATCCCCGGAGTCACAAAGAACTGCTTTGATTTGCCGGCGCAAGCATAAATCGACGCATTGTGATTAAACTGCTCCGCAGTTATGAATACTTCTCCGCATTCTTCGCAGTTCGTTCTTAGAAATCCCGGTGTATTGAATTTCTTTCGTCCAATGGTGATGGTCTGCTCATGTTCCTCCACTGCAACAGCGCTGGAGGCGCAGAATGGGCAAGTGATGGAAGTGTGTGTGCTCATGATTTTGTTGATGGGTGAGATGATAGGATAATGAGTTTGTGTGTTTGTGGTATTATGGTGAATTTAAAATAAACCCAGGGATCATTCTTTTGATTCTCAACACCTTTGTGTCGATTGAATCCCATGTGGTATGCGTCAGCTGCATATGCCCTCTTGCCGTTGGTGCTGTATGCCCATTGCGAGTTGACATATCTGCCGGTGGTAAGGCAAGAAATGAAGGCGCATGCATTGTTAATGTCCCATGCTAATTTCTCGTGAGCCTCTTGCTGCGCCGCAGGTGAATAAATAACAGACAAGCGTCTTAGCGATAGCTGTTCTTGAATGGTCTTGATACACCATACGCGACCCTCTTCAATCAATCGTTCCCGATCTGTGAGCCCCCCCAAGTCAACATTCGGCGGACTGACTTGGCGCAGTGCATATGAAATCAATGGCTCCTCACCTGACGCTTCTGTCCCGTGCATGTTGTACTTGTTGAGCATTCGCTGGATCCTAGATGATACCTTAAAGGTACTTTTCAAGATTGGCTAGTGGGTGATGCCCCTGTTGATGCATTGCCTCTCCCTTGGGGGCATAGGATGTTGGTCTGCAACAACGAGTAGAGAACTGCATCATTTTGTCACGTTGCTGTGCGTGCTTCCTAAGCCCGATGTAGGTACGCCAAGCGACAGCACTTGACAGCCCCAAAAGTCCCGTTAGCTATTGAGGCTTCCAAACGGAGGTCTCATTGGACGCACTATCAATCGAACTTGCCAAACGCGTAGGCCAGGTTCTGACACTGGATGACGCGAAGGCCGTTGCGCGGGCTGTCTACAGCGGCAAAGCCCTCGACTTCGACAGCATCGCCCCAGGCTGGCATGCAGGTGACTACACACTCAAGCCCATTTGGCTCGACTCTGCCTTCGATGAACTGGAGTCGCAGCGCCTGCGTGGCCTGGCCGAGATATACCCTGGCGAGCCGGTGGACGTGCGCTGGGATCGCATCCGCGATCTGGAGCGCCAGGGCTTGCATGTGATCTTCGCCGCGGTGGCGCCGGATGGCCGCATTGCCGCGAGTCTGTGGCTGTTCTTCACCCCCAGCCTGAACAATGGCCTGCCATGCGTGACCGATGACTTTTTGTATGTAGAGCCGGACGCCCGCGACGGGATGTTGGCGCCCGGTTTGTGCCACTACGCCGAGGCAGTGATGTTTGGCCTGGGCGCTCGCTCCTGCACGCTGCGCACGCATGACGTGAACCAGGTGGGCCGGCTGGCCAAGTTCATGGGCTACCGGAAAGTGGCCGACCTGTACCGCAAGACCAACTTCACCGACGACGCCTCTATCAATCCAACCCGACACCAAGGAGCAAAACGTGGCGAGTGCACCCGATAATTCTGGCCAAAACGAAGCCGCGCGAATGAGCGCACAACTGTCACGCGAACAGTTGAATTGGGCAAAAGAGGTTTACAAAGAGACCGCGCCAGATCGCGCCGCCGCACAAGAACGCGCCAATCGCATATCTGATCTGCAAGCGCAGCAGATGGAGCAATCCACGAGCATCGCGCAGCAGCAATACGACCGCTACCAGCGGCTGTATCAACCGGTGGAAGACCGGATCGTCTCCGAGGCGAACAACTACGACACGGCGGATCGTCAGAACGCAGAGGCCGGCAAGGCGGTCACGGACGTGCAGAACCAGTATGTGGCCGCACTCGCCGCCCAGGACGCCGACCTCAAGAGCATGGGCGTGAACCCGAACGACGGGCGTTATGCCGCGATGAAGCAGCAGGGCACGACCGCCGCAGCGCTGGCGCAGGCCCAGGCTGCCAATGCCGCACGGCAGAACGTTCAGCAGCAGGGCTGGGCCAGGCGCATGGATGCGGCGGGCCTCGGCCGCGGCGTGGTGTCGAACCAAGCTACCCAGGCGGGCATTGCATCTCAGGCTGGTGCCGGTGCGCTGAACGCCAGCAACTCCAGCTTGGCGGCGGGGCAAAGTGGCGTCGGCATCATGCAGCAGGGCTTCAATGGCGCGCTGCAGGGGCAATCTGTGGCGGGCCAGATGTACGGCAACATCGCAAACCAGCAAGCGTCGGTGAGCAATGCGAATATTGGCGGGCTCGCCTCCGCCGCTGGCGCGGCTGCCACCGCGTATGGTGCTTATGCCGGAGCAGTGGTGATTTGATGGCCATGATAAACACTATCAACGAGGCTACCTTCGCTGCTCTCTTGAAGGGTGTAAAGCAGTTTCAAGCCTACCTGACCGGCACCGACGAAGAGCATGCGGCACACCTGTTGGAGCTGATGAAGCCTCAGCAGGGGGCCGTGGTTGTTGATGCTGGCTGCGGAATCGGGGAGACAGCACGACTAATGCACGGACTTCGCCCCGACCTGCGCTTTGTGCTGGTGAATCTGTCAGCCTCGCAACTGGCGATGTGCCCGCCCAACATGGAGCAGCACCAGGCGGATTACTGCGCGATGCCTCTCCCTGATGCCAGCGCAGATGTTGTGATGTTCCACTTTGCCGCCTGTCATTGCGACGACTGGACAGCCATGCTCCAGGAATGTCGGCGTGTGCTGAAAGCGGGCGGGACGGTATTCCTGCACGAGCCTGCAGATGCTGGCGCTGATCGCGCTCTGTGGCGAGCCATTGGGTCGCACATCAAAACGGTGGACGAAATGGCGCGGGCCGCTCGGCTTGCCGGGTTTGCCGTGGAGAGTGCCTATCTGCTGGAGCAGAAGGTGTCTCAGTTCCATGCCCTGGTGCCAGCCGAGCAGGCCAATGCCATCGTGGCCGGCATGGAGTTATGCGTGCTCCGGCTGCGGATGCTGTCGGACCCCATCGAGCAGGCATTCAATCGGCATGAGCGGATTGGCCTGCAGTTCTCCGGAGGCCGGGACTCCACGGCCACGCTGTACCTCCTGCGCGACTACTGGCCCAGGATGGTGATTTATCACTTGGATACCGGAGATCAGTTCCCCGAGACAAAGCAGGTCGTCAAGGATGTCCAGCGTGATCTGGATGAGGCTGGATGTTCTTTGACGGTGGTGCGATCCGACGTGTTTGCAGTACGGCGGGAGCATGGACTGCCCTCAGATCTTGTTCCCGTGGACAACCACAACTTCGTTGGCCGCCAAGTATCCGGTGCCGCTCAGCCGATACAAAGCAGGTACGAATGCTGCGCCCGTACGCTGATGGCGCCACTGCATGACCGTATACGCGCTGACGGGATCACGCTGTTGATTCGTGGGCAGCGCGATAGTGAATATGCCACACCGCCTGTGCGCAGTGGCGGCGAGGTTGACGGCATTGAATTTCTCTACCCAATCCAAGAGTGGACAGAGGATGACGTTATGGCCTTCAACCTGATCCCGGGCACCGGCCTGCTGCAGGAGAAGTCCAGCCACACCCGGGACTACATGGAACTGCTGGGGCCGGCGGGCGATTTCGTGAGCCGAGTGACCGAGGGCGGCAAGCAGATCCTGGGGGGAGCCGTGACCGGTGACGCGGCCAAGGCCTTCGGCGGGGCAATGCAGATCGCGCCCACCGCAATACGCAACGCTGCCAAGGGCATCGACATGGGCTCGTCGGGGCAGTACAAGGATGCGCGCGGAGGGAAGGTGTCGGACGTGACCCCGGCCGAGGCGATCATGAAGGCCATCGGCTTCCAGCCCAACTCCGTGGCCGAGATCCAGGAGGCGAACTACCTGCGCCAGCAGGCCAAGAACTTCTACAACCTCAAGGCTCAGGAGATCCGGGCCATGTGGGCGAAGGGGATCGCCGAGAAGGACCAGGACACAATCGCCCGGGCGCGCGCTGCCCTGCAGGACTGGAACGCCAAGAACCCGGATCAGCCGATGACGGCCAACCTGCCGGCCATCATCAAGAAGGCCAAGGAGCTGCAGAAGGACAAGGCCGACCGGATCGCGGCCACGGCGCCCAAGGCGATGCGCATGCAGATGAAGCGGGAAATTCAGGAGGCCAAAGGAGCGTTGTTGTAGTGAGGCTCGCCCACACAGGAAGCTTGCTGATGTGGGCTTCCTGTCGGTTGATGTAAGGTTGCCTCCAGCACAGGAGCCAGCCGCGAACTCGAAGGGTATCTACTATGGCGCCTTACTCGCCATCGAGCTTGTGAAACAACTCCGCATGGATAACCAGTTTGCGGCGCGGGCCCGTGGTGCTGATGCCAAGACAGGAATCCTGAGCTGCGGTCACTTCACGCTGGATATCAATGACCGCTGTGTACCTACCAGAGCGTAGCGCCTTGGCCAGCGCCTCCAACTCGTCTGCCACCAGATCAGAATCTGAGGGCTGTAGGTTACGCAAGGTGTCCATGCTTGTTTCTCCTGAGTTTCGGGAGTCGCATTTTGTATGCACGCTGTTGCAATAAGCTAGTGTTCCCGACATCTCTGTGAGGTTTTGGCGAGGATTGATGCGTGGCGAGAGTACATGCAACTCAGAACGGCACATCCTCGAAGTCATGCACACATAAATGTGTGCGAACCGGTCGAAATGCACACGTTTATTTCAGCTCGGCGTGGGTCGCCTTGTTGCCAGGCAACTTGCATCACGACCGCAACGTGTTTCCTAATTGAGTGTTAAGTATTTGATTTTGTTTGCGCTCGAATCACAGTTTTGCGGCGTTCGATGCTTGTGGGCGATCACCAGCAAGGCATTGAATCAATTGAAAAAAATGATGTGGATAACCGATTCTTGATGGTTCACTTCCAGTGCAAACCATCAGAATCCGAACCATGCGCTGCTCCCCGTCAATCCCAGGACGAGCCCCATTGTGCGTCGAAAGCCTCGGCAAACGCGTCCGAGCCGCTGAGGCTGAGCGCCAGCTGCAGCCGGGCGGTATGCGCCAGGCTGGCGTGCTCGATGCTGCCGCTGCGCGCCGAGAACTGGATGGCCAGCGGCCGCCCGTCGGCATCCTGCAATTGCAGGTCGTAGTGCCAGGCGTGGCCGTCGTCCAGCGGGCCGGGGCTGCCGGCGTGCTTCGCGGCCCAGGCCAGCAGCTGCGCCAGCTCGCGCTCCAGCTGCGGCCAGCGGGCCGCGTCCACATCCGCGAGGGCGTCCCAGGTGGTGGTGCCGTCGCCGTCGTCGCTGCGTTCGAAATCCAGATACTCAAGCATGGTGGGCGCATTATGCTATCTTTTCAGGAGTTCAGGAGGTTGCTTATGGTTTTGGAAATGCGCGCGTTGGGCTTTGCCTACGACCCGGCCGTGCCGGTGTTCGCCGGCTGGAGTTGGTCTGCCCCGCCGGGCGTGGTGCAGCTGCTGGGCGGCGACGGCGCCGGCAAGACCACGGCGCTGCAGCTGCTGGCCGGCGTGCTGGCGCCCACGGCTGGCGAGATCCGCGGCGTGGCGGCCGAGCGGTTCTGGTTCGACCTGCGCGATCCGCAGGCGCTGGGCTCGCGCGAACGGCCGGTGGCGCAATGGGCCGATGGCGTGCTGGCGCAGCACCACCGCGCCGACCGCGCGGCGCTGCAGGCGCAGCTGCAGGACTGGGGCCTGGCCGAGCACTGGCACAAGCCGCTGCTGGCGCTGTCCACCGGCACGTTGCGCAAGGCAGTGATGGCCGTGGCCATGGCCAGCGGTGCGCCGCTGGTGCTGCTGGACGAGCCGCTGTCGGGGCTGGACAAGCCCTCGATCCGCCACCTGCAGCAGGTCCTGGCCGAAGCCGCCCCCCTGGTACAGGCGCGCGGCCAGCACTGGGTGCTGGCGCACTACGAGCCGCTGCTGGACGGCGGCGCGGCCGTGCACACGGTGCATTTACCCAGCTGATACACATGTAAGGAAAAACGGCGGCGGGCGCTTGATGCCCTTGGGTATGATGCTCTCATTTTTTCCTGCATTTGACGAAGGGCGACCGTGGATATCCTGCTGTTAGTGAAAGCCGCCATCATGGGCGTGGTGGAGGGGTTGACCGAGTTCCTGCCCATCTCCTCGACGGGCCACCTGATCCTGGCCGGCAGCCTGCTGGGCTTTGACGACGACAAGGCCAAGGTGTTCGACATCGCCATCCAGACCGGGGCGATCTTCGCCGTGATCCTGGTGTACTGGCACAAGATCCGCGCCACGCTGGTGGCCCTGCCCAGCCAGCGCCAGGCGCAGCGCTTTGCGCTGAACGTGATCGTGGGCTTCATCCCGGCCGTGGTGCTGGGGCTGTTGTTGGGCAAGTACATCAAGGCGCATCTGTTCACGCCCGTGGTGGTGGCCACGACCTTCATCGTCGGCGGCTTCATCATTCTGTGGGCCGAAAAGCGCAGCGCGCGCACGGTGCGCGTGCAGACGGTGGACGACATGACGCCGCTCGACGCGCTGAAGGTGGGCCTGGTGCAGTGCCTGGCCCTGGTGCCCGGCACCAGCCGCAGCGGCGCCACTATCATCGGCGGCATGCTGATGGGACTATCGCGCCAGGCGGCCACCGATTTCTCGTTCTTCCTCGCCATCCCCACGCTGATCGGCGCGGGCGCCTACAGCCTGTACAAGGAGCGCGCGCTGCTGAGCTGGGCCGATGCGCCGATGTTCGCCGTGGGCCTGGTGTTCTCCTTCATCAGCGCCTGGCTGTGCGTGCGCTGGCTGCTGCGCTTCATCGCGAGCAACAGCTTCGTGCCGTTCGCCTGGTACCGCATCGCCTTCGGCATCGTGGTGCTGGTGACGGCGCTCACCGGCGTGGTGAGCTGGGCAGAGGCCTGATACCCCACCCGCTGCCCCGTGCGGCACACCCCGCGCCAAGCCCGGTCCATGACCGGGTTTTTTCATTGCACGTTGGGTATTAGCGGGAGGCTGAAGGCTCCTGTGCCACGCCGGGCACGGTGCGCCCGCGCTGCCAGGCCTGTTGGTTATCGCGCGCATCCATGTCCGGCGCCACGGCATCCAGCACCGTGAAGCTGCCCGCATCGGCCTGCGCCAGGGGCTCGCCCTCGTACCACACCTGGCGCGCATCGGCTGCATAGCCGTGCCCCAGGGCGCGCAGCGTGGCCAGGTCGGCGCCGCGCAGGGGGCGCACCACGGGGTGCGGGCCCCGGTTCGGCTGGTTGACTTCGATGTGGCCGTGCCAGGCGTGGGCGCGGTCGCGGGCGTAGCTCGGGTCGTCTTCGTTCATCAGCACGAAGCTCGGGCCGTGGCTGCCGGGGATTTCGGTGTGCTCGAAGTAGCCGCGCTGGGCATCGCGCGCAAAGCGGGGGCTGAGGGGCTCGAAGCTGGCCACGTCGCGCACGGCGAAGGGCTGGCCCTGGTCGTAGGCGCGGTGCAGGTCGCGGGCGTAGCCGTGGCCCAGCGGGCGGTAGGTGGCGGCATCGGCGCCGGCAATGGCGGTGGTGCGCAGGTGCTGGTAGGCCCAGTATTCCTGTGCCTTGCGGTAGGTGTCGCAGTAGTAGACCGCGTGCCGGTCCCGCGCCTCGTGCTCCGACAGGGCCTCGAAGGTGGCGCCGTCGCTGCCGGCCACGGCGCCATCTCGGTAGTAGCCCTGCCTGGCGTCGCGCGCGAAGTCGGGCGAGAGCGGCTGGAAGGTGGCTGGGTCGGCGGGCGTGAACGCGGTTCCGCCGTAGCTCCAGGCGCCGGTCAGCCCGCGCTGGTAGCCCGCGCCGCTGTCGCAGCCGCCGAGCATGGCCAGGATGCTCAGCATGAGCATGAACATGCGGATTCGAGGGAGTGGCACGCGCGGCCTTTCTGGGAGGAGCGGTCAGTGTATCGCTGGCCGAAAGGCACGGCCCCACTTCATGGCCGCCGCCGGCGCGGCGGGCGGTCTACGGGTTTTCATGGAATGGACCCAAGCGATCGCGTTTCTACAATTATCCATATTGTAGATGTATGTCCATATGGTGGATAAATGCCTGTAGAAACGACCGACCAGACCCCGCTGATGCCCTACCAGTATCCGAACCCGCCGGATGCCTTGCCCGAGATCGTGGTGCAGCACGCCATTCCCACCGACGAGCGCCTGTGGGTGCCGCAGGCCGAGAACGTGTGGTTCCGCCCGCTGTGCCTGAACGCCAGCCAGGGCTACTGGATGAACCTGCTGAAGGTGCGCAAGTCCGGCGTGCTCAGCCGCCACCGCCATCCGCAGGCGGTGCACGGCTTCGTGCTCAAGGGGCGCTGGAAGTACCTGGAGCACGACTGGTGGGCCGAGGAGGGCAGCTACGTATTCGAGCCGCCGGGCGAGACGCACACGCTCTATGTGCCCGAGGACGTGGAGGAAATGATCACCTACTTCCAGGTCAATGGCGTCATGTACTACACCGACCCCTGGGGCAAGGGCATGGGTTTCGAGGACGTGTTCACCAAGATCGACATGTGCCGCAGGCACTTCGAGGCCGTGGGCCTGGGCGCGGACTACGTGAAGCAGTTCATCCGCTGACGGGGGCGCCGAACATGGCCGATTGCACCTACGACTTTCGCGGCCGCGTGGCCGTGGTGACCGGCGGCGCCAGCGGCATCGGTGCCGCGGTGGTACAGGCGTTGCGCGATGCCGGCGCCGCCGTGGCGGTGTGGGACCTGCAGGCGCCGGATGCGGCGCACGAACTGCTGCACTGCGCGGTGGACGTGACCGACCCCGCCACCGTGCGCGCCGCGCTGGCGCAGACGCTGCAGCGCCACGGCCGCATCGACGTGCTGGTCAACAGCGCGGGCATCACCGGGCCGACCCTGCCGCTGGAGGCCTTCGACCCCGCCGTGTGGCAGCGCGTGATAGCCATCAACCTGTTGGGCGTGTTCCACGTCTGCCAGGCCGTGGTGCCGCAGATGCGTGGTCAGGGCCAGGGCCGCGTGGTCAACATCGCCTCGCTCGCAGGCAAGGAGGGCACGGCCAACGCCTCGGCCTACAGCGCGGCCAAGGCCGGGGTGCTGGCGCTGACCAAGTCGCTGGGCAAGGAGTTGGCGGGCACGGGCGTGCTGGCCAACGCGATCGCGCCGGCGGCGGTGCGCACGCCCATCCTGGAGCAGATGTCGCCGCAGCACGTGGCCACCATGGTGGCCAAGAGCCCGATGGGCCGGCTGGGCGAGCCGCAGGAGATCGCCGCGCAGGTGCTGTGGCTGGCATCGGACGCCTGCAGCTTCAGCACCGGCGCGGTGTTCGATGCGTCCGGCGGCCGGGCCACCTACTGAGATTCCAAGACCAACCAAGGAGACAACATGCAGATGCATTCCTCGCGCCGCGGCGCACTCAAGCTCGCGGCAGCTGCCATGGCCGGCATGGCGGCGCTGGCCGCCTGGAGCGGCGCCGCCGCGGCGGCCGACTTTCCCACGCACCAGGTGGAGCTGATCGTGCCCTTCCAGCCCGGCGGCGGCACCGACGGCGTGGCCCGCGCCTTCGCGGACGCGGCGCGCAAGCACATGCCGCAGAGCGTGGTGGTGCTGAACAAGCCGGGCGCGAGCGGCGCCATCGGCTGGACCGACATGATGAATGCCAGGCCCGACGGCTACAAGCTCGCCGTGGTGACGGTGGAGCTGGTCACCCTGAAGCCCATGGGCCTGGCCAAGTTCGGCTACGACGACGTGCAGCCCATCATCCAGTTCAACGCCGACCCGGCCGCCATCACCGTGCGTGCCGATGCGCCGTGGAACACCATCGAGGAGTTCCTGGCCGCGGCGAAGAAGGACGCCGGCAAGGTCGGCGTGGGCAACGCCGGCAACGGCTCCATCTGGCACTTTGCCGCGACCGCGCTGGGCCAGAAGACGGGCATCCAGTTCAACCACATCCCCTACCAGGGCGCGGGCCCGGCCGTGCTGGCGCTGCTCGGCGGCCATGTGGACGCGGTGGCCGTGAGCCCGGCCGAGGTGGCGCAGCAGCTCAAGGGCGGCAAGCTCAAGATGCTGGCCGTGATGGCCGACCAGCGCGTGAAGAACTTCGACCAGGTGCCCACGCTGAAGGAGAAGGGCATCGACCTGAGCATCGGCACCTGGCGCGGCATCGCCGGCCCGAAGAAGATGCCGGCCGAGGTGCTGGGCTACCTCAAGGCCATGGCCCAAAAGACCGTGGACGAGCCTGCCTTCCGCGAGGTGCTGGACAAGCAGAACCTGGGCTTCGTCTACGCCGACGACCAGGGCTTTCGCGACCGCATGGCCAAGGACAGCGTGTTCTTCGCCGACCTGGTCAAGTCCCTCGACCTGAAGAGCAACTGAGCATGCCCACGGACCCGACCTACCGCCAGGACCTGTTCGCCGGCAAGACGGCGCTGGTGACCGGCGCCACGCAGGGCATAGGCGCGGTGATCGCCAACCACTTCGCGGCGCTGGGCGCCCGCGTGGTGGCGCTGGGCCTGGGGCCGGGCGACGGTACGCTGGACGCCGCCGTGCAGGTGCGCCAGGCCGACGTGACGCGCCAGGCCGACGTGGATGAGGCGCTCGCCGACCTGCCGCAGCTCGACATCGTGTTCAACTGCGCCGGCATCATCCAGCGCGGCGCCGAGCACGAGCTCGATGTCTTCCAGCGCGTGCTGGACGTGAACCTCACCGGCACCATGCGCGTGTGCTCGGCCGCGCGCAGCAAACTCCAGGCCACGCGCGGCTGCATCGTCAACACCGCGTCGATGCTCACCTTCTTCGGCGGCAGCCTGGTGCCGGGCTATGCCGCGAGCAAGGGCGGCGTGGGCCAACTGACCAAGTCGCTGGCCATCGCCTATGCGGCCGACGGCATCCGCGTCAACGCCATCGCGCCGGGCTGGATCGCCACGCCGCTGACCCAGGCGCTGCAGGACGACCCGGCGCGCGCCGGCCCCATCCTGGCGCGCACGCCGCTGGCCCGCTGGGGCACGCCGCAGGACGTGGCCCGGGCGGCGGTCTTCCTGTGCACGCCGGCCGCCAGCTTCATGACCGGCGTGATCCTGCCGGTGGACGGCGGCTACCTGGTGAGCTGATCAAAAATGAGAGCTGCTTGCGCTTGCTGCACAAGCTTCTTTGATTGAAATATATCTGAGTAGGCCATGCAGCAAGCGCCAGCAGCTCCTTTTTTTGATGGTGCCGCCTGGGGTTCAACGCGGGCTTTGTCCGGTATCCTCCAGCCTGTATGACCTCGCGCACTACGCCTTCCTCCGCTGCCGGCGACAACGGCGTTGCCGGCACCGCGGCCTTCTCCAAGTTCATGCGCGTGCTGCAACTGGTGGCGGACAGCCCCGAGCCCGTTGCCATCGCCGACATGGCGCGCGCCACGGGCTTTCCGCGGCCCACGGTGCATCGCATCGTCGCCGCGCTGGAGGCCGAGCGCATGCTGGTCGAGGCGGGCGGCAGCCGCAGCTGGACGCTGGGGCCGCGCCTGATCCAACTCGCCAGCCGCAGCTGGAGCCGCTCGGGCCTGCGCCTGGCGGCGCTCGATGCGTTGCGCGCGCTGCGCGACGAGACCGGCGAGACCATCCATTTCGCCGTGCCCTCGGGCCACAGCATGGTCTACATCGAGAAGCTGGAGAGCCCGAGCGCGGTGCAGATGGCCTCGCGCATAGGCACCAGCGTGTGCCTGCATTCCACGGCCGTGGGCAAGGCCTACCTGGCGGCGCTCGCGCCCGAAGCAGCCGCGGCGCTGATCGCGCAGCTCAACTACGAGCGGCAGACGCCGCAGACCGTGGCCGGCCCCGAGGCGCTGGCGCAGCAGCTCGCGCAGGTGCGGGCGCGGGGCTGGTCGACCGACGCGCAGGAGAACGAGGACGGCATCCACTGCTTTGGCGGCGCGGTGCTGGGGCCGAACGGCCAGCCGGTGGCCGCCATCAGCGTCAGCACCCTGGTCTTCCGCCAGAAGGGCGACGTGCAGGCCAGCTACATCCAGCCGCTGCTGCGCGCCTGCGCGGCCATCGGCCAGCAGATCGCGCAGAACCCCAATCTCGTCAACGCGTGACGGCAGCGGCTACAGCATCACCTGCGAATCGGTGATCTTCTTGACCGGCCGGGCCACGCCACCGCCGGGCTGGATCGAGTTGGGGCCGCCGCCCTGGCCCCAGCGCGGATCGTCGATGCTGTCGAAGGCCTCGCGCAGCTTGCCGCCCCACACGCTGCGCACCATGCGGAAGTAGTCGTTGTTCTCGTCGATGCAGGCGATCTGGTCGCAGGCTAGCGCGTTGGCCTCGTAGACCACCAGGTCCAGCGGCAGGCCCACCGAGAGGTTGGACTTGAGTGTGCTGTCCATCGACACCAGCGCGCACTTGGCGGCCTCGGCCAGCGGCGTGGCGGGGGTGAGCACGCGGTCGAGCACGGGCTTGCCGTACTTGGCCTCGCCGATCTGGAAATAGGGCGTCTCGGCCGTGGCCTCGATGAAGTTGCCGGCCGAGTAGACCTGGAACAGGCGCACGCCCTCGCCGGCGATCTGGCCGCCGAAGAGCAGGCTGCAGTTGAACTCCACGCCCGAGCGCGCCAGCGCCTCGCCGTCGCGCTGCTGGATGTGGCGCACCGCGCTGCCCAGCACGCGCGCGGCGTCGAACATGCTCTTGGCGTTCCAGATGCTGATCGGCGGGCCGCCGTTCTCGTCGGGGATCTGCTCGGTCTGCAGGATCTCGCGCACCGATTGCGAGATCGACAGGTTGCCGGCCGACAGCAGCACCATGAAGCGCTCGCCGGCCTTCTCGTAGACCATCATCTTGCGGAAGGTGCTGATATGGTCCAGCCCCGCGTTGGTGCGGGAGTCGGAGAGGAACACCAGCCCGGCGTTGAGCTTGACGGCGACACAGTAGGTCATGATTTCTCGGCGAGTCGTTTCAGGGTGTAGAGCACATCGAGTGCGTCCCGGGGCGTGAGTGTATCGGGTTGCAGCTCGCGCAGCTGCGCCTCGACGGCGCTGGGCGTGGGGGGAATCTCGCTGCTGGCCGGCTCGGCGAACAGGTCGACCTGCGCCTCGCCGGCCTGCTGGCGCTCCTCCAGCGCCGACAGCGCGTGGCGCGCATGTGTGAGCACCGGCGTGGGCATGCCCGCGAGCTTGGCCACCTGGATGCCGTAGCTGCGGCTGGCCGGGCCGGGCTGCAGCTCGTGCAGGAAGACGATGTCGGCGCCGGCCTCGGCCGCGGTCACGTGCATGTTGATGGCGTGGCGCGCGCGCGCGGGCAGCTCGGTCAGCTCGAAGTAGTGCGTGGCGAACAGCGTGAGCGCGCGCGTCTTGTCGTGCAGGTGCGTGGCGATGCCGCTGGCCAGCGCCAGCCCGTCGAAGGTGCTGGTGCCGCGGCCGATCTCGTCCATCAGCACCAGGCTGTAGGGCGTGGCGGCGTGCAGGATCTGCGCGGCCTCGGTCATCTCCATCATGAAGGTGGACTGCGCGTTGGCCAGGTCGTCGGCCGCGCCGATGCGGGTGTGGATCGCGTCGATGGGCCCCAGCCGGCAGCGGCTGGCCGGCACGTAGCTGCCTATGCTGGCGAGCAGCGCGATCAGCGCCACCTGGCGCATGTAGGTCGACTTGCCGCCCATGTTGGGGCCGGTGATGATCTGCAGCCGCTGCTGCGTGGACAGCCGCGTGTGGTTGGCGATGAACGAGGCGTTCGAGGTCTCGGCCAGCCGCGCCTCGACCACCGGGTGGCGGCCGTTGTCGATGTCGATGCAGGGCTCGGGCACGAACTGCGGCGCGCACCAGTTGAGCGTGAGCGAGCGCTCGGCCAGCGCGCACAGCACGTCGAGCGCGGCGATGGAGTGCGCCAGGCGCGAGAGCGCGGGCACGTGCGGCTGCAACTCGTCGAGCACCTGCTCGTACAGCCACTTCTCGCGCTGCAGCGCGCGCTCCTGCGCCGACAGGGCCTTGTCCTCGAAGGTCTTGAGCTCGGGCGTGATGTAGCGCTCGGCGTTCTTCAGCGTCTGGCGGCGGCGGTAGTCGTCGGGCACGCGGCCGGTGTAGCTGCTGGTGACCTCGATGTAGAAGCCGTGCACCTTGTTGAACTGCACGCGCAGGTTGGGGATGCCGGTGCGCGCCTTCTCGCGTGTCTCCAGCTCCAGCAAAAAGCTGTCGCAGTTGTTCTGGATGCCGCGCAGCTCGTCCAGCTCGGCGTCGAAGCCGCTGGCGATCACGCCGCCGTCGCGCACCAGCGCGGCCGGCTCCTCGGCGATGGCGGCGGCCAGCAGCTCCTGCGCGGCGGCGGGCGGCACCAGGTGCTGGAAGATTTCAGCCAAAAGCGGCGTTGGGGCAGACCGGTTGTGCGCAAGCTGCTCTGCTTTTTGCAGCGTCTTGCCCAGCGCCAGCAGCTCGCGCGGGCGCACCTGGCGCAGCGCGACGCGGGCGGTGATGCGCTCCACGTCGGCCACGCCCTTGAGCTCGGTGCGCAGCAGCTGCCATGGCGCGGCCGTGCGGTTGCTGGCGTTGCCGCGCAGGGCCGTCACGGCCTCGAGCCGCTCCATCGCGTCGCGGCGCTCGCGGCCGGGCTCCAGCATCCAGCTCTTCATCAGCCGGCTGCCCATGCCGGTCTGGCAGGTGTCGAGCAGCGAGAACAGCGTGGGGCTGTCGTCGCCGCGCAGGGTCTTGACCAGCTCCAGGTTGCGGCGCGTGGCCAGCGGCAGGTTGATGAGCGCATCGTCGCGCACCACGCTGATGCTCTGCACGTGCGACAGCGCGCGGCCCTGGGTGTGCTCGGCATAGCTCAGCAGCGCGGCGGCCGCGGCGTGGGCGAGCTTCAGGTCCTGCGCGTTCCAGGCGTTGAGCGTGAGCGCGCCGAGCTGCTCGCGCAGCTTGCGCTCGCCCAGCTTCTCATCGAACTGCCAGTCGGGCCGCAGCGCCAGCGGGCACTGGAACACGCCCTGGGTGCGCAGCTGGTACAGCTCCTGCTCGAAGCGCTGGCTGGCGCCGGCGCTGTAGGCGATCTCGCTGGGCGCGATGCGCGACAGCCAGCCGGCCAGGTCTTCCTGCACGCACTCGGCCAGGTACACGCGGCCCTGCGTCACGCTCAGCCAGGCCAGGCCGCAGCGCGCGCGGCTGCCCTGGTGCACCGTCAGCAGCATGGACTCGGACTTGTCGCTCATCAGCTCGCTGTCGGTCACCGTGCCGGGTGTGACCACGCGCACCACCTTGCGCTCCACCGGGCCCTTGCTGGCGCCCACTTCGCCCACCTGCTCGCAGATGGCCACCGATTCGCCGAGCTTGATCAGCTTGCCCAGGTAGCCTTCGAGCGCATGGAAGGGCACGCCCGCCATCGGGATCGGCTTGCCGGCCGACTGGCCGCGCTGGGTGAGCGTGATGTCGAGCAGCCGCGCGGCCTTCTCGGCATCGTCGTAGAACAGCTCGTAGAAATCCCCCATGCGGTAGAACAGCAGGTTATTGGGATGGTCCGCTTTTGCGGCTAGATACTGGACCATCATGGGCGTATGCGAGGAAACGTCTGTTTTACTCATTCCTGTCAATCATTTATGCGTGCTTTGCCAGCGGCGGCAGGGCGGGGCCGTGCAGCAGCCATTGGCCGGTCTTGAGCATGAACAGCTCGAACAGACCCGGGGGCATGGCACGGTCGCCGGCTTCCCATTGCTGCCATGCGCGCAGCGAGGCCCTGACGGTCAGCGCCGCTTCCGTCTGGGTCAGGCCCGCGGCAAGACGGGCTTCACGGATGGCGGCGGGAGCAGGGCTTTCCGGTTTGGCGGGGAGGGGCTGGGGCATGGGCGGCGGGCGCGGGCGGTGCCGCGTATTATCCGCTCAATGCGCGTATGAAAATTCGTCGGGTGCGAACCGCGCGGCGCGCGCCGCCATGTGGGCCATGCACGAGCGCGTCTAGGTTGATGCTGCGGTTGGGCAGATCCAGCGCGTGTAAGCCAGACGGCACGGATCGCAACGTGAAGCCCAAAGGAGGTGGAGCGGCTGCTCCGATGAACGGAGGGGCGCCTGTGTTCAGGGCTGGAGCCTGCCCTGATGCAAGGGAGGACTGGCAAGGTCGTGGAAAAAAATGCGTGGCTGTGGCGGACCAGTGGCTGGCAAAAAGCGGTCAACGGGCTGGAGTGGCTAGCCCATTGACTGCCCCACGATGAGAACCTTGGAGCACAGCGGCAATCGCTGCGATCCAGGGTGCATCATAAATCAAAATGAGAATCATTATCAATAAATGACCCTTGTCGCTATCCGGTCTGCGGCGGACCTTGCTCCGCAGGAGCGGGCGCTCAGTGGCTGGCGCGCTGGCTGAGCCAGATGCTGCCGATGACCAGGGCGATGCCGGCGATCTGCGCCAGGTTCAGCGCCTGGCCGAGGAACACCCAGCCGAGCAGCACCGCCGTCAGCGGGCTCAGGAACAGCAGCGACGACACCACCGATGGCGCCAGCCGGCCAATGCCGCGAAACCAGAGCGCATAGGTCAGCGCCGCGCCGACCAGGCCCAGCCAGGCCAGGCCCAGCAGGTTGGAGGCCGTGGGCACCGGCAGGGCGGGATCGAGCAGCGCCACGACCGGCACCAGCAGCAGGCCGCCCGCGGTCAGCTGCCAGGCGGTGAAGGCGAGCGGCGACACCGGCGGCTGCCATTTGCGCGACAGCGTGACGCCCAGGGCCATGGACAGGGCGCCGGCCAGGCCGGCGGCAACGCCGACCGGATCCAGCGCGGCGCTGGGGGTGAGCACCAGCAGCGCCACGCCGCCCATGCCGACCAGGGCGCCTGCCACCGCCAGCGGCCGCAGCCGCACTGACAGCAGCGCCGCCGCCAGGAAGACGACGATCAGCGGCTGGGCCGAGAGCACCGTGCCCGCCACGCCGCCCGGCAGCCGGTAGGCCGCGACGAACAGCATGCTCAGGAAGATCGAGATGTTGAGCGCGCCGAGGACGAAGGCGCGCAGCCACCACACGCCGGTGGGCAGCTGGCGCACGATGGCGAGCAGCAGCAGCCCGGCGGGCAGCGCGCGCAGCAGGGCGACGGTCATCGGGGCGAAGCCCGCGAGGAACTCGGTAGACACGATGTAGGTGCTGCCCCAGACGATGGGCGCGATGGCCGTCAGCAGCAGGTCGGGCAGGGCGCGCTTCATGCTATTTGCAGCACTTCGCCCAGCGGGCGGCGGGGCTTTTGCGGCCAGTTGCCCGGTGCGGTGCGCCCCACGGGCAGCAGCATGACGGGCAGTTCGCCCTCGGCCAGGCCGAATTCGCGTGACACGCCCTCGGCGTCGAAGCCGATCATCGGGCCGGACGCCAGGCTCAGGGCCGCGGCGGCATGCATCAGCGTGGCCGCGCCCAGCGTGGCCGAGCGGATGGCTTCATCGCGCGCGGCCTCGGTGTCGCCGGCATATTTGGCGTGCACTCTGTGCTGCCAGTCCTCGGCCATGGCTGCCGGCATCAGGCCGGTGGCGACGAAGGGCTGCAGCCGCTCGGCCAGGCTGCCGTGGTCGGGGCGCTGGCCGCAGACGATGAAGGTCACGGCCGCATCGGCCACCTTGGCCTGCCCATAGGCCAGCGCGCGCAGTGCCGCCTTGGCCTCGGGCGTGCGCACGGCGATGAAGCGCCAGTTCTGCAGGTTGTAGGCCGTGGGCGCGCGCGTGGCCAGGCGCACCAGGGTTTCGATCTCGGCGTCCGCCAGGGTGTGGAGCGGGTCGAAACGGTTGGCGGAAACGCGCTGCTCGATGAGGGCGATGCTGGGGTGGGACATGGGTTGGTTCTCGGGTGAAGGGATTGAGGTATCGTAGATAATTCACCTATTCGAGACAATGAAGAGAATGGTTAATTCATTGTTAGCCATTGGAGAATAATTGCATGGACCGCTTCACGGCATTGCAGGTATTTCGGCAGGTGGCGGAGCGCGGCAGCTTTGCCGAGGCCGGGCGCAAGTTGGGCCTGTCCCCACCTGCCATCAGCAAGAACGTGGCCGAGCTGGAGGCGCAACTGGGCGTGCGCCTGATCCACCGCACGACGCGGCGCATGGCGCTGACCGAGGAGGGGCGGACCTACCTGGAGCATGTGACCCGCGGCCTCGATGCGCTGGCCGAGGCCGAGGCCGCGCTCTGTTCCGCCCAGACCGCGCCCATAGGCACGCTGCGGGTGAGTGCGCCGATGACGGTCACGCTCACGCGGCTGTCCGAGGCGATCCCCGGATTCCTGGCGAGCCACCCCGGCCTGAAGCTGGAACTGCACCTCGACGACCGCCGCGTGGACATCATCCGCGAGGGCTTCGATCTGGCGATACGCGGCTACCGCAGCCCCGAGGATTCGACGCTGATTGCCCGCAGGCTGGGGGCCATGCCGCATGTGCTGTGCGCGGCGCCCGCGTATTTCGCGGCCCATGGCAGGCCGCAGGCGCCGGCCGATCTGAAGGTGCTGGAGCATGTCCGCTTTCCCTACGGCGCCAATGCCGATGTCTGGGAGTTCAAGCGGGATGGGCGCGTGGAGCGCATTGCCGTCCAGGCGCGCTACTCGGTCTCGTCGAGCCTGGCGGTGCGCGATGCCTTGCGTGCCGGCTTCGGCGTCAGCCTGATCCCGCTGTCCTATGTGGAGGACGACCTGAAGGCCGGACGGCTGGAGGTGGCGCTGGACGACTGGGCCACGGCGGAGGTGGCCCATTACGCGGTCTACCCCACGCGCCAGCACCTGGCTCCGAAGATCCGGGTGTTCGTGGATTTCCTGGTGCGGCAATTTGCGCGCGGTGGCGCGGGCAATGGCTGAACGGGATGGGTAATGGTTTGCAATGATTGGGAATAACAGGGAGAGAAGGAATGCTGCTGATCGTCGGAACCGTGCGGTTGCCTGCCGAGAACCTGGACCGTGCCAGGCCCGCGATGCGGGCCATGGTGGAGGCCTCGCGCGCCGAGCCAGGCTGCCTGGAATACGGCTACGCCGAGGACGTGCTGGTACCCGGCCTGGTCCATGTGAAGGAGCTGTGGCGCGACCAGGCTGCGCTGGATGCGCATTTCGCGTCCACGCACATCGCCGCGTGGCGCGCGGCCTGGCCGGCGCTGGGCATAGGCGACCGGGACCTGCGGGTGTACGAGGTGGGCGAGCCGCGCCGCACCTGAGGCCGCCTTACGATCCGTTGCAGGCGGCCTTGCGGCGCGGTGGCAATGGGCCCAGACTGGGCGCTGCATCCACCACCATTCTGGAGAACGCGCATGATCAGCAAGAACACGATTTGCCTCTGGTACGACGGCACGGCGCTGGACGCCGCGCAGTTCTATGCCCGGACGTTTCCGGACAGCGCGGTCCAGGCCGTCCACCACGCGCCGGGCGACTATCCCGCCGGCAAGCAGGGCGACGTGCTGATGGTGGAGTTCACCGTCATCGGCATTCCCTGCCTGGGGCTGAATGGCGGCCCGGGCGTGCAGCACAACGAGGCCTTTTCGTTCCAGGTGGCGACCGACGACCAGGCCGAGACCGACCGGCTGTGGGACGCCATCGTCGGCAACGGCGGCCGCGAGAACGCCTGCGGCTGGTGCCAGGACCGATGGGGCATCTCGTGGCAGATCACTCCGCGCGCGCTCATGGAGGCCGTCACCGGGCCCGATCCTGCAGTGGCCAAGCGGGTGTTCAATGCGATGATGCAGATGACCAGGATCGACATCGCGGCCCTCGAGGCGGCGCGGCGGGGCTGACGAGCTTCAGCCCGGGCTTTCGCGGCGCGGCGCGGGAATCCAGCGCGCCAGCACCGCCGCCGCCGCGAAGGCAATGAGGCCCGTGGTGGCGATGCCCGCCGCCAGCGACAGGCTGCCCGCCAGCAGGGACAGCAGCGCCGGCCCGCACGAGGAGCCTATGTCCGACATCAGCCGCCACACGCCCAGGAAGTGGGCCCGCCCATGCCGCGGCGAGTGGTCTGCGCCCAGCGTCATGATCATCCCCGAGCCGATGCCGTTGCCGAAGCCTATGGCGAGTGCGGCGGCCAGCAGCGTGGCGAAGCCCGTGGTCAGCGGCATCAGGAGCATCGCAGCGCCCATGATGAGCATCGACGGCACCGCCACCCACCGGCGGCCCTTGTGGTCCATCAGCTTGCCGGCGGGGTAGAACACCAGCATGTCGATGCCGCCAGCCAGGCCGTAGACCAGTGACGCCACGGCGGGCGCCAGGGCCAGGTGGTCGGCCCACAGCGGTATGACCACCTGGCGCGAGGCCCGCACCGCGCTGACCAGCAGCACGCCCACGCCCAGCGTGAGGAACACCCGGCGGTGGTCGCGCAGCGTCGACAGGATGGTCGTGGCGGCCGGCGGCGCCTGGCCGGGCGCGGGTTCCGGCGGCGGCAGGTCCGGCACGCGCACGGCGATGGCCGCCGCGCACAGCACGCCCGCGATCCCGACCGCGAAGGCCGCCGACAGGCCGAACGCATGCACCGCCCAGGCGCCCAGGAAGGGGCCGATGAACATGCCGATGCGCATCACGCCGCCCAGCGTGGACAGCGCCCGCGCGCGGTAGGCGATGGGCACGGCTTCCGTCATGTAGCTCTGGCGCGCCAGGTTGTAGACCGCTTGCGACATGCCGACCATGAGGCAGCCGGCCGCGAACGGCAGCAACTGCGAGGTGAACACGCACAGCGCCATGCCCAGGCCGCTCCACAGCCCGGCGGCTACGATGGCCCAGCGCTCGCCCCAGCGCATGGTGATCAGCGACGCGGGAATGTTGTTGAGCAGCGAGCCGATGCTGATGAGGCCGACGACCAGGGCCGCCATCGGCACGGAGGCGCCCAGCTCGCGTGCCATCAGCGGAATGATGGGCAGGATGGCGCCTTCGCCCAGCCCGAAGAGCAGCGAGGGGCCGAAGGCCGGGATGGCGATGCGCCAGAGGGAGAAGTCGGTGGAGGATGCAGGCGTGGCGGGAGAGGGCGGCATGCGTGGAATGGGGGCTCGGAGGCAGGCTGCCCCGGGGCGGGGCACGGACCATTATCCGCCGGGGGCCGGTTGGCCGCTGGCGCCTTGGGAACACCCTGCGGGACCCGGGCAACACCCTGCCGGCGTGGTCAGCTCGCGAACTCGGCCAGCACCTGCAGCACGCTGGCCATGGCCGGGCTGGGCGCGGGCGCCTGCCGGTGCGCCACCGCCATGGGGCGCATCAGCGTGGGGTGCAGCGGGCGTATCTGCACGCCGGGCGAATGCTGCTGGTCCTCCACTTCTTCGAGCGGCAGCAGGGCCGCGCTCTGGCTGGCCGCGGCCAGGCTCTTGAGCGCGCCGGGGTAGCTCAGCGTGAGGAAGGGGCGCGGGTGGAAGCCCGCTTGCCCGAACCAGGCCGAGATCAGCCCGTGCATCTGCGTGGCCGGTGCGAACGAGGCCCAGCGGCGGGCCGCCAGCCATTCGGGCGTCACCTGCTCGGGCGCCTGCCAGGCGGCGGGCAGCAGCGCCACCATCGGGTCGTTGCGCCAAGGCGTGAGGCGGATGTCCGCCGCGGCCGGCTGCGGGCTGGCGACGATGGCGATGTCGAGCGTGCCGGCCTTCAGGCGCAGCATGGCGTCGGCCGAGCCCACGGCCTCCAGCCGAACCTCCACGCCCGGGCTGCGCCGGCCCAGCGCCTCCAGCATCATGGGCAGCAGCCGGGTGCTGACGCCGGCCGAGACACCGACGCGCACCAGCCCTTCGAGTCCGGTGGCGCGGCGGCGCACCAGTTCGATCAGGTCGTCGCTGGCTGCCAGCAGCTTGCGGCCCTCCTGCACCAACGCCTCGCCGGCCGGCGTCAGCTCGGCCTGGCGCCGGCCGCGCACCACCAGCTCGGCGCGCAGGCGCGACTCCAGCTCCTTGATGTGCAGGCTGACGGTGGGCGGCGCCAGGTGCAGTGCCTGCGCCGCCGCGGCGAAGGTGCCCATGTCCGCGATGGCGATCAGCGTCTGCAGCTGGTCGAGGTTGAGGTTACGCATCAGGATTTCTGAATTTTTCGTTCATTGAATTCAACTTTACAGATGGTAGGCCGAAAGCGAGCATGGCGAAACCATGTCCCATGAAATCCCTCTTGCCCCCACCACCGAACCGCCAACCGATGCCGCACCGCCAGCCGTGCAGGCCGGCCCGCTGCGGCGCTGGCTGCGCAACGTGGCCGCCCTGCTGGATCGGGCCGAGCAGCGCATCACCGAGAACTTCCGGGTGCCGCCGGGCGGCGGTTGAGCCGGGTCAGCCGCGTCTTGCGCGCCAGCGACAGCCCCAGCCGCCGGTAGCCCAGCACGACGCCGGTGACGGCCAACGCCAAGGCCCCCAGGCTCAGCGCCACCAGGGTGGCGCCGCGCCAGAAGGCCTGCCGCAGCATCCATGACAGGTCCCAGCTGTGCAGGAAGTTGAACAGCCACCGGCCCCGGCGCTGCGCCGCATCGACGCTGAGCACCAGCTCGCCCGAATGGAGGCTGAGGTAGGCGATGGTGCGCCCCGGGTCGTCGAACTGCACGCGCAGCACCGGCAGTTCGCGTGGCGCGCCGCCATACATCGATGCCGTGCCCCGGCGATAGTAATAGGCGTCGTGGCGGTCCAGCAGGCTGGCCGAACGGATGCCATCGGGCAGCAGGCGACGCGCGGCTTGCGCCAGCCGGTCCGGCTCCAGCGTGGGCTGTACCCGGTAGTGGCCGTCGTGCCCGGTGAGCAGGCGCGAGGCGCCGCTCTGGTCCAGCGCCAGCAGGTAGGGCTCGCCGCCCAGCACCTTCCACTCCAGTTCGCGCGCCGCAAAGCCTTCGGCCTCCAGCAGCGCCAGCGCTGCCCCCGGGCTGAGCGCCGGCCGCACCGAGCCCGGCACGCCCTGCCGGTAGGCGGCCGGGTCGGGGCGGGCGCCGGCGGGGCTGAAGATGCCCAGCGGGTTCATCGACATCAGGCCGCTGAAGATCCAGGCCAGCAGCACCCCGCCGAAGACCAGGCCGGTGATGTGGTGCCAGCGCATCTGGAACTCGCGGTAGGGGCTGCGCGAGCCTGACTTGTAGCGGCCGGCGAAGCGCCAGCGCCAGATGCCCACCAGGCCGCCGGCCAGCGCCGAGAACGTGCCCAGCGCCGACAGGCCGATGACCAGCCAGCTCCACACCGCGTCCTTCGACCCGTCGCGGAACATGTACACCCAGTGCAGCCATGCTCCCACATAGTTCCAGTAGCGCTGGGTGCGCGGCACGTCCATGACCACCTCGCCCGTGGCGGACGAGACATAGAGCAGGGAGGCCTCTGGGTCGTCCATCCGCACCCGGATCAGCGGCCGGTGCGCGTCGAGCAGGCCCGAGTGCGTCCAGCGGTCGTCCTGCGTCAGTCCCAGCACCGTGCCCCGGTATCCCGGAAGGAAGGATGCGGCGCTGCGCAGCGCCGCCGGCCCGTCCGCCGGCGGCAGGCGGGCGCCCGAGAGGGCGTCCACCACGAACAGGCTGCCATCGGCCTCCTGCAGCCGGTAGCGGGGGCTGCCGGCGATGCTCGTGAGCGTGATCTGCCGCACGGCGCGCGGCGCCTGGCTGTGGCGCAGCGCGGCCTCGGGCGGCACGCAGCAGGCCGTGGCCGACAGCGGCGGCAGCGCGCCCAGGCGCTCGGTCGGCAGCAGCTTGGGGTAGCCCACGAACAGCATGACCACGCCGCTCAGCACCCACAGTGCCATCAGCAGGCAGGCGGCCACGCCGGTCCAGCGGTGCAGCAGGAACACCAGCCGCCTGGCTTGAGAAACCATTGCCATGGCCGGTCTCAGAAGCGGTGGTGCAGGCTCAGCTCCACGCGCCGGCCTTCGCCCACCAGCCACTGGGTGGTGGTGTAGTAGGCGGTGCTGAAGTAGTGCTTGTCGAAGACGTTGAAGCCGCGCAGCGCCACCGTGGTGTCCGTCGTCGCCTTCCATTGCAGCGCCAGGTCGGCCGTGGTGTAGGCGGGGAGCTTGAGGGTGTTCGCGTTGTCGGCGTAGCGCTTGCCCACATGGCGCAGGCCGGCGGAGAGCGTCCAGCCGGGCTGGAACGTCCAGCCCGCCCAGAGGTTGGCCACGCGCTCGGGCACATCGGTGGGCACGTTGCCGTTGCGTGAGACGGCGACGCCGCCCACCGGTTCGCTGAAGTCGTCGTACCGCGCCCGCAGCAGCGCGAGGTTGGCATCGATCTGCACGGTCTTCGCGGGCCGCATCGACAGCGTGCCCTCCAGGCCCCGGGACGAGCGCTTGCCCACCTGGATGCGCAGCGCCGAGTTGGCCGGGTCGCGCGTCAGCAAGTTGCTCTTTGCGATGGAGTAGGCCGCCAGCGTCCAGTCGCCCTGGCCGTCCCAGAGCGACTGCTTGATGCCGACCTCGAACTGCCGGCCGGTGGAGGCATCGAAGGCGGCGTTCGCGGCCGACAGCATCAGCAGGCCGCCCACCGGGTCGGCGGCCCGCGAGGCCTGGGCGTACAGCGAGAGGTCGGGCTGGGGCTGGTAGACCACGCCCAGGCGCCAGCCGGTGTTGGAGTAGCGGCGCTCGAAGGCCTGGGCACCGGCCACCAGGTCCTGGCGCGACAGCGTCGCCCGGTCCAGCCGCGCGCCGGCCACGATGGACCAGTGCTGCGTCAGCTCCAACCGGTCCTCGGCGAACAGCGCGTACTGCCGGGCCTGGTTGCGGTAGCGTGGGATGAAGGGAATGTCGCTGTGGTAGCTGCCGGGCTGCGGGTCGTACGGGTCCACCGAGCCCGAGCTGCCGGTGTAGGTGTTGTTGCTGTGCTGCAGCGAGGCGCGGTTGACGTCGAAGCCCAGCGATACCTGATTGGCGCGGCCCCAGAGGCTGCTGAGGAAGGTGACATCCGTGGTGTTGCCCGTCTGGGTCTGGTCGTGGCCGATCTCCGTGTTGCCCGAGCGGTCGATCAGGCCCGTGGCCGGATTGAAGGCGTAGGACTCGGCATTGCGCCAGTAGCGGTCGCTGCCGATGTGGTAGAGCTTGCTGCGTACCACCACTTGGCTGCCCGGCGCCCACACCGCGGCCAGCTCGGTCCAGCGGTCGCGGTAGCGGAGGGCGCTGTCGGCGACGTTGTAGTTGCGCTTGCGCAGCGCTGGATCCTGCGCGCCATTGACCAGCGGCGTGCCGAAGTAGCGCATGGGCTCCTGCAGGCCCTGCGCATGTGAGAGCTGGAGGTTGAAGTCCGGCGCCACATCCCAGCGCAGCGCGCCCGAGAAAGCCCGGCTGCTGGAGTCGCCGCGGTCCACCCAGCCATCGGCGCGCTCGCCGCTGGCATCGATCCGGTACGACCACTGGTCGCCGAGCGCGCCGCCGCTGCCGAAGGCCAGCGCCCGTTTGCCTTGGCTGCCCACCGTGGCTTGGACCTCGCTGCGGATAGGACCGCGCGTGGGCTTCTTTGGTATGACGTTGACGACGCCTCCGATGGCGCCATCGCCATGGATCACCGAAGCCGGGCCACGCAATACCTCGATGCGCTCGACGGACCAGGTGTCGAACGGAAAGCTCACGCCCACGCCGCCATACTGGCGCGTGCCGTCGTACAGGCGCATCACCGAGGTGGTGTCGGTGAAGCCGCGGGCCGACAGCGAGCTGCCGCTGTTGCCCGGATGGCCCAGGCTGGTGATGCCCGTGGTGCGGGTGATGGCCTCGACCAGCGAACGGTCGCCGCGGTCTTCGAGTTGCTGGCGGCTCAGCACCTCGACACTGGCCGGGGTGTCCCGCAGGCTCAGATCGAGATTGTTGCCGGTGCTGGCGGAGCGCTCCAGCGGGCGGGTGTCGCTGGAGCGGACGGTCACTGCCTCCAGCGTGGCGGTGGGTTGGGCCTCGGCCCAGCCGGATTGGCCGAACCAGGCCAGGGGCAGCAGCCACGGCAGGGTGGCGGGCAAGGAAGGGCGTGCGGCGCCTGGCGGCGTCGCTGTGGAACGTAGACGGAACATGAAAACTCTGCGTGCACCCGCGCCAGCCGCGAAGCGATGGGCCTGAAGGTCGGGACGGCAGCCATGGCGCTCATCAAGGCATCGGCCGTGACGCTGGTGACGGATGCCGACGGCATGCGGTTCTCTGCCAGAAACCAGTTTGAGGGCGTGGTGGCGCGGGTGAACAAGGGCGCGGTCAACAGCGAAGTGCTGCTGACCCTGCCCGGTGGCGAGCAACTGGTGGCGATCGTCACCAATGAAAGCGCCGAAGGCCTGGAAATGGCCGCGGGCCAGAAGGCACTGGCCATGTTCAAGGCCGGCAGCGCGATCCTGGCGGTCAAGGCCTAGGCCAGCTACCGGCCGCAAGCCTTCTTCCGCCATGGCAGCCACCGGTTTCCAGCCTCATGAATCCTCGAACCCTGGTGAACGGATGATCGATATGGGAAGTGAAAAGCTCAATGTGGAAGAGCGCTTGCAGGTGCTGGAGGTGCTGATGGAGGAGTCCCTGTGGGGCCCCTACCTGGACCGGCCGGAGCACCGCAAGGCCATTGCGTCTGCGCTGTATACCCGGCTCGAAGTGGCCAGGCTGCACCAGGCATATTCCCCCGGCGTCATTGCGGCCTTGTACGAGCAGGCCGATGCGCTGTCCGAGCTGGACAACACGCCCGATGCGCTCAAGCCCATGCTGCGGCCCCTGGTACGGTCCCGTGCGACTGATTGAACGGGGCCGAGCCAGCCATGACCGGCCACATCACCCTGCGCCCCATCGGCGTTGTCCGCAGTCCCTTTCGTACCACACAGGGCATGCCCATCCAGACCGTCGTCGCGGCCGACGTGGAAGGCGAGCTGGAGGTATTTGAGGAATTTGCGGCGGGGCTGCGCGACATCGAGGGCTTCGAATACCTGATGGTGCTCACCCATCTGCACCAGGCGGCGGAAAAGCTGGAGGTCGTGCCCTTCATGGACACCATGAGCCACGGCGTGTTTGCCACGCGGGCGCCGGCGCGGCCCAACCGCATTGGCCTGTCCATCGTGCAACTGGTGCAGGTGCAGGGCCGCGTGCTGCACTTTCGCGGCAACGACATGCTCGACGGCACGCCGGTGCTGGACATCAAGCCCTATGTGCCTCGGCTGGACGTGCGCGCCACCGAGCGCATAGGCTGGTTTGGCCACGGCCTGCAGCGCCTGCCTTCCGCAGTCTCGGACGACCGCATGAAATAGGCGCAGGGATGGTTTGCTGGAGTGCCGTGGTCTGCAGTACCATCTGCCAGTCGAAAAAGACGGGCCGGTATGGTTAGTCCGGTCATTCCCCTCCGGGAATTCTGCGTTGGTATGGCACCAACCCCACGACCTTCACCTGACTCCATGGGTTCAGGGTGGTGGTCGTGTGGCTGCCACTTCGCCTTTCCTGTCGGGTGATGTTCTACCCTTTCCATGGAGAACGTCATGCATCCCAGAATCACCGTCCTTACCCTTGGCGTAGACAACCTTGAGAGCTCTGTCGAGTTCTACCGAGATGGCCTGGGCTTGCCCACAAAAGGCATCATCGGCACCGAGTTTGAAAACGGCGCCGTGGCGTTTTTCGACCTGCAGGATGGCGTCAAGCTCGCCCTGTGGCCGCGCCGGAGCATAGCTGCAGATACCGGCCTGCCGCTGCAGGCTGGCGGAGCGTGTGAGCTGACCATCGGCCATAACGTCTCCTCCAGGGATGAGGTTCACGCCGTCATGGCGCAAGCGAAGCAGGCGGGTGCCCGCATCATAAAGCCCGCTGCAGATACTTTCTATGGCGGTTTTGCCGGCTACTTCATGGACCCCGATAGACATTTGTGGGAAGTGGTTTTCAATCCCGAGATGCTTCTCGCTTGAAGGCGGAGTGCGGCCGTTGTTGAGCCGCGCAGAACGCCCGCATGGGCGCTTTTGCGGCACACTCCGGCGATGCCCGCCACCCAATCCACCGTCCAAGTCGACCCCGCACCGGCCTTGTTCAAGAGCGCCAAGGCTTTCGAGGCCTGGTTGAAGAAGCACCACGCCACGTCCGACGGCCTCTGGCTCAAGATTGCCAAGCGGGGCGCCAGCGAGCCCAGCGTCACCTACCCCGAGGCGGTGGAGATCGCGCTCTGCTGGGGTTGGATCGACGGCCAGAAGAAGGGGCTCGACGACCAGCATTTTCTCCAGCGCTTCACGCCGCGGCGCGCGCGCAGCGTCTGGTCGAAGATCAACGTCGACAAGGTCGCGGCCCTCATCGAGGCAGGCCGCATGCAGGCACCCGGCCACGCGCAGATCGAGGCCGCCAAGGCCGACGGGCGCTGGGCCCGGGCCTACGACGGCGCGCGCACGTCCACGGTGCCCGAGGATCTGCTGGCCGCGCTGGAGGCCGAGCCAAAGGCCAAGGCTTTCTTTGCAACGCTCAACGCCACCAATCGCTACGCGGTGCTGTGGCGCATCCAGACGGCGGTGAAAGCCGAGACGCGTGCGAGGCGCATCGCACAACTGGTGGAGATGCTCGCGCGCGGCGAAACCATCCATATCTTCAAGCCCCGGGCCAAGGCCTGACCGGCAGCGGGGCAACAAACCACGGCTCGTAGCCGGGGTGACCCACTCACCGCGCCAATGCGTCAAGCCTCGCTGCCCGAAGCCGTTTGCGCAGCTTCACGCAGCAGTCTTCCTGCCCTGGCGATGCCTTGCCTGCCTTGCGCCAGCACCGGGTGGTAATTGGGCCAGATGTGGAACATCTTCGGCCAGATTTCCAGCCGCACGCTCACATCGGCCAGACCCGCCGCGCGGGTGAGGGCGATCGCGTCATCCAGCAGCGCCTCCGTGGAACCCACGAAAATCGTCAGGGGCGCTATGCCGCTCAGATCCGCGAAAACCGGTGACGCGAGAGGCGTTTCTCGCGGCCGTTTTCCCAGGTACTGCTCCGCCAGGAACTGCATGATTGAGCGGTTGAGGACCGGATCTCGCTTCGCATTGCGGTGGTAGCTATCCGCGGTCGCCGTCATGTCGGCCCAGGGCGAGAAAAGCAAGGCGCAAGCTGGCTGCCGCATTCCCAGCTCCTTTAGCCGCACGAGCAAGGCCACGGCCAAGCCGGCTCCCGCGCTATCGCCTGCGACCATGATCTGGCGAGGCTGGAGGCCGACATCCAGAAGGAATTGGAATCCGCTCACCGCATCTTCCAGCGCCTGTGGAAACGGGTACTCGGGAGCCAGCCGGTAGCCCAGGGCGAGTGTTCGCATCCGCGCTGCACGGCCCAGCTCGCTCACGAGGTGCCGGTGGCTCTTCAATGAGCCCCACGCATACCCTCCGCCATGCAGATAGAGGATGACTTCGCTGGTGCCCGCGACGGGCGTGGATGTCCATTCAGCCGGTACGCCATGCGCTTGTACCGGTTCCACATGGACATCCGCGGCCAGCGGAAAGCGGTCGCCGAGAGCGTCGTATGCCGCCCGGCGTTGGTCGTTGGAGAGGGACGCCGGCCGCGCACGAAGCATGGCTTCCAGTTGTTCGAGTTCATTCATCTGAATCGTCCTGCGGCTACGCAGATATCACCGGACTTCAGACCAGCAGGGTCGCTACCGCCCAGACCAGCAGGAGCGCCCCCGATACCTTGCCGAAAGCCGCTCCGGCCGGCATCAGTTTCTCGACCAGCACGAGGAGCATCAGTGCGGCAATCCAGGCCAGGTTCATGATCCCGCCGACGAACAGCAAGGCCATCAGCAGCCAGCAGCACCCCACGCAGAAGGCGCCATGGCGCATGCCAAGCATGAAGCCCGCCCCGATGCCGGGGCGCGCGTACCGCGTCAGGAAATGCACCGGCGAGCGGCACTGGGTCAGGCAGGCACGCTTGAGGCCGGAGAACTGGTACAGGCCCGCAGCCGCCAGCACCGCTGCCGACAGGGCAGCGCTGCGCGACCAGAGCATCATGGCCGAGATGAGTCCGGTGGGCTCCAGCATTTTCTGCAGCGTTGCAGCCGTCGCTGCAAAGGCCAGCCATACCGCCAGATAGCCGGCCAGCAGCAGCGAAGTGGCCGCGTAGCGGCCGGCCAGGGATACCGGCTGCCGCTCCAGCACCTTCGCGTAAAGCAACACCAGCGGCGTCGCGCTGGGCACCATCATGGCGACCATCATGACCCACCACATGGCGGCGACGATCCACCAACTCGCCTCCATGCTGCCTTCCATGCCCGGCTGGCGGTGGGGGAACAGGCTGAGGGTGGTCATGTCGAGCGCGGTCATGCCCATTCCCGCGCCTTGCCAGAGGTACGCCCACGATAGCGCGACCACCGCCACGATCCCGCAGAGGATGATCGCGCGCTCGTGCCGCAGCAGGGCTTGCAGGTCCATCACACGGCTGCGCGATGGCGAACGATCCCCTGGTTGTTCATGTGCAGCCGCGCGAACTGGGCGTAGCTGTCCTTCAGGTCGACTTCCAGCTTGCCTTGCGAGCGGCTGGTCGCCGAGCCGATTTCCGCAATCTCGTATTCAAAGCCGTTCGGCAGGTCGATGCGGGCACGGTGTTGCTGGCCGGTGACGGGGTTGCGGATCGGCTCGCCGACGAGGTCGAACACGCCCTGGGCATGCACTTCACCGCGGCGGCCGTCGACATCCACCTCGTAGTCGATCCTGGTGAAGATGGGCTCGTAGACCGTTTCCAAGGTGGAGGCGAACACCGCGAACATGGTCGCGAAGGGCTCGGTTTCCTGGCCCGACATGATCTTCAGGAGCGCCTCGCGCTGCTGCGGCGAGGCCTGGGCGTCGACGATGGGCTGGCATTTGCCCTTGCCTTCGTGGATGGGGCCGGGCCAGCTGAACACCACGCCGATCTTCAGGCCGTCAAGTGGCACATCCGCGAAGTGGCCCTGGTCGATGGAGATGGCTCCCATGGCCTCGCAGTAGCCCTTGGTGGGCAATGCATTGAACTGGCACGGACAGCCGTATGAACAGTTGCAGTTGATCAACTCGGTGCCCTGAATGTCCCACGGAATCATGGCGCGCTCCCAAGTAGCTGCAAGGATTAAAGGGTAGTACCGGCGCTCGCGCATGTCAATATCGGGCCTGGGCCAACCACGACGCCATCAGGCAGATCCTGGCCGCAGGGCGGGCGGCTTGCCGCCTATCTCGAACGGAGGACAGCATGGGACTCTTGACCTTCAGTATCAACCTCACCCTGGACGGCTGCGTCGACCACCGGGAAGGGATCGCCGACGACGAGACGCACGCCTTCTTCACCCGCCTCATGGACGAGGGCGGGGCGATGCTGTGGGGGCGCGTCACCTACGAGATGATGGAGGGCTACTGGCCGGCGGTCGCGCGCGGCGACGTGGAGGCACCGCCGGCCATGCGCGAGTGGGCGCTCAAGCTGGAGGCCAAGCCGAAGTACGTGGTGTCCGCGACGCGAAGGGACTTTCCCTGGACCCACAGCCACCACATCGCCGGCGACCTGCGCACGGGCATACAGCAGCTCAAGGATGCCACCCCGGACGGCGTGCTGCTTGGCAGCGGCAAGCTCGCGGCCGAGCTGGATCGCCTGGACCTGATCGACGAGTACCGGCTGCTCGTCCACCCCCGGATCGCCGGCCACGGACCTACCCTGTACGAGAGCGGGCTGCCCCGCACGCGGCGGCTCGAGTTGATCTCGGCGAAGCCGCTGCGCAGCGGCGTGGTCGCCATGCACTACCGGCGCGCGCTCGCAATGCCATGAACCAGAGTCCCGAGCTGCTGCGGCGGCTGCTGCGCGCCAAGGACCGCATGGACCACGCATTCCATGAGGAATGGCCGATCCATCAATTGGCGCAGGTGAGCGCTGTCTCGGTCTCGCATTTCGCGCGCTCGTTCAAGGCGGCCTTCGGCATGCCGCCGCACCGCTACCTGCTGTCGCGCCGCATCGAGCGGGCTGTTGCACTGCTGCGCGACACCGATTTGCCCATTACCGAGATCGCGTTCCAGACGGGCTGGAAGAGCCTGGGCACCTTTGGCCGTGTCTTCCATGACATCACCGGCGAGAACCCGGGAAATCTGCGGATACGTGAGCGGCCGCTGGCCCCCGCATGGGAGCACGTGCCCGAGTGCATCGTGCGCGCCACCAACCGTCCTGACCTGAAGATGGCAGTTTCGGAGAAGCGCCGCGAGAAGCGCGTTGAGAGAATGGCGCCTCCACCAAAGGAGGTTTGAAGATGACGCAAGGTATTGGCGTAGTGGGTTTGTACGTTCGGGACCAAGACAAGGCGCTGGAGTTCTACGTCCAGCGATTGGGATTCCGCGTCCACACGGATGTCCGCAACGGCAATTACCGCTGGCTCACCGTGCAACACCCCGAGCAGCCCTCGTTCCAGCTGGGGCTGTTCAAGCCGGGGCCGCCGGTGCATGACGAGGCGACGGCGCGGACCCTGGCCGACATGGTGGCCAAGGGCGCCATGCCGCCCCTGGTGCTGGTGGTGG
>JBLZYV010000016.1:0-56966 GCA_050282565.1 Comamonas sp.
GGATGCGCGACACCTGGCGCTTCCTGTACCGCAACCGCCTGGAGGCGCGCCACTGGGCCGTGCTGGAGCAGGACCGCATCATGATGGAGCAGATGGAACTCGACGCCAACGAGCGCGAGAACCTCTACCAGCACGACATCGGCCTGGTGCGCCTGCGCCGCCACCTGCGCCGCCAGGCCCAGGACCAGATCGACGAAGGCGTCGCACCATGAGCACCACCTTGCAAGCCTTTGTGCACACGCTGCGCTTCGAGGCGCAGGACACCATCAGCGTCGAGCTGCGCCCGGTCGATGGCGGCGAGTTCCCGGCCTTCACCGCCGGCTCGCACATCGACCTGCACCTGCCCAACGGGCTGGTGCGCAGCTACTCGCTGTCCAACGACAGCAGCGAGCGCCACCGCTACGTGGTCGGCGTGCTGCGCGACCGCGCCAGCCGCGGTGGCTCGCGCTGCGTACACGAGGCGCTGCGCGTGGGCATGCCCATCACCATCGACGCGCCGCGCAACCACTTCGCGCTCGACGAGAGCGCGACGCACTCGGTGCTGGTGGCCGGCGGCATCGGCATCACGCCCATGCTGTGCATGGCGCGCCGGCTCAAGGCCCTGGGGCACTCGTTCGAGATGCTGTACTTTGCGCGCGAGCGCAAGAGCGCGGCCTTCCTCGCCGAGCTGCAGGCCCTGGGCATGCCGCTGCACCTGCACTTCGACGCCGAGGCGGGCGGCCCGCCCGACCTGCGCGGCCTGCTGGCGCAGCGCGCGCCCGAGGCGGGGCTGCACCACTACTCCTGCGGCCCGACGCCCATGCTCGACGCCTTCGAGAAGTTCTGCGCCGAGCTGGGCCATGCCAATGCCCACATCGAGCGCTTCTCGCCGGTGGAGGTCAAGGCCTCGTCCGATGCGCGCGACAACTACACGGTCGAGCTGAAGAAGAGCGGCCGCTTCATCCAGATCACGCCCGACAAGTCGCTGCTCGACACGCTGCTGGAAGCCGGCGTCGATGTCGACCACAGCTGCTGCGAAGGTGTCTGCGGCTCGTGCGAGACCCGCGTGCTGGCCGGCGTTCCCGACCACCGCGACTCGGTGCTCAGCCCCAAGGAAAAGGCGGCCAACAAGGTGATGATGGTCTGCGTCTCGGGCTGCAAGAGCGACACGCTGACGCTGGACCTTTGACCCACAGGTATTCCCTCAACCAACACGTTTTCAATCCAAGGAAGACAGACACCATGAAAAAAATCATTCTTGCCATCGGGGTGGCGGGCCTGGCAGGCGCCGCGGCAGCACAGTCGAAGGTCGAGATCTTCGGCGTCATCGACACCAACGTCACGCGGCTGACGGGCTCGGAGTCGTCCAGCAAGATCGGCCTGGCCACGGGCGGCGCCAACATCAGCCGCCTGGGCTTTCGCGGCACCGAGGACCTGGGCGGCGGCCTGAAGGCGGGCTTCTGGCTCGAGGCCGGCCTCGATTCCGACACCGGCAACGGCAAGGCCCCCGGCACCACCGGCCTGGGCTTCAACCGCCGCTCCACCGTGAGCCTGCTGGGCAACTTCGGTGAAGTGCGCCTGGGCCGCGATGACTCGGCCACCTTCCTGAGCACGCTGATCTTCGATCCCTTCCTGACCAATGGCGTCGGCGGCACGGGCGCGTTCACCATGCTGGGTATTCCGGGCGCCGGCACGGCCGCGGGCGGCGCGCCGATCCAGATCAGCAACGCCATCAGCTACTTCCTGCCGCCGAACCTGGGCGGCTTCTACGGCCAGGCGCAGGTCGCCATGAGCGAGAAGCCCGACAGCGCCGCCGGCCACCGCCAGGGCGACTACCGCGGCGTGCGCTTCGGCTACCGCCAGGGTGCCTTCAACGGCGCGCTGGCCACCGGCAAGTTCTACGGCGATGCGCCCGAGACCAACATCACCGCCCACAACGTCGGCCTGTCCTACGACTTCGGCGTGGCCAAGCCCATGCTGCTGTGGGCCAGCGAGAAGCGCGGTGGCCTGAAGGTCACGGCGCTGCAGCTGGGCGTGACCGCACCGCTGGGCAGCGGCGAGCTGCGCGCCTCGGTCGGCCACTACAACACGGCCGACAGCAATGCCGACTGGAACAAGATCGCGGTGGGCTATGGCTACAACTTCTCCAAGCGCACCCAGGTCTACGGCACCTTGGCGTACCTGAAGAACAAGGATGGCTCCAGCCGCTCCATCGGCGTGCAGGGCCTGAGCGCCACCGGCTCCAGCGCGGGCGGCAAGTCCACCGGCATGGAACTGGGCATCCGCCACTTCTTCTGATCCCAACCTTCCCCTGATTGGCGCCACGGCTTGCGCGGGCCGGGCTCTGCTGGCTCGCGCAAGCGCCAATCTTCCCCATTCCTCCTTCACCTCCCTCCCAGGACCGCACCATGAACGACTCCCGCTCGCTGCGCTGGTGGGGCGTGATCACGCTGTTCGTGATCGTCGCCATCTCCTATGTGGACCGGATCAACATCTCGGTCCTGATCACGGACGCCGACTTCCTCTCGCACATCGGCCTCACCGCGGATGACCGCACGCGCCAGGGCCTGCTGGCCACGGCCTTCATGGTCGGCTACGGCGTCTCGTCCTTCGTGCTCACGCCGTTCTGCGCGGCGCTGTTCGGCGTGCGCCGCAGCCTCATCGGCGGCCTGCTGCTGTGGGGCGTGGTGACCTTCCTGTCGCCGGCGATGGACAGCTACGGCCTGCTGCTGGCCTCGCGCATCCTGCTGGGCGTGTCGGAGGGGCCGCTGTTCTCGCTGGCCGGCAGCTACATCAAGGCGCACTTCGAGAGCCGCGAGAACGGCAAGCCCAACTCGCTGGTCAACATGGGCACCGGCCTGGGCCTGGCGGTGGGCTACCCGCTGGTCGGCTACCTGGTGGCCGGGCACAACTGGGAAACCTCGTTCCACGTGCTGGGCCTGATCAACGTGCTGCTCGGCGTGCCGCTGGTCTGGGCCTTCATCCGCATGCCCAAGGTCGAGACGGGCATGCCCAAGCCGCATTCGCTGGGCCAGGCCATGGGCCAGGTGGGCCAGATCGTGCGCGGCGCCATGCACACGCGCTACCTGTGGCTCATCACCATCCTGACGGCGGCCTTCCTGTCGTACCTGTGGGGCAGCAGCAATTGGCTGCCGGCCTACCTGCAGCAGTCGCGCGGCTTCTCGATGCGCGAGATGGGCTGGCTGGCCTCGCTGCCGCAGTACGCCAGCGTGGCGGCGGTGTTCGTGGGCGGCATGCTCATCGACCGCATAGCGCGCCGCCAGGTGCCGCTGATCTTCATCTTCGGCAGCGTGGGCGTGGCGCTGGCCGTGTGGCTGGCCATCGAGGTGCAGGACCGCTACGCCTCGGCCTACTGCCTGATCGCCGCCAACTTCTGCTGGGGCCTGATGAGCCCGGCCATCCCGAGCACGGTGCAGTACTGCGCCAAGCCCGAGCACGTGGCCAGCGCCTATGGCGTGGTCAACGGCGCGGGCAGCCTGGTGGCGGGCTTCATGCCGGCCATCATGGGTGCGGTGATCGGCGCGCTGTCGGCCAACGGCGGCGTGAGCGCGGGTTTCTTCGCCGGCTTCGCGGCGCTGATCGGCACGCAACTGGTGGTGATGCTGTGCGGCATCATCCTGTGGGTGCGCGAGCGCGGCGCCGTGCCGCAGTCATAAAAAAGGAGCGCCTCGCGCTCCTTCTGCTTTGGTTCCAAGGTGATTGGAGCTTGAAATGCTTGACTATCAGGCGCTTCAAGCTCCTTTTTTTATAGTGTCTGCTATTTCAGCCAGCCGCGCTTCCTGAAGTACAGCATCGGCCCGACGGCGCTGGCGACCATCAGCAAGATGACATAGACATAGCCGTACTGCCACTCCAGCTCGGGCATGACCTTGAAGTTCATGCCGTAGACGCTGGCGATCAGCGTGGGCGGCAGCAGCGCCACGCTGGCCACCGAGAAGATCTTGATGATCTTGTTCTGGTTGATGTTGATGAAGCCGACGGTGGCGTCCATCAGGAAGTTGATCTTGTCGAACAGGAAGGCCGTGTGGTTGTCCAGCGATTCGATGTCGCGCAGGATCTGGCGCGCGTCCTCGAACTGCTCGGCGTTGAGCATCTTGCTGCGCATCATGAAGCTGACGGCGCGGCGCGTGTCCATCACGTTGCGGCGGATGCGGCCGTTCAAGTCTTCCTGGCGGGCGATGGCGCCCAGCGCCTCGCTGGCGAGCGAGTCGGTCACGTCGCCCGACAGCACCAGCTTGCTGGCCTTTTCCAGGTCGTCGTAGATGTTCTCCAGCGTGTCGGCCGAGTACTCGGCGTCGGCGTCGAAGAGCTTGAGCAGCACGTCCTTGCTGTCCTCGATCAGCCCCGGCATGCGGCGCGCGCGCAGGCGCAGCAGGCGGAAGACCGGCACGTCCTCGTCGTGGATGGAGAACAGCACGCCGTGGCTCTTCAGGTCGCGGTTGTTCAGGTTCAGGATGAAGGCCACGCGCACCGAGCGCGGGTTGTCGTCGTCGTCGATCAGGAAGTCGCTGCGGATGTGCAGGTCGCCGTTGTCCTCTTCGTAGAAGCGGGCGGATTCCTCGATGTCCTGGTCCATCGCGTCGTCGGGGATGGACAGGCCGTAGTGCTGCTTGATCCAGCGCTTCTCGTCGGCGGTGGGCGATTCCAGGTCGACCCAGATCGGGTGGAACTGCGCCAGTTCCTGCAGGGACTCGATCTCTTCCTGCACCAGGCGGCCGTTGGCCAGTGTGAAGATGTTGAGCATGGGCTCACTTCCTAGTTGTTGTTCGCTCGCGGGGGGATGGGGGTGCTTTCAACCCTCGCGCAACACCATGGCCGGCCCAGGTTGAAAGCTACCGACTCGGGTAGGGTTCCAAGGGAATGCTCCAGATACAGGAATGCCCGCGATTATGGCATTGAGCCATGTCAACGCCGTGGTAACCCTAGGGTTTATTTCTGGTTACGCACGGCGGCCAGCGCCAGGCAGGCGTCGGCCCAGGCGTCGGCCTTGGCGCGGGGCGTGCGCAGCAGGTAGGCCGGGTCGTGGCTGACGACGGCAGGGGCGCCTGCATGCGGCAACTGGTGCACCTGGCCGCGCAGCTGGCCCAGCGGCTCGCTGCTTTCGAGCAGGTGGCGTGCGGCGGGCAGGCCCATCAGCAGCACCATGCCGGGCTGCAGCTCGCGCGCCAGCGCGGCCATGGTGGCGGCGCCTTCGGGGGCCGCATCGCCATGGGCGCGCAGCAGCGGCACCCACCACAGCCGCGGGTGGCCTTGCAGGCGCATGGCGCGCAGCAGGTTGCGCAGCAGCTCGCCGCGCGGGCTGGCCAGCGTGGCCGCCGGCGATGCGGCGGCGGGCAGCTCGGCCACCACCAGCCAGGCGGGGCCGGCGGATGCATCGCCGTCGGCTTTGGCGGTGTCGAACAGCGGCACCGGCGCGCCCAGCGCAAAGGCGGGCGGCGCGAGGTTGGAGGGCAGGGCGGTGGTTGCTGGCGCCGCCTCGGGCGCAGCGGCCGGCCGTGCGGCGGGCGCCGGTGCGGGCCGCGCGGGAGGCGGATCGATGGCGGCAGGGGCCGCGATCACGGGTGCTGGTGCGGGATCGGCAGGCGCGACCGCTGGCGCCAGGGCCTGCGGCGGTGCCACGGCTGCGCGGGCGGCCGGGGCCGTGGGCGCCTCTGGCGCGGGCGCAGCCGGCTGGGGCCACCACGAGGTGTAGCCCATTTCCTGCAGCATGGCGCGTTGGCGCGCGTCCAGATTCAAAGTCATGTTTGTCAGTTGGCCAGCATGTAGCGCATCACCACCGCATCCTCGCGCTCCAGATGCGAGACCGGATAGTAGCGCTTTCGCAGGCCTACGCGCTCGAAGCCGAAGCGTTCGTACACCTGCTGGGCGCGCTCGTTGCTCTGGCGCACCTCCAGCCACAGCAGCTGCGCGTCGCGGCTGAGGCACCAGGCGCGCAGCTGCTCCAGCAGCACCTTGGCCCAGCCCTGGTGCTGGAAGACGGGGTTGACGGTGATGTTGAGCAGGTGCACTTCCTGCACGCCCTCCATCGCCACGAAGTAGCCGACGAGCTGGTCGTCGGCCCACAGCAGCTCCATCGCATAGCCCATGGCCATGGAGTCGATGAAGTTGCCACGCGTCCACGGGTGGCTGTAGCACTGCGTTTCCACGGCCAGCAGGGCTTCCAGGTCGGCGATGCCCAGCGCCGACCAGCGCAGCTTTGGCTCGGAGGCGGTGGCGCGTGCCGTCATGCCTTGGCCGCCTTGATGGCTTCGCGCTCGGCCGTGGTCTGCGCGACCTTGTTGCGCACGTAGAGCGGCAGCGCCTGGTCCGCCGGCACGGCCAGGCCCTGGGCCAGCAGCGCGGGCGCCAGGCGCAGCAGCGCGGGCGCGGTGGGCAGCACCGCCACCTGGGGCGCGCCGGGCGCCAGCCGCTCGCCATAGGCGGCGCTGGCATTGCCGGCCACGGCAAAGCCAGCGGGCACGGCCACGGCCTCGGGCGGCGTCACGCGCATCTCGGCCAGGGCCGTCCAGGCGCCGTCGCGATATGCGTAGGGGGCGCTGTAGACCTCGTCCATGCGCGCATCCAGCGCGGCGACGAGCTGCGTCAGCCCATGCTCGGCGCGCGCCTGTTCGGCCACGGCCAGCAGGGTGTCGACCGGCAGCACCGGCACGCCCTGGCCCTGCCGCGCCGCGAAGGCCAGGCCCTGGGCCACGGCGCAGGCGGTGCGCAGCCCGGTGAACGAGCCGGGCCCGCGGCCGAAGACGATGGCGTCCAGCGCGTCGAAGGACAGGCCCGCCTCGCCCATCAGCGCCTGGATGCCGGGCAGCAGCTGCAGCGAGGCCTGCGCGCCGCCCGCGCCGCTGCGCTGCCAGACCTGGCCGCCATGGGCCACGGCGATGGACAGGGTATCGGTGCTGGTGTCGATGGCGAGCAGGTTCATGAAAGGCGGCAGGCAAGCAAAAAAAGTGAGCTGTTTGCGCTTGTCTACAAAGGGTTCTGAAGGGTTTTGTAGTGGGAAGTGTCACAATTCAAGCGCTGGCAGCTATCATTTTTTTGATAACCTGGCCCGAATACGATCCCTGGCAGGGGCTGATTATCCTGCCCAATCCGCTGCTGCGCTTTTCACCATGAAGATATCCATGCTCTCCATTGCCGCCCGCCTGCGCTGGGCCTGGCCCGCCGCCGTGGCGCTGGCCCAGGTGGCCTGCGCGCAGACGCCGGTGGCCCTGGCACCCGCGCCCGTGACCGCGCCGGCACCCGCGGGCACCGCCGCGCCTGCGGCCGTGCCCGCCAACCGCCTGCCCGCCGAGGTGGAGGCCGCGCTGGCGCGCGCCCAGGTGCCGCTCGATGCGGTTTCCATCGTGGTGATGGACGCCGGCGGCGCACAGAAGCCGCTGCTCGACTGGCGCAGCGACGTGCCGCGCAACCCCGCGTCGGTGATGAAGCTGGTCACCAGCTTTGCCGCGCTGGAGCTGCTGGGCCCGGCCTACACCTGGGAGACGCCGGTGTTCGCCGACGGCGCGGTGCAGGGCGGCGTGCTGCGCGGCAACCTCTACCTGCAGGGCGTGGGCGACCCCAAGCTGGTGATGGAGCGGCTGTGGCTGCTGCTGCGCAACCTGCGCACGCGCGGCATCGACAGCATCGCCGGCGACATCGTGCTCGACCGCTCGGCCTTCGCGCTGCCGCCCATCGACCCGGCGCGCTTCGACAACGAGCCCTACCGGCCCTACAACGCCGTGCCCGATGCGCTGCTGCTGAACTACAAATCGCTCACGCTCACGCTGGTGCCCGATGCCGCCGTCGGCGTGGCCCGCGTGCTGGTGGAGCCGGCGATGGCCGGGTTGCAGATCCCCGCCACGGTGCCGCTGGCCCGGGGCAAGGCGGCCGCTGCCTGCGGCGACTGGCGCGCCGCGCTGCAGGCCGATTTCAGCGACCCGGCGCGGCTGCGCCTGGCTGGGAGCTACCCGCCGGCCTGCGGTGAAAAGAGCTGGTCGCTGGCGCCCGCGCCGGCCGAGCTGTATGCGCCGCGCCTGCTCGAAGGCATGTGGCGCGAGCTGGGCGGCAAGCTCGGCGGCGCGGTGCGCGCCGGCAGCGTGCCGCCGGGCCTCACGCCGCTCACCACCATCACCTCGCCCAGCCTGGCCGAGGTGGTGCGCGACATCAACAAGTACAGCAACAACGTGATGGCGCAGCAGGTCTTCCTCACGCTGGGCAAGCAGCGCGCCGGCGTCGGCAGCTTCGAGGGCGGGCGCCAGGCCGTGGCCGAGTGGTGGAGCCGGCGCGTGCCCGGCGCGGCGCCGCCGGTCATCGACAACGGCGCGGGCCTGAGCCGCGACGCCCGCATCACCGCCGGCGCGCTGGCGCGCATGCTGTCGGCGGCGTGGAACTCTCCGGTGATGCCTGAGCTGGTGGCCTCGATGCCCATCGTGGGCGTGGACGGCACGCTCAGGCACAGCAAGAGCGCCCATGTGGGCGGCGCGCACCTGAAGACTGGCACGCTGCGCGATGCGACCGCCATCGCCGGCTACGTGGATGCCGCGAACGGCCGCCGCCTGGTGGTGGCCGCCATCGCCAACGACGAGCGCGCCGTGGCTGCGCGCGCCGCCTGGGATGCGCTGGTGGACTGGGCGGCGGCGCAGTAGCAGCCCGGCTGCGGGGCCAGTGGTCTAAGGGGCGATCAGCGCGAGCGCAGGTTGCCCTTGTCGTCCGCGATCACCACTTCCACCCGGCGGTTCAATGCCCGGCCCTCGGCCGTGCCGTTGCTCGCCACCGGGTAGTCCTTGCCGTAGCCGCGCGCGGTGATGCGCGACGGATCGACGCCCCGCGCCACCAGCGCCTGCTGCACCGACTGGGCGCGGCGCTCGGACAGGGCCTGGTTGCTGGCGCTGGAGCCCACCGAGTCGGTGTGGCCCTCGATCAGCAGCTTGCGGTCGGGGTACTGCTTGAGGAAGTTGGCCAGCTGGTCCAGCCGCTGCCCGGCGGTGGGCAGCAGCTGCGCCTTGCCGAACTCGAACAGCACGTCGCCCAGCGTCACGAGCAGGCCGCGCTCGGTCTGCTGCGCCTGCAGTTCCTTGAGGCGCGCCTCGAGCGCGGCGGCGCGGGCATTGGCCTGCTCGGCCTGGCTCTGCGCGGCGCGGGCATCGCCGCGTGCGGCCTCGGCCTCGCGGGTGCGGGCGTCGAGGCGCAGCCGGTCGGCCTGGGCGCGGGCGTCGCGGGTCTTGTCGTCGGCGTCGCGCGCACGGGTGATGGCCTCGGCGGTCTCGGCGCGCTTGCGGGCCAGGTAGGCCAGGTTCTCGGCTTCGGCGCGGTCGCCGTCGTCATTCCACATGCGGTCGGCGCGGGCCAGCGTGTCGGTGGCGTTCTTCAGCTCCAGCGGCGCGCGGCGCGCCACCTCGGGGTTGGATGCCGTGCGGTTCACGTCGGCGCGGGCGCTCTCCAGCTCGGTCAGCGGGCCGCGCGCGCCGCAGGCGCTCAGGGCCAGGGCGCTGCCCAGCACGAGCAGGCTGGCCATGGTGAGCCGGGCGGGAGGATGGTGGTGGGTGGATGCGGTCATTCTGTTGAATCTCCGTGAAGGCCTGCGCGCGGCGGGGAGGTGCCGGGCGGCGCCTGCGGGCCGGGCGCGCGGGCCGTGTCTGGGGGAAATGCCGGGTTCGCGGATTACTTGGCCGGGGCGCGGCGCTGCAGCTCTTCGGTCAGCGCACGCATGGAGTCCTGCAGCTCGCGCAGGGAGCGCTCGCTGTTCGCGGCCTGCGACTTGGCCTCGGCGAGCTTGGCGTCGGCCTGGGCCTGCTCGGCCAGGCGGCGGGCCTCGTCATAGTCCTTGCCGGCCATGGCGCGTTCGGCGCGCGAGAGCTTGTCGCGTGCGGACTGCAGCTCGGTGGGCGCGGCGGCGGCGGTGCCGGGCGCGGTGGTGACCTGGTCGACCGTGCTCTTGGCGACGGCCATCTGTTCGCGCGGTGCCGGGGTGCTGGAGCAGGCGCCCAGCAGCAGCACGGATGCCAGCGCGGCCCACAGGGCAGGCCGTGCCAGCATGGCGCGGCGGGAGGGTGGGGAGGTGGATTGCATGAGCCTCTTCCTTTCTTTTTGTCACTGTGAGAGGGAGCGATGGGCCACGCCGGGACGGCAGGGGCCTGTAGCCATTTTTCGCAGCCGCCCGGCGCGGCCCTGTCGGTGCCGCGGCGGTGTTTGCCGTCGGGGGCGATCCAGCGTCCTTGTAGGAGAGCCGGCCGCCGGGGCCATCGGTCCAGGGGGAAGAAAGGGTGTGGTGCAGGATGCATCCGGCGTGGCGACGGACGCCGCAGCGCAGGGGCCTATTGCATCCGCTGCAGCCGCATCGACACCCGGAAGCGCTCGGCCAGGTGCGTCGTGATGCTGGCCTCGAACAGTTCGCCGTCCGAGTCGAAATAGCGCCGCACGATCTTCAGCGCCGGCGCGCCCAGCGGCACGTCCAGCGCCTGCGCCAGCGCGGCGTCGTCGATCTGCACGGCCAGGATGTCCTGGTGGATCTCGGCGATCTGCCGGCCGTGGCGTTCCTCGATCAGGGTGCTGATCAGCACGCCGGGGGTATCGCGCGCCAGCTCGACGATGTCCTGGTACTGCGGGTCCACATATACGTCCGAACTGGCGATGGGCAGGGCCTTGCCATCGCCTTCCAGGCGCAGGCTGGAGACGCGCAGCCAGCGCTTGCCGTCCGGGCAGCCCAGCTCCTGCGCCAACGCGTCGGTCGCCACGACCTCGTCGATGTGCTGCATCTGGCGCAGGTGTTCGGCGGCGAACTGCACCAGGTCCTCCACCGAGTCCATCGTGGGCCGAAAGGTATTTCGGGGCTTGGCGGCCTCCACGCGCGTGCCCACGTTCTTCTTGCGCGACACCAGGCCCCGCTCCTGCAGCGCCGCCAGGGCCGCGCGGATGGTGTGCCGGCTGGTGCCGTAGTGCTCGCACAGCTCCAGTTCGGTAGGCAGCAGCGCGCCCACCGCGAAATGCCCCGAGGTGATGGCTTCGGTCAGGTGGTTGGCGATGTCGGTGAAGTTCAGTTTGCGGGCGGCGTGGTCTTGCATGGAGTCAAGGGTATACCCTGTAACGGATATGTCCGAACATATTTATAGTCAATATGTCCGGACATAATTGGTTCGGACATAACTGGTCATCTACTCTAGCTCACTTCAGGACGCACCATGAGCCACGCCGCCTCTCCCCTGTCCAGCACCGTTGTCGATTCCATCCTGTTTCGCGACGCCTTCGGCACCCAGAAGATGCGCGACATCTTTTCGGACCACGCCTTGATCCAGCGCTACATCGACGTGGAAGTGGCGCTGGCGAAGGCCGAGGCCCGCGTGGGCGTGATCCCCGCAGCGGCGGCCGAGGTGATCGCCCGCGAGTCGCAGATTTCGCGCATCGACTTCGACCACATGCGCCACGAGACCGACATCGTGGGCTACCCCATCCTGCCGCTGGTGCACCAGCTGGTGGCCATGTGCGGCGAGGCCGGGCGCTACGTGCACTGGGGCGCGACCACGCAGGACATCATGGACAGCGCCGTCGCCCTGCAGGTGCGCGACGCCATCGACAGCATCGGCGCGGACATCCGCGAGCTGCGCGGCATCCTGCAGGGCCTGGCCAGCAAGTACCGCGACACGCCCATGGCCGGCCGCACCCACCTGCAGCAGGCGCTGCCGGTGACCTTCGGCTACAAGGCCGCCATCTGGCTGGCCATGTTCGACCGCCACCAACAGCGCCTGGCCGAGCTGCGCCCGCGCGTGGCCGTGGTGGGCTTCGGCGGCGCGGCGGGCACGCTGGCCTCGCTGGGAGACCTGGGCTTTGCCGTGCAGGCCGCGCTGGCCGACGAGTTGCAGCTGGGGGTGCCTGCCACCACCTGGCACGTGGCGCGCGACGGCTTTGCCGAAGCCATCAACCTGCTGGCGCTCGTCACGGGCTCGCTGGGCAAGATCGCGCTGGACATCATGATCATGGCCTCCACCGAGTTCGCCGAGGTGTACGAGCCCTTCGTCAAGGGCCGGGGCGCGAGCAGCACCATGCCGCAAAAGCGCAACCCCATCTCCAGCGAGCTGATGCTGGCCGCGTCGAAGGCCGTGCGCCAGCATGCGGGCCTGATGGTGGACGCGATGGTGCAGGACTTCGAGCGCGCCACCGGCCCCTGGCATGCGGAGTGGATCGCGATCCCCGAGAGCTTCATCCTCAGCTCGGGCGCGCTGCACCAGGCCAAGTTCGCGCTGGGCGGGCTGATCGTGGACGAGGCGCGCATGAAGCACAACCTCGGCATCAGCCGCGGCTTGATCGTGGCCGAGGCGGTGATGATGGGCATGGCGCCGCACATCGGCCGCCAGCAGGCGCACGACGTGGTCTACGACGCCTGCCGCACCGTCCACGAAAAGGGCTGCACGCTGGCCGAGGCGCTGGCAGCGCTGCCCGAGGTGGCGAAGCACTTCGACCGCGCCGCGATCGACCGCCTGACCGATCCGGCCAACTACCTGGGCCTGGCGCCGCAGATGGTGGACCGCGCACTGGCTTTGTCCGCGCAGGTGCAGGGCTGAGTCCGCCTGCCCCCGAAGCCACGCACCAACGGAGATGCACGATGAGTGATACCACCCGTGTCGAACATGACGCCTTCGGCCCCGTCGACGTACCCGCGGCGCGCTACTGGGGCGCGCAGACGCAGCGTGCGCTGGGCGTCTTTGCGATAGGCACGGAGCGTTTTCCGGCTTGCCTGATCCACGCCTTCGGCCTGCAGAAGATGGCCGCCGCGCGCGCCAACCAGCGCTGCGGCGTGCTGGACGCCCAGCGCGCGGACGCCATCGTGCAGGCGGCATCGCAGCTGCGCGATGGGTTGCATGACGCGGACTTTCCGCTCACCATCTGGCAGACCGGCTCGGGCACCCAGACCAACATGAATGCCAACGAGGTCATCGCCAACCGCGCCAACGAGTTGCTGGGCCAGCCGCGCGGCACCAAGAGCCCCGTGCATCCCAACGACCATGTCAATGCCTCGCAGTCGTCCAACGACAGCTTTCCCACGGTGATGCACATCGCCGCCGTGCTGGAGCTGCAGCAGCGCCTGTTGCCGGCGCTGGCCGTGCTGCAAGGCAGCCTGGCAGCACGGGCCCAGGCCTTCGGGGGTGTCGTGAAGATCGCCCGCACCCACCTGATGGATGCGGTGCCCATGATGGTGGACCAGGCCTTCGACGCCTATGCCCGGCAGGTCGCGCTGGGCATGGAGCGGGTGCGGGGCACGCTGCCGCGCCTGCGGGTGCTGCCCCAGGGCGGCACCGCGGCGGGCACCGGGCTCAATGCGCCGCCGGGGTTCGATGCGGCCTTCTGCGACGAGCTGGGTGCCCTGACCGGCCTGGATTTCAGCCCCAATCCCAGCAAGTTCGAAGGCATGGCCGTCCACGATGCGCTGGTCGAGGCCTCGGGCGCGCTCAACACCCTGGCCAGCTCGCTGGTCAAGATCGCCAACGACCTGCGCCTGCTCGGCTCGGGGCCGCGCTGTGGCCTGGGCGAGCTGCGCATCCCGGACGATGGATTGACCTCGTCCATCATGCCCGGCAAGCGCAACCCGACCATCGCCGAGGTGCTGGTGCAGGCCTGCCTGCAGGTCATGGGCAACCACGGCACGGTCACCATGGCCAACGCCTCGGGGCTTTTCGAGCTGAACGTGGCCAAGCCCGTGCTCATCCACAACCTGCTGCAGTCGATACGCGTGCTGAGCGATGCGGCCGGGGTCTTCGCAACCCGCCTGGTGGACGGGCTGGAGCTGGACCGCGAGCGCCTGGCGGCCAATGTCGAAAACTCGCTGCTGGTGGTGACCGCGCTCAACCCCGTGCTGGGCTACGACCGGGTGGCCCGCATCGTGCGCGAGAGCCTGGCCTCGGGCCGGCCGCCGCGCGAGCTGGCCATCGAGCTGGGAATGCTCACCGGCGAAGCCTACGACAGGCATGTGGACGCAAAGGCATTGGCCAGGCCGCATCCCGCCCCCTGATTTTTCAACCCCCAAGGAGACATCCATGAAATCGTTCTGCAAGAACGGTGTGGCGGCGCTCGCCCTCATCGCCGCCACCGCCTGCGCCTGGGCGCAGGGCTACCCCACGAGGCCCATCACCTGGATCGTGCCGTTCGCGGCGGGCGGCCCCACCGATGCGCTGGCCCGCAGCGTGGCCGAGCGGGTGGCGCGCGAGGTCGGCCAGCCCATCATCATCGACAACTCGCCCGGCGCCGGCGGCACCGTGGGCTCGGCCAAGGCCGCGCGGGCCAAGCCCGACGGCTACACCATGCTCGTCGGCCACATGGGCTACATGGGTGCGGCGCCTGCGCTGTACAAGAAGCTCGGCTATGACCCGGTGAAGGACTTCGTGCCGGTGTTCCGCTTTCCCGACACGCCACTGGTGCTGATGGTCCGCAAGGAACACCCGGCCAAGGACATCAAGGCACTGGTGGAATGGGGCAAGGCGAATCCCGACAAGCTCTACCTCAGCAACGCGGGCATGGGCTCCAGCTCCCACCTCATCGCCGCGCTGTTCGCCACGTCGGCGGGCATGAAGGTCACGCTGGTGCCCTACAAGGGCGCCGGCCCGGCGCTGATGGACGTGATCGGCGGCCAGGTGGATGGCATGTTCGACCAGACCAACACGGCGCTGCCGCAGCTGACGGAAGCCAAGGTGCGCCCCCTGGCCGTCACGTCCAAGGTGCGCCTGCCGCAGCTCAAGGACGTGCCCACGCTGCACGAGACCGTGCTGCCGGGCTTCGAGGCCAGCACCTGGTACGGTATCTACGCCCCCAAGGGGACTCCCAGGGAGGCACTGGACAAGTTCCAGGCGGCCTACCTGAAAGTCATGGCGGACAAGGACTATACCGACAAGCTGGTCAGCCAGGCCATCCAGCTGCTGCCGCCCGAACAGTACACGGGCGAGGCGCTGGGCCGGCACACCGAGGCCGAGGTGGCGCGCTGGAAGGCCGTGGCGGCCAAGAACCGCATGGCGCTGGATTGACGCCGGGGCCGCGGGCGTATCTGTTTTCCGCATAAGCATCTGCAAAACCCTTCGTCGCCTTCCGGCGCACTTGCTCCCACCATGCAGCCATGGCCTGCGCAGGCAGGCGTTCAAGCTAAAGGGAGTGAGAGCCGTGGTGTGGAATGCAATCAAGCAGGGCCGGTGGGGCCGGGCAGCGGGCCTCGCGCTGGCCGTGCTGCTGCCGGTGGGCGGCGCGCAGGCGCAGGGCGACGGGTGGAAGCCCGAGGGCAAGGTGGAGTTCGTGATCCCGGGCGGCGCCGGCGCCGCGCTGGACATGGCGGGGCGCAAGCTCACCCAGCTGCTGGCCGAGCAGGGCGCGAGCCCGCGCTTCGTGGTCAGCAACAAGGTGAGCGCGCATGCCATCACCGCGCTGGAGCAGTTGCAGCGCGAGAGCGGCAACCCCAACGTGCTGATGACGCTGAGCACCGGCTATGTGAACAGCCAGGCCCAGGGCGCGCTGCCCGACCGGCTGACGCACAACACCGTGCTCGGCATCCTGTTCAAGGAATACGTGGCCGTCGTGGTGCGCGCCGACTCGCCGGTGAAGACCGGGCAGGACCTGATCGCCGCGCTGCGCAAGGACCCGGCGGCGCTGTCCATCGGCGTGGCCAACACGCTGGGCGGCCATGTGCACCTGGGCGTGGCCAAGCCGCTGCAGCAGGGCAAGGTCGACATCGCGCAGCTGCGCGTCGTGCCCTACAAGTCGTCGGCCGAATCGATGGTGGCGCTGGTCGGTGGCCACCTGGACGTGGCGGCCGTGACCACGCCCAACCTGCTGCCCTACCTGGACGGCGGTCGCGTGCGGGTGCTGGCGGTGGCCGCCGAGGAGCGGCTCGAAGGCGCCTTCGCCCAGGTGCCCACCTGGCGCGAGCAGGGGGTGGATGCGGTCAGCGTGTCGTTCCAGGGCGTGATGGCGCCGCCCGGCATCGGCGAGGCGCAGCGGCAGTACTGGGCCCAGGCGCTGCGCCGCGTGAGCGATAGCCCGCAGTGGCGCGAGTTCGTCGCGCTGAACCAGTGGAAATCGCACTACATCGGCCCCGGCGAGGCCCAGCGCTTCGTGCAGCAGGAGATCCGCGAGACCCACCGCCAGCTGCTGGCGCTGGGCCTGCCCGCCGGGCCGCTGCCCGCGCAGCAGCTGGCCCGCCGATGACGACTGCTTCCCAACCTATTCCTATTCCCTTATTCCCGCGAGGACCCTGCCATGAACGCGCCGCTTCCCACGCCCCAGGCCCTGGCCCTGCAACTCGACGAACGCCTGCGGCAGGCGCTGGCGCGCACGCCGCAACTCAGCGTGGCGCCGCAGTCGGCCCACATCGGCGCCCTGGTCGGCGGCGTGGACCTGCGCCAGCCGCTGTCGGTGGACGAGGTGGCCACCATCCGCGCGGCGCTGCTGCGCTGGAAGGTGGTGTTCTTCCGCGACCAGCACCTGAGCCACGCGCAGCAGATCGCCTTCTCGCGCCAGTTCGGCGAGCTGACGGTGGGCCACCCGGTGTTCGGCCATGTCGAGGGCTACCCCGAGCTGTACTCCATCGCCAAGCACCGCAAGGCCAACCGCCATACCGGCGATGCCGAACACCGCCCCTGGACCGGCTGGCACACCGACGTGACGGCGGCGCACAACCCGCCGGCAGCGTCCATCCTGCGCGGCGTCACCATCCCGCCCTACGGCGGCGACACGCAGTGGACCAACCTCGTGGCCGCCTACCAGGCGCTGTCGGCGCCGCTGCAGCAGTTCCTGCAGGCGCTGCGCGGCGAGCACCGCTTTGCGCCGCCCGCGGGCGCCGTGGCCACCGACGAGTACCGCGATCTGGTGCAGACGCGTCCGCTGGTGAGCGAGCACCCGCTGGTGCGCGTGCACCCCGAGACGGGCGAGCAGGCGCTGTTCGCGAGCCCGGGCTTCCTCAAGCGCATCAACGGCCTGGCGGCGCGCGAAAGCAAGGTGCTGCTGGAGTTTCTGTGGGAGCACATCGTGCGCAGCGAGTTCACCGTGCGCTTCAAGTGGGAGCCGGGCAGCATCGCCTTCTGGGACAACCGCGCGACCGCGCACGTGGCGCCCAACGACATCTTCGCCCTGGACTTCGACCGCCAGCTCTACCGCACCACGCTGGTGGGCGATGTGCCGGTGGGCGTGGACGGGCGCAGCAGCACGGCACTGTCGGGCGACCCGGTGCTGGCCGTGCATGGTGCGGCTTATTGATTGTTTGCTATTAAAAAAATAGCTTTCAGCGCTTGATGGATAAGCGCTGCAGGCCAATTTGGCTTGGAATCAACCAGCCACCGCCCGCTCCACCTGCACCGCACAGTCGTAGAAGGTGGGCGCGCGGCCCAGGTCGGTCAGGCGCTGGTTGGTGAGCTGGTTGACGTTGGTGCCGTCCAGGCCGTCCTTGCGCCACCAGATGCCCAGGCCCACCACCACGCCGCGGCGCGCGCGGCCGTTGAGGCTGGCGTGGCACAGGTGCTCGCCGCGCCCGTTGAACACGCGCACCGTGTCGCCATCGGCGATGCGGCGCGGCGCGGCGTCGTCGGGGTGGATCTCGATGCGCGGGCGTTCCTCGGCATTGCGCAGGCTCTTCACGTTCACGAAGGTGGAGTTCAGGAAGTTGCGCGCCGGCGGCGAGATCATCGCCAGCGGGTACGGCCCGGCCGGGTCGGGCTGCTCGTAGTTGGGCAGGTAGTCGGGCAGCGGATCGAGCCCGCGCTGCGCCAGGCGCTCGCTGTGGAACTCGCAGCGGCCCGAAGGCGTGGGAAAGCCGCCGTTGGCAAAGGGCGCCTCGGGGCGCTTCAGCGTGGCGAAGCCGCGCTGCAGCAGCTCGTCGAAATCGACCTCGGCCGCATCCAGCGCCTGGCGGCACAGGGCCTCGTCGTCGTGCTGGAAGTGCGCGGCGCCGAAGGCCGCGTCGTGCCGGGCCAGCTGCGCCGCCAGGCCGCGGAAGATCTGCGCATTGCTGCGCGCCTGGCCCTGCGGCGCGATCGCCGGGCGGTTCAGCAGCACGTCGGTGTGGCCGTAGCTGCCGTGGATGTCCCAGTGCTCGAGCTGCGTGGTCGCGGGCAGCACGTAGTCGGCGTGGTCGGCGGTGTCGGTCATGAAGTGCTCGAGCACCACGGTGAACAGGTCCTCGCGCGCAAAGCCCTGCACCACCTTGGACGACTCGGGCGCCACCGCCACCGGGTTGCTGTTGTAGACGACCAGGGCCTCGACCTTCGGGCCGAAATCGCCGCCGCCCGGATGCAGCAGCGCATCGCCGATCTGCACCATGTTGATGGTGCGCGGCCGGCGCTTGCCCAGCAGCTGCGGCATCTGCAGCTGCGCGCGCTGCGCCGGCACCTCGCCCGAGCTGGACAGCAGCATGCCGCCGGCGCGGTGCCGCCACGCGCCCACCAGCGCCGGCAGGCAGGCCACGGCGCGCACGGCATTGCCGCCGCCGCGGGTGCGCTGCATGCCGTAGTTCAGGCGGATGGCGGCGGGCTGGGTCGTGCCGTAGTCGCGTGCCAGCTGGCGGATCTGCTCCACCGGCAGGCCGCAGACCTCAGCCGCGCGCTCGGGCGGCCATTGCAGGGCGCGCTCCTTGAGCTGCTCCCAACCCAGCGTGTGGCGCTCCAGGTAGTCGTGGTCCAGCCAGTCGTGGCGCACCAGCTCGTGCATCAGCGCCAGCGCCAGCGCGGCGTCGGTGCCGGGCAGGAGCTGCAGGTGGTCGTGGCATTTGTCGGCGGTCTCGGACTTGCGCGGGTCTATGCACACCAGGCGCGCGCCGTTGCGCTTGGCCTCTTGCGCGTAGCGCCAGAAGTGCAGGTTGCTGCCTATGCTGTTGCTGCCCCAGATGACGATCAGCCGGCTTTCGGCGAAATGCTCGACGCGCATGCCGACCTTGCCGCCATAAGTCTGCAGCAGCGCCTCGGCGCCGGCGCTGGCGCAGATGGTGCGGTCCAGCAGCGAGGCGCCGAGCTGGTGGAAGACCCGCGCCGCCATGCTCTCGCCCTGCACCAGGCCCATGGTGCCGGCATAGCTGTAGGGCAGGATGGCCTCGGGATCGCGTTGCGCAATCGCGTGCAGGCGCGCGGCGATGTCGGCCAGCGCCTCGTCCCAGGACACGGGCGCGAACTGGCCGCTCCCCTTGGGCCCTATGCGCTTGAGCGGCTGCAGCACGCGCTCGGGGTGGTAGCTGCGCTCGGTGTACTTGCTGACCTTGGCGCACAGCACGCCGCCGGTGTGCGGGTGCTCGGGATTGCCATGCACCTTGGTCGCCACGCCGTCGACGACGGTGGTGACGAGCGAGCAGGTGTCGGGGCAATCGTGGGGGCAGGCGCCGATGACGCTGAGGGCTTCGGACATGGTGCGGTTTCGGATTCAATCGTGGGGGGATGGGGCACAATGGGTGCTACCTGAAACTGTAGCAAGTTTGCCGGCGGCGCACCCGCATGAGGTTTCCGCTGCCGATCAGAGAGGAAGACAACCACCATGAAGCTGATCGACTCCATCGTGACCCAGGCCGCGGGCATCGCGGCGCTGCGCCGGGACATCCATGCCCATCCCGAACTGTGCTTCGAAGAGGTGCGCACCGCCGACCTGGTGGCGCAGAAGCTGACCGAGTGGGGCATCCCCATCCACCGCGGGCTGGGCACGACCGGCGTGGTGGGCATCGTGCACGGGCGCGACGGCGGCGCCTGCGGCCGCGCCGTGGGCCTGCGCGCCGACATGGACGCGCTGCCCATGCAGGAGAGCAACACCTTCGACCATGCCAGCCGCCACACCGGCAAGATGCACGCCTGCGGCCATGACGGCCACACGGCCATGCTGCTGGGCGCGGCCCAGCATTTCGCGCGCCAGCGCGACTTCGACGGCACGGTCTACCTCATCTTCCAGCCCGCCGAGGAGGGCGGCGGCGGCGCGCGCGAGATGATCAAGGACGGGCTGTTCGAGCAGTTCCCGATGGACGCCGTCTTCGGCATGCACAACTGGCCCGGCATGGCCGCCGGCAACATGGCGGTGAGCAGCGGGCCGGTGATGGCGTCGAGCAACGACTTCAAGATCACCATCCACGGCAAGGGCGGCCACGGCGCCATGCCGCACATGGGCGTGGACCCGGTGGTGATCGCCTGCCAGATGGTGGCGGCGTTCCAGAACATCATCACCCGCAACAAGAAGCCCATAGACACCGGCGTGATCTCGGTCACGATGATCCACGGCGGCGAGGCCAACAACGTGATCCCCAACAGCTGCGAGCTGCAGGGCACGGTGCGCACCTTTGCCACCGAGGTGCTCGACCTGATCGAGAGCCGCATGCGCCAGATCGCCGAGGGCAGCTGCGCGATGAACAACGCGCGCTGCGAGTTCCACTTCCACCGCAACTACCCGGCCACGGTGAACACCCCGGCCGAGGCCGCCTTCGCGCGCCAGGTGATGGCGGGCATCGTCGGCGAGGAGCGCGTGCGCGAGCAGGAGCCGACCATGGGCGCCGAGGACTTCGCCTACATGCTGCAGGCCAAGCCGGGCGCCTATTGCTTCATCGCCAATGGCGAGGGCGACCACCGCGTGATCGGCCATGGCGGCGGCCCGTGCACCTTGCACAACCCGAGCTACGACTTCAACGACGACCTGATCCCGCTGGGCGCGACCTACTGGGTGCAGCTGGCCACCAAGTGGCTGGCGCAGCCCACGGTGGCGCGCTGAAACGGTCCATCCATCGAGCTTGCTGGGAGCCAGGCATGTTGTCGGTTGCTGAAAGCTTTGCGCCCACCTATGTGCAGGCGCGCAGGCAATTCCTGGAGGCCGCGGTCATCGGCGGCTTGGTGCTGGAGTCGCACTCCAGCCCGGTGCTGACGCCGGACGGCGACGCGGTGGCGATGGACGTGGCACTCGCTGGCCCGAGGAATGCCACGCGCCTGCTGGTGCTGACGAACGCCGGCTGCCTGGCCGGCAGCGGCGTGCTGGCGTTTGCGCTGAACGACGGGGACTGGCGCTCGCGGGCTAGCGCCGCCGGCGTGGCCGTGCTCTACGTCCATGCGCCCTGGTGCACCGCTGCCAATGGCTGGAGCGTGGCCACGATGCGCGCCGTGCTGCGCGAGCAGGCCACGTACGCCGACGCGGTGCACTGCATCGCCATCGGCCGGGCGGACGAGGCGCTGCAGCAGGCGGCCGAGCAGGCCTGCCCCCGGGCTGCCTGTGCCAGCTTGGCGCTGGATGCGGCCAATCCCCCGTCCGCCGAGCCGCTGCACCCCGACACCTGGAAGGGCATCGCCGTCAGCCAGTCGCGGCAGGCGCTGTTCCAGGCGCTGGCGGAGCTGGCCTAGAAGCCGCTCTCAGGCGACAGCCGGGTGTTGCCGTGTCAGACAACTTCCATTGACGCCGGCGCCGGCCTGCACACAATGGCTGCCTATGAATATGTTGCAGACGAAACTGGAAGCCAAGCTGGCCGCCTTGCCGGTTCCGCTGGCATTGGAGCTGCCTAGCGGCGACTGGGTCGGGCCCCGGCAGGATGCCCGGGTGCGCCTGCACTGCCGCAGTGCCGCGGCACTGGCCGCGCTGGCGGCCGGCGATGTGGGCGTGGTGGGCAGTGCCATCGTCGAGGGGCAGATCGAGATCGACGGCAGCATGCGCGACACCATGGCCGCCGCCGTGGCGCTGATGCCCACCGACCCGGTGCACGCGCGCTCCACCTGGTGGAGCCGGCTGCTGGCGCGCTCGCGCTCCGCCGCGCTGCACACGCTGACCAAGGACGCCGAGCAGATCCAGTTCCACTACGACGTGTCCGACGACTTCTACGCGCTGTGGCTGGACCCGCGCCGCGTCTATTCGTGCGCCTACTATGCCGAGCCCGGCCTGGACCTGGCGCAGGCGCAGGAGGCCAAGCTCGACCTGATCTGCCGCAAGCTGCGGCTGGCCAGCGGCGAGCGCTTCCTCGACGTGGGCGCGGGCTGGGGCGGCCTGCTGCTGTGGGCCGCCGAGCACTACGGCGTGCAGGCCACCGGCATCACGCTATCGAAGAACCAGCACGCGCATGTGCAGCGCCTGATCGAGCACAAGGGCCTGTCGGGGCGGGTGCGCATGCTGCTGCTGGACTATCGCAACCTGGAGGTCGACCAGCCCTTCGACAAGATCGCCTCAGTCGGCATGTTCGAGCACGTGGGCAAGGCGCACATGCTCGACTACTTCGGCACCATCCGGCGGTTGCTCAAGCCCGGCGGCCTGCTGATGAACCACGGCATCACCGCGGGCGGCACCGAGAACGAACAGCTGGGGGCGGGCATGGGCGAGTTCATCGAGAAGTACATCTTCCCCGGCGGCGAGCTGATCCATGTGAGCGCCGTGCTGCAGGAGATGGCCCACGCCGGCCTGGAGATGGTGGACACGGAGAACCTGCGCCCGCACTACGCGAAGACGCTGTGGGCCTGGTCGGACGCGCTGGAGGCCTGCCTGCCCGAGGCGCGGGCCGTGCTGCAGCGCAAGGGCGACCCCGAGCGGGCCGAGAAGACCTTGCGCGCTTACCGCCTGTACCTGGCGGGCTGCGCCACCGGATTCGAGCACGGCTGGGTGGCGCTGCACCAGATGTTGGCGACATCGCCCGATGGGTCTATGCTTGCAGGTACGATGCCTGGGGCACAATCAGAATATCCGTTCACCAGAGCCTACATGTATCGTTGAACCAGCTGCTTAGGAGGTCTCATGCTCTACAAGTTTTCGTCCCGTGCCACTGCCAATGTCATCCTGCTCGAGGCGGACGGGCGGCAGATCCTGCACATCATCGGCAAGGACTCCCATGCCAGGCAGGGCATCATCACCGTGGAACAGATCCCCGGCGCCGTCGACGCGCTGAAGGCCGCCATGGCGCGCGAGGCCGCCGGCGAGCAGGCCGTGGATGTGGTGCACGTCAAGCATGCCAAGCCCAGCGAGGACGATGACGATGTGATCGATGTACTGGTGGGCCTGAAGCAGCGGGCCGTGCCCTTCATCGACATGCTGCAGCGCAGCGCGGCCGAGGGCTCCGACGTGACCTGGGGCGTGTGAGCCGCGGGGACGCGCCCCATTGAAAAACGACTGCCGAGGCAGTCGTTTTTTTATGGAGCCAGGGAACTCAGTCCGGCTTGACCTGGGCGCGCTTGAGCACCTTCTGCCAGCGCCCTTGCTCGGTGGCGATGAACTGCGCGAACTGCTGTGGCGTGCTGCCGATGGGCTCGGCCGCATCGCCCTGCAGGCGCTTGAGCGCATCGGGCGCCTTGACGGCCTTGGCGCACTCGGCGGCGAGCTTGTCCACATGGGCCTTGGCCATGCTGGACGGCGCCAGCATGCCGTACCACTGCGTCATCTCGAAGCCGGGGTAGCCCTGCTCGGCCACGGTGGGCACGTCGGGCAGCTGCGGCAGGCGCTTGGTCGAGCCGGTGGCGATGCAGCGCACCTTGCCCGACTTGATGAAGGGCAGCAGCGCGGCGGCGCCGACCGAGGCGGCATCGAGCCGGCCCGAGAGCAGGTCGGTCATCATCGGGCCGGTGCCGCGGTAGGGCACGTGCAGCATGAAGATTTCGGCCGTCATCTTCAGGTACTCGAACGCCAGGTGGCCGGCGCTGCCGTTGCCGGCCGAGCCGTAGCTGAGCTTGCCGGGCTTGGACTTGGCCAGCGCCACCAGCTCGCGCAGGTTCTTGACCGGCAGGTCGGGATGGACCACGTACAGGCTGGGCACCTTGGCCAGCAGGCTCACGGGCTGGAAGTCCTTGTTCGCGTCGTAGGGCAGCTTGTCGAAGATGTAGGGGTTGACCGCCAGCGTGCCGATGTGGCCGAGGATCACGGTACTCTGGTCGTCGGCGCGGGCCACTTCCTGCATGGCGATGTTGCCGGCCGCGCCGGGCTTGTTGTCCACGAACACGCTCTGGCCCAGGGTCTTGGTCAGCTCGGCGGCCGTGGAGCGGGCCACGATCTCGGAGCTGCCACCCGGCGCAAACGGCACGACGAAGCGGATCGCCCGAGTGGGCCAGGCGTCCTGCGCCTGGGCCAGGGCTTGCGTGCCCGGCAGCACGCCCGACAGGGCCAGCGCGCCGCCGCTGGCCAGCCACTGGCGGCGCGACAAGGGGAGGTGGGGTGGCAGATGGGGCATGGCGGTCTCCTCAGGTTCTTGGTATCAGGGGAAAAAAAGACTGCCGCGGCAGTCTTTTGCATCAAATAGACCGCTGGCGCAATGGGGATAAGCGCCAGTAGCTATCAAATCGATATCAATCGGCGTAGGCGCCGGCGGCCTTGATGATCGGGCCCCACTTGTTGATCTCGGCTTCGACGAAGGCCTTGTGGCCGGCCGGATCGACACGCTTGTCGTTGGCGACCACGGCGGATAGCTGCTCCGACTTCTTGATGAACTCGGGGTCTTTCAGCGCGACCTTCAGCGCGTCGTTGATCTTCTTGAGCACCGCGGGCGGCGTGCCCTTGGGCGCGTACATGCCGTGCCAGATGGTCACTTCAAAGCCCTTGAGGCCGGCTTCGTCCAGCGTGGGCAGGCTCTTGAGCGACGGGGTGCTCAGGCGCTGCTTGGTGGTCACCGCGTAGGCCTTGACCTTCTTGCCCTCGATCTGGCTGGTGGTGTTGGTGGTCTGGTCGCACAGCAAGTCCACCTGGTTGCCCATCAGGTCGGCGATGGCCGGTGCCGCGCCCTTGTAGGGCACGGTGGTCATCTCGGTCTTGATGGTGCTCTGGAACAGCAGGCCGCACAGGTGCGAGGCCGAGCCGATGCCGGCGTTCGCCATGTTCACCTTGCTCTTGTTGGCCGAGATCCACTCCGCCAGTTCCTTGTAGTTGTTGGCCGCCAGCGCGGGCTTGCCCACCAGGGTCATCGGCACGTCGTTGATGATGCCCAGGTACTCGAAGTCCTTGAGCACGTCGAACGACAGCTTGCGGTACATGTTGGGCACGGTGGCCATGCCGATGTGGTTGATCAGCAGCGTGTAGCCGTCGGGCTGGGCACGGGCGGCCTTGGCGATGCCGATGGAGCTGCCGGCGCCGGCGGCGTTGTCGATCACGATGGTGGTCTTGGCGCCCAGCGGCTTGCGCAGCGATTCGGCCAGGTCGCGGGCCACGCGGTCGGTCGGGCCGCCGGCGGTGAACGGAACGATGATGGTGATGGGCTTGGACGGGTAGGCGTCGTCAGCCTGTGCGCCGGTGGCGGCCATGGCAGCGGCCGCGATCACGGTCCAGTGCATGAGCTTTTTCATGGATCGGTTTCTCCAGGGTATCAAAGGGGTGCATGCTATAGCGGATTGCCATGGGCCGGCACCAGGAAACCCCCGAGGACTGGGCAATATTTGACATTGACCGGGTTGCTGGCGGGAGGCGGACCAAATCTCCACAGGCAGGCAGCCGCCTGGACTACAAGGGTGGGCCGGCGCGGCGCCGACAATGGCTGTAACACCCTCTCACCCTGGAGCGCGGCAGCCGCTCCCGCCATTCCTGGCGCGTTGCACCGCTGCCGCCTCCGCAGCCCAGGAGGCTCCATGAGCAAGACCCACCAACCCCCTTCCACCCACACCCCGGAAACGCGGGTGAGCACCCCCGCCAAGCAGCAACCCGGCGATGCCGGGCCGAACGCCAAGCTGCCGCACGAGCACGACCAGTCCACCGACATGACCGGCGGCGCCGAGCACCCCGAGATGCAGCGGGCCTACAAGGATGCGAAGCGCGGCCTGCCCGACACCGATGCCCGCGGCAAGGACGGCCGGCCGCTGGGCCAGAAAAGGCCGGCGCCCTGATTCCTGCGAGCTTGCGCTAGCGCCCGATCGGTAGCCCCTTGGGTGGCGGCAGCTCCATCGGCGGCGAGTGGTCGGGCGGATCGATGGGGCGCGGCTTGGCGGGCTTGCCGGGCGGCGGCGTAGGCTGGCCGCCATCGTCTGGAATCGGCTGCGGCGCGTGGGCGCCTGCGGTGCAGGGCAGTGGGCTCATGCCGACTCCTCCTGCCGGCGCCGGGCCTCGGCATTGCGCTTGCGGGTGGCGGCGGCCTTTTTGGCCGATGCGGAGCGCTCGGCGGCCGAGCGCTGGGCCGAGGCCTTGCCGCCCAGCCGGCCGCCCTTGCGTGCGGACGTGGTGTTGTCGGGCACGCCCCGGCCCGAGCCCGACAGGTTGCCGCCGCCGGACTGCTTGTTGACCGTGGCCCAGGCGCGGGCCTCGGCCTCGTCGTGGTCCACGCCGCGCTTTTCGTAGCTCTCCTCGATATGTTCCGCCTGGCGCTTTTGCTTGTCGGTGTAGGCGGACTTGTCACCTCGTGGCATGTCGGGACTCCTTTCAGCGCTGCCCTGCAGCGATGCGATCAGAAGTCTCCATGCTGCGCCGCATCGCGCCCGTGCCCTGTCGGAGAGGGCTGCATGGCGGCGCAGGCGCATGCCTCAGTCGTAGCTGCGGGCGTCCTCGATCACCTTGCCGTCGTTGGGCAGCTCGCCAGGGTTGAGCAGCTGGACCTCGGCGCGCAGCTTGGTCACCTCGCGCGCCACGCCGGCGATCTGCTCGGCCAGGCCTGCGGCGATCTCGCGTGTCTCAACCTTCAGCGTCATCGCGTCGCTGGCCATGGCGCCGGTGACGACCAGGCGAGCGCGCAGCACCTGCGGAAAGCGCCGGGCGATCTCGGCCACCTGCGAGGGATGCACGAACATGCCGCGCACCTTGGTGGTCTGGTCGGCGCGGCCCATCCAGCCCTTGATGCGGGTATTGGTGCGGCCGGTGGGGCAGGGGCCGGGCAGCACGGCCGACAGGTCGCCGGTGCCAAAGCGGACCAGCGGGTAGTCGGTGTTGAAGCTGGTGACCACCAGCTCGCCGACCTCGCCCTCGGGCACCGGATCGCCCGTGCCGGGGCGCACGATCTCGACGATGACGTTCTCGTCGAGCACCAGGCCCTCGCGCGCCGCGGTCTCGTAGGCGATCAGGCCCAGGTCGGCCGTGGCATAGCACTGGTAGCCCTGCACGCCGCGCTCGGCCAGCCAGTCGCGCAGCGACGGCGGAAAGGCCTCGGCGCTGACCAGGGCCTTGGTGAGTGACGGCAGCGGCACCTGCATCTCGGCCGCCTTCTCGACCAGGATCTTCAGGAAGCTCGGCGTGCCGATGTAGCCCGCGGGCTGCAGATCGGCCATGGCCTGCACCTGCTGCTCCGTCTGGCCGGTGCCGGCCGGGAACACGGTGGCGCCCAGCGCATGGGCGCCGTTCTCCATCATCGCGCCGGCGGGCACGAAGTGGTAGCTGAAGCTGTTGTGGATCAGCTCGCCGGCCCGAAAGCCCGCCGCATAGATGGCCCGCGCCATGCGCCAGTAGTCGGCGCGCGTGCCTTCGGGCTCGTAGATGGGGCCGGGGCTGGCGAACACGCGCCCCATGGCGCGGCCGAAGCCCTGGGTGTTGAAGCCGCCGAACGGGTGCTGGCGGCGCTCGGCCTTCTGGCGTTCAAGCAGCTCGGACTTGCGCGTGACCGGCAGCCGGGCCAGCGCCTCGCGGCTGGTGACGGCGGCGGCATCCACGCCGCGCAGGATCTCGGCGAACGCGGGCGAATGCTGCTGGGCGTGGGCGATCTGCGCGGGCAGGCGGGCGAGCAGGTCGGCCTCGCGCTCGGTGGGGGCGCGGGTTTCGAGGGGGTCGTAATGGTGGTCGGTCATGGCGGTGGTGCTTGGAAGGCGTTGCGCTGGGAAAACGGAATCAAGCCAGCCAGCGCTTGCGCCGCTTGTAGCTCTTCACATCCTTGAAGCTCTTGCGCTCGCCGCCGCCCACGCCGAGGTAGAACTCCTTCACATCCTCGTTGCTCGCCAGCTCGCAGGCCGCGCCGTCCATCATGATGCGGCCGCTCTCCATGATGTAGCCGTAGTCCGCGTACTTCAGCGCCATGTTGGTGTTCTGCTCGGCCAGCACGAAGGTGACCTTCTCCTTCTGGTTCAGGTCCTGCACGATGTTGAAGACCTCCTCGACGATCTGCGGCGCCAGGCCCATCGAGGGCTCGTCGAGCAGCACCATGCGCGGGTTGCTCATCAGCGCGCGGCCGATGGCGCACATCTGCTGCTCGCCGCCCGAGGTGTAGGCGGCCTGGCTGGTGCGCCGGGTCTTGAGGCGCGGAAAGTAGTTGTAGACCTTGTCGAGGTTGGCGGCGATCTCGCCCTTGTCGGTGCGGGTGTAGCTGCCGGTCAGCAGGTTCTCCTCGATGGTCAGGTGCGCGAAGCAGTGGCGCCCTTCCATGACCTGAACCACGCCGCGCTTGACCAGCTCGGCCGGCGAGAGGTTCTCGATGCGCTCGCCGTCGAACTCGATGCTGCCCTTGGTGACCTCGCCGCGCTCGCCCTTGAGCAGGTTGGAGATGGCGCGCAGCGTGGTGGTCTTGCCCGCGCCGTTGCCGCCGAGGATGGCGACGATGCCGCCCTGCGGCACCGAGAGCGACACGCCCTTGAGCACCAGGATCACGTGGTTGTAGATGACCTCGATGCCGTTGACCACGAGCAGCGGCGCGGCGGTGGATGCGGGGGTGGATGTGCTCATGGCCTCACCGTTTGCTATTGGATTGGGAGCTTCTGGCGCTCATCATGCAATGGTTTCAAAGGATTTTGTATTTGAAACTGTTGCAAGACGAGCGCTATCAGCTATGGTTTTTAAATGCGTGCCTGTGTTGTGAATGCGCCGTTCAGAGCCTTCGGAACTGGCACGGCCCAACTCAGGACACCGAGGAAGGGCCGCCCCGCACCGAGGGTGTCGTCCCCCTCCCGCGCAGCGAGAGAGGGGGAAGGCGCGCAGCGCCTCAGGGGGTGCAACTCCGAATCGGCAGGTTCTTTTCCTTGGCGTACTTCTCGCCATACTCCTTGACCAGCGGGTCCAGCAGGCTCTTGTCGGCCTGGTACCAGTCGGAGACGGGGGTGAACTTGCTGCCGTCCCACTGCGCGATGCGCGACCAGTCGGCGCCCAGGTGGTTCTCGCAGCTGGTCTTGAACGGGCGCAGGATCTTGCCGAAGCCCAGCTCGTTCAGGCGCTCCTGCGTGAGGTTCAGGTTCTCCAGGCCCCAGCGCACCTGCTCGCTGGTCATGACCTTGCCCTTGCCGAACTTCTCCTGCGCGGCGCGGATGGCCTCGACCTGCAGCATCGCGATCATCATGCCGCGGGTGTGCGCCAGCGCGCCCAGCTCCTTGGCGTCCGAGGCCGTGCCCTGGCCCTTGTCGTACAGCATGGCCTTGACCTCGTCGTGCACCTTGTCGCGGTCGGCGGTGTTGTGGATGGTGACGGTGTTGTAGCCCTTGGCGCCGGCGCCGATGTCCTTCACGTCATGGTCCGAGCCGGCCCACCAGATGGCGTACATCTTCTCGCGCGGGTAGCCGGTGGCCTGGGCCTCGCGCACGGCCGTGGGCGTCATCACGCCGGCGGACCACAGCAGCACATAGTCGGGGCGGTTCTGGCGGATCTGCAGCCAGGTGGATTTCTGCTCCACGCCCGGCGCGGTCACCGGCAGCAGCAGCAGCTCGAAGCCGTCCTTGGCGGCGCGCTTTTGCAGCAGCGGGATGGGTTCCTTGCCGTACGGCGAGTCGTGGTAGACCAGCGCGATCTTCTTGCCCTTGAGGTTGCCCTTCTCCTTCTTCAGGATGTCCTGGATCATCGAGTCGGCGGCGGTCCAGTAGTTGCCCAGCAGCGGGAAGTTCCACTCGAAGGCGCGGCCGTCGGCCGACTGCGACAGGCCGTAGCCCGGCGTGACCACGGGCATCTTGTCGCCGGCGGCCTTGGCGCTCACCGCGAAGGTGATGCCGGTCGATTGCGTGTCGAAGCTGGAGACGCCGGGCTTGACCTTGAAGCGCTCGTAGCACTCCACGCCCTTGGCGGTGTCGTAGGCGGTCTCGCACTCCTCGTAGGCGATCTTCACGCCGTTGATGCCGCCCTTGGCGTTGACCAGCTTGAGGTAGTCCTGCTTGCCATCCCCCCATGGAATGCCCAGCGGCGCGAACTGGCCGGTGCGGTACACCAGCAGCGGCACGAACTGCTCCTGGGCCTGCGCGGCCGGCGAGGCGACCAGGGCACCCATGCCCAGTGCGGCGGTGGCCGCTGCGATCACAGCTTGCTTGAAAGACATGGTTCTATCTCCTTGGGTTATGGGATTGGCTACCCTGAAAAAACACTCTGCGGTGGTTGAAAACGGATCAATGGGGATCAATGCGGGAAGGGCCACAGGCGCAGCTTCTGGCGGGCCGTGGCCCACAGCTTGGCCAGGCCGTGCGGCTCGACGATCAGGAAGAACACGATCAGCGCGCCGAACACCATGTGCTCCAGGTAGGTGGCGGTTCCGGCCGAGATGGGCAGGCCCAGCCAGTGCGGCACCTGGGTCAGAAAGATGGGCAGCAGCACGAAGAAGGCCGCGCCGAAGATGCTGCCGGCGATCGAGCCCAGGCCGCCGATGATGATCATGAACAGCAGCTGGAACGAGCGGTCCAGGCTGAAGGCCGCCGGCTCCCACGCGCCCAGGTGCACGAAGCCCCACAGCGCGCCGGCGATGCCGACGATGAAGCTGCTGACGGCAAAGGCCGAGAGCTTGGCGTACATGGGGCGGATGCCGATCACGCTGGCGGCCACGTCCATGTCGCGCATGGCCATCCACTCGCGGCCCATGGCGCCGCGCACCAGGTTCTTGGCCAGCAGGCCCAGCACGCAGAGGATGCCCAGGCACAGCAGGTATTTCTCCACCGGCGTGTCCACCGTCCAGCCCAGCACCGAGAGCTTGCCCGCGCTCACCGAGCCCGACGAGGAATTGTTGGTCACCCAGGCCGCGCGGCTGGTGATCCAGTCCATGAAGAACTGCGCCGCCAGCGTGGCCACGGCCAGGTACAGGCCGCGGATGCGCAGCGACGGCAGGCCGAAGAGCACGCCCACCACCATGGCTACCAGGCCGCCGCCGATCAGCGACAGCAGGAGCGGCATGCCCTCGAAGCGCACATGGAAGTTGTAGGCCGCGTAGGCGCCGGCGGCCATGAAGGCGCCGGTGCCCAGCGAGATCTGGCCGCAGTAGCCCACCAGGATGTTGAGGCCGATGGCGCCCAGCGACATGATGAGGAACGGAATCAGCACCGCCTGGAAGAAGTAGTCGCTGGCCACCAGCGGCACGGCCACGAAGGCCAGCGCCAGGATGGCGACGATGGCGATGCGGTCCTGCAGCACCGGGAAGATCTGCTGGTCGGCCGCGTAGCTGGTCTTGAACTGGCCGTTTTCACGATAAAACATACTGGAACCCCTCGCTCAGCGGTGGCCGTTGATTTTGTACACGTGGGCGCAGCCTTCGGCTGCCCATCGCGGCGCCTCGCCGCGATGACCGTCTTCGCGGCGCGAATACGGCGCCGACTTCGCAAGCTCATTGATCCCGTATTTCATACGCGATCAATGATCTTGTCGCCAAACAGCCCTTGGGGCCTGAACAGCAGGAAGCACAGCGCCAGCCCGTAGGCGAACCAGGTCTCGATGCCGCCGCCCACCATGGGGCCGAGGTAGACCTCGGACAGCTTCTCGCCCACGCCGATGATCAGGCCGCCGACGATGGCGCCGGGCACCGAGGTCAGGCCGCCGAGGATCACCACCGGCAGCGCCTTAAGCGCCACCAGCGACAGCGAGTACTGCACGCCCAGCTTGGAGCCCCAGATGATGCCCACCACCAGCGCCACGCCGCCGGCCACCGACCACACGATCACCCAGATGCGCGACAGCGGGATGCCGATGGACTGCGCGGCCTGGTGGTCGTCGGCCACGGCGCGCAGCGCACGGCCGGTCTTGGTCTTCTGGAAGAAGATCGACAGGCCGGTCACCAGCACCGCGGCGATGCAGGCCGAGTACAGGTCTTCGAGGCTGATCAGCACGCCGCCCTGGAACACGCTGTCCAGCACGAAGGTCGGGTCCTTGGGCATGCCCACGTTGATGCTGTAGACCGAGCTGCCGAAGATCAGCGGGCCCAGGCCGTCGAGGAAGTAGGCGATGCCCAGCGTGGCCATCAGCAGCGTGATCGGCTCCTGGTTCACCAGGTGGCGCAGCGCCAGCTTCTCGATCAGCCATGCCACCACGACCATCACCGCCATGGCCACGGCCAGCGCCAGCACGATGGTGACGACGCCCGGCTCCATGCCCAGCCACTTCGGAATCCATTCCGAGAAGCGGGCCATCGCCAGCGCCGCGAACAGCACCATCGCGCCCTGCGCGAAGTTGAACACGCCCGAGGCCTTGAAGATCAGCACGAAGCCCAGCGCGATCAGCGCATACAGCGTGCCCACCATCAGGCCGCCGAACAGCGTTTCGAGAAAGAATGCCATGGTTGATCCCCTCAGTGGCTGGAGCCCAGGTAGGCCCGGATCACGTCCGGGTTGCTGCGCACCTCGTCGGGTGCGCCGTCGCCGATCTTCTTGCCGTAGTCGAGCACGACCACGCGGTCGCTGATGTCCATCACCACGCCCATGTCGTGCTCGATCAGCACGATGGTGGTGCCGAACTCGTCGTTCACATCGAGGATGAAGCGGCACATGTCCTGCTTCTCCTCCACGTTCATGCCGGCCATGGGCTCGTCCAGCAGCAGCACCTGCGGCTCCATCGCCAGCGCCCGGCCCAGGTCCACGCGCTTTTGCAGGCCGTAGGGCAGCTGGCCCACGGGCGTCTTGCGGTGCGCCTGGATCTCGAGGAAGTCGACGATGTGCTCGACGAACTCGCGGTGGCGCATCTCCTCGCGCTGCGCCGGGCCGATGCGCAGCGCCTGCAGCAGGATGTTGCTCTTGATCTTGAGGTTGCGTCCCGACATGATGTTGTCGATCACGCTCATGCCCTTGAACAGCGCCAGGTTCTGGAAAGTGCGGGCCACGCCCATCTCGGCCACCTGGCGGCTGTTCATGTGGCTGAAGGTCTGGCCGCGGAAGGTGATGGAGCCCTCCTGCGGCGTGTACACGCCGTTGATGCAGTTGAGCATCGAGCTCTTGCCGGCGCCGTTGGGGCCGATGATGGAGCGGATCTCATGCTCGCGCACGTTGAACGAGATGTCGGTCAGCGCCTTCACGCCGCCGAAGCGCAGGCTGATGTTCTGGATGTCCAGAACCACGTCGCCGATTTTTTTGCTCATGGGCGTTTCCTCTCAGGCGGCGGTTTTGACGGGGGCGAAGGTCTTGGAGTCGAGGATCTTCAGCGTGGCGCTGACGCTGCCGGTGCGGCCGTCCTCGAACTTCACCTGGGTCTCGATGAACTGCTCGCTGCGGCCGGCATACAGCGCCTCGACCAGCACGCCGTACTTGTCGGCGATGAAGCCGCGGCGCACCTTGTTGGTACGGGTCAGCTCGCCATCGTCGGCGTCCAGTTCCTTGTGCAGCACCAGGAAGCGCGTGACCTGGCAGCCCGCGAGCATGGGGTCGGCGGCGAGGTCGGCGTTGACCTTCTCCACGCAGTCCTTGATGAGCGCATACACCTCGGACTTGGCGGCCAGGTCGGTGTAGCCGGCATAGGGCAGGTTCTGGCGCTCGGCCCAGTTGCCCACGGCCTCGAAGTCGATGTTGATCATCGTGCAGACCTTCTCGCGGCCATCGCCCAGCGCCACCGCCTCCTTGATGAAGGGGAAGAACTTGAGCTTGTTCTCCACATACTTGGGCGCGAACATGGCGCCGTCGTGCGCGCCGCCCGAGAGGCGCCCCACATCCTTCACGCGGTCGATGATCTTGAGCTGGCCCGACTGGTCGATGAAGCCCGCGTCGCTGGTGCGGTACCAGCCGTCCTCGGTCAGCACCTCGGCCGTGGCCTTGGGGTTCTTGTAGTACTCCTTGAGCAGGCCCCGGGACTTGACCAGGATCTCGCCGTTGTCGGCCATCTTCAGCTCCACGCCGCGGATGGGGTTGCCCACGGTGTCGGCATAGACCTGGTTGTCGGGCTGGATGCAGACGAACACGGCGGTCTCGGTAGAGCCGTAGAGCTGCTTCAAGTTGATGCCGATCGAGCGATAGAAGGTGAACAGGTCGGGGCCGATGGCCTCGCCCGCGGTGTAGGCCACGCGCACCCGGGAAAAGCCCATGCTGTTGCGCAGCGGGCCGTACACGAACCAATTGCCCAGCCGGTACTGCAGGTGATCGAGGAAGCCCACGGCCTTGCCGTCGGTGAGCTGCGGGCCCACGCGGCGGGCCACGGCCATGAAGTGGTGGAACATCCTGCGCTTGAGCGCGCCCGCATCTTCCATGCGGATCATCACGCTGGTGAGCAGGCCTTCGAAGATGCGCGGCGGTGCGAAGTAGTAGGTCGGGCCGACCTCCTTGAGGTCGATGCTCACGGTGCTGCTCGATTCGGGGCAGTTCACCACGTAGCCGCAGAAAAGCCACTGCGAGTAGCTGAAGATGTTCTGCCCGATCCAGGCGGGTGGCAGGTAGGCCAGCACTTCCTCTTCGTTGCCGAGCTTCTCGAACTCGGCGCCGGCGCTGGCGCTTTCCAGCAGCGAGCTGTGCGTGTGCACCACGCCCTTGGGGTTGCCGGTGGTGCCGGAGGTGAAGAACATGGCCGCCACGTCGCGCTCCTGCGTGGCCTCGACCTGGGCCTCGAACCAGCCGGGGTGGGCGGCGATGAAAGCCTTGCCGGCCTCCACCAGCTCGTCGAGCGCGGCGAGGCCCGGCTCCTCGTAGTTGCGCAGGCCGCGCGGATCGTCATAGTAGATGTGGGCCAGCAGCGGGCAGGGCTCGCGCAGCTCCAGCAGCTTGTCCACCTGCTCCTGGTCTTCGACCACGCAGAAGCGCACCTCGGCATTGTTCAGCGGGAAGATGCATTCGGCCGCCACCGCGTCCTGGTACAGCGGCACGGGAATCGCGCCGATGGACTGCGCGGCCAGCATGGCGGCATAGATGCGCGGGCGGTTGCCGCTCATCAGCACCAGGTGCTCGCCACGCGCCAGGCCCGCCTGGTGCAAGCCGGCCGCGAGCTGCGACACCAGGGCCTGCAGTTCGCCCCAGGTATAGGTCTGCCAGATGCCGTATTCCTTCTCGCGCAGCGCGGGCGCCTGGGGGCGGCCGGCGGCGTGTTGCAGCAGCAGTTTGGGGAACGTCATGGACATGCCGTCGTCTCCTCAGCACAGTGTTCTGGTGACAGCCGACCCATGACGCATGGGTGACTGCGATGGGCGAATACTAGGAGCGACTTTGACGCTGTTTTGTCTTTACGACGACAATTTAAAGGAAAACCCTTCTGGGGTTTTACCCGCGGTTGCAAATGCGGGCGTCCAGGTTGCCAGAATTTCGATTAAGGAATCCGAAAATTTCCGGCCCGATCCGGCGGTTTTCAGGGCCGGGCGCCGCGCGGGAAAACAGCCGCTCACACAGGGTGCGATCCGCTGCGCATACACTGGTCAGGCTGGAAAAAAAGGGGCAAGCATGGAGTCGCAAGAGCTGGAAGACGATGGCGTTTTTGAAAGCGCGGCGGAGCTGTTCAAGGCCATGGCCGCACCCATGCGGCTCAAGATCATCAGCGCCCTGTGCAACGGCGAGAAGAATGTGTCGGAGCTGCTGGCGGCGATCAACACCACGCAGCCCAATATGTCGCAGCACCTGAACACCCTGTACCAGGCCGGCATCCTGGGGCGCCGCCGCGAGGGCGTGAGCGTCTATTACTTCGTCGCCAACGACAAGGTGGTGCAGATGTGCCGCAGCATCTGCCTGCAGATCGCGATGGAAGACTGAAAGGCCCGCTCAGGGCTTGAGGTAGACGTAGCCTTCCTTGGCCTGCAGGCGCGCGACCTCGGCCACGCCGGAAGGCACCACCTGGGCTTCCATCAGCAGCTTGGAGGCATCGATCTTGCGCGTCTGCAAGGTGTTGTTGCAGACCCGGAACTCCACGCCGCGCGCGGCCAGCGCGCTGACCGGGCCGCTGAACTCGCGGCCCTTGCTGTCCTTGGCGTCGCTGAGTAGGAAGTCTATGCCCGGGCCATGCGTGACGACGACGATCTTGTCGGTGGGCGAGGCGTTGAGCTCGTTGCTGATGTTGTTCAGGATGGCCGACGCGGTCTCGACCCCGGTGTTCACGTGGTAGACCACCTTGATCTTGTCCTGCGCGAAGGCGGCCGCCGCCATCAGCGAGAAGAACAGGGCCAGAAAGATGCGTTTCATCATGGAGTCCTTTGCGTTTGGATGGGTAGTATTGCCAGCCCTAAAATATCGCTGGTGGCTTATATTAGTCGCCTGCTATTGCTTTGCATAGCCGGAGAAAGCCCCGAGGGCTTTCGGGCACCCATCGACGGAGATTCTTGCAGATGACGATACAGGGCAGCGCTTGGCGGCATTTCCTGGTGGCGGTGGGCAGCGCCGCCGCCTTCGCGGCATGGGCCCATGGCGACCATGGCGCGGCGCCGCAGGCGGCTTCCGTCGCCGCGGCCACCGTGCCGATGGAGGTCCGAAGCGTCGCGCCGGACGTTTACTACGTGCAGGGGCTGTCGGCGCTGGGCTCGCCGAAGAACCAGAACTTCATCTCCAACGCCGGCTTCGTGGTCACCCAGGACAGCGTGGTGGTGATCGATGCGCTGGGCTCGCCCGCGCTGGCCGAGGAACTGGTGCGCAGGATCCGGGCCATCACGCCCAAGCCCATCCGCACGGTCATCCTCACGCACTACCACGCCGACCACATCTACGGCCTGCAGGTCTTCCAGGCGCTGGGCGCGAAGATCGTGGCCAACGGCCTGGCCCGGGAGTACATCAACTCCGAGACCGCGCGCCTGCGCCTGGAGGCCTCGCGCACCGAGCTGGCACCGTGGATCGATGCCTCGACCCGCATGGTCGGGGCCGACCGGTGGATCGACGGCGATGCCACGCAGCTGACCATCGGCGGCACCGAGTTCGTGCTGCAGCACATGGGCCCGGCGCACACGCCGGAAGACACGGCCGTGTTCCTGCCGCAGACCGGCGCGCTGTTCATCGGCGACGTGGTGTTCCGCAACCGCATCCCCTACGTGGGCCAGGCCGACAGCCGCCACTGGATCGCGGCGCTCGACGCCCTGCTGAAACTGCCGGTCAAGGTCATGGTGCCGGGCCACGGGCCGGCCTCGGAAGACCCGAAGGCCGACATGCAGCTCACGCGCGACTACCTGGGCTTTCTGCGCGAGGCCATGGGCAAGGCGGCGCAGAACCTCGACCCCTTCGAGGACGCCTACCGCGCCACCGACTGGTCGCGCTTTGCCGGCTACCCCTTGTTCAAGGAGGCCAACCGCATGAATGCCTACAACACCTACCTGCTGATGGAGCAGGAAAAGCCATGATCGAGCGCCGTGTCATGCTGCTGGGCTTGGCGGGCCTGGGCATGGCGCCAGCCTGGGCGCAGCCCGCGGCGCCGCTCGATGCTTCCGAGCGCCTGCTGCCCACTACCACCGATCTGCGCCAGAGCCTGGCCGCGGCGCTGCAGCAGCGGCAGCCGCTGGTCGTGCTGGCCACCTTGCATGGCTGCCCGTTCTGCAAGGTGGCGCGCGAGAACTACCTGGTGCCCGCGCTCAAAGAAGGCGCCTGCGTGGCGCAGCTCCATTTCCTGTCGCGCCTGCCGGTGCGCGACTGGCAGGGCGGTGCGACCACCCATGGCCAGTTGGTGCGCCAACTCGGCATCGAGGTGGCACCGACGCTGCTGTTCTATGGGCGCGATGGCCGCGAGGTGGCACCGCGCCTGACGGCGGGATCGACCTCGGACTTCTACGGCGCCTACCTGGACGAGCGCCTGGCGCAGGCGCGTGCCGCGGTGGTGGCCTAGGAACCTGTCCGGCATTCGCTATTCATATTGGGGATAGCGAGGGTATTTCCTAGAAAGCGATTTTTCTCATAAATAATAATATGCTTATATATAAATAAATACGCCACGATGAGACATATCCAGAAGCGACAAAGCTGGAGCAGGATGCCGTCTTTCCGAGGCGTGGCAAGCAGTGTTTGCTATGGGAAAGGGAGCGTATGCTCGACCAGCTGATGGGCAGGGTGCGCAAGGCACCGGAGAATTTCGTGCGCTCGCAGGACGTGGCCACCGTGTTTGCCGAGGCCAAGTCCGGGCGCCGCGACTTCATCCGCGGCGCATTTGCTATGGCAGCCGGTGCTGCGGCAGCCAGCGCTGCGGCAGCCGGTGCGGCAGCAGCCATCGTGGGTGACGGCGACCCGAACATCCTCGACCTGCCCGAGCACAGCAAGGGCCTGGGCCAGCCGGTGGTGACCGACGGCTATGGCAAGCCTTCCAAATACGAGGCCAATGTGCAGCGTCGCCAGAGCCCGGGGCTCACGCAGACGCGCCAGGCCTCGGTGTCGTTTGCGCCGCTGCAGTCGCTGTTCGGCATCGTCACGCCCAGCGGCCTGCACTTCGAGCGCCACCACCAGGGCTGGTGGGACATCGATCCGTCCAAGCACCGGCTGATGGTCAACGGCCTGGTCCAAAGCGCCAAGGTCTTCACCATGGACGAGCTGATGCGCCTGCCGTCGGTGTCGCGCTTCCACTTCATCGAGTGCGGCGCGAACACCGGCATGGAGTGGGGCAATGTCGCCGTGCCGACGGCGCAGTACACGCATGGCATGCTCTCGTGCAGCGAGTTCACCGGCGTGCCGCTGATCACCTTGCTGGAGATGGCCGGCGCCGACCTGAAGAAGGGTAGGTTCATCCTCGCCGAGGGGGCGGATGGCTCGTCGATGACGCGCACCATCCCCGTCGAGCTGATCACCTCGGGCGAGGTGCTGGTGGCCTACGGCCAGAACGGCGAGATGCTGCGGCCCGAGCAGGGCTACCCGCTGCGCCTGGTGGTGCCCGGCGTGCAGGGCGTGAGCTGGGTCAAGTACCTGCGGCGCATCGAGGTGGGCGACATGCCCTATGCGACCAAGGACGAGGCGGTGCACTACATCGACCTGATGCCCGATGGCCAGCACCGCCAATACACCAGCATCCAGGAATGCAAGAGCGTGGTGACCACGCCCTCGGGCGGGCAGATGCTGCTGGACCAGGGCTTCTACAGCATCACGGGCCTGGCCTGGTCGGGGCGCGGCAAGGTCAAGCGCGTAGACGTGAGCGTGGACGGCGGCCGCAACTGGCGCACCGCACGGCTCGAGGGGCCGGTGATGTCCAAGTGCCTCACGCGCTTCAATATCGACTGGGTGTGGAACGGCGAGGAGTGCATCATCCAGAGCCGCGCCATGGACGAGACCGGCTACGTGCAGCCCAGCTCGCGCCAGCTGCGCGCCGTGCGCGGCAGCCGCTCCATCTATCACAACAATGCCATCCAGTCGTGGGCGGTGCATGCGAACGGGGAGGTGGCCAATGTCCAGCTTGCGTAATGGTTGCGCGCTCGCCGTGCTGGCGCTGGCGGGCATGGTCGCCGGCGCTGCGCTGGCCCAGGGCAAGGATGCGGCCGGGCGCTTTGCAGGCATAGGCCGCAATGCCACGCCCCAGGAGGTGCAGGCCTGGGACATCGATGTGCGCCCGGATTTCCAGGGCCTGCCGGCCGGCTCCGGCTCGGTGCAGAAGGGCATGGACGTGTGGGAGGGCAAGTGCGCCTCCTGCCACGGCGTGTTCGGCGAATCGAACGAGGTATTCAGCCCGCTGATTGGTGGCACCACGGCCGATGACATCCGCACCGGCCATGCCGCGCGCCTGAAGGACCCGGCCTTTCCGGGCCGCACCACGATGATGAAGGTGGCCACGCTCTCGACGCTGTGGGACTACATCAACCGCGCCATGCCCTGGAATGCGCCCAAGTCGCTGTCCACCGAAGAGGTGTACGCCGTCACCGCCTACCTGCTCAACCTGGGCGGCGTGGTGCCTGACGACTTCACGCTCAGCGACCGCAACATCGCCGAAGTGCAGCAGAAGCTCCCCAACCGCAACGGCATGACCACGCAGCATGCGCTGTGGCCGGGCCCCGAGTTTGCCAAGAACGCCAAGTCGGACACGCAGGCCGCCGCCTGCATGAGCCACTGCGGCCCGGAGCCCCAGGTGCGCTCGGCACTGCCCGCGCATGCCAGCAACAACCACGGCAACCTGGCCGACCAGAACCGCCTGGTCGGCGCGCAGCACGGCATCGCCACGGGGGCGGCGGCAGCCAAGCCCGCCAGTGCGCCCAAGGATGCCAAGGCCGCCGCACCCACGGCGGCGCTCGAGAAGAACGCCTGCGTGGCCTGCCATGGCATGGAGCAGAAGATCGTCGGCCCCGGCTTTGCCGAGATCGCGAAGAAGTACCCGGGCCAGCAGGACTACCTGCTGGGCAAGATCAAGTCCGGCGGCGCTGGCGTGTGGGGCTCGGTGCCCATGCCGCCGCAGCCGGGCGTGAGTGAAGACGATGCCAAGGCCATCGCCGGCTGGCTGGCGGGCAGCGCCAAGCCATAGATACTGCGGCTTTCCCCCCTGTTTGATGTATTGCAAGGAGACCCAACGATGAATCGCAGAGACATACTCAAGGACTCGGCGGCCGTGGCCGGCATGCTGCTGGCCGCGGGCCTGCTGCCCCGCGTGGCGCAGGCCGCCTACAACCAGCCCGCGTTCGACGCCAAGACCGTGGCCGACGTGGTCAAGGCCCTGGGCGCTTCGGCGCCGCAGGAGAGCAAGGACGTGACCATCACCGCGCCCGACATCGCCGAGAACGGCGCGGTGGTGCCGATCGGTGCCGCGACCACGCTGGCCAACGTGAAGCAGCTGCTGGTGCTGGTCGAGAAGAACCCCAACACCATGGTCGCCTCGTTCAACGTGAACGAGGCCGTGGAGCCCAACTTCCTCACGCGCGCCAAGCTGGGCCAGTCGTCGGACGTATACGCCGTCGCCATCACCAATGATGGCAAGGCGCTGTTCGCCAAGAAGGAAGTCAAGGTCACCCTCGGTGGCTGCGGCGGTTGAGAAACAGGTAGACAAGGAGAACGATCATGGCAGATCCGATGCGCATTCGTGCACAGGCCGCAGGCGACAAGGCAACGGTGCGGGTGTTGATGTCCCACGAGATGGAAACCGGCCAGCGCAAGGACGGCGAGGGCAAGGTGATTCCCGCCTGGTACATCCAGGAAGTCACCGCGTCGCTCAACGGCAAGCCCGTGCTGACGGCCGAATGGGGCCCGGCCGTGTCGAAGAACCCGTTCCTGCAGTTCGTCGTCAAGGGTGCCAAGGCGGGCGACAAGATAGCGGTGAGCTGGAAGGACAACCGCGGCGAGACCCGCACCGACGAAGCCACCGTGAGCTGACACGCGCCCGGCCCCGAACCCACACAACACCACCAGGGGATCCCATGAGAGACAAGATCACCGCAGGGTCGATGGCCGCCGCCGTGCTGGCGCTGTGCGCGGCGCCGTTCGCGCTGGCGCAGAAGAGCACGGCAGACGGCATTGCCGAGTACCGCGAGATGCTGCAGGACGGCAACCCGGCCGAACTCTTCGAGATGAAGGGCGAGGAGCTGTGGACGCAAAAGCGCGGCCCCAGGAATGCCTCGCTGGCGCAGTGCGACCTGGGCAAGGGGCCGGGCGTGGTCAAGGGCGCCTTCGTCGAGCTGCCGCGCTACTTTGCCGACACCGGCAAGGTGCAGGACCTGGAGTCACGCCTGCTGAGCTGCATGTCCACGCTGCAGGGGTTGGACGCGGCGAAGATCGCCGCCACGCCGTTCGGCAAGGACGAGCAGAAGAACATCGAGGGCCTGGTGGCCTGGATCGCGTCGCAGTCCAAGGGCATGGCCTTCAACCTGCCCCAAGGCCATGCGCAGGAGAAGCAGATGTACGAGGTCGGCAAGCGCATCTTCTACCTGCGCGGCGGCACGCACGATTTCGCCTGCGCCTCGTGCCATGGCGCGGATGGCAAGCGCATCCGGCTGCAGGACCTGCCCAACCTCACCAAGAACCCCGGCGCCGCGGAAGGCTTCGGCGCCTGGCCGGCGTACCGCGTGTCCTCCGGCGAGCTGTGGAGCATGCAGCGCCGGCTGAACGACTGCTTCCGCCAGCAGCGCTTTCCCTACCCGGGCTATGCCAGCGACGCGACCGTGGCGCTGGGCGTGTACATGGGTGTCAACGGCAAGGGCGGCGCCTCGACGGCGCCGTCGATCAAGCGCTAAGGAGGCCAGCTATGTTGCGCAACTATGGATTGCCTGCAGCGGCTGTCGCGGCCGCAGTGGTGGTGTGGGGCTGTGCCTCGGTCGACAGCAAGGCCAGCATCGACGCCGTCACCAAACAGATCGTGGCGCAGTCGTTCCGCGACCAGGGTATCGCCAAGGTCGACCGCCTGCAGCAGGACGCATCGAACGCGGCCTGCAGCGAGGCCGAGGCCAGCGGCGTGGCGCTGGATGCCAAGCGCGCGGCCGACATCGAGGCCGCCAACCTCAAGACCGTGCAGTGGCCCAAGGATGGCCGCCTGGTCGGCGACTGGAAGGAAGGCGAGAAGATCGCCCAGAACGGCCGGGGCATGACCTGGACCGACAAGGCCGGCAGCCCCAACGGCGGCAACTGCTACAACTGCCACCAGATCAGCAAGGAGGAAATCTCCTTCGGCACGCTGGGGCCGAGCCTCTACCACTACGGCAAGATCCGCGGCATCACCGACCCGGACAGCCCGGCGACCCGGGCCATCGTGGAGTACACCTGGGGCAAGGTCTGGAACGCCAAGGCCTACAACGCCTGCTCGGGCATGCCGCGCTTCGGCCATGGCGGCATCCTGACCGAGGCGCAGGTGCGCGACGTGGTGGGGCTGCTGGTGGACCCGCGCTCTCCGGTCAATCGTTGATTGTTTGCTATTAAATATATAGCTTTCAACGCTTGATAGACAGGCGTTGCAGGCTGTTTTTATTCAAAATGAGCCTCTCCAAACGCGAATTCCTGCAGGTGCTGGCGGCCGCCAGCGTCAGCGGCATGAGCCTGCAGCGCCATGCCTGGGCCGATGCCGCCGTGGCCGACAAGGCTATGTATGAGCTGCCGGCCTTCGGCAATGTGTCGCTGCTGCACATGACGGACTGCCATGCGCAGCTCAAGCCCATCCACTTCCGCGAGCCCAGCGTGAACCTAGGCATAGGCGCGATGAAGAACCAGCGCCCGCACCTGGTCGGCGAGCACCTGCTCAAGGCCTGCGGCATCCGGCCCGGCACGGCCGAGGCCCATGCCTTCAGCTACCTCGACTTCGAGGCCGCGGCGAAGCGCTACGGCAAGGTCGGCGGCTTTGCGCATCTGGCCACGCTGGTCAAGCGCATGCGGGCCTCGCGCCCCGGCGCGCTGCTGCTCGACGGTGGCGACACCTGGCAGGGCTCGGCGACCTCGCTGTGGACGAACGCGCAGGACATGGTCGACGCCTGCAAGCTGCTCGGCGTGGACGTGATGACCGGCCACTGGGAGTTCACCTACGGCATGCAGCGGGTGCAGGAGATCATCGACAAGGACTTCGCCGGCAAGGTTGACTTCGTGGCGCAGAACGTCAAGACCGCGGACTTCGGCGACCCGGTGTTCAAGCCCTACGTGATCCGCGAGATCCGCGGCGTGCCGGTGGCCATCATCGGCCAGGCCTTTCCCTACACGCCCATCGCCAACCCGCGCTATATGGTGGCGGACTGGAGCTTCGGTATCCAGGACGACAACCTGCAGAAGATGGTCGACGAGGCGCGCGGCAAGGGCGCGCAGGTCGTGGTCGTGCTGTCGCACAACGGCATGGACGTGGACCTGAAGATGGCCAGCCGCGTGCGCGGCATCGACGTGGTGCTGGGCGGCCACACGCACGACGGCATGCCGGTGCCCACGCTGGTGGAGAACGCCGGCGGCAAGACCATCGTCACCAATGCGGGCTCGAACGGAAAGTTCCTCGGCGTGCTCGACTTGGACGTGAAGGACGGCAAGCTGCGCGACTTCCGCTACCGCCTGCTGCCCATCTTTGCCAACATCCTGCCGGCCGATGCCGAGATGGACGCGCTGATCACCAAGATCCGCGCGCCCTACGAAAGCAAGCTGGGCGAGGTGCTGGCGCGCACCGACGGCAGCCTGTATAGGCGCGGCAACTTCAACGGCAGCGGCGACCAGCTGCTGCTCGACGCCATGATGGCCGTGCAGGACGCGCCGATCGCGTTCTCGCCGGGCTTCCGCTGGGGCACCTCGCTGCTCGCGGGCCAGGACATCACCCGCGAGTGGCTGATGGACATGACCGCGACCACCTACTCCTACGCCACGGTCACAGAGATGACGGGCAGCACCATCAAGACGGTGCTGGAGGACGTGTGCGACAACCTCTTCAATCCCGACCCCTACTACCAGCAGGGCGGCGACATGGTGCGCGTGGGCGGCCTGCAGTACCGCTGCGACCCGACCGCGGGCGCGGGCAAGCGCATCAGCGAGATGCGGCTGAACGGTGCGCTGCTCGACGCCGACAAGAAGTACAAGGTGGCCGGCTGGGCGCCGGTGGCCGAAGAGGCGAAGAGCGCCGGCAACCGCCAGATTTGGGAAGTGGTGGAGCCGTGGCTCAAGGACCAGAAGGTGCTCAAGCCGCGCCGGCTCAACGAGCCCGAGCTGGTGAATGTCAAGCCGAACGACGGGATCGCGTAGCGTGGCTTGTTGCATGCGGGCGCCAAAACCGCTCCAATAGCGGCCATGAGCCTTTCGGAGTTGGATTCCCTGGTGGCCACCGTCCTGGTGGCCGTTTTTTTGCTGGCGGCGGTGCTGGGCTTCGCCATGCGCGAGACGCGCTTTTGCACCATGGGCGCGATCAGCGACGCGGTGGTCATGGGCGACTGGATGCGCATGCGCCAGTGGGCCATGGCCGTGGGCGTGGCCATGTGCGGCTTCACCGCGCTGGCGCTGTGGGGCGGCGTGGCGCCGGGCGGCACGCTCTATGCCAGCCAGCAGCTGCTGTGGCTGTCGTCGCTGGTGGGCGGTGCGCTGTTCGGCGTGGGCATGGTACTGGCCTCGGGCTGCGGTGCGCGCAACCTCACGCGCCTGGGCGGCGGCAGCCTCAAGTCGCTGGTGATCCTGCTGGTGATGGCGGTGGCGGCCTTTGCCACGCTCAAGGGCATCACCGCGGTGGCGCGGGTGCGCTGGCTCGACGGCGTGGCCTGGAACGCCGGCACGGTGGCGGCGCTGCCGGAATGGCTGGCGCGCGCCGGCGGCTGGCCGCTGGCCACGGTGCGCCTGCTGGCCGGCATGGGCCTGGGGCTGCTGTTGATAGGGCTCGCCTGGGGCCGTAGGGAACGCGACGGCGCGGTGCTGGCCGGCGGTGCGGCCGTGGGCCTGTGCGTGACGGCGGCCTGGTGGCTCAGCGGCCACTGGGGCGAGGTGCCCGAGCACCCCGCGACGCTGGAGCACGTCTATGCCGCCACCTACAGCGGCCGCATCGAGGCCTTCAGCTTCGTCACGCCGGTGGCGCACACGCTGGACTGGCTGCTGTTCTTCAGCGACCAGAGCAAGCTGCTGACCTGGGGCATCGCCTCGGTGGCGGGCATGGTGGCGGGTGCCTTCGCGCATGCGCTGTGGCGGCGCGACTTCCGCTGGCAGGGCTTTGCCGACACGGCCGACCTGGCGCGCCACCTGGTCGGCGCCGTGCTGATGGGCGTGGGCGGCGTCACCGCCATGGGCTGCACCATCGGCCAGGGGGTGAGCGCGATCTCGACGCTGCAGCTGGGCAGCTTCCTCGCCGTGGCCGGCATCGTGGCCGGCGCGGTGGCGGCGCTGCGCTACCTCGCGTGGCGCGAGGAGCGCAGCGCGCTGTGATCACTCCAGCGATTCGATCAGGTCGATGTACTGCTGCTTGGCGGCGTCCTGCGCCGTGCCCTTGAGGTCGTTCCAGGCATTCCACTTGGCCGTGGCGACGAAGTCGGTGAAGCCGGGCTTGGGCTCGGTGTTGTCGCCCGCCGAGCCCTGCTTGTACAGGGCGTAGAGCTTGAGCAGCACGGCATTCGCCGGGCGCTCGCTCAGCTCCATCGAGGCAGCCTTGGCGGCTTCGAAGGCGGTGTTCAGGTCGGTCATATGGTTGTCCTTCATTGGCAGATGGCCCCAGTGTAGCCAGAATGGGGTGGTGAAACCGTAAAAATAGCACGACCGTTCATGAGTTCTCCGCTTCCTCTGTACAAACGCCAGCGCGCCGCCCACGAGGACGAGCTGGCGCGCATTCCCTGGCTGCCCCGGCTGGAGCCGCAGGAGCGCGCCTACGCGCTGGAGCGGCTGGTTGTCTCCGATGCCGAGCCGGGCGAGTACATCTGCCGCATCGGCAAGCCGGTGACCTTCTGGTTCGGCGTGATCGAGGGCCTGCTCAAGATGAGCGCCGAGGACAGCGAGGGCCGCACCATGACCTTCGCCGGCCTGCCCGGCAGCGGCTGGTTTGGCGAGGGCACGGCGCTCAAGCGTGAGCCCTACCGCTACGACATCCAGGCGCTGCGCCGCAGCGTGGTGGCGGGCATCCCGGTCGACGCCTTCCACTGGCTGCTGGGCCATTCGTTCGGTTTCAACCGCTTCGTGATGCACCAGCTCAACGAGCGGCTGGCGCAGTTCATCAGCGCCCGCGAGATCGACCGCCTGAACCGCCCCGAGGAGCGCGTGGCGCGCACGCTGGCCGCGCTGTTCAACCCGGCGCTGCACCCCGGCGTGAGCGAGGTGCTGCGCATCACCCAGCAGGAGCTGGCCTACCTGGTGGGGCTGTCGCGCCAGCGCGTGAACGAGGCGCTGTCCACGCTACAGGACATGGGCGCGATCCGCATCGAATACGGCGGCCTGCGCGTGCTGGACCTGCCGGCGCTGCAGGGCAAGGGCTTGCACAAGGGCAGCGCCGCCGTGTGAGCAGGCCGGGGCGCAAGCCCGTGCGGCATCCACGATGTGAAAAGCACGCGACAATACAGGGCTATGCCAGCGTCCACTCCTCCTTCCCCGCCCCCGTCCGATCGCAAGACCCTGTCGCTGTCGCGGCCCGCGCCGCGCAAGGCACCGCCATCCAGCCGCTTCAGCAGCCCGGCTCGCCCGGGCCGGCCGGCGGCGCCCGCTCCCGCGCCGCAGCCGCGCGCCAAGGTCTGGCGGGCGGACGATCCCAAGCCCGCCTTCACCGCGGCTGTGCGCCCCGAGCCGCAGCCCAAGCCCGAGGGCGCGGTGCGGCTGAACAAGCGCATGTCCGACCAGGGCCTGTGCTCGCGCCGCGAGGGCGATGCCTGGATCGAGAACGGCTGGGTGCGCGTGAACGGCGAGGTGGCGGTGATGGGCCAGCTGGTCACCGCGCACGACCGCATCGAGATCGACAAGGCCGCGCAGAACAGCCAGGAGCAGCAGGTGACCATCCTGCTGAACAAGCCGATGGGCTATGTGAGCGGCCAGGCCGAGGACGGCCACGAGCCGGCGATGAAGCTCATCACCGCGCAGAGCCGCTGGAATGCCGACCGCAGCAAGACGCGCTTCAACTTCGCCCAGCTCAAGGGCCTGGCGCCCTGCGGGCGGCTGGACATCGATTCGGTGGGCCTCCTGGTGCTGACGCAGGACGGCCGCGTGGCGCGCCAGATCATCGGCGAGGACTCCGACATGGACAAGGAGTACCTGGTGCGCGTGACCTACGGCTCGGTGGCGCAGGACGTGCAGAGCCGCTTCCCGGCCGACAAGCTGGCGCTGCTGCGCCACGGCCTGTCGCTGGACGGGCAGGCGCTGCTGCCCGCGCAGGTGGACTGGCAGAACCCCGAGCAGCTGCGCTTCGTGCTGCGCGAGGGCAAGAAGCGCCAGATCCGCCGCATGTGCGAGCAGGTCGGCCTGTTCGTCGTCGGCCTCAAGCGCATCCGCATCGGCCGCGTGGCGCTGGGCAACCTGCCGGTGGGGCAGTGGCGCTACCTGGCGCCGGGTGAAGGCTTCTGATTCAAAAACAAGAGCTGCTGGCGATTGCTGGTATTGGGATTCCAATATGAATCGTATTGAATCCGAATATTGACAAGCGCCAGCAGCTCTCTTTTTTGATGGCTTGCAAGCCTAGATCATCAACTCGATGACGAAGGGCGCGGCCCGGCCGAAGCTGGCGCGCATCAGGTCGGCGCACTGCTCCAGCGTGGTGGCGCGCGCCGCTTCCACGCCCATGCCGCCCGCCAGTTGCACCCAGTCGAGCGCCGGGTTGCCGAGGTCCAGCATGTTCATCGCGGTGGCACCGGGCACGGCGCCCACGCCCTTGTACTCGCCGATCAGGATGTTGTACTTGCGGTTGCTGAGGATGATGGTGGTCACCGGCAGGCGCTCGCGCGCCTGGGTCCACAACGATTGCAGCGAGTACATGGCCGAGCCGTCGGCCTGCAGGTTGATGACCCGGCGCTGGCGCTGCGCGCCGATTGCCGCGCCGGTGGCCACGGGCATGCCGTCGCCGATGGCGCCGCCGGCCAGGTGCAGCCAGTCGTGCGCCGGCGCGGCATGGGTGTACTGGTAGAAGCCGCGGCCATACGAGATGCTTTCGTCCGAGACGATGGCGTGCTCGGGCATCAGCGCCGCCACGGTCTGGGCCAGGCCTTCCGGCGAGGGCGCGCCGCGCACGGCCTCGGGGCGCGGGCCGGGATCGGGGATGGCCGCCTCGGGCGCCTGCAGCGCCTGCACCAGTCCGCGCAGCGCCTCGACCGGATCCTGGTCGGGCCGCGACAGCACCTGCAGCCGGGCCTGTGGCGGGTACTGGATGGAGGGCTGGCCGGGGTAGCCGAAGAAGCCCACCGGCCCCTTGGCGTTGACCAGGATGATGTGGCTGAACCTTTCGAGCGCGCGGATGGCCGCGTCCATCACATAGGGCACGCGCTCGAGCTGCAGGCGGCCGCGGCCGCGCGCCACCTGGGCGTTCACATAGTCGGCCATCAGCGTGGCGCCGGTGGCCTGGGCCACGCGCCAGGCCAGTGCCTGGGCCTCGGGCTGCACGCCCTGGTCAGCGAGCAGGATCAGCGTGTCGCGCCCATGGCTGCGCAGCGTGCGCGCGGCGTTGTCGATGGCGTTGCCGTCGATGGCGGGCGGCGGTGCTGGCTCGGCCGGCAGGCCGGCGATGCCGCCTTCCTGCCACGATACGTCGGCCGGCAGGATCAGCGTGGCGATCTGGCCCGGGTAGGTGCGTGCCGCGCGCACGGCCTCGGCCGCGTCGCGGCCCAGCTCGGGCGTGGCGGTGCTGGTGCGCTGCCACTGCGACACGGCCTGCGCCATGCCGGCGGTGTCGGACGTCAGCGGTGCATCGAAGGGCCGGTGGTAGGTGGCCTGGTCGCCGACGATGTTGACGATGCCGCTGCGCGCGCGGCGCGCGTTGTGCAGGTTGCCCATGCCGTTGGCCAGGCCTGGGCCGCAGTGCAGTAGCGTGCAGGCGGGCTTGCGCGCGATGCGGTAGTAGCCGTCGGCCATGCCGGTGACCACGTTCTCCTGCAGGCCGAGCACGCATTGCATGCCGGGGATCTGGTCCAGCGCGGCCACGAAGTGCATCTCGCTGGTGCCGGGGTTGGCAAAACAGGTGTCCACGCCAGCCGCGAGCAGGGTCTGGACGAGGCTTTTCGCTCCATTCATTGGTGATCTCCGAGTTTCAAATGTTTTTGGGCTCTGGCCCAGATACAGCAAGCGCTGGCAGCTATCGTTGTTGCAGCGATTGCTCCACCGCCACGCCCACGGCCAGCAGGCTGCGGTCGCGCAGGCGGTGGCCCACCAGCATCAAGCCCACCGGCAGCTCGCCGGGTTGGGCGGGCGCGGGCAGGGACAGCGCCGGCAGGTCGTAGAAGTTGAAGACCGAGGTGTTGCGCAGCATCTGCGCGTTGGCGGCGAAGAAGGCTTCGTCGTCGGCCAGCAGCGGCGCGATGGCCGGCGCGGTGGTGGGCACCGTGGGCAGCAGCAGCGCGTCGATGCCGGCCATGGCGGCGTTGAACTGCGCGAGCAGCGGCGCGCGCCGCTGCAGCATGGCGATGTAGGCGGGCGCGGAAATGCCCTGGCCGCGCACGATGCGGCTGAGCACGCGCGGATCGAAATCCGCCTGCCGCGTGGCCAGCGCCTCGCGGTGGATGTACGCGGCCTCGGCGGCGCTGATGGTGCCTTCGGCCTGTACCTCGAAGGGCGCGCGCATCCAGTGGTCCCAGTCCAGTTCGGTCAGCACCGCGCCCTGCGCCGACAGCGTGCGCACGGCCTGTTCGAGCTTTTGCAGCACCAGCGGCTCGCAGCCATCGAGCAGCATGCCGCGCGGAATTCCCAGGCGCAGGCCGCGCACCGAGCGCGGGGGCAGGGGCTTCCAGGCGCTGCCGCTGAGCACGGCGTCGGCCAGCGCGCAATCGAGCACCGAGCGCGCCAGCGGCCCCACGGTGTCGAGCGTGAACGACAGCGGGAACGCACCATCGCGCGGCACCCGCGCCTGCGTGGGTTTGAAGCCGACGACGCCGTTGAGAGCCGCCGGGATGCGCACCGAGCCGCCGGTGTCCGAGCCGATGGCGATGTCCACCAGGCCGCGGCCCACGCTGACGCCGGCGCCGCTGGACGAGCCGCCCGGGATGCGCGTGGCATCTGCCGCGTTGCCGGGCGTGCCGTAGTGCGGATTGATGCCTATGCCCGAGAAGGCGAACTCGGTCATGTTGGTCTTGCCCACGATGACGGCGCCTGCGGCGCGCAGCCGCTGCACGATGGGCGCATCGGCATTCGCCGGCGGCGCGCTCTGGCGGATGCGGCTGCCGGCGGTGGTGGCCTGGCCGGCCACGTCGAACAGGTCCTTCACCGAAACCAGCTTGCCGTCGAGCGGCCCCAGCGGCCAGCCGCGCGCGGCGCGCTGGTCGGCGGCCTGCGCGGCCTCCTGGGCCGCCTCGGGGTAGAGCTGGGTGAAGATGCGCGGGGCTTCGTCGCCCAGTTGCGCAAGGGCGTGCAGCGATTGCTGGAGTCGTTCGGTGGCGGTGGGCATCATGGCGCTGGTCGTATGCAGACGCCACATGGTAGCCAATGCGCGGCCCGCGGGGGCGCGGACGGCGTTCAGTAGGTGACAGTGACGGTGACCGTGTCCTTGTAGCTGTCGGGCTGCACCACCTGGTGGGTGATGGCGCCGTAGACCGTGTAGCTGTCGACGTTGCCGCTGCCGATGGCCGAGCGGGTGTTGCTGTTGAGGAGGCTGCCCCAGGGCTGGGCGCCCGCGCTGTCGCGGTAGAGCCGGTAGGTCACGCCGTCGGTGTTGCCGGGAATGGTGCCGGTGGGCAGCATCCGCCCCTGGCCGCCGGTGTTGCCGTTGGCGGGCGTCAGGCCGATCTGGTAGGGCGTGGTGTTGGTGCACTGCACGCCGAGGGTGCTGCTGGCGCTGGTGGCGATGTTGTCGCCGTCCTGGCTGCCGAAGTTCAGCGCGGAGGTGGTGGTGATCTGGCAGTAGGAGGGGACGGTGGCCGTGACCTGGAACGGGAAGGCACCGCTGTTCGCGTTGCCGCTGCAGTTGGACGGCGTGCTGGTGTCGAAGCTGTAGGTGATCGAGGTATGCACGCCGCTGAAGTTGTCCAGGTAGTTGGTGCCGGGCACCGCCAGGTTCTGGCCGCCGAACACCTTGGCGGTCAGCGGGATGCTGCCGCTGTAGCTGCTGTTGCGCGCGATGGAGAAGGCCAGGTTGGGAGGGCTGGGCACGGTGGCGTTGCCGTTCGAGCCCCAGATGGTCGAGCCGCCGTTGTAGTAAAGCTGCATGTTCAGCACGCTCGAGCCGCTGGTCATGCGGCGCGGATTGAAGTAGCCCAGGCTCTGGGCACCGTCGCCGATGTTGAAGCAGATGTTGACCTGCTGCGCGCGATTCGACGTGTTGTTGCAGCTGTAGTTCAGCGTGGCGCTGGTGGTGGTGTCGCTGGTGCTGAAGGGGCTGAGGGTGCCGAAGCTGACCGGCGACATGCTGGCGCTGCAGGATACCGACTGGGCCTGCGCGGGCGCAGCGAGCGCGCAGGCGGCGACCAGCGGCAGCAGCCATCGGATGGCGCCGCGGCGAAGGCAGGAAAGCGCGTGCTTCATGGCGAAGTCCTTGCCGTGCAGGCCAGCGGGCCCAGCACGGGGATGTCGGTGGGGGCGATCTCGGGCGCGTCCAGTCGGGCCTGGCACTGCCGGCCATCGGGCAGCACGGCCTGCAGCAGCGCCCGGGTGGGCAGGTTCTCGACATAGGCGGCGCCGTCGATGCCCACGAGGGCGGAGGTGACCGAAGGCTGGCCGGATGCGCTGCCGCCGGCCGGCGTAACGGTGACCACGCTGCCCACGGGCAGTACCGTGCCCTGTCCGTCGGTGAGCAGCACCGTGGCGGAGCGCAGCATCTGGATGTCGAAGGCCACCAGCATGCCGGCGCGGTCGGTGGGCGTGACGATCTTCTGCGTCTGCGCGATGCGCATCTGCGCCGGCAGGCCCAGCGTGTCGATGGCCAGCTGGTTGCGCTGGTAGGCCTGCAGCTGTGGCACCAGCAGCAGGCCCTGGCCGTCGGTGTGGCCGATCACGTTGTTCTCGCGCTTGACCGGCACATTGGCCACGCCGCTGGTGCTGACGACGGCAAAGCTGTCGTCGATGCGGCGGCTGGCAAAGGCGTGGCCGCCCAGCCAGGCGACCGAGCCGCTGGCGCCCAGCGCGGCGGTGCTGACACCGGCGTAGCTGGCCACGCTGCCATTGGCGCGGTAGTGCTCGCCCTGGTACTCGACGCGGGCCTGCGCGCCGCCGCCCGCGCCGGCGCGGGTCGATGCGCTCCAGCCCCAGCCGGTGTCGCTGGGCGTGGCCTGGCTGGCAAAGGCGGTGGCCATCTGGTGCTGGTTCTGCCGGTCGAACGACACGCCGGTGTTGACGTTGCCATCCAGCAGCCAGGTGAAGCCCAGCTGCACCGAGCTGGCGCGGTGGTCCTGCACGTTGTGGTTGACCGCCAGGCTGGCGAAGCCCATGCGCCCGATCGGCCTGCTCCAGTTCAGCGTGACGTAGCGCTGCGCGCCGGTGGTGTAGGCGGGCTGCAGCACCGGCGACAGCGGGTTGGTGCTGGCGTCGCTGCCGCCGGCATAGGGTGAGTGGTCGTAGGCAGCGGTGTTGAGGTACCAGGTGCCCACGCTGAAGTTGCCGAGCGCAGAGCTGCTGTAGCCCACCAGGGCGCGCGCCGACGATTTGCGGTGCGTGGTGTCGTACAGCGAGGCGGCGTCGCGGTAGTCGCCGCTGGCGCGCGTGGCCTGAACGCTGGTGTAGAACGGCGCACGGTTCCAGCTGTGCTCCAGCTGGAGCTGGTGGCCGGTGGTGCCCGCATAGCGGCTGCCCGCGGCGGCGGCGGACAGCACGCCCGCCGGCCCGATCTGCCAGGCGGCGCCGACGCCTGCATTCGCGAGGCGCGAGGTGGCCTCGCCATGGCTTTGCAAGGTGAAGGTGTCCGACAGGCCGGAGCGCCAGGTGCCGCTGGCCACGGGAGTGCTGCCGTAGCTCCACGACCGCCAGCCGTAGTCCCGGCGGACCCAGCCCAGCTCGGCGGACCAGTCGCTCAGCCCCTTGGCCAGCAGCGCATCGGTGCCATAGAAGCTGTACTGCAGCGTGGTGGCGCGGCCGAAGGCGTCGGTCAGCACCAGCTGTGCGTTGCCGGCGCCGATGATGCCGGTGGGCGTGTTGACGGCGAACGGGCCGGCCGGGATCGCGCCCCGGTACTGCTGCACGCCGTTGACGAAGAGCTGGATGTCGGACGGCAGCGCGCTTGTGCCCATCAGCGCTGGCACGGGCGTGGTCACGCGGTAGGGCTGCAGGCGGAAGTTGCGCGCGATCTGGATGCCGCCGATGCGGGTGGCGCGCGTCCAGGGCAGTGCGCCGGTCAGCGTGTCGCCCACGCGCAGCGACAGCATGCGCTCGGGATCGCTGCGGCTCCAGGTCGTATCCAGCCGCACGTTGCGGGGCTGCTGCTGGCCGGCCGAGTCATCGCCGCCCCAGCCGTATTGCGACATCAGCGTGCTGTTGAGCACGGCATTGGCGCCGAAGGCCCGCAGCTCGGTCAGCGCGCCCACGCCGCCCTGGCGGCTGCTGGATTGGGCGCCGTACAGGTCGTAGTTGAACAACAGGCCGGTGGAAGACGAAGCGGTGGGCGACGAGGTGTCCACCGAGGTGATGTCGGTGCGCGGCCAGGTCAGCCAGTCGAACGGCAACTGCAGCGTGGCATCCTGCGTCGCGGCGCGGTATTGCACGCTGAGGCCGGGCATGGCCTCCAGTGCGACCCAGCCGTCATCCGCGGTGCCCGGTGGCGGCAGCCGCTCGGGCCGGATGCCCAGGCCAGTCAGCGTGGCGCGCTGCATCCACAGCGCATCGGCGCGCCACAGTGCTGCCTGCAGGCCCATGTCGCGTTGGTTGAGCTGCACCGACAGGTACAGCGGGATGCCCGCGCTGCGTGCCGATGGCTGGCCGCGCGCCGGGGCCGGCTTCACCGGCGGCAGCGCCGAGGCGGAAAAGCTGGGGGCGTCGGCGGCTGCGGCCACCAGCGGCAGCGCGGCTGCCAGGCCTGTCATCCATTGCCGCCGCCGCTCAGGGTTGGGCGGAGTCGGTGGCATGGAGCGGCATTACCTCATAGTTCACCAGGGCCTCGTAGCCGGTGACTGGCTGGCGGATGGCGGGAGCCGGGGCAGGCAGGTTCCAGTGCATGGTCTGGCCGGCCAGCGCATAGCCGAGCAGGCCGCCATGCAGCGTGGCTCGGCTGCCATCGGCCAGCACGGCTTGCACATCGGCGATTCGGGCCCGGCTGCTGCCCGTGTTGCGCACCTGCAGTTGCCATTGCGTGGCGCTCTTGCGCACGCTCCACGCCAGCTGGGGCGCGGCGGCAGCTTCGCCGGCCAGGAAGACCGGCAGGGAATAGCGCATGACGAAGGACAGGCCCATCTGCTTCTGGCTCGGCGGGCGGGCCGATGGGGCAGCGCCCTCGGCCGGCGGGGCTTCCACGGGCAGCTCGTCGATGATCACGCGGTAGGCTGTTTCGGCCGCGGGCGGCGGGCCGCTGCGGATCACGCGCACGAACTGCTTGCCTCCCGGGGGGATCTGCAGCATCGGCGGGCTGACGATCAGGCCGGTGGAGGGCGCGAGCCGGTCATCCTCATCCTGCTGCGTCCAGAGGAACACGCGCGCCTGGGCCGAGATCACCGTCTCGCCCACATTGCTCAGCCAGATGCCGTCGGCATTCTGCGATGCTGCCAGTTGCAGCGAGGTGGGCGAGATCTGCAGGCCGATGGCCAGTGCCCAGGTGGGCACGGCCAGCAACACAGACCAGAGGGCGTGGCGAAGTTTCATAGACCAAACGGATACAGCAGGCGCGCCTATCTTAGTAGGAGACGGTGACGGTGACGACGTCCTTGTACGTATCGGGTACCACGTTGCCGATGCTCGAGATGGTGCCGTAGATGGTGGTGCTCACCGCGGCCGTGCCGGTGCTGGAGGCGGCGGGCACGGACACCACGTTGGAGCCGGTGCCGCTCACATTGCCCCAGACGGCGGCGGACGCGCCGGTCAGCTGGCGCAGCTGGTAGGCCACCGTGTCGGGGTTGGCGGCGCCGCTGACGTTGCTGGTGCCGCTGGTGCTGGACATGTTGCCGGCGCCGGTGGTGCTGTTGGTGCTGTTGGGGGTCAGCGCGATGGAGTAGGGGGTCTTCTTGGTGCACAGCACTTGCAGCGTCGTCGAGCTCTGCAGGTTGGTCGCCGAGGTGTCCTGGGCACCAAAGGCCATGTCGCCGATGGAACCGGTGATGGTGCACTTGGAGTTCACCGTCAGCGTGACGTTGAAGTTCATGGTGGGCGCGGTCGCGGCATGAGCGGCGGAGGTCGCAAGCAGTGCGCAGAAAAGGGCAAAACGTGTAACAGACATGGTGGGCTTTCTAGGGCGGTAGGTCAGGGTTGAAGGCTTTTTGCAGGCTGAAAATTGTTAAAAATTCTTGTAAAACAATGTATTGCAATCTTGGTGCCGAATCTGTGTTGCAGCGTGCCTGGAATGCTTGGTTGTTTTACATATGTAACTAAAGGAAACATATTTGTTCGAATGATACTGCTTATAACGGAGTCACGGAGGTGACGTTGACGCTTGTTACGTTACCCTTCTGTAAATTACTGTGTTTTAGTTTTTGATCGGTATTTTTTATTGGACGCGTCCTCATTCGCGCTCCAAATGGTGTCCGGGCGGAGCCGATACGGCGGGTACAGGCCTTTGTGAGGGGCGCGCAGGCTTGAAGCTGCGCCGGCGGCCCCTATATAGGCGGGCAAAGCCAACTTTCCTTAGACCCCGTACACCCATGACCAAGCAAACCCATTCCTTCCAGGCCGAAGTCGCGCAACTGCTGCACCTGGTCACCCATTCGCTGTACTCCAACCCCGAGATCTTTCTGCGCGAGCTGATCTCCAACGCGTCGGACGCGTGCGACAAGCTGCGCTTCGAGGCGCTGAACAACGCTGCGCTCTATGAAGACCAGCCCGAGCTGCAGGTGCGGGTGTCCTTCGACAAGGCCGCCAAGACCATCACCATCGCCGACAGCGGCATCGGCATGAGCGAGCAGGAGGCCATCGACAACCTGGGCACCATCGCCAAGAGCGGCACCAAGGCATTCGTGGACAAGCTCAGCGGCGACCAGAAGGCCGACTCGCAGCTGATCGGCCAGTTCGGCGTGGGCTTTTATTCGGGCTACATCGTGGCCGACAAGATCACCGTGGAGTCGCGCCGCGCCGGCCTGCCGGCCAGCGAGGGCGTGCGCTGGGTCAGCGGCGGCACCGGCGAGTTCGAGGTCGAGCAGATCGAGCGTGCCGCGCGCGGCACCAGCATCACGCTGCACCTGCGCCCCGAGGCCGAGGAGTTCCTCAACGGCTACAAGCTCAAGCAGATCATCGGCAAGTACTCCGACCACATCAGCCTGCCCATCCTGATGGAACAGGAGGAGTGGAAGGACGGCGAGAACGACCAGCCCGGCGAGATGCTCAAGACCGGCGAGTGGGAAACCGTCAACAAGGCCAGCGCGCTGTGGACCCGCCCCAAGAAGGACATCACCGACGAGCAGTATCAGGAGTTCTACAAGTCCATCAGCCACGACTTCGAGAACCCGCTGACCTGGAGCCACAACCGCGTTGAAGGCAACACCGAGTACACGCAGCTGCTGTTCATCCCGGCCAAGGCGCCGTTCGACCTCTACAACCGCGACAAGAAGG
>JBLZYV010000016.1:56976-59530 GCA_050282565.1 Comamonas sp.
CGCTGATGCCCGGCTACCTGCGCTTCGTCAAGGGCGTGATCGACTCGGCCGACCTGCCGCTGAACGTCAGCCGCGAACTGCTGCAGGAAAGCCGCGACGTGCGCCTGATCCGCGAAGGCTCGACCAAGCGCGTGCTGTCCATGCTCGAAGACCTGGCCAAGCACGACAAGCATGCGGTTGGCGAAAGTGCCGATGGCGTGACCGATGTGGTCAGCGACGAGGACCAGGCCAAGGAAGGCAAGTACACCCAGTTCTACAACGCCTTCGGCGCCGTGCTCAAGGAAGGCCTGGGCGAGGACTTCGGCAACAAGGACCGCATCGCCAAGCTGCTGCGCTTTGCCTCGACCACGCACGAAGGCCTGACGGTCTCGCTGGCCGACTACAAGGCGCGCATGAAGGAAGGCCAGGAGGCCATCTACTACATCACCGCCGACACGCTGGCCGCCGCCAAGAACAGCCCGCAGCTCGAAGTCTTCAAGAAGAAGGGCATCGAGGTGCTGCTGATGACCGACCGCGTGGACGAGTGGGCGCTGAACTACCTGCACGACTTCGATGGCACGCCGCTGCAATCGGTGGCCAAGGGCGCCGTGGACCTGGGCACGCTGCAGGACGAGGCCGAGAAGAAAGCCGCCGAAGAGGCCGCCGAAGCCTTCAAGCCCATGCTGGCCAAGCTCAAGGAAGCCCTCAAGGACCGTGCCGACGACGTGCGCGCCACCAGCCGCCTGGTCGATTCGCCCGCCTGCCTGGTGGTGCAGGACGGCGGCATGAGCCTGCAGCTGGCGCGCCTGCTCAAGCAGGCCGGCCAGGCCGCCCCCGACAGCAAGCCGGTGCTGGAGGTGAACCCCGAGCACCCGCTGGTCAAGAAGCTCGACGGCTCGGTGCACTTCCATGACCTGGCCCACATCCTGTTCGACCAGGCCGTGCTGGCCGAGGGCGGCATGCCCGAGGACCCGGCCGCCTACGTGAAGCGGGTGAACGCGCTGCTCGCCTGAGCGCCGCCGGCGCCTGAATGCTGAAAACCCCGCAGGACCTTGATTCTGCGGGGTTTTTGATCTTTTGAGGGGTTTGGGCTTGTGCAGTAAGCGCAAGCAGCTATCAAATTTGAATTTTCGGGCCGCCAAACCCCCTGGCCTGCACCCGGTGTGGCGGTGGTTTTGCGGGGCGCCAGAGGTAAGATGGCCGGCATCGCCCCCGACAACCAGAGCACCGCGCCATGGTCCGCTTCTTCTTCATCTTCCTCGCCATCCAGCTCACGCTGTTCGGCATCAACATGCTCAACTGGGTGCAGCAGCACCTGGTGGAGCCGTGGACGGCGCTGCTGGCCAAAATCTGCGCCTTCCTCGTCACCTGGTTCGACAAGTCGGCCGTGGCCGAAGGCAAGGTGCTGTGGAACCATGCCAGCAATTTCGGCGTGTCCATCGAGGCCGGCTGCAACGGCATCGAGGCCTGCATCGTGCTGTTCGCGGCGATCCTGGCGTTTCCCTCGTCGTGGCGGCACAAGCTCATCGGCATGGTCGCCGGCTTCGTGGCGGTGCAGGCCATCAACATCGTGCGCGTCATCAGCCTGTTCTACCTGGGGCAGTGGAACATGACGGCCTTCAACTTCGCCCATGAATACCTGTGGCAGGCGCTGATCATGCTCGACGTGCTGGTCGTCTGGCTGGTGTGGGTGCGTGCCGGGCAGCGAAGGCAGCGCGCCGACGACGCCGAGCCGCCGGCTCCCCCGATGACGCCAGCAGCCGCCTGACTGCCATGAAGCGCCTCAACCCGATGCAGCGTTTCGCGGTGCTGGCGTTCGCCGGCATCATCGTGCTCACCACGGCCTGGACCTACCTGTCGCCGTGGATCAGCTACCCGGTGGCGGCGTTGTCCAAGGCCGGGCTGGAGCAGACCGCCTCGGGCTGGGTGCGCCAGGTGCACGTCGCGCCGGGCAAGATCGAGGTGGACACCTCGGTCGCCGTGGCCAATGCGCAGACCGGCGGCCGCTGGGTGGAGATCTCGGTGGACGGCGATCCGGGCCGCTACGCCTACGGGTTCCCGATCTTCCTGGCGCTGCTGCTGGCGGCCTGGGGGCCGGGGCGCTGGTGGCGTGCCGCCGTGGGCTATGTGGTGCTGCTGCCGTTCCAGGCGTTCAGCATCTGCAGCTCGCTGCTGATGCAGGTGGCGCTGACCACGCAGCTCGACCTGCGCGTGCTCAAGATCAGCCAGGGCCAGCTCGAAGCCCTGGCCTACAGCTACCAGCTGGGCAGCCTGGTGCTGCCGACGCTGGTGCCCTTCCTGCTGTGGCTGTGGCTGGACCGCCAGTTCGTCAACGACGTGCTGGTCGAGGCCTGGAAGAAGAACATCCAGCCCAGGATCGCCCCGCCGCCGCCCGCCGCGCCGCCCCCGCCGCCCGCGCAGGTGATCCGCCCCGCGGCGGACGCGCCGGTGGAAATCTCGCACAGCACCAGCATCACGCTGCCCCCGAGGCGGACCTGATGGCCAAGTCCTTGCGCTTCCTCTGCGGTGCCGGCGGCATCGCGCTGCTGTCGGCCTGCTCGCCCTATGTGGGCGT
>JBLZYV010000017.1:0-58100 GCA_050282565.1 Comamonas sp.
CTTCGACTTCGGCAGCAACGAGCCGATCACCAGCACCCTGCCGGGCGAATTCCGTGGCTTCGGCAAGGGCCGCACCTACGTGCTGGCCAACGCCCAGGAATGGGAACAGACCGACGGCACCACGCTCTCGGCCGTGCGCAAGACCGACCCTGCCGTCTCGATCACCCCCGGCGTGGCCGGCGTCTGGTACATGCGCGTGGAAGGCGTCAACACGCGCGCCAAGGTGCGCCGCACCAAGTAAGCGCACGCCGCTGCGCCCCCCGCCCATCGGGCACGGGGCGCAGCCAGCGCACTCAGGCCTGGCGCAACGCGGCCATGCGCTGGGCCAGTTGGACGCGATGGGCCGGCCCTGGCGCATCACCTACACCAGCCCGAACATCTCTGGCATCCTGGCGGCCGTGCGGGCGGGGCTGGGCGTGTCGCTGCTGTCCGAGCGCATGCTGCCGGGCGCAGGCCTGCAGGTGCTGCCGCCGGATGCCGGCCTGCCCGTGCTGCCCTATGCGTCCATCGTGCTGCGCACCGGGACCGGCACGCCGGGGCCGGTGGCGGTGCAGGCGCAGGAGCTGCTGCGCAGCCACATGGATGCATGGTCGGCGGAGTCTGCCGCGGGAGTGCCGCAGTCTCAGGCCCGCAGGAAGCGGGCCTGAGCCGCAGCAAGCCTTAGCCCAGCGAGCGCACGCGCTGCTCGGTTGCGGGCAGGAAGCCGCGGTCGAAGACCTGGGCCGCCGACGGCGCCGTGGCGAAATGCTTGGCCGCAGAGATGCAGGCAATGGCCTCGGCGAGCCGCGCTTCGTCGATGTCGCCGATGCCATGGCGTGCGCCCTCGGCATGCCCCATCTCCAACGCCAGCGTGCCGGCCAGCCGCGCGCGGTTGGCCACGCGGTCGATGTTCGGGTTGCGGCGGGCCACGGCATCGATCGCCGCATCCAGGTCGGCCACGGCATCGGCCACGCCGCGGTTGACGGCCCGCACCAGGCCGGCCACCACCTCGGGCCGCTCGCGCCGCAGCTGCGGCGTCACCATCAGCGCCGCGCCATACAGCGAGGGCACGTGGTGGCGCCACTCCAAGTGGCGCAGGCAGGCCTTGGGATCGAGCCCGGCCTCCATGGTGCCGGCGGCCACGGTGTTGACGAAGCCGAACAGCCCGTCCCAGCGGCCCTGCAGCATCAGCGGCACGATCTCGCGGTGGCGCAGGTCCGAGAACTCGACGGTCACCTCGGCCGGGTCGAAGCCGTTGGCATGCGCGAACTCGGGAAACATCCGCCAGGCCGCATCGTTGACATGCGACACCAGCTTGCGCCCGCGCAGATCGGCCGGCGTGTGGATGGGGCCGTCGGCGGGCACGGCGATGGTGTAGGGCGACTGGTTGTGCATGGCGTAGACCGCGATCGGCGCCTCGCCCGGGCGTTGCGCCGCCAGCTCGATCAGCGCGTTCATGTCGCCGTAGCCCACGTCGAAGGCGCCGCTGGCGAGCTTGGGCACCGCGTTGGCGGCGGTGTCGCCTTCGGTGAAATCGATCTGCAGCCCTTCGTCGCGGAAGTAGCCGCGGTCGTCGGCCAGATAGAACCAGGCCTGGGGGCCCGAGTAGTAGGTGTTGAGGATGAAGCGTAGGCGCTGCAGGCCGGAGGTGGTGGTCATGGTGGGGTGCCTTGGAGAATGGGGAGGAATGGGCTCAGTCGCCCTTGAAGCCGGTGGCCTTGACGATGGGCAGCAGGCGCTCGGCAACGCCGCGGGCCTTGTCGACGACCTCCTGCGAGCTGGCGCCTTCGCTCACGATATAGCCGTTGCGTTGCAGCTTGGCGCGCACATCGGGCTGTGCCAGCACCTTGCGCATGGCCTGGTGCCACATCGCCATTTGCGGCTGCGGCGTGGCGGCGGGCGCGTAGAGCACCGTGGTGGCGGATGCCACGAGCGAGGGGTAGCCGCTCTCGGCGAAGGTCGGCACATCGGGCAGGCCGGGCAGGCGCTGCGTGGACGACAGCGCCAGGATGCGCAGCTTCTTGTTGCGATGCTGCTCGGCGAAGGCGGTCGAGCCGTCGATCACCGCCGGCACCTGGCCGCCGATCAGGTTGGTGATCAGCCCCGGCGCGCCTTGGAACGGCACCATCGATATCTTGTCGAGCTTGACGGTGCGCCCGAAGTCGTAGGCGAAGAAGTGGCCGATGCTGCCTGGCGAGGTGATGCCGATCATGGCGTTCTCGGGAGTCGTGCGCGCCGCCTGCAGGTACTCGGCTAGGTTGTTGTAGGGCGAGTTGCCCGCCACGACCACGCAGAAGACGAAGCTCGCCACGTCAGTGACCGGCGTGAAATCGGTGTTCGGGTTGAAGCGCAGGTTGGGGTAGATGGCCGGCGCGATGATCAGCGGCTCCATTGCGCTGAGCAGCACGGTCTTGCCGTCCGGCTTGGCTTGCTTGAGGGCTTCGGCGGCCACCCGCCCTCCGGCGCCGGGCTTGTTTTCGATCAGCACTGGGCGGTCCAGCTCCACGCGCAGCTTGTCGGCCAGGATGCGCGCCACGAAGTCGGCGGCTCCGCCGGCCGGGAAGGGCACCAGCACATGCATGGGGTCTCCAGCCGCAGCCGCCGTGCCCCAGCTGCCCGCCATGCAGGCGCCCGCGGCTAGGCCGGCGGCAGCCCGGAGCCAGGATTTGCGCGTCCAGCGCGTGGGTCCGGTGGTGGCGGCGCGCGATGGCGCTCCGGTGTCGATGTGCTGCTGCAGGTTCCGCATCAAGTCCCCAGTGTGGTGGTCAAGTTCGGTAACAGTGTGTGCAAGCGGGGGCTGGACCCAATAGCGCCAGCACTGGGCATTCGCTGGTACCACGGCGCGTTTGCCTGGGAGGGCTCAGGGTAAGTCTCGGGGGCAGGGCGCGAGCGAAGCGGCGGCTAGAACTCGACGGGCAGCGCGAACTCCAGCCATTCGCCGGTCACCGGGTGCACCAGGGCCAGGCGTTGCGCCTGCAGCAGCAATCGGGGCGCCATGGCCTGCACGGGCCCGGGGGCGTAGAGCGCATCGCCCAGCATCGGGCAGTCCAGGGCCTGCAGGTGTACGCGCAGCTGGTGCGTGCGGCCGGTGACCGGGGCCAGCCACAGCCGGCTGCAGCCCGGGCCTATGGCCGGCATGGCGGCGGCCTCGGCCTCCGTTTTCGCCACCGGGCGCCACCAGGTCTGGCTGGCCTGGCCCGCCTGCGGATCGGTGGCGATCACGCGCAGCGGGCGGCGTTCCCAGTCGGCGGCGATGGGCAGGTCGATCAGATTCCAGCGCTCGCCGTCCTGTGGCATGCCGGGGGCTTCAGGTACCTCGGTCGCCTGTGGTTCGCCCCACACCACGGCGAGGTAGCGCTTCTCGACCTGGCGTGCCGCGAAGGCATCGCCCAGCTGGCGCTGCGCCATCGGGTTGCGCGCCATCACCACCAGCCCCGAAGTGGCCTGGTCCAGCCGGTGCACCACCAGCGCATCCGGCCATTGCGCCTGTGCGCGGCTGCTCAGGCAATCCTGCTTGTCGGGCCCGCGCCCGGGCACGCAGAGCAGGCCGCTGGGCTTGTTCAGCACCAGCAGGTGCGGGTCGGCGTGGATGGGGTGCAGCACGGGTGCGGAAGGTGGAGCAAGGCCGCGATTGTAGGGTGCCGAAGCATGGTACAAACTCGGCAGCAGCGGGTGCTGCCCGCCATATAACCAAGTACAGCCAGGAGACTTCCCATGCTAGGCCTGATGCAGAACCAGCCGCTGTTGATTTCGTCGCTGCTGGAGTTCGCGGCGCGCTACCACCGCGACACCGAGATCGTCTCGCGCCGCGTGGAAGGCGACATCCACCGCTATACCTACACCGACATGGCGGCACGCGCGCGGCAGCTGGCCAACACGCTCGACGCAATGGGGCTGGAGCCCGGCAGCCGCGTGGCCACGCTGGCCTGGAACGGCTACCGCCACCTCGAGCTGTACTACGGCGTGGGCGGCTCGGGCCGCGTGGTGCACACCGTCAACCCGCGCCTGCATCCCGACCAGATCGCCTGGATCGTCAACCATGCCGAGGACCAGGCGCTGTGCTTCGACCTGAGTTTCGTGCCCATCATCCAGGCTATCCACGCCAAGTGCCCCGGCGTACGGCAGTGGGTGGTGCTGTGCGGCCCCGGGCACCTGCCGGCCGATACCGGCATCCCCGGCCTGTGCGACTACGAGAGCTGGATCGCCGATGCGCCCGCCACCTACCAGTGGCCCGTGCTCGATGAGAACACCGCCTGCGGCATGTGCTACACCAGCGGCACCACGGGCCATCCGAAGGCGGCGCTGTACTCACACCGCAGCACCATCCTGCACGCCTACGGCGCCTCGCTGCCGGACGTGATGTGCCTGTCGTCGCGCGACGTGATCCTGCCGGTGGTGCCCATGTTCCACGTCAACGCCTGGGGCACGCCTTATTCGGCGCTGCTCAATGGCGCCAAGCTGGTCTTTCCCGGGCCGGGGCTGGACGGCAAATCGGTCTACGAGCTGCTGGAGGCCGAGCAGGTGACCTTTGCCGCCGGCGTGCCCACCGTGTGGCAGATGCTGCTGTCGTACCTGCAGCAGAACGGGCTGCGCTTCTCGTCGCTCAAGCGCACGGTGATCGGCGGCTCGGCCTGCCCGCCGGCCATGATCCAGACCTTCCAGGAACAGTACGGCGTGACCGTGCTCCACGCCTGGGGCATGACCGAAATGAGCCCGCTGGGCACGGTGTGCACGCTCAAGAACAAGCACCTGTCGCTGCCCGCCGAGGAGCAGGCCGCGCTGCTGGCCACGCAGGGCCGCTCCATCTTCGGCGTGGACATGAAGATCGTCGGCGACGACGGCCGCGAGCAGCCCTGGGACGGCAAGACCTTCGGCGACCTGCTGGTGCGCGGCCCCTGGGTGGTGGCCGACTACTACCGCAACACCGGCGCGCCGCCGCTGGTGCGCGACGAGCACGGCGTCGAGTGGTTCCCCACCGGCGACGTGGCCACCATCCACCCCGACGGCTTCATGCACATCACCGACCGCAGCAAGGACGTGATCAAGTCCGGCGGCGAGTGGATCAGCTCCATCGACATCGAGAACATCGCCATGGCCCACCCCAAGGTGGCCATGGCCGCCTGCGTGGGCATGCCGCACCCCAAGTGGGACGAGCGGCCCATCGTGGTCGTGGCCCTCAAGCCCGGCGAGAGCCTGAGCCGCGACGAGCTGCTGGCCTTCTACGCCGGCAAGACGGCCAAGTGGCAGATCCCGGACGACGTGGTCTTCGTCGAGAGCATCCCGCTGGGCGCCACCGGCAAGATGCTCAAGACCCGGCTGCGCGAGCAGCTCAAGGACTACAAGCTTCCCGGGCTCTGACCTTTCCATCGACTCCAAGGAGCGCCATGTCCCACGACACCCGCACCGTTCAACAGCTTTTCGATCTCAGCGGCAAGACCGCCCTCGTCACCGGCGGCTCGCGCGGCCTGGGCCTGCAGATGGCGCAGGCGCTGGGCGAGGCGGGGGCGCACGTGCTGCTCTCGTCGCGCAAGGCGGCCGAACTGGAAGAGGCCGTAGCCCAGCTGCGCGCCCAGGGCATAGTGGCCGACTGGATCGCCGCCGACTGCGCGCAGGACGACGACATCGCCCGCCTGGGCGCGCAGAGCCTGCAGCGGCTGGGGCGGGTGGACATCCTCGTCAACAACGCCGGCGCGAGCTGGGGCGCGCCGGCCGAGGACCACCCCGTGGCCGCGTGGGACAAGGTGATGAACCTCAACATCCGCGGCTACTTCCTGCTCAGCCAGTACCTGGGCAAGCACGACATGATCGCGCGGCGCAGCGGCTGCATCGTCAACCTCGCGTCCATCGCCGGCCTGGGCGGCAACCCGCCGCAGATGCAGACCCTGGCCTACAACACCTCGAAGGGCGCGGTCATCAACTTCACGCGTGCGCTGGCGGCCGAATGGGGGCGCCATGGCATCCGCGTCAACGCGCTGTGCCCGGGCTTTTTCCGCACCAAGCTGTCGTCGGGGCTGATCGACCACATCGGCGAGGCCGACATGGCCGGCCACGCGCCGCTGGGCCGTCTGGGCGGCGACGACGACCTCAAGGGCCCGCTGCTGCTGCTGGCCAGCGACGCCGGCAAGCACATCACCGGCCAGTACCTTGCGGTGGATGGCGGGGTGAGCATCGTCACGGCCGGGTAGCCAGCGCTAAACTTAAATATATTTAAGTATTTTGGACAATTTGCTAACATATATGCATGTCCAAGAAATCCCAGGCCCTCGAATCCATGCCGCCCGCCGTACTGGCGAGCCTGCGGCAGCTGGGTGAGCACCTGGCCATTGCCCGCAAGCGCCGGCGCGAGCCGCTCAAGGCCTGGGCGCAGCGGATAGGGGTGTCCGAGCCCACGCTGATCCGCATGGAGCGCGGCGACCCCAGCGTGTCCTTCGGTGCCTATGCGACGGCGCTGTGGCTGATTGGCCGCAGCCCGGCGCTGGCCGAGCTGGCCGCGCCCGAGCACGACCTGGGTGCGCTGGAGTCATCGGTACGTGCCGCGCAGGCGCGCTCGGTGCGCAAGCCGGCGTCGGTGGAGGCGCGGCTGCGCGCGCTCCGAGCCCCTGAAAAGGAGCCCGAGTGATGCAGGCCGGAGATGCCGCGATACCCGCCTACGCGCCGCAGGACACGCTGTACCTGTGGTGGCTGGGCCAGCCCGCTGCGCCGGTCTGGATCGGCACGCTGCACATGGTGCGGGCGCTCAAGGGCGTGTCGCTGCGCTATGCGCCGCAATGGCTGGCCCACGGCTTTGCGCTCAGCGAAGACCTGCCGCTGCTGGACCAGGAATTCCTGCCCGCCGAGAAGGACACCGCGGCCGGCGCCGTGGACGATGCCCGGCCCGACCGCTGGGGCGAGCGCGTGATCCGCGTGCTCGACAAGCCGCCGCGCCTGTCGCTGATGGAATACCTGTTCTATGCCGGCGACGAGCGCTTTGGCGCGCTGGGCGTGTCGCTGTCGCCCGATGCTTACCTGCCGCGCAAACTGGGCCCGCTGCCGGGTTTTGCCGATGCCCAGGCCATCCAGGCCCTGGTGCGGCAGGTGCTCGACGGTTCGCCGGTGCCGCGCGAGCAGCGTCGCCTGATCGCGCCCGGCGTGACCATGGGCGGCGCGCGGCCCAAGGCGCTGGTGGAGATCGACGGTGCGCAGTGGGTGCTCAAATTCTCCGAACCGGGCGAGGCGGTGGACATGCCGCTGGTCGAGCACGCCACGATGACGCTGGCGCGCCAGGCAGGCATCGCCGTGGCCGAGACCCTGGCGGTGCCGCTGCAGCAAGGGCACGCCGTGGCGGTGAAACGCTTCGACCGCGATGGCGGCAGGCGCCGGCACGCGCTGTCTGCGCGCGTGGCCCTGCAGGCGGCGGGCGAGCCCATGGGCTACCCCGAGCTGGCGCAGCTGCTGCGGCGCCGCGGTGTGGTGCAGGGCCAGCGCAACCTGGCGCAGATGCACGAGCTGTTCCGCCGCATGGTCTTCAACATCCTGCTCGACAACACCGACGACCACGAGAAGAACCACGTGCTGCTGGCCACCGACAGCGGCAGCTACGAGCTGTCGCCGGCCTTCGACGTGCTGCCCTCGGGCCAGGCGCTGGGCTACCAGCAGATGCGGGTCGGCGCGCAGCAGTCCGATGCGACGCTGGACAACGCACTGTCCGAGTCGGCGCAGTTCGGCCTTGCGCGCAAGGCAGCGGAAAAGCTGGTGCGCGAGGTAGCTCAGGTGGCCGGTGGCTGGAAAACGCACTTTGCCGCAGCCGGCGTGCGCCCGGCCGACATAGACTCGCTGGCCGAGCAGATCGACCGGCCCTTCCTGCGCGAGCAGCGGCAGGCCTGGGGCGGCCACTGAAGCGGCGATTGAATGGAAATGACGACAACACGATGTACTCCCTTGCCATGCCACCGATGACCGATGCCGATAGCCTGGCCCTGCAGCGCCATTCCACCCGCGCCTTCCTCGATCGCCCGGTGGCCGATGCACTGGTCGAGGCCGTGGTGCAGGAGGCGCGCTGGGCGCCCAGCGGTGCGAACCTGCAGCCGGGCTCGTTCTGGCACATCGATGGCGCGGCGCGGGCGCGGCTGAGCGAAGGGCTGGTGCAGGCCTTCCGCGGCGGCGCGCAGGAGCGCGAGGACTACGACTACTTTCCGCGCCCGCTGCCCATGTCGCTGCGCAAGCGCCAGGTGGCGGCGGCGCAGGCGCTGTATGGCGCACTGGGCGTGGCGCGCGGCGATGGGGTGGGGAGGGCCGAGCAGTTCGAGCGCAACTTCCGCTTCTTCGACGCGCCGGTCGCCATACTCATCACCATCGACAGCGGCTTCGGCAGCGGCGGCTACATGGACCTGGGCATGGCCATCTACGGCCTGATGCTGGCGGCCGAGGCGCGGGGGCTGGCGACTTGCGCCATCGGCGCCATGGCTTCGTACCCGGGCGTGATCCGCGAGGTGCTGGGCCTGGAGGAGCGCCACACCGTGGTCTGCGGCATGGCGCTGGGCTATGCCGATGAGGCGGCGCCCATCAACCGCACGCGCACCGAGCGCGCCGCGCTGGCGGAGTATTTTCAGCGCATCCGCGATTGAACATCAAAAAAGAGAGCGGCTGGCGCTCTGCCATCCATGTTTTCCCTATGAAAACATCTGAAATCCAAGGAGTGGAAAGCGCTAGCCGCTCTCTTTTTTAGCAGGCTCGCAGCAGCGCCGCGCTGCCCAGCCCGCCGGCGCCGGCCACGGCCGTCAGGCCCCAGGCGTCCGTGCCGGCGCGCTGCAGGTCGGCCAGCAGGCGCACCAGCGCGATGGCGGCCGAGGCGCCTATCGGGTGGCCGCGCGCCAGGCCGCCGCCGTGGCGGTTCAGCCGCGCGGCATCCACGCCATGTTGCTCCAGGTGCTGTTCCCACTGCAGGCCCTGCACGGCAAAGGCGTCATGCAGCTCGATGGCGTGCAGCGCAGTCCAGTCCAATTTCCCGCGCTGCATCAGGCTGTCGGCGGCGGCCAGAGCCTGGGTCAACGGCATGGCGCTGGCGCCGCCCTGCGCGCGGTAGCCGTGCCAGCGGGCCACGGCGCGCAAGCCCAGTTCGGCGCAGGCAGATTCGCTGGCCAGCAGCACCAGGGCTGCGCCATCGGCGCGGGTGGAGATGGCCAGCGCGCTGGTGGCGCATTGCTGCGCTTCCGGTGCTTCGTGCAGATCGGACTGCGCCACGACGGGCATGCGCGCCAGCTGCGCGGGCCGCAGCGCACGCGGGTAGGCGTCGTGCCGCAGGCCTTCGATGGCGATGATTTCATCGGCCAGTGGGCCTTGCGATTGCATGGCGCGCTCGTGGCTGCGGCGGGCGTAATCGTCCTGCTGCTCGCGGGTATATCCGTGCTCGGCCGCATAGCGGGCCGCGGCCAGAAGCAGGTCGGGGTCGTCCTGCGGGCGGGGAGCGAACGGTGGGCGCTCGTAGGACTGGGGCTGCTCGTTTGCGTGCAGCGGCCGGGTCTGGCGGATGGGGGCGCGGCTCCAGGCCTCGACGCCGCCGACCACCACCACGTGGGCCTGGCCGCTGGCGATGAGCGCCGCGCCCATGGCCACGGCGTCCAGCCCGGCGCAGCACTGCGTATCGATGCTGTAGGCCGCGCAGTGCTCGGGCAGGCCGGCGGCCAAGGCCACCATGCGCGCCGGGTTGCCGCCGGCGCCCAGCGCGTTGCCGAGCACGATGGCGTCCACGTCCTGCGGCCTGCCGCCAGCGCGCGCCAGCAGGCCCCGGAGCACCGGCGCGGCGAGCTGGTGCGGCGCGAGCTGGCGGAAAGCCCCGCCGTGCGGCGCGACGGCACTGCGGGCAAAGCCGGCGATCAGGGTAGAGGGGACGGGCATGACTCGGGATTGTGCAGCCATTGCGCGATGGCCGCGTGGTCGGGCTTGCCGCTGGCGGTCTGCGGCAGCGGCTGGGCCACGAAGAAGCGGCGCGGCGTCTTGAAGGCTTCGAGCCGTTCGCGGCACCAGTGCTGCAATTCGGCGGCCGAGGGCGGCGCGGCGCCGGGCACGGGCTGCACCACGGCCGCGACCAGCTGGCCGCGCAGTGCATCCTGCAGGCCCTGCACCGAGGCCGCGGCGATGCCCGGGTGCTCGCACAGCACGGCCTCGACCTCCTCGGGGAACAGGTTCTTGCCCTGGGTGACGAGCATGCGCTTTTCGCGGCCCACCAGGGTCAGCATGCCGTCATCATGAAGGCTGCCCATGTCGCGCACCGACAGCCATTCGCCATCGGCTTCATCCAGGCGCACGGCGGCCGTTGCGTCATGGCTGCCGCCCACGTAGTCCATGAACAGCATGGGGCTGTGGATGAAGATGCTGCCCACCTCGCCGGGCCCGAGCACGCGCGCGCTGGGCGCCACGCCGTCGCGGATCTGCAGCCGCACGTTGGAGAACGGCCGGCCCACCTGCTGCGCGGGCGCGTCGCTGCGCGCATCCATCCACGCGATGAAGCTGGCCTCGGACGCGCCGTAGAACTCCACGATGCGCGCTTGCGGAAACAGCGCCTGCAGCGCCGGCGTGTGCTGGCGCATCCAGCGCGCGCCGCTGATGAGGATGAGCCGCACCGCCGGCATGGGCGCGAGCCGCCGCCGCTCGGCCAGCTGCAGCATCACCAGCAGCTGGCTGGGCACGGCCACCAGGCAGGGCGCCGCGCCGGCGGCCAGCGCGGCCAGGCAGCGCGGGGCCGAGAACTGGGCCTGCAGCACCGCGCCCGCGCCGCTCCAGATGCCGAGCAGCGCGCCAAACAGAAACAGCGAATGCGACATGCGCCCGGGCGCCAGCACGCGCGTGGCGGCGGCCGCGCCGAAGGTATCCAGGCAGACGCGGAAGCTCTCGGTCCACGAACGGTGGTGGCGGCGATAGCCCTTGGGCGTGCCTGTGCTGCCCGAGGTGAAGCCTATATAAAAAGGAGAGCATTCATCGCTCTCTGGATAAGGGATGGAGGCCGATTTGGCTATGAAATCGGCCATCAAGTCCTGCACATGGGCCTGCACCGGCGCGGGCCAGTCGCTGTCGGCCACGGCGGCGCAGCGGCCGCTGGCGATGACGGCGAGGAAATCCGCCAGCATCTGCACCGGTCCGTTGGCATCGTCGACCAGCACCGTGGCCGGCGCCTGCCGCGCATCGAGTTGGCGGGCACGCTGCTGCACCAGCGCATGCAGCGCAGCAAAGCTCAGCTGCTGCGTGCCATCGTCAAAGGCCGTGGCCTCGCCGCGCTCGGCGGCCCAATGCGCCAGCGGGCCATGGACGAAGCGCTGCCACTGCGGCAGCTCTGCCGCGTTCATTGCGGGTTGGCGCGGCCGCCGAAGCGCCAGTCGGGAATGCCGCGCGCCACGGTGTGCACCACCACGGCGGCCACCACGCACTTGATCAGGTCGCCGGGCACGAAGACCAGATCGCCCATCAGCGCTTGCATGGGGGCGAGCTTGGCCATCAGCACCAGGCCGACGATGCCGAAGGCATGTATCACGAGGATGCCGCCGACTGCCGAGGCGATGAAGGCATTGGCCGTCAGGCGGCCCGGCGTGGCGCCCGGCAGCATCCGCATCACGAGCCCGGTCACCAGGGCCGCCACGGGCCACGACACCAGGTAGCCAGCCGACGGCAGGAAGAACACGCCGACGCCGCCGCGCCCGCCCGACAGCAGTGGCAGGCCCAGCGCCACCGCCGCCAGGAACAGCAGCATGGCCTGGAAGCCCAGCCGCGCGCCCAGCAGGCAGCCGGCGAGCATCACGCCCAGGGTCTGCACGGTGATGGGCACGCCCAGCGGCAGGTCGATCTTGGGAATCAGGCCAAAAACGGCCATCAGCGCGGCGAACAGGGCCACGAGGGCGAGGCGGTGGGTGGAGGAGGTGTTCATGGCAGGAAGGATTGAAGTGAAATAGGGCGTTGTGGCTTATGGGGTATGCGCGAGTAGCTATCTTTTTGAGATCAGGGGCCGAGCGAAGCGATGGCCCGGCTTGTTTGCCCACCCCTTCTGGCTGCGCCTGTGGCGGGGCGTTTGCGGGGTGGGCATGCGCGTCGGAGCGCGCATGCTTCGTTGTCTGACTCGCCGGGGTTGTCCGAGCGCAGCGCCTTTGGCGCGGAGTCGAGTTCCACGGCGCACCCCGCAAACGTCACGCCACAGGTTGCCCCAACGCAAGGCGTTGGGGTCGCAGACAGCAGGGCACGCTTCTTTTGCCCACTTTTCTTGCGTGGGCAAGAAAAGTAGGTCGCCCGCCGGGGCGAAACCTCGGCCTCTGTCCTCAACAGAGGCAAGCAGCTGAAAGCAGATGCAGCCAGCATCATTCAAGCCCCCAACCGAATCGCCAGCGCATCCGCCACCTTGCGCGCCGCCAGCAGCATGCGGATCGTCAGCGGCGCCAGCAGGCGCAGGCCGCCGGCCTTGCCGGTGCGGATGCGGTGGGCGTCGTCCAGGCGTGACCACTGCACGAAGAAATGTTCGGTGAAGCGCATCATCAGCCCGAGCTGCAAGGCCAGGCGCTCGGTGCGCACGCCAAAGCGCTGCAGCGGCGCCAGGCAGCGCTCGGCCACGGCCAGCAACTCGCCGAAGCGGGTCGTGGCCGTCAGCATCGCGCCCAGCATGGTGCAGCTTTGCAGGCGCAGCGCGCTCTCGATGCCCAGCAACGGCCGGCCGGTGATCGCATGGAAGCCGGCGACCAGCGCGGCGGTGATCGCGGCCATGCGCACCAGGCGGCGGGTAGGGCGGCTGGCCGCGCCCAGGCTCAGGTACAGCGCCAGCACCACGGCGAACGCGCCGGCCTGCCACTGGCCATAGGGGGCCGATGGCAAGAACAGCAGCAGCATGCCCGCCAGCGCCAGAATGGCCAGCTTGGCGCCGGCCGGCACGCGGTGCAGCCAGCTCGGGATGTCGCTGTACAGGCTGCCCATCAGACCGGCTCCAGCTCCGGCGCCAGGGTGCGCACGTGGGCCTCGTAGGCGGCGCAGACCTCGTGGCCAGTCCCGTCGCCGCGGATCTCGCCGCGATCGAGCCAGAGCACGCGCTCCCAGCCGCGCACGTGGTCGAGCACATGGGTGGAGGCCACTACCTGCTGCGGCGCCCGGCGGATGTCGGCCGCCAGCCGGGCCTGGCCGGGCAGGTCGAGGCTGGCGAAAGGCTCGTCCAGCAGCATCACGGCGGGCGCGGCCATCTGCAGCGACAGCCAGCACACGTGCTGGCGCTGGCCGTGGCTCAGGCTGCCGACGGCGCGCTGCGCCCAGTCGGCCAGGCCGCGCTGCGCGAGGAACTCCTGGCCGCGGCGGATGGCCTCTTTGCGCGGCACGCCCTGGTACTGCAGGCTCAGGCCCAGCTCCTCCTCCACGGTGGGAAAGATGATCTGGTCGTCGGGGTTCTGGAACATCATGCCCACCACGCCGGGCAGGGGCACGCGGGCAGCCTGCAGGTCGTGGCCCGCGACCTGCACGCTGCCCTGCGCGGGGCGCTCCAGGCCACACAGCAGCCGGAACAGGCTGGTCTTGCCCGCGCCGTTGTTGCCGATCAGGCCGATGCGCGGCTCCTCCAGGCGCAGGCTCAGGCCGCGAAACACCTGGGTGGTGCCTCGCTGCAGGTGGACGGATTGCAGCGCGATGCCGCTGGCGGGCGATGGGGAAGCCAAGATGAAGACCAGGGAAGGCAAGGCGCCTGCCGGGCAGGCCGCGATGCGTGGTGGTGAAAAACCGGCGTATTGTGGCACGGGCCAGAGCCCATGCGGCATCACGAAGATTTGGCTTTTTTTGGTACCAACTACCAAATGACCGTCGAGAAAAAATTACGTACTTCAGTGATTTTTCTGAATTTTGCTTAATATTTTGACGATTTGAATGCAGTTGATATCTACATTGAGCTCAACTGAGGGCTTTGCCATGGATCTGGTATCTGGCTGATTTGTCATGCAAGCTATTGATATAGGAAGATTTATAGATAGAAAAGACAAAAAACTCATATTTCATGCCAGAAAGTGCAAGCCAGCCTGAAGGAGTCGCCGCTGCGGCAACCCCTGCTGAGCCGCTACACTGGCGCCGATCCAACGCCTTGCCGCCCATGCCGAACACCATAGCCCCCAAGCCCCTTGTCTCCCGCTGGATCCATCTGGACGCGCTGCGCGGGCTGGCCCTGGTGTGGATGACGGTGTTCCATTTCTGCTTCGACCTGAGCCACCTGGGCTTCTGGCCGCAGGACTTCTACCACGACCCGTTCTGGACCTGGCAGCGCGTCGGCATCGTCACGCTGTTCCTTCTGTGCGTGGGCATCTCGCAGGCACTGGTGCAGGCCCGGCCCGTGCCGGCGCCGCTGCTGGGGCCGCGCTGGTGGCGCGTGGCGGGCTGCGCGCTGCTGGTGTCCGTGGCCTCGTACCTGGTCTTTCCGCAAAGCTATATCTACTTTGGCGTGCTGCATTGCATCGCCGCGGTGTCGCTGCTGCTGGGGTGGGCGCAGCGCTGGCGCGGCCCGGTGCTGCTGGCGGTGGCGGCATTCGCCGTGGCCTTGCCGCGGATCTACGGGCTGGTGAGCGCGGAGCTGCCGGCGGCGCTGATGCAGGCGCTCGATGGCCGCGCGGGCAGCGTGCTGGGCCTGATCACCCAGCTGCCGCGCACCGAGGACTACGTGCCGCTGCTGCCGTGGATGGGCGTGGCCCTGCTGGGCCTGTGGCTGGGGCGCCTCATGGTGCGGCGCCCGCCGGCCGCGCTGCAGCGCCCCGCCGGCTGGCCGCTGCGCCTGCTGGCCGCGCTGGGGCGGCACAGTCTGACGTACTACATGCTGCACCAGGTGGTGCTGATGGGCGCGCTGATGGCGCTGCGCGCAATGCTTTGAGCATAAAAAAGCTGCCAGCGCTTACAGAGTAAGCGCTGGCAGCTATGGTTTTTAAAGCGTGTGCTTAACGGCGACCGAAAGATCCGCCGCCACCACCACCGCCGCTGCGGCCACGGCCGCCACCGAATCCACCACGGCGGTTGCGGTCCGCCATGCTGTCGACGCTGGTGCGCATCGGGTCGGGCTGTCCGCCGCCGGCGCCGCGATTGCGGCTGCGGCCGTCCACGGTGCCGCCGAACTGCGTGCCCAGGTGGGCGTCGGCGCGGGGCTGGTGGTGGTCGTCGTAGCGCGGACCGCCGCCGCCACCACCGCTGCTGCGGCCACTGTTGCCGCCGCCGTTGCCAGCGCTTCCGCCGCGGCGATTGCCGTGGCTGCTGCCGGGCGCGCCGCGGCCCATGCCGTTGCCGGAACCGGAACGCTGCGGACGCGGTGCGCGCTCGCTGCGCGGCTGGGCGTCGCCGGCCTGGCCCTGGCCTGCGTCGGCCTGGCGGGGCGCCGGGCTCTTGCCAGCGCTCTTCGCGGCACCGCCACCGGTGCCACGGGCAGGCTTGTTGGCGCGGATGCGCTCCATCATTTCGCTGCGGGCGGCCTTGGCGGCGGCCTGCATGACTTCGCGGCTCGGCGGCTTGCCGGCGCCGCCCCAGATGGTCTGGCGGCCCATGGCGATGGGTTCGCCCTTCTCACCCTCGTCGGGGCCGAAGCCTTCGAGGCGCTGCACGGCAATTTCCTGCTTGGTGAAGCGCTCGATGTCCATCATGAAGCCTTCTTCGTCCATGCAGACCAGGCTCACCGCATGGCCTTCGCGGCCGGCGCGGCCGGTGCGGCCGATGCGGTGCACGTAGTCTTCGGGCACGTTGGGGATTTCGTAGTTCACCACGTGCGGCAGGTCGTCGATGTCGATGCCGCGCGCGGCGATGTCGGTGGCCACCAGCGCCCGGATCTCGCCGGTCTTGAAGCCCGACAGTGCCTGGGTGCGGGCGCTCTGGCTCTTGTTGCCGTGCAGCGCCATGGCCGAGACGCCGTTCTTGGTCAGGAAGTCGGCCACGTTGTTGGCGCCGAACTTGGTGCGGGTGAACACCAGCACCTGGCTCCAGTCGTGCTCGTTGATGATGTGCAGCAGCGCCTGCTTCTTCTTGGCGCGGCCCACCGGGCAGATGAGCTGGCTGATGCGCTGCACCGTGGTGTTGCGCGGCGTGACCTGGATGTGCAGCGGATCGCGCAGCAGGGTGTTCGCCAGGTCGCGGATCTCGTCGCTGAAGGTGGCCGAGAACAGCAGGCTCTGCTTGCTCTTGGGCATCAGCGCCAGCACCTTCTTCACGTCATGGATGAAGCCCATGTCGAGCATGCGGTCGGCTTCGTCCAGCACCAGGATTTCGACGGTGGACAGGTCGAGGAAGCCCTGCTGCTGCAGGTCGAGCAGGCGGCCCGGCGTGGCCACCAGGATGTCCACGCCCTTCTTGATGCGCTCGATTTGCGGGTTCATGCCCACGCCGCCGAAGATCACGGTGGACTGGATGGGCAGGTGCTTGGCGTAGTCGCGCACGTTTTCCTCGACCTGGGCGGCCAATTCACGCGTGGGGGCCAGCACCAGGGCGCGGATGCCCTTGCGGCCCGTGGCCGGCGATTGGCTCAGCAGGTGCAGCATCGGCAGCGTGAAGGCAGCCGTCTTGCCGGTGCCGGTCTGGGCGCCGGCCAAAAGATCCTTGCCCTGCAGCACGGCGGGGATGGCCTGGGCCTGGATGGGGGTAGGGGCTTCGTAGCCTTGCTCGCGCACGGCCTGCACGATGGCAGGCGCCAGATTCAGTTCTTCAAAAGTCATTGATAGATGCGTCCTAGCCTGGACGCCGGGTATCGGCCTTGTCGAAGCAATTTTTGGTTTTATTGCCTGCCAGTCGCAGACCGATGGGTTCAGAGAGTGGAGCCTGGAGCGAGTCCTTCGTCCGCAGCAAAAGCGCTGGTGTTTCAGGCGACTGGAACCTGAAATTCCCGGGTATTGTCGCATGCAACGATAATCCCAAGGTTCGGATACCCATTTTTTACTGTTTTTCGACACAAGAACACATGGCTCAATACGTTTTTTCGATGAATCAGCTGACCAAGACCGTGCCGCCCAAGCGGCAGATCTTGAAAGGCATTTCGCTGTCCTTCTTCCCTGGCGCCAAGATCGGCGTGCTGGGCCTGAACGGCTCGGGCAAGTCCTCGCTGCTGAAGATCATGGCCGGCGTGGACAAGGAGTTCGAGGGCGAGGCCATCCCCATGGCCGGCCTGTCGATCGGCTACCTGCCGCAGGAGCCGCAGCTCAACCCCGAGCACACCGTGCGCGAGGAGATCGAGGAGGCCATGAGCGCGGTGAACAACGCCAAGAAGCGCCTGGACGAGATCTACGCCGCCTACGCCGAGCCCGATGCCGACTTCGACGCGCTGGCCGCCGAGCAGGGTGAGCTGGAGGCCGTCATCGCCGCCGCGGGCACCGATTCGGAGCACCAGATCGAGATCGCCGCCGACGCGCTGCGCCTGCCGCCGTGGGACGCCATCATTAGCAAGCTGTCGGGTGGCGAAAAGCGCCGCGTGGCACTGTGCAAGCTGCTGCTGTCCAAGCCCGACATGCTGCTGCTCGACGAACCCACCAACCACTTGGACGCCGAATCGGTGGAATGGCTGGAGCAGTTCCTGCACCGCTTCACCGGCACCGTGGTGGCCATCACCCACGATCGCTACTTCCTCGACAACGCGGCCGAGTGGATCCTGGAACTGGACCGTGGCCACGGCATTCCGTACAAGGGCAACTACTCCGACTGGCTGATCCAGAAGGGCAACCGCCTGGAGGCCGAGCAAAAGGGCGAGGAAGCCCGCGCCAAGGCCCTGAAGAAGGAACTGGAGTGGGTGCGCCAGAACGCCAAGGGCCGCCAGGCCAAGAGCAAGGCGCGTATCGCCCGCTTCGAGGAACTGAGCGATTACGAATACCAGCGCCGCAACGAGACGCAGGAAATCTTCATTCCTGTGGCAGAGCGCCTGGGCACGCAGGTGTTCGAGTTCCACAACGTCACCAAGAGCTTCGGTGACCGCGTGCTCATCGACAACCTGAGCATGAACATCCCGGCCGGCGCCATCGTCGGCATCATCGGCCCGAACGGCGCCGGTAAATCGACGCTGTTCAAGCTCATCGCGGGCAAGGAGCAGCCGGACTCGGGCAATGTCATCGTCGGCCAGACCGTGAAGATGGCCTTCGTCGACCAGCACCGCGACGCGCTGGCAAACGAGAAGACGGTGTGGGAAGACATCTCGGGCGGCCTCGACATCATCAACGTCGGCAAGTTCCAGATGGCCTCGCGCGCCTATGCCGGCCGCTTCAACTTCAACGGCCAGGACCAGCAGAAGAAGGTGGGCAACCTCTCCGGCGGCGAACGCGGCCGCCTGCACCTGGCCAAGACGCTGATCCAGGGCGGCAACGTGCTGATGCTGGACGAGCCCTCGAACGACCTGGACGTGGAAACCCTGCGCGCGCTGGAAGATGCGCTGCTGGAATACGCGGGCACCGTGCTGGTGATCAGCCACGATCGCTGGTTCCTGGACCGTATCGCCACGCACATCCTGGCTGCCGAAGGCGACTCCCAGTGGGTGTTCTTCGACGGCAACTACCAGGAATACGAGGCCGACAAGAAGAAGCGCCTGGGCGAAGAGGGCGCTGCGCCCAAGCGCATGCGCTTCAAGGCACTGAAGTAAGCCGCTGCGGCGCCTGCGCCGCATACCAGGACGCTTTCGAGGGGAGTGCCGTGACAGTGCATGCTTCTTCCGTTTTCGACCGCTGCGTGGCGCAGGCCCTGGAAGAGGCCGCGCCGCTGATGGCGTCACTGTGCGACGCCGCACTGCGGCAGCCGGCGGCCGACCCCTGGCTGCGCGAAAAGCGCGGTGCGCTGCCGGCGAGCTTTGCCAGCCGGCTCAAGCTTGCCGTCCGCTTTGCCGCGCAGGATCTGCAGGACGCCTACCAGGCGCTGCTGGACGACTGCGGCGAAAGCAACTGGGGCCCGGCCGCCATGCGGCTGTACCAGCGCACGGCCGACAGCCTGGCGGACCTGGAAAGCATCTACCGGCCGCTGCGCAAGCAGACGGCGGACTGGCGCCACGGCAATCCACTGCGTCCCGAGGTCTACCTGGACACCTTGCACAGCACGCTGCTCGACCAGGGCATCGCCGCGGGGGAGCCTCCGGCCTTTCTCGATGCCATGGTGGAGGTGCTGGGCGAGTACCTGGCGCGCAGCTATGCGGCCATTGCCGAGCAGGCCCGCGCCGAGTGTGGCCAGCAACTGCAGCAGGCCGAGCACAAGCGCGCGGAGGCCCATAGCCCGGCGCGCCAGTTTGCGCGGCGCGTGCGCCCGTTTTTTGCCATTCCCCGGCACTGCCCGGTAGGTGCCATCCGGGCCTACAAGGAGCTGTTGCCGGTGCTGGAGCGCGTGGCCGCCAGCGAGCCCGCTTTCTTCGACGACCCGCAGCACGCCGCGCGTCGCCTGGTGCAAGCCATCGTGGACCAGGCGGTCGCGCTCAAGAACGCGGGCGCTGTCGAGGCGTTTCCGCAGTTTTCCGTGCAGGTGAATGCAACGCTGGCCTTCCTGAGCGACCTGACCCACCCCACGGCGGACGACTTTGCGCGCGAGCTGCCGCGCTACGGCGCAGAGGCGGCGGAGCAGTCGCAGCTACAGGACGCACCCGTCAGCGAATGGGGCGGCAGTGGCTGGAGCGCGTCGCTGCATGCCGAGGGCAGCAGCGATTCCGGCCATGGCTTCCTGGCGTCGATGCAGTCCATCCAGCCCGCGGAGCCGGCCCCGCTCGTCGTCGAGGCTGCGGTGGCCGAGCCCGAACCCGAATATCTTCCCAAGCCACTGCCTGCAGACTGGTCGCTGGAGCCGGGCGCAGTGCTGGAGTTCCTCAACCAGGGCCAATGGCTGCCCAAGCAGCTGAGCTGGTTCAGCCCGCAGCGCACGATGTTCCTGTTCACCGCGGCCGACGGCACCTCGCAGACCATCACCCGGCGCATGCTCGACAAACTGGCGCGGGAGCAGGCCGTACGCCTGCGCTAAGCGCTCCGCTCAGGGTCAATGCGAATGGAGCCGCGGCATGCCGCGTGCTACGGTGCGCCGGCGATTCATCGACGGAGACTTCCCATGCCTAAAAATACCCCTGCCAACCTTGCCCGGCGCGCTTCCGCGCTCGCGTTGGCACTGGCTGCCGCCGGCCTGCTGGCCGGCCCGGTCCACGCCGTGGACGCCAAGAAATACCCTGACAAACCGGTGCGCGTGGTGGTGGGCTTCTCGGCCGGCGGCACCACCGACGTGGTGGCCCGCATCATGGCCAAGGAGCTGACGGCCGCGCTCGGCCAGTCCTTCGTGGTCGACAACAAGCCCGGCGCCGGCAGCAACATCGCCACCGAGATGGTGGCCCGCGCCGAGCCTGACGGCTATACGCTGCTGTTCGTGGCCGTCACCAGCGCCATCAACCAGACGCTGTATCCGGGCGTCAAGTTCGACCTGACCAAGGACTTCGCGCCGGTGGCGCTGGGCGCCAAGGTGCCCAACGTGCTGGTGGTCAACGCCAGCGTGCCGGTCAAGAACGTGCAGGAGCTGATCGCCTATGCCAAGGCCAACGAGGGCAAGGTGGCGTATGCCTCGTCGGGCAGCGGCACCTCGATCCACATGGCGGGCGAGCTGTTCAAGCTGCGCACCGGCCTGCAGACCCAGCACATCCCCTACAAGGGCAGCGCCCCCGCGCTCACCGACCTGATCGGCGGCCAGGTGCAGTTCATGTTCGACAACATGCCCTCGTCGTGGCCGCATGTGGTGGGCGGCAAGCTCAAGGCGCTGGCGGTGACCACCACCAAGCGCTCGCCGACCGCCCCCGATCTGCCGACGATGGAGGAGAGCGGCATCAAGCCCTTCGATGTGTCTTCGTGGTTCGGCCTGATCGCGCCGGCCGGCACGCCGCCCGAGATCGTGAACCGGCTCAACGCGGCGATGAACCAGGCCTTCGACAAGCCCGAGGTCAAGGAGGCCTATGCCAAGCTCGGTGCGGTGGCCGAGAAGAACACGCCGCAGCAGTTCGGCGCCTTCATCAAGTCCGAGGTCACGAATTGGGCGCCGGTGGTCAAGTCCTCGGGCGCCAAGGTGGATTGAGCGCCGGCCGCGCTACTCGATGAACTCGCCGGCGCGGTTGATCATGGTCAGGCCGACGTACTGGCTGCCCATGTGGTTGTCGGGCGCGTAGCGGATCGACAGGCTGCCGTAGCGCCTTTCGCCCATGGACTCCAGCGCCTCGCGCAGCGAATCGCGGCTCACGCCGCGGCCCGCCTTGCGCAGGCCCTCGACCAGCACCTGCGCATTGATGAAGACCTCCATGCCCAGGTACGAGTAGTCGGCCTGGCCCAGGGTCTTCTGGTAGTCGCCCGCGACCGGGACATGCTTCTTCCACGGATTGGGCACCAGCGTGGTGAAGACCACCCCGCTGCGGCGCTCGCCCAGCGACTTCACCATGACTGGATTGGCCTGGGCCGCGAGGTTGTAGAACTGCGCCGTCAGCCCGGCCTGGCGTGCGGCCAGGATGAGCTTGGCCGTGCCCGGCGTCGAGGCCACCACCACCACGCCATGCACCAGCGGCAGCGCGGCCAGCGACTGCGCGACCTTGGCCGCGTCCGAGCCGTCGATGCTCAGCGCCAGCTCGGCCACCGGCTGCACCTTGCTGGCCGCGAAGACGGTACCCGCCGCCTGCTTGCCCGAGCGGCCGAAGGCATCGTCCTGGTAGACCAGGGCGATGTTCTGGTAGCCGATGGTCTGCATGTGCTGGACCATGTGCTGGATTTCCTGCCGCGTGCCGGCGCGCACGTTGAAGACGAAGCGTCCGGGCTGCTCGCGCATGGCGCCGCCGCCGGCCAGGCCGCCCACCAGCGGTATGCCGCCGGCATTGGCGGCCGGCGCCGCCTCATTGCAGGTGGCCGTGCCAAAGCAGTTGAACACCGCGACCGCCTTGCCTTCGCTGGCGAGCTTGCGCACGTTCTGCGCCGCGATCGCGGGGTCGAACCGGTCGTCGAGCGCCTCCAGGCGCAGCGGCCGGCCGGCTATGCCGCCGGCGTTGTTCACCGCCTCGAAGTAGGCGTTGGTGACCTTGAGCGCCTCTTGCCCCACGGCGGCGTTGAAGCCGCTGAGCGGCAGGCTGGCACCGATCACGATGTCGCCTTCGGCTGCGTGGACGAAACTGGCGGCCAAGGCCAGCGCGGCGGCGGATGCAAGCCGTGGAATATGCATGGAACCCTCTCTGTGCTGCTTTTGTTGCTGTATGTAACTTTTCTGCGCGCCTCGCACTGTGCCTTGCATTCGATCTGCCAAGACTCGGTGTTTCTCCCGATGCGTGCGCAAACGCCACAGGGCGATGCAGTAGACTTTGCCGCTTTGCCCCCAAAGCGGCTTTTGCCGCCCGCACTGCATGCATGAACTGCCGCCCGGCCTGATGGTGATCCACGGCAACCAGCCCGAGATGCTGCTGGACCTGCTGGTGGGCTGGGTGCGGCGCTACCCGCTGCCGCCACTGGCCAGCGAGACCGTGCTGGTGCAGAGCAACGGCATCGCGCAGTGGCTCAAGTTCTCGCTGGCGCGGCCCGAGGAGCAGGGCGGCTGTGGCGTGGCAGCGGCCCTGCAGGTGCAACTGCCGTCGCAATTTTTGTGGCAGGCCTACCGGGCGGCGCTGGGCGCGCAGGAGGTACCCGAGGTCTCGCCGCTGGACAAGGCCCCGCTCACCTGGCGGTTGCTGCGCCTGCTGCCGCCGCTGCTGGGCGAGCCCGCGTTTGCCGGCCTGCGGCAGTTCCTGGCCGGCGACGACCAGCTGCGCAAGCACTATCAGTTGGCCGAGCGCGTGGCCGATCTGTTCGACCAGTACCAGGTCTACCGCGCCGACTGGCTGGCCGACTGGAGCCGCGGCGTGGACCAGCTGCGCAATGCGCGCGGCACGGCCGGCCCGGTGCCGGCCGACCAGCAGTGGCAGCCGGTGCTGTGGCGCGCACTGCTGGCCGATGCGGGCGAGGGCGCGATGGCGCTCACGCGCTCGGGCGTGCACCAGCGCTTCCTGCAGGCCATGGCCGAGGCGGCCGAGCGGCCCGCGGGCCTGCCGCAGCGCGTCGTGGTGTTCGGCATCTCGGCGATGCCGGCTCAGGCCCTGCAGGCGCTGGCCGCCATGGCGCGGCACAGCCAGGTGCTGCTGTGCGTGCACAACCCCTGCCGCCACCACTGGTCCGACATCGTGGCCGACCGCGACCTGCTGCGCCTGCCGTACCGGCGCCAGGCGCGCAAGCCCGGCCTGCCGGCGGACCTGAGCGAGGAACTGCTGCACCAGCACGCCCATCCGCTGCTGGCGGCCTGGGGCAAGCAGGGGCGCGACTACATCCACCTGATCGACGAGTACGACGATCCGCAGAGCTACCGCGAGCGCTTCGGCCCGGTCTCGGGCGGGCGCATCGACCTGTTCGAGGGCGAGGGCACGCAGACCCTGCTCGCGCAGCTGCACGACGACATCCTCGAGCTGCGGCCGCTCGCCGAGACCCGGGCGCTGTGGCCGGCGGTGGAGCCGGGCCGCGACGCGTCGGTGCGCTTCCACATCGCGCACAGCCCGCAGCGCGAGGTCGAGATCCTGCACGACCAGCTGCTCGCGCGGCTCGACGCCGACCCCACGCTGGCGCCGCGCGACATCATCGTCATGGTGCCCGACGTGGACAGCTACGCGCCGCACATCGCCGCCGTGTTCGGCCGCATTCCGCCGGGCGATCCGCGCCACATCCCCTTCACCGTGGCCGACCAGCAGCGGCGCGGCAACGAGCCGCTGCTGCGCGCGCTGGAGCAGCTGCTGCAGCTGCCCGACAGCCGAGCCACGGCCAGCGACATCCTCGACCTGATCGAAGTGCCCGCACTGCGCGCGCGTTTCGGCATCGCCGAGACCGAGCTGCCGCTGCTGCAGCGCTGGATGGAAGGCGCCGGCGTGCGCTGGGGGCTGGATGCCCGGCAGCGCGAAAGCCTGGGCCTGGCCGAGGCCGGCGACGTCAACAGCTGGGAGTTCGGCCTGTCGCGCATGCTGCTGGGCTATGCCGTGGGGCAGGGGCCGGCCTTCGCCGGCATTGCGCCCTACGACGAGATCGGCGGGCTCGACGCCGCCGTGCTCGGCCCGCTGCACGCGCTGCTGCAGCAGCTGCGCGCGCATGGCGAGGCACTGGCCGCACCCGCCACGCCGCGGCAGTGGGGCGAGCGCTTCCAGCAGCTGCTGGCCGACTTCTTCGCGCCCGAGGCCGAGAGCGACGCGCTCTTGCAGGCGCAGCTGATGCAGCTCTTGGAGCGCTGGCTGCAGACCGCGCAGGACGCCGGTTTCGACGAGCCCGTGCCGCTGGCCGTGGCGCGCGAGGCCTGGCTCTCGGGGCTGGATCAGAGCCGGCTGCAGCAGCGCTTTCTGGCCGGCGCGGTGAGCTTCTGCACGCTGATGCCCATGCGCGCGATCCCGTTCCGCATGGTCTGCCTGCTGGGCATGGACGACGGGGCTTTCCCCCGCACCACGCAGCGGCTGGACTTCGACCTGATGGCGCAGGACTGGCGCCCCGGCGACCGCTCGCGGCGCGACGACGACCGCTACCTGCTGCTCGAAGCCCTGCTGTCGGCACGCGAGCAGCTCTATGTGAGCTGGGTGGGCCGCAGCGTGCGCGACGGCACCGAGCGCGCGCCGTCGGTGCTGGTGGGCCAACTGCGCGACCACCTGGCCGCAGGCTGGTGCCTGGAAAGCGGCGGCGATCTGCTGGCCGCGCTGACCACCGAGCACCCGCTGCAGCCCTTCAGCAGCCGCTACTTTGGCGCGCAGGATGGCGACAGGCTCTACACCTACGCCCACGAATGGCGCGAGGTGCACAACGGCGCCGGAGCCATCGATGCGGGCGAATTGCTGCCGCCCATGGCCTTGCAGGCGCCGCTGCCGCTGCGGGCGCTGGGCGACTTCCTGGCCCAGCCGGTGGATGCCTTTTTCCGCCAGCGGCTCAAGACCGTGCTGCGCGGCGACGACGCGGCCAGCCTCGACGCCGAGGCCTTCGCGCTCGACGGCCTCGAAGCCTGGCAGCTGCAAGCGGCGCTGACCGGCCCGCTGCGCCCCTGGGCCGAATCGCATGCCGCGCTGCCCGCCGACGCCTTCCGCCAGGCTTTGCGCGAGCCCTGGCAGCAGGCCGTGCAGCAGCTCGAGCGCGAAGGCCGATTGCCGCTACGCGCCTTTGCGCAGTGCGCGGTGGACGAGGTGCAGGCCAAGGTCTGGCGCGCCCTAGCGCACGATGCGGCCATCGCCGCGGCCTGGCCCGAGGCGCTGGCAGAGCCGGTGGAATTTCGTTGGAAGGACGCTGCCAGTGGCCTGGAGGTGCAGGACTGGATCACCGGCCTGCGTGGCAAGGGGGATGGCAGCGGCGCCGTGGCGCGCTGGGTGGCCGTGGACGGCGCCTTGCACGCCGGCGGCTCCAAGCGCTGGTCGGCGCTGCTGCGCACCTGGGTCGAGCACCTGGCGCTGCAATATGCGCTGGGCCCCACGCCCACGCTGCTCAGCAGCGAAAGCGATGCGCTGCAGTTCGTGCCGCTGGAGCGCGCCGAGGCCGCCGGCCACCTTTCCACGCTGGCCGCGCACTGGGCCGAGGGCATGCGCCGGCCGCTGCCCATCGCCAGCAAGACGGCGCTGCGCTGGCTCGAAACGCGCGACCTGGCCAAGGCCCAGGCCTGCTACGAGGGCGGCCACCAGCAGGCCGGCGAGATGGAGCGCAGCGCGGCGCTGCTGCGCGTCTACCCGCGGTTCGAGGCCTGGTGGGGCGCGGACAGCGAGGCGCTGGCCGAGGCCCTGTACGCGCCGCTGATGGCGGCGCTGCGGCCACTGAATGCAGAGGAGGGCGCATGACCCAACCCTTGCTGCCCCTGGAATTCCCGCTGCACGGCAGCCGGCTGATCGAGGCCAGCGCCGGCACCGGCAAGACCTACACCATCGCCATGCTCTACCTGCGCCTGGTGCTGCAGCACGGCGGCGAGCAGGCCTTCGAGCGCGCGCTGATGCCGCCCGAGATCCTGGTGGTGACCTTCACCGACGCCGCCACGCAGGAGCTGCGCGACCGCATCCGCCAGCGCCTGAACCAGGCCGCGCAGGTGTTCGACGGTGCCGACAGCGAAGACCCGCTGCTGGCCGCGCTGCGTGACGACTACGAAGCCGAGCGCTGGCCTGCCTGCGCCCGGCGGCTGCGCCTGGCGGCCGAATGGATGGACGAGGCCGCCGTCTCCACCATCCACAGCTGGTGCTACCGCATGTTGCGCGAGCACGCCTTCGACAGTGGCAGCCTGTTCCGCCAGGAGCTGGTCACCGACGACACCGAGCTGCTGACCGAGGCCGTGCAGGACTACTGGCGCCGCCACGCCTACCCGCTGCCGCTGGCAGCCGCCCGCGCCGTGCGCCGCTGCTACCGCGGCCCGCAGGAGCTGCAGGCCGCGCTGCGCCCGCTGCTGCCGCGCGCCGATGCCGAGCTGCGCTACGACGACGCCCCGCTGGCTGACGGCGACATCTTCGACGCACTCGCCCGTCACGCCGAAGAACTTCAAAAAAGTGAGCAGCTCGCGCAGGCTGCCAGGGATTTGTGGAGTAAAAACCATCTGGAACTGGCGAATACCCTGCGCGAGCTGCTCCCATTCTTGAATGGCGCCATCTACCGCAACAAGGACCGCGAGGGCGAGTTCGACGGCTGGATGCAGGCCATGCGCGCCTGGAGCGAAGGCGGCGAGCCGCCCGACAACATCAAGCGCTGGGGGCAGGCCGGCATCAAGACCAAGGGCGGGCACCCGGTGCCGCAGCACCCGGCCTTCGGCGCCATCGACGACTGGCTGGCCAGCGAGCCCGGCAAGGAGGTGCTGGATCAGTTGCAGGCCCAGCTGCTGCGCCACGCACTGGCCGAAGTGCGCACGGCGGTGCAGGGCGAAAAGCGCCGCCGCGCCGAGCTGGGCTTTGACGACCTGCTGACGAGGCTGGATGCGGCGCTGGAGCAAGAGGCCCGGCGCGGCAGCGATGCATTGGCCGTGCGCATCCGCCGGCAGTTTCCGGTGGCGATGATCGACGAGTTCCAGGACACCGATCCGCTGCAGTACCGCATCTTCGAGCGCATCTATCGGCTGCGTGACAACTCCGCCGACAACGCGTTGCTGCTCATCGGCGACCCCAAGCAGGCCATCTACGCCTTCCGCGGCGCCGACATCCACACCTATTTGCGCGCCCGCGCCGCCACCGCACCGCGCCACTACGCGCTCTCCACCAACTACCGTTCGACGGCAGGCATGGTCGATGCCGTGAACCACTGCTTCGCGCAGGCCGAGGGCTACCCGCAGGGCGCCTTCCGCTTTGCCGGCGAGCACGGTAACCCCGTGCCCTTCGTGCCCGTGGCCGCGCGCGGGCGCAAGCGCCGGTGGCTGCGCAACGGCGAGGCCGCCGCGGCGCTGACGCTGTGGTGGATGGCGCCGGAAGAACAAACCCCGGTGCGCCCCGCCGGCTACCGCGAGCACCTGGCCCAGGCCGCGGCCAGCGAGGTCGTGCGCTGGCTGCACGAGGCGCGCCAGGGCCGCACCGGCTTTGCCGATGCCGAGGGCGACCTGGTGCCGCTCAGGCCCGCCGACATCGCCGTGCTGGTGCGCAGCCGGGCCGAGGCCGAGGCCATGCGCGAGGCCCTGGCCCGGCGCGGGCTGGCCAGCGTCTACCTGTCCGACCGCGACTCGGTCTTCGCCACGCCCGAGGCCGCCGAGCTGCAGCACTGGCTGGCCGCCTGCGCCCATCCCGGCGACGACGGCGCGCTGCGCCGCGCGCTGGCCACGGCCTGCATGGGCTGGCACTGGAACGAGCTGGAGCGCCTGAACACCGACGAAGCCTTCTGGGAGGCGCAGACCCTGCGCATGCGCGAGCTGCACAGCGTGTGGCAGCGCCACGGCCCGCTGCCCATGCTGCGCCAGTGGCTCGCGGCCTATGGCCTGCCGGCGCGCTGGCTGCAAGAGCCTGGCGGCGAGCGCCGCCTGACCAACATGCTGCACCTGGCCGAATGGCTGCAGCGCCAGTCCGGCCAGCTCGACGGCGAGCATGCGCTCTTGCGCGTCTACGCCGAGCAACTGGAGGGCCAGGGCCGCGATGAAGACATCGTGCGGCTGGAAAGCGATGCCGAGCTGATCCAGATCGTCACCATCCACAAGTCCAAGGGGCTGGAGTACCCGCTGGTGCTGCTGCCTTTCATTTGCAGCTGGCGCGACTATCGCGGCAACACCGGCGGCTACCCGCAGTTCCACGATGGCGATGGTGATCAGCTGGTGGTGCAGCTCAACCGCAGCAACGCCGACGCCGTGCAGCGCCACAACGACGAGCGCCTGGCCGAAGACCTGCGCCTGCTCTACGTGGCACTGACCCGCGCGCAGTACGCGACCTGGCTCGGCATCGCGCCGCTGGCCTCGGGGCCGGCCAAGGCCAACCAGCTCGAGCGCAGCGCCATCGGCTACCTGCTCGCCGGCGGCAGCGCCGTGCCCGACGCCGAGCTGCCCGAGCAACTGCGCCAATGGGCCGCAGGCTGCGCCGGCATGGCGCTGGAGCCCGCGCCGGCCATCAATACCGATGCCTACCAGTCGCCCGCGCCGCCGCCGCTGGCCCCGGCGCGCAGCGCGCGCCATGCGCGCCGGCCGCACTGGTGGATCGCCAGCTTTTCGGCGCTGACCGAGAAATTATTGCCAAGAACGGCTGAATCGCTTGATGGACAAGCGCAAGATGCTATGCTTTTGGAACCTGAAACCGCCGGCCAGGACCAGTACCTGGAACTGGCCGATACCGCCGTGCCGTTGGATGAAGACGACGAAACCGCCGCTATCGTCCCGCCCGCGCCCGACAGCGTCCACGCCTTTGCCAAGGGCGCCGATGCCGGCAACTTCCTGCACGGCCTGCTCGAATGGTGCGGCAGCCAGGGCTTTGCGCAGGTGGCCGCCGACCCGCAGGGGCTGCAGCACCTGGTCGATCGCCGCTGCCTGGTGCGCGGCTGGCAGGACTGGGCCGCGCCGCTTCAGCAGTGGCTGCTGGGCTGGCTCACGCAGCCGCTGCGGCTGCCGCAGCCATCACAGGCAGGGCAGCCGCTGAGCTTGAGCGGGCTGCTCCAGGGCCGCGACTACCAGGTCGAGATGGAGTTCTGGCTCCCCATCGCCCAGGCCTCGTCGGGCGCGCTCGATGCGCTGGTGCAGCGCCACATCGCGCCGGGCCAGCCGCGGCCGGCGCTCGCGCCCAACCAATTGAACGGCATGCTCAAGGGCTTCATGGACCTGGTGCTGTGCCACGAGGGCCGCCATTACGTGATGGACTACAAATCCAACTGGCTCGGTGCTGACGACGCGGCCTACACCGAAGACGCCATGCGCGCCGCCGTGCTCGCCCACCGCTACGACGTGCAGTACACGCTCTACACCTTTGCGCTGCACCGGCTGCTGCGCCTGCGCATCGCCGATTACGACTACGAGCGCGACGTGGGCGGCGCGGCCTACTGGTTCCTGCGCGGCGCGGGCGCGGCCAGCCAGGGCCTGTATGTAGACCGGCCGCCGCGCGCGCTGATCGAGGCGCTGGACGCCTTGTTTGCCGGAGCGCAGCCATGATGCTGCAGATGTCCACGGCCGAGCTGCTGCAGGTGCTGGAGCAATGGGTGGAGCAGGGCTGGCTGCGCCCGCTGGACCGGGCCTTCGCGCAGTTCCTGCACCGCCTGTCGCCCGAGAGCGGCGCGCCGGTGCTGCTGGCCGCGGCGCTCGCCAGCCACCAGCTCGGGCGCGGCCACGTCTGCATGGACCTGGCGGCGGCACTGGCCGACAGCCGCTTCGTGCTCTCGCTGCCGCCCGATGGCGCCCAGCAAGCCGGCGTGCCGCTGCCGACGGACTTATTGCAAAACTGCACCCCAGGTCAATGGCGGCAAGCGCTGATAGCTTCTGATTTAATAGCATCCATGCCCGATGCGGCGGCGAGCACGCCGCTGGTGCTGCAGGGCACGCGGCTCTACCTGCGCCGCTATTGGCAGTACGAGCAGAGCGTGGGCGACACGATTGCCGCACGCGTCGCGCACAGCGCCCGGCCGCCGGCAGCGGCGCTGCGCCACAGCCTGGACGTGCTGTTTCCGCCTGCCGCCAGCCCCGCCGGGCCGGACTGGCAGAAGCTGGCCTGCGCGCTGGCGGCTTCCAGCGGCTTTGCCATCATCACCGGCGGCCCCGGCACCGGCAAGACCACCACCGTGGTCAAGCTGCTGGCCCTGCTGCAGGCCACGGCGCTGCACGGGCAGGGCAGGCCGCTGCGCATCGCGCTGGCCGCGCCCACCGGCAAGGCCGCGGCGCGGCTGACCGAATCCATCACCGGCGCGCTGGACAGGCTTGGCGACGCACAACTGCCACCGGTGCCTGCGGGCGCCGAGCCGCTCAAGAGCCTGATTCCCAGCCAGGCCCAGACCCTGCACCGCCTGCTCGGCAGCCGGCCCGACAGCCGGCACTTCCGCCACCACGCGCGCCAGCCTTTGGCCTGGGACGTGGTTGTGGTCGACGAGGCCTCGATGATCGACCTGGAGATGATGGCCGCGCTGCTCGATGCCATGCCGCCCCAGGCCCGCCTGGTGCTGCTGGGCGACAAGGACCAGCTCGCGTCGGTCGAGGCCGGCGCGGTGCTGGGCGAGCTGTGCCGCCATGCCGACCAGGGCCTGTATTGGCCCGAGACCGTGCAGTGGCTGCAGGCCGCCACCGGCGAGCAGGTGCCGCCCGGCATGCAGGACCTGATGGGCCAGCCGCTGGACCAGGCCGTGGCCATGCTGCGCCACAGCCACCGCTTCGACGGCGCCAGCGGCATCGGCCAGCTGGCCGCCGCCGTCAACGCGGGCGACGTGCGCCGCATGCGCCAGGTGCTGCGCCACGGCTATGGCGACCTGGCCGCCTATTCGCTGGCCGACGCCGCTGACCCGGCGCTGGCCGAGCTGGTGGTGCACGGCGGTCGCAAGCGCTTTGCAGCGGCGAACGCCGATGGGCCGCACGGCTATGCGCATTACCTGGGCCTGCTGGCCACCATGCCGCAGCACGGCGAGCAGCAGGTGTTCGACGATTGGGCACGGCAGCTGCTGCAGGCGCACGGGCGCTTCCAGCTACTGTGCGCGCTGCGCAGCGGCCCCTGGGGCGTGCAGGGCCTCAACAACCGCATCGCGCAGATCCTGCACCGCCACCAGCTCATCGCGCAGACCAGTGGCTGGTATGCCGGGCGGCCGGTGCTGGTCACCCGCAACGACTATGGTCTGGGCCTGATGAACGGCGACATCGGCATCACCGTGGCCATGCCGAACGGGAGCTTGCGCGTGGTCTTTGCGACCAGCGAGGGCGTGCGCTGGGTGCTGCCCAGCCGATTGCAGGCGGTGGAGACGGTCTACGCGATGACGGTGCACAAGTCGCAGGGCTCGGAGTTCACCCATGCCGCGCTGGTGCTGCCGCCCACGCTCAGCCCCATCCTCACGCGCGAGCTGGTCTACACCGGCCTGACGCGCGCGCGGCAGTGGCTCACGCTGGCGGCGGGCGGGCAGGGCTTTCGCACGCTGGACGCCGCCGTGCAACGCCGCGTGGAACGGGCCAGCGGATTGCGCGGCCGGCATTGAAGCAGCCGGGGACGATTCAGCGGCGGCGCTGGCGCCACCCCAGGCCGCCCAGCGAGAGCACCAGGGCCAGCAGGCCCCACCAGCCCAGCGCCGGAACCGGCTTCGCGGCGGGTTTTTCAGGCTGTGGAGGAGGTGGGGCCGCCTTGAGTTCGAACGGCATCGCGGCCTGGTTGCCGGCGGGATCGAGCGCCGCCGTCAACGTGACGGGCCCGGGGGCAGTTCCCCAGGTGTAGCCGTCCGGAGCGCCGGGCGTGCCGCCTGCTGTGATGGTGCAAACGGCGCCGACCGGCACGTCGTCGAAAGTGATGCTGGCGGGCTGGCCGGAGGTCAACTGGCCAGATTGGCTGCCGGAAGGCGTCAGCGTGCCGCTGACATCCACCTGGGTGCCGCCCACCGTGCATTGCGCCGTCAGCGGGACTTGCGTCGTATACGGCGTGGGACCGCCGGTGAGCGAGGTGTTCACGCTGATGCTGGTCATGGGGGGCGAGCCGAGATAGAAGGTCACCCCGCCGCTGGTGCCCTGCGTCGGGCCCTGGATATGCACCCGGCAGACGTTGGCCGCCTTCATCACCAGGCCCGTGGTCACATTGGGCACGCCCGTATAGGTGCCCGTCGTGTAGTAGCCGGCCTGGACCAGCCATTGCCCGGCGGCGGCATCGTAACTGGTACTGGCCAACGGCCCATTGCCGCCCGAGGGAACGTAGCTGGACGACAGGACCAGGGTGTCGAACCCCGCTGAGTCGACGGGCTGGCCCTGGCAGTCGTAGAAGCTCAGCCGCGCCATCTCGTAGCCGTCCATGTCCTGGAAGGCCAGCAGGCTGCCATAGGGGAGGGGCCGGTTGTTCAGCGTCTTGATGTCGTAGTCGCCCCGCGTGTAGTTGACGGAGCCGGGCGATGTGCCGCTGACCAGCCCGTTGCCAGCGGGAATGCTGGCGCCGTAGAACCAGGGACAGGCTTCCCAGTTGTAGGTACTGGCGCTGGTAGCCGTCACCTCGAAGCCCACACGGCCGACCGCGCCCTGGATCACGGTGCCGAGGGGGAGGTTGTCGTTGGGTGGCGCTGCCGTGCAGCTCTGGTAGCCCACGGGGCCGGCCGGCTCCACGGTGCTGAAGGTCCAGTTGTCGAAGTAGTGGCCGTCGGTGGCCAGGCTGATGGTTGCCGCATAGGAGGGAACCAGTGGCACCCAGGCGCTCGCCGCAATGACCGCTGCTGCTGGGAAAAGGATTTTCTTGCGGAACCGGATCTTTCTCACGATGCCTATCTCCATGGCTTATCTGATAGTTTTTCAAATCTTATTTGAATAAAGTAATTAATTGACAATATCTATTGTCAAATTTATTCAACGTATTCCTGCGCACTCGCCCACGGGCCGCGGTATCGCAAGAAAAGGCCGATCCGTGCCTGGCCGCCAGCGGCGGCAGGCGCTGCAGTACACTCGGCGAAAAATCACGGAGGGTTTGCCATGAGATTCATCACGACCGGAGCCATCGCGCTTGGTGCGCTGCTGGCGGTAACCGCCGCACAGGCCAGCTGCTACACCATCTACGACGCCAAGAACGAGGTGATCTACCGCGACACCGCGCCGCCGGTGGACCTGTCGCGCCCTTTGAGCGAGACCCTGCCCAAGGTGGCGCCGGCGGACAGCCGCATGGTGTTCTCGCCCGACAGCGCCATCTGCACCGCCCGCATCGACGCGCTGGGCGCGGGCAGCCGCGACCTGGGCAATGCCGGCCGCGTGACCGAGCGCATCAACCTCACGTCGATGGTCTCCGCGCAGTAGCCGTTCAAGGGCCGGTCAATAGCCGTTTGCCCGGCGGCGCCTCCCGCGCCTGAGACAATAGCGGGATGAGCGACATTCACAACGACAAGATTCCCACGGAAGGCGCTGCCATCGCAGCAGACGCCAAGCCGGCCCATCCCGCCGACTGGCTGCAGATCATCTCCATGGACATGGATGCCCAGGGCGTGGCCCGGCGTCCCGACGGCAAGGTGGTGTTCGTCGACGGCGCGCTGCCGGGCGAATGGGTTTCGGCCAATACCCACCGCAAGAAGAACAACTGGGAGCAGGCCAGCCTCACGGCCGTGCACCACGAGTCCAGCCAGCGCGTGCGCCCGGGCTGCCCGAACTTCGGCCTGCACGCCGGCGCCTGCGGCGGCTGCAAGATGCAGCACCTGCACGTCGGCGCCCAGGTGGCGGTGAAGCAGCGCGTGCTTGAGGACAACCTCTGGCACCTGGGCAAGGTGCGGGCCGAGACCATCCTGCGCCCCATCGAGGGCCCGGCCTGGGGTTACCGCTACCGCGCCCGCTTGTCGGTGCGCTATGTCATCAAGAAAAGCAAGGTGCTGGTGGGCTTTCACGAGCGCAAGAGCCGCTACATCGCCGACATGGAGACCTGCAAGATCCTGCCGCCGCACGTGGACGCGATGCTGATGCCGCTGCGCGCGCTGATCGCCAGCCTGGATGCGCGCGAGACCTGCCCGCAGATCGAGTTGGCCAGCGGCGATACGGTCACCGCGCTGGTGCTGCGCCACCTGGAGCCGCTGTCCGACGGCGACATCGCCCGGCTGCGCGCCTTCGGCGCCGAGCACGCCGTGCAATGGTGGCTGCAGCCCAAGGGGCCGGACACGGTGCATCTGCTCGACGCCGATGGCCCACAGCTGAGCTACGGCCTGCCGGACTTCGGCATCACCATGCCGTTCAAGCCCACCGACTTCACCCAGGTCAACCCGCACATCAACCGCGTGCTGGTCACGCGCGCGCTGCGCCTGCTGGATGCGCGCCGCGACGAGCGCGTGATCGACTGGTTCTGCGGCCTGGGCAACTTCACGCTGCCGCTGGCGACCATGGCGCGCGAGGTGCTGGGCATCGAGGGCAGCGAGGCGCTGGTGGCGCGCTCGCGCGAGAATTATGAGAAAAATCAGGCTCTAGCCCAGGATGGTAGAGCGCTGGTGGCTACCAGTTTCGTAGCGCGTAACCTGTTCGAGATGACGCCCGGGCTGCTAGTGGCCGACGGCGCCGCCGACAAGTGGCTGGTCGATCCGCCGCGCGAAGGCGCGTTCGCGCTGTCCAAGGCGCTGGCCGACATCCACAAGGCCCGCCACGGTGTGGAAGGCGTGGAGCCGCTGCCGCCCGAGGCCGAGGGCTGGACGCCGCCCCAGCGCATCGTCTACGTGAGCTGCAACCCCGCCACGCTGGCGCGCGACGCGGGCCTGCTGGTGCACCAGGCCGGCTACCGTTGCACGGCGGCCGGCGTGGTCAACATGTTCCCGCACACCGCGCACGTGGAAAGCATGGCGGTGTTCGAGTGGGACGGCCATGCGCCGTCGGTCAAGCATGAAGAGGCTGCCACCGAGACCGCCGCATAATTGCGCGCTGGCTCTGCCATAATTTCGGCACTTGCGCTGGAATTACTGTTATTTGAGGAACAAATGCTTTGCCCTGGCTACGGGGCAAGGCGGTATCCGCGGCGGTTATGCTCCGCGCACTGTTGTTGCAACTCTAGGATTTAGACCATGAAGACGAAGCCCGAACTGGAACTGGCCGACGTGAAGGCCGTGCTGGCCGCTGCCGAAGCCGAAGCCCAGAAGAACAACTGGCTGGTGAGCATTGCCGTCGTGGATGACGGCGGCCACCTGCTGGGCATGGTGCGCCAGGACGGCGCCGCGCCCGTGTCGGCGCACATCAGCGTGTCCAAGGCCCGCACCTCGGCGCTGGGCCGCCGCGAAAGCAAGGGCTACGAGGACATGATCAACGGCGGCCGCACCGCCTTCCTGAGCGCCCCGGTGATCGACGGCCTGCTCGAGGGCGGCGTGCCGGTGATGAAGGACGGCCAGTGCCTGGGCGCCGTCGGCGTGAGCGGCGTCAAGGCCAACGAGGACGCACAGATCGCCAAGGCCGGCGTGGCTGCGCTGGGCCTGTAAGGTCTCGCCGCCTTCCCCTGCAAGCAGCGCCCCGGCGCTGCTTTTTTCATGGGGGCCATAGATGTTTACACAGCGATGCCCAAGTGCCACGGGAGCCTAAGGATGCAGCGGCTACACTGCTGCGTTCTCCATTCCCGGATTGGTGTTTTGTGAAAGCTTTCTCGATGGCGCGCGCAGCCGCCGCCACTGCCGTATCGCTGTATTGCTGGGCCGCGCAGGCCGCAGCGCCGGTCTTCGTGCTCAACTCGCTGGATGCCAGCATCAGCGTGATCGATCCCACGCAGTGGCAGGAGATCAAGCGCATTCCCACCGGCAAGGAGCCGCACCACCTCTACCTGACGCCCGATTCGAAGTCGGTCGTCGTCGCCAATGCGCTGGGCGATTCGCTGACCTTCATCGACCCGAAGACGGCCGAGGTGCAGCGCGTGATCCAGGGCATCCCCGATCCCTACCACCTGCGCTTCTCGCCCGACATGAAGTGGCTGGTGACGGCCGCCAACCGCCTGAACCACATCGACATCTACAGCTGGAACGGCACCGAGCCCAAGCTGGTCAAGCGGGTGGAGACGGGCAAGACGCCCAGCCACCTGTGGATCGACAGCAAGAGCGCCACGATCTATTCGTCCATGCAGGACAGCGACGAGCTGGTGGCCATCGACCTGCGCAGCGGCGCCGTGAAGTGGCGCACCAAGACCGGCCCCATGCCGGCCGACGTCTACGGCAGCCCCGACGACAAGCTGCTGTTCGTGGGCCTGACCGGCGGTGACGGCGTGCAGGTGTTCGACATTGCGGGCGCCGAGCCCAAGCTGGTGAACCAGGCTCCCACCGGCAAGGGCGCCCACGCCTTCCGCGCGGCGGGCGACGGGCGCCACATCTACGTCAGCAACCGCGTGGCCAACACCATCAGCAAGCTCGACATGCAGGCACAGAAGGTGGTCGACCGCTACCCCGGCCCCAGCGGCCCGGACTGCATGGACGTGTCGGCCGACGGCCGCTACATCTACCTCAGCTCGCGCTGGGCCGGCAAGATGTCAGTGATCGACACGCAGACCCGCAAGGTGGTGAACCAGGTCAAGGTCGGCAAGTCGCCGCACGGCGTGTGGACGCTGGAGCACGCAGCACGCTGAGGCCGCCATGCCACGCCACCATTGGATTGCTTCCATAACCATAGCTGCTTGCGCAAGTGGGGTATGGGCTGGAGACCAAAACAACTCCAAACCCGCAGTGTGCGACAAGCCGCTGTACCTGACGCTGGACACCGGCCACATGGGCGTGGCCGAGCAGATCGCCCAGGTGCTCCGGCGCGAGAACGTCAAGGTTACTTTCTTCGCCGCCAACGAGCGCACGCAGCAGGGCGACGGCAGCCTGGGCGAGCACTGGGCGCCGTGGTGGAAGGCGAGGGCGGCCGAAGGCCATGCCTTCGCCTCGCACACCTGGTCGCATACCTACTGGCGCGGCGACCTGAAGACGGAAGCGGGCAGCCCGCCGCGCTTTCGCGTGCGCCCCTCGGCGGGCGAGCGGGCAGGGCAGAGCTTCGAGATGACGGCAGCGCAGTACTGCGCCGAGATCCAGCATTCGGAAGACCGGCTGCAGCAGATCACCGGTGTGAAGCCGCTGCCGCTGTTCCGCGCCCCCGGTGGCAAGACCTCGCTGGCGCTGCTGAAGGCGGCCCAGGCCTGCGGCTACGCGCACGTGGGCTGGTCGCCGGCGGGCTTCCTCGGCGACGAGCTGCCCAGCGAGCAGTACCCCAACGCCCAGCTGCTGGCCAAGGCACTGCGCGATATCCGTCCGGGCGACGTGCTGCTGGCCCACCTGGGCATCTGGGACCGCAAGGACCCGTGGGCGCCCGCTGTGCTCGAACCGCTGATACAGGGCTTGAAGCAAAAGGGTTTTTGCTTTGCAACCCTGCGCGATCACCCGCAATATCGCGGCTGGATAGCGAATCACTGAGGTGACGATGGACTGGTTCACTACCCTGTTCGACGGCGCCCAGCAGTGGCTGTTCGAGCAGGTGCTGCAGCCGCTGATGTTTGCCGCCGGCCTCGCCAACTTCCTGGAGGACGGCTACACCGCCACGGGCTGGTTCCTGGTCGGCTGCCTGCAATTGCTGGTGATGCTGCTGGTGATCGCGCCGCTGCAGCGCTGGCGGCCGGTCGAGCCGGTGACCGACCGGTCCGCGATCCGCGTGGACGTGGTCTACACCCTGGTGCACCGGCTCGGGCTGTTCCGCGTGGCGCTGTTCTTCCTGGTCGATCCGCTGTGGGACAGCCTGGTCGGCACGCTGCGCATGCACGGCTTCCACACCTGGCAGCTCGATGCGCTGTGGCCGGGCGTGACGGACATCGCCTGGGTGAGCCTGTTGATTTACCTGGTGGCCTTCGATTTCGTCGAATACTGGATCCACCGCGGCCAGCACCATTTCCGCTGGTGGTGGCAATTGCATGCGCTGCACCACTCGCAGCGCCAGATGACCATGTGGAGCGACAACCGCAACCACCTGCTCGACGACCTGATCCACGACGGCATCATCGTGCTCGTGGCCCAGCTGATCGGCGTGCAGCCCAGCCAGTTCGTCGCCATCGTCGCGCTCACGCAGCTGAGCGAAAGCCTGCAGCACGCCAACCTGCGCGTGTGGTTCGGCCACATCGGCGAGCGGCTGTGGATCAGCCCGCGCTTTCACCGCCGCCACCATGCGATAGGCATTGGGCATGAATCGGCGAAGCCCGGCGCCGCAACGGCCACGCCCCGGCTCGGCGGCTGCAATTTCGGCGTGCTGCTGCCCTGGTGGGACATGCTGCTGGGCACGGCCAATTTCGACCTGCGCTACGACCCCACCGGCGTGCGGGACCAGGTGCAGCCCGGCCGCCAGGGCCAGCTGCGCGACTACGGCAGCGGCTTCTGGAGCCAGCAGTGGCGCGGCATGCTGCGCCTGATCAACCGCGCTTGAGGAAAAGGACCCTATGGCCAAAGGCTCGAACCTGATGCTGGACGCCTTCTGGCGTGCCGCCGCTTACTGCTTCCGCCCGCCGGTGATCCTGCTGTCGCTGGTGCCGCTGCTGGTGATGCTGGTGGCTGTAGGCGGCTGGAGCTATTTCTTCTGGTCCGGCAGCGTGGCTGCGGTAGAGCAGTCCATCGAGGGGAGCCGCTGGCTGAGCACCGTGTTCGGCTGGTTCGGCAACAGCGGCTCGGCGGGCTTTGCGACCGCGGTGGCGCCCTTCGTCGTGCTGGTGCTGATGACGCCGGTCTCGGCGATGCTGGCGGTGCTGGTGATCGCCTTCCTGATGTCGCCGGCCCTGGTGCGCATGGTCACCGAGCGGCGCTTCGCGCAGCTCGAGAAGAAGCATGGCACCGGCCTCGTGGCCAGCGTGCTGTGGGCGCTGTCGGCCACGCTGCTGGCCGGCATCGCCTTCGTCGTCACTATTCCGCTGTGGCTGATTCCGCCGCTGGTGCTGATCGTGCCGCCCGTCATCTGGGGCTGGCTGACCTACCGCGTAATGAGCCTGGACGCGCTGGCCGAGCATGCCAGCAAGGCTGAGCGCGACGCCATCCTGCAGCGCCACCGCTGGCCGCTGCTGCTGATGGGCGTGATCACCGGCTACATCGGCATCGCGCCCAGCATCGTCTGGGCCTCGGGCATCATCTTCACCGTCGGCTTCGTCGTACTGGTGCCGCTGGCGATCTGGATCTACGCGCTGACCTTCGCGTTCTCGTCGCTGTGGTTCATCCATTTCTGCCTGGCGGCGCTGCAGCAGATGCGCGCCGACGCGAGCCCGGCCATCGAAGTGCCGGCGCGCGAGATTCCTGCACCGCAACTGCCTCCATCCCCATGAGCTACCGTTTTTCCGTCCTCATCATCGGCGACGAGATCCTGTCCGGCAAACGCCAGGACGGGCACCTGGCCAAGGCCATCGAGATCCTGGCCGAACGCGGCCTGCAGCTCGCCGGCGCCGAGTACGCCGGCGACGACCTGCCGGGCATCGCCGCGCGGCTGGAGCGCCTGTTCGCCAGCGGCGACCAGGTGTTCAGCTTTGGCGGAATCGGCGCCACGCCCGACGACCACACCCGCCAGGCCGCGGCCCTGGCGCTGGGCCAGCCGCTGGCCCTGCACCCGCAGGCGGCCGAGCGCATGCAGGACATGGCGCGCGACAAGGGCGAGGCCTTCGACCCCGAGCGCGCCGACAACCGCCAGCGCCTGCAGATGGGCGTGTTCCCCGAGCGGGCGCAGATCATCGAGAACCCGTACAACAAGATCCCCGGCTTCAGCTGCGCCGGCGTGACCGTGAACGGTGTGGGCGGCTGGATTCACTTCCTGCCCGGTTTTCCGGTCATGGCCTGGCCGATGATGGCCGCCGTGCTCGACGCGCGCTACCGCGACGCCTTCCACCGCCAGGCGGTGACCGAGCGCTCCGTCAAGGTCTATGGCGCAATGGAGTCGGCGCTGACGCCGTGGATGGTGGAGCTGGAGGCGCAGTTTCCGGCCGTGAAGGTGTTCAGCCTGCCCTCGGTGGGCCACGCCGGCGAAGAGGCGCACATCGAGCTGGGCGTGAAGGGCTCGCCCGAGGCCGTGGCGCAGGCCTGGCCGGTGCTGCAGGGCAAGCTGCATCAAAATGGTGCAAGAATGAGCGCCGAAATGGTGCGTGAAATCCGATAAACCGAAATTACCGAAATTTGCACCATATCGGTGCAAATGCAGACTGCAAGTGCCGGCAAAGACAGTCATCAGGCTGGCACGCAATCTGCTTAAGATACCGCGTACGATTTTCAACCGAGCACATTTCTTTTGGAGAATTCGATGGCCAAGACCGTTGCAGATGTGATCAGCATGGTGCAAGAGAACGAAGTCAAGTTCGTGGACTTCCGCTTCACCGATACCCGCGGCAAGCAGCAGCACGTGACCGTGCCCGTGTCGCACTTTGACGAAGACAAGTTCACCTCGGGCCACGCATTCGACGGTTCGTCCATCGCCGGCTGGAAGGGCATCGAAGCCTCCGACATGCAGCTGATGCCCGACCCGAGCACGGCCGTGATCGACCCCTTCTTCGAAGAGCCGACCCTGGTGCTGACCTGCGACGTGATCGAGCCGGGCGACGGCAAGGCCTACGACCGCGATCCGCGATCCATCGCCAAGCGCGCCGAAGCCTACCTGAAGGCCTCCGGCCTGGGCGACACCGCCTTTTTCGGCCCCGAGCCCGAGTTCTTCCTGTTCGACGGCGTGCGTTGGAGCACCGAGCCGAACAACACCTTCTACGAGATCGAAGAGTACGAAGCCCCCTGGAACACCGGCTCCAAGCTCGACGGCGGCAACCGCGGCCACCGTCCCACCGTCAAGGGCGGCTACTTCCCCGTGCCCCCGGTCGACAGCACGCACGACATGCGCGCCGAGATGTCGCTGGTGCTCGAGGCCGTGGGCATTCCGGTCGAAGTGTTCCACCACGAAGTGGCGGGCGCCGGCCAGAACGAGATCGGCACGCGTTTCTCCACGCTGGTGGAGCGCGCCGACTGGACCATGCTGCAGAAGTACGTGATCCACAACGTGGCCAACGCCTATGGCAAGACCGCCACCTTCATGCCCAAGCCCTACCACGGCGACAACGGCTCGGGCATGCACGTGCACCAGTCCGTGTGGAAGGACGGCAAGAACCTGTTCGCCGGTGACGGCTACGCCGGCCTGTCGGACTACGCGCTGTACTACATCGGCGGCATCATCAAGCACGCCCGCGCGCTGAACGCCATCACCAACCCCGGCACCAACAGCTACAAGCGCCTGGTGCCGCACTTCGAAGCCCCGGTGAAGCTGGCCTACTCGGCCAAGAACCGCTCGGCCTCGATCCGCATCCCCTACGTGGCCAACCCCAAGGGCCGCCGCGTCGAAGCCCGCTTCCCCGATCCGCTGATGAACCCCTACCTGGGCTTCGCAGCGCTGCTGATGGCCGGCCTCGATGGCGTGGAGAACAAGATCCACCCGGGCGAAGCCGCCACCAAGGACCTGTACCACCTGCCGCCCGAGGAAGACAAGCTGGTGCCCACCGTGTGCCACAGCCTCGACCAGGCGCTGGAAGAGCTGGACAAGGACCGCGCCTTCCTGACCAAGGGCGGCGTGTTCAGCGACAGCATGCTCGACGCCTACATCGAGCTGAAGATGAGCGAAGTGACGCGCATGCGCATGTCCGTGCATCCGGCCGAGTACGACATGTACTTCTCGCTGTAAGCACTGCGCACCCCCAAGAAAGCGGCCTCGTGCCGCTTTTTTTGTGGCCGCGGAACTGTTGCGGGGCCCGCGGCTCTTTACCCATACACTGCGCAATATTTGCAGTGGGGTCGCCAGGCTTGCGTGATACTTGCGGCCTGGAGTTGGGAGAGCATACTGCCGCTATGTACAAGAAATTGCTGATATTGGCCGCGATGGCGGGCTGCGCGCAGGGTGCGCTGGCCCAGGACAGGATTTACCGCTGCGGCAACGAATACACCAATGACCTTTCGCAGGCCCGCAGCCGCAACTGCAAGCTGATCGAGGGCGGCAATGTCACCGTGGTGCAGGGAACGCGGCCGTCGCCGGCAGCCTCGGGCGCGGCCCCCAAGCCCGCCGCCAGCACCCCGCGCGCGGCGGCGCCCGCGCCGGCCAGCGCCAAGGCCAATACGGCCGAGCAGCGGGCGCGCGAGTCCGATGCGCGGATGATTCTGGAATCGGAACTGCGCAAGGCCGAGGCCCGCAAGGCCGAGCTGCAGCGCGAGTACAACAACGGCGAGCCGCAGAAGAATGCGCTCGAGATGCGCAACCCCGCGTTCTACAACCAGCGCATCTCCGACATGAAGACCGAGATGACGCGGGTGGACAGCGACATCGCCGGCATCCAGCGCGAGCTGTCGCGCCTGCCTGCGCCTTCCAACTGAATCTCCCATGCCTTCCATGCAGTCGGACGATCCCTTCTGGCTCGGCCTCGAACAGATGGCGACGCTGGCGGCCGTCATCGGCCTCGACGGCGCCGCGCTGCGCGTCAATGCCGCGCTGGAAGACGCACTTGGCGTATCGCGCCGCCAGATCCTGGGCCATGACCTGGGGCTGTTCTTCCAGGATGACGAGCTGCTGTACCGCGCGCTGGTCGATGCGCGCGGCCAGCGCTTCTCGTCGCTGCGCTTCGAGGGCCAGCTGCGGCGCAGCCTGCACGAGGGCACGCCGGTGCACGTCAACCTGTCGTGGTGGATGGAGGGCTCGGAGATCCTGGTTGAGATGTGGCCCTTCGAGCAGCAGGTGCGCCAGGACCGCGAGGAGCGCGTGCGCGAGCAGGCCATGGCCAACAAGGAGCTGATCCGCAACCTGGCGCACGAGATCAAGAATCCGCTGGGCGGCATCCGCGGCGCGGCGCAACTGCTCGACATGGACCTGCCCGACCCGGCGCTCAAGGAGTACACCGAGGTCATCATCCACGAAGCCGACCGCCTGCAGAGCCTGGTCGACCGCCTGCTCGAACCCCACCGCCACCCGCACACCGTGGGCGACGTGAACATCCACGAGGTGTGCGAGCGCGTCTGCCAGCTGGTGCTGCTGGAGTACCCGCAGCTGCTGCTGGAGCGCGACTACGACGCCTCGCTGCCCGAGATCCGCGGCGACCGCGAGCAACTGATCCAGGCCCTGCTGAACATCGTGCAGAACGCCGCGCAGGCGCTGGAGCCGCAGATGCAGGAGTCCGCCGCCCGCATCACGCTGCGCACCCGCATTGCGCGCCAGCTCACGCTGGGCCGCAAGCGCCACAAGTTGGCATTGGAATTGCATGTCATCGACAACGGACCCGGCATTCCTGCGGAAATCAAGGAGCGCATCTTCTATCCGCTGGTGACGGGTCGCGCGGGTGGCACAGGCCTGGGCCTGCCGCTGGCACAGACCTTTGTGCAGCGGCACGAAGGGCTGATCGAATGCGAGAGCGAGCCGGGACGCACGGACTTTCGCATCCTGCTGCCATTGACCGGATAGAGCTGTAACAGGGAAGGGCAAGCCAAGCGATGAAACCGATCTGGATAGTGGATGACGACCCTTCGATTCGCTTTGTGCTCGAAAAGGCCCTGGCGCGCGAACACATGCCCACGCGCAGCTTCGTGCACCCGCAGGAGGTGCTGCAGGCGCTGGAGTCCATGGACGAGGCCGATCCGCAGGCGCAGCCGCCTTCGGTGCTGGTGAGCGACATCCGCATGCCCGGCGGCAACGGGCTGCAGCTGCTGGAGCAGGTCCATGCCCAGCATCCGCACCTGCCCGTCATCATCATGACGGCGTTCTCCGACCTGGACAGCGCCGTCTCGGCCTTCCAGCGCGGTGCGTTCGAATACCTGCCCAAGCCCTTCGATGTGCCCAAGGCGGTCGAGCTGATCCAGCGCGCCGTGCAGGAAAGCCAGACCCAGGTGCAGGCCGCGCCACGCCTGGGCAACGGCGCCGAGATGCTGGGCCAGGCGCCCGCGATGCAGGACGTGTTCCGCGCCATCGGCCGCCTGAGCCAGAGCGCCGTCACCGTGCTGGTGACCGGCGAATCGGGCACCGGCAAGGAGCTGGTGGCGCGCGCGCTGCACAAGCACTCGCCGGTGTCCGGCGGGCCCTTCGTGGCCATCAACACCGCGGCGATCCCCAAGGATCTGCTCGAATCCGAACTCTTCGGCCACGAGCGCGGCGCCTTCACCGGCGCGCAGACGCAGCGGCGCGGCCGCTTCGAGCAGGCCGAGGGCGGCTCGTTGTTCCTCGACGAGATCGGCGACATGCCGTTCGACCTGCAGACGCGGCTGCTGCGCGTGCTGTCCGACGGGCATTTCTACCGCGTCGGCGGCCATGTGCCGGTCAAGTCGCATGTGCGCGTGATCGCCGCCACGCACCAGCACCTGGAGGAGCGCGTGAAGAACGGCGCCTTCCGCGAAGACCTGTTCCACCGCCTGAACGTGATCCGCCTGCGGCTGCCGCCGCTGCGCGAGCGCCGCGATGACATTCCCATGCTGGCCCGCCACTTCCTGCAGGTCAGCGCGCAGCAGCTGGGCGTGGAGCCCAAGCTGCTGTCCGACGCCGCGGTGCAGCGGCTGGCCCAGTTCGGCTTTCCGGGCAATGTGCGCCAGCTCGAGAACATCTGCCACTGGCTGACGGTGATGGCGCCCACGCAGCGCGTCTCGGCGCAGGACCTGCCGCCCGAGGTGCTGCAATCGCCCGCCATGGCCGTGGAAGTCCATGCAGAGAGAAATACCACTCCAGCGCTTGATGCACCTGCGGTAGATGCTCCCAAAAGCATAGTCATCAACAGCGCACCGCCCGAGCCTGCCGCCGTGCCGGCGCCGCATGCACCTGCTGTTGAAGGGCAGGGTGTGGCCGGCTGGGAGCCGCTGCTGGCCCGCGAGGCCCAGACCCTGCTGCGCGCCGGGCGCAATGACGTGTGGGATGTGCTGTCGCGCAGCTTCGAGTCGCAGCTGATCCGCACCGCACTGGCTGCCACCCACGGCCGCCGCACCGAGGCGGCGCAGCGCCTGGGCATAGGGCGCAACACCATCACCCGCAAGATCCAGGAACTGGGGCTGGATGCGGAGGATGAAGAGTGAATGTAGGGGTGAGGCAGCTCACTCCCAGCCCGAGGAAAGACCGTGCGCCTTGCGCGCAAGGCGCCTGGGTTTTTGTTGGAAAGAGTACACTGAAGCCATGGAGCTTGAAATCTACGAAGCACTCACCGCGGTGAATGTGCCCGCCGACAAGGCGAAGGCCGTAGCCGAGTCGATCAACAAAGAGATCGACCGGCGGTATTCGCTGCACGCTTCGCAACTGGCTACCCGTGGAGATCTGCAGGACGCCAGGGGTTCGCTGGAAGCCAAGATCGCCCAGGCGCAAACAGAAATCATCAAGTGGTGCATCGGCAGCATGCTGGCAGCCGTCGGGCTTTTTGCCACCATCACCAAGCTTTGGCATTGATACCCACTCCTTCAGGCAAGGCCCGTTTCCACGGGCCTTTTTCATGCCTATATCGTCCTGGATGGCGTTGACGTCATGGGGCAGAACAGGCCCTACACTGCGCCGATGCACGCCAGAGTCCTGAAATACTTCGACGAAGTGGTGCGGCGTGGCTCGATCCGCAAGGCCGCCGAGCACCTGCACGTGGCGCCCACGGCGGTGAACCGCCAGATCCTCGAACTCGAGGCCGAGCTGGGCGCGCCGCTGTTCGACCGCATCAACCGCCGCCTGCGCCTCACGCCCACCGGCGAGATGGTGCTGGCCCATGTGCGCGCCACGCTGCGCGACTACCAGGCGCTGGGCGAGCGCATCGAGGAGTTCAAGGGCGCGCGCCGCGGCCGCATCACCATCGCCGCCACCGCCGGGCTGGCGGGGGCGCTGCTGCCGTCGCTGGTGCACGACTTCCGCCAGCGCTACCCGGGCATCGCCGTCAGCGTCAACGACCTGACGATCGCGGAGATCGTCGCCGCGGTCGAGCGCGGGGACTGCGACCTCGGCCTGGGCTACGACCTGGCGGCCAGCCCGGCGCTGCGCCGGCTGGCCGTGAGCGAATGGCCGATCGGCGCCGTCGTGGTGCCCGGCCACCCGCTGGCGGGGCAGCCGTCGGTGCTGCTCAGCGAGTGCGTGGGGCATCCGCTGATCCTGCCTGCACCGGTACTGAGCATACGCACCATCCTGGACGAGGCCTTCGCCCGCCACGCCATCGAGGTCACGCCGGTGGCCGAGTCCACCTCGATGGCCTTCATCCAGAGCCTGGTCATCCAGGGCGGCGGCATGGCGCTGCTCAATCCGCTGGACATCATGGAAGAGCGCCAGCGCGGCGCTCTGGTCTACGTGCCGCTGCGCGGCCACGACCTGCCGCGCCAGACCCTGGTGCTGGCGGCCCGCACCGAGGCCACGCTCAGCGCCGCGGCCGAGCTGATGGCCACCGACATCGGCGCCACGCTGGCCCGGCTGTTCAGCACCAGCCTGTGAGTGCCAGATGTCCACTTTTTGTGGACATATAAAGCGGAATTCTGTGCTATCGCAGATACGTGATCCCTTCTAGAGTGGCGCACATCGCAACTTCTGGAGAGACGCAGCATGACGCTGATAGCCTTGCACGCCGACGTGCTGGTGACCATGGATTCCGAGCGCCGCGAGATCCGTGACGGCGCCCTGGTGGCCGACGGCCCCGCCGTGCAATGGGTGGGGGCCACGGCCGACCTGCCCGAGCACTACCGCCGCCTGGCCGACGAGGGCACGGCCCGGGTGCTCGACCTGCGCGGCAAGGTCGTGATCCCCGGCCTGGTCAACACCCACCACCACATGTACCAGAGCCTGACGCGCGCCGTGCCGGCGGCGCAGGATGCCGAGCTGTTCTCGTGGCTCACCAACCTGTACATGCTGTGGTCGCACCTCACGCCGGAGATGATCCACATCTCCACCCAGACCGCCATGGCCGAGCTGATGCTGTCGGGCTGCACCACCACCAGCGACCACCTGTACCTCTACCCCAACGGCTCGCGGCTGGACGACTCCATCGCCGCCGCGCAGCAGATGGGCATGCGCTTCCACGCCGCGCGCGGCTCGATGAGCCTGGGCCGCAGCAAGGGCGGCCTGCCGCCCGACGTGGTGGTCGAGGAGGAAGAAGCCATCCTGCGCGACAGCCTGCGCCTGATCCAGCAGTACCACGACGGCTCGCGCCACTCCATGCTGCGCGTGGTACTGGCCCCGTGCTCGCCGTTCTCCGTCACGCGCGACCTGATGCGCGAATCGGCCGTGCTAGCCCGCGCGCATGGCGTGTCGCTGCACACCCACCTGGCCGAGAACGACAACGACGTGGCCTTCTCGCGCGAGAAGTTCGGCCTCACGCCCGCGCAGTACGCCGAGGACCTGGGCTGGGTGGGCCGCGACGTGTGGCATGCCCACTGCGTCAAGCTCGACCCCGAGGGCATCGCCCTGTTTGCGCGCACCGGCACCGGCGTGGCGCACTGCCCGTGCTCCAACATGCGCCTGGCCTCGGGCATCGCACCCATCCGAACCATGCGCGACGCGGGCGTGCCCGTGGCGCTGGGCGTGGACGGCAGCGCCTCGAACGACGGCGCCCACATGCTGGGCGAGGCGCGCCAGGCCATGTTGCTGCAGCGCGTGGGCTACGGCCCGGCGGCGATGAGTGCCCGCGAGGCGCTGGAGATCGCCACGCTGGGCGGCGCGCGCGTGCTCAACCGCGACGACATCGGCGCCCTGGCGCCCGGCATGTCGGCCGACTTCGTGGCCTTCGACATGTCCCAGGTCGGCTACGCCGGCGCCGGCCACGACCCGGTGGCGGCGCTGGTGTTCTGCACGCCGACCAACGTCGATACCAGCGTCATCAACGGCCGCGTGGTGGTGGAGGGCGGAGGCCTGCTCACCGCCGACCTGCCGGTGGTGCTGGGCCGCCACCGCGACCTGGCCCGCACCCTGTTCGAGCGCGCTGCCGGGCACCGAAGCCCGCAGCATCCCATCGAAAACACACATAAATATTCAGGAGACAAAACATGGAACAACTGCTGTACAAGGTGGAGGATCGTCCGCCGCTGTTCATCACCTCGGCCCTGCTGTCGCTGCAGCACCTGCTGGCGGCACTGGGCGGAATCATCGCCGTGCCGCTGGTGTTCGGCGGCGCGCTCAAGCTGCCGGCCGACCAGGTGATCGCGCTGGTGAACGCGGCGCTGCTGGGCTCGGGCCTGGTCACCATCATCCAGTGCCGGGGTGTGGGCCCCATCGGCATCCGGCTGCCCTGCGTGATGGGCACGAGCTTTGCCTTCGTCGGCGCGGGCATCAGCGTGGGGCTGGAGCACGGCGTGCCGGGCATCCTCGGCTCGTCGCTGGTGGGCTCGCTGGTGATGATCGTCGGCAGCTATTTCATGCCGGTGATACGGCGCTTCTTCCCGCACACGGTGACCAGCGTGGTCGTCACGATGATCGGCCTGTCGCTGACGTCGGTGGCCGTCGACTGGGCCGCCGGCGGCGTGGGCAGCGCGAGCTACGGCGCGGTCGGCCACCTGGCCATCGCCGCCTTCGTGCTGCTGCTGGTGATCGCCTTCGTGCAGTGGGGCAAGGGCATGGTCTCGGCCTGCGCCGTGGTGCTCGGCATCCTGGGCGGCTACGTGCTGTGCCTGGCGCTGGGGCTGATCGATTTCTCGCAGGTGCGGGACGCGCAGGTGTTCGCCATCCCGCAGCCCATGCACTTCGGCATGGCCTTCCCGGTGTCGGGCATCGTCGCCATGTCCATCGCCTTCCTGGTTACCATCGTCGAGACCACCGGCACCTTCATGGCGCTGGGCGCGGCCACGCAGACCCGCATCGATGGCAAGCGCCTGTCCAGCGGCATCCTCTGCGACGGCGTGGGCTCGGCCTTCGCGGCCATCATGTCCAGCCCGCCGCTGTCGACCTTTGCGCAGAACGTGGGCGTGGTGTCGCTCACCGGCGTGGCCAGCCGCCATGTGGTGATGCTGACCGGCGTGCTGCTGGTGGTGGCCGGCCTGTTCCCGGTGCTGGGCGCGGTGGTGGTCACGATCCCGCTGCCGGTGCTGGGCGGCGCGGGCCTGATGATGTTTGCCATGATCATCTCGGCCGGCATCCGCATGCTCAGCGGCTGCGAGCACACCAAGCGCAACAGCCTGATCATCGCCGTCTCGCTGGGCTGCGGCCTGGCGGTGACGGTGCGCCCCGACCTACTGGCCCGCCTGCCGGCCTTCGTGCGCGAGGTGTTCGGCTCGGGCATCACCGTGGGCGCCCTGGTGGCCGTGGCGCTGAACCTGGTGCTGCCCGGCTGGGAAAAGGCAGAGGCGGAAGAGGGCGAGCCGGCCTGAAATATTCAGCCAAAAATGGCTCTAGCGCTTATCCAATAAGCGCTGGAAGCTATCAATACTATAGGGCAGCGCGGTTCGACGATTCGCGCACCACCAGCTCGGCCAGCGGCCCGGGCACGGCCACCTGGGCGGTCTCGCCGCGCAGGTGGTCGAACAACAGATCGATCGCCTGGTGCGCCACCTGGTCCAGATGCAGGTTCACGGCCGTCAGCGGCGGCTCGCAGCTGCGGGCGCGCAGGCCGTCGTAGCGGGTGGCGACCATCACGTCCTGCGGAATACGGCGGCCCAGGGCCTGCACGGCCCGGGCGGCGCCGACGGCAAAGGCGTCGATGGGCACGCACAGCGCATCGATGCCGGGATGGGCCGCCAGCAGCGCGGCGGCGGCCTGCTCGCCGCCGGCCTCGCCCCGCACCTCGTCGGCCGTTTCCAGCAAAAGGGGCAGGCCATGCTGGCCCACAAAGCGCTCGTAGCAGGCGCGGGCCTCCACATAGGAATTGCGCGGCTCGGTGCCGAGGATCATCGCGATCTGGCGCGCCCCCTGCGCATGCAGGTGGTCGAGCAGCAGCTGCGTGGTGTGGGCCGAGTGGATGTCGACATGCGGCACGGCCCCCGGCTGGCTGCCGGGCCGCCCGATCGTCACCACCGGCAGGCCGCGGCGCTGCAGGTAGGCGAGGTTGGCGTCGTCGGCCGAAGGCTCGATCACCAGCGCGCCGTCCACCTCCAGCAGCTCGAGCGGCACGGTACCGCTTTCCATCGGTGGCGCCAGCACCAGGGCGAGGCCCCGGTCCAGCGCCGCGGCGGCGGCCACGGCGGCCACCTCCATCATGAAACCCAGGCGCGAAGGGCCGCCGGCCACCGCGAAGGGCATGGACGACAGCAGCACGATCATGTGCGCCTCGCCGGTGCGCAGTCGCTGCGCGTGGCGGTTGGGCCGGTAGCCGAGCCGGGCGGCGGCCTGCTGCACGCGGGCACGGGTCTGGGCGTCCACCTGGCCGCGCTCGTTGAGGGCATGCGACACCGTGGTGGGCGAGACGCCGGCTTCGCGGGCCACATCCTTGATGGTGACGCGCTGGGGAAAATCAGGCATTGATCTTTCCAAGATTTGATGCTTCAATTGTGCCTGTGACCCAAATCGTTTTGGGAAACATGGATGTTGAAAAATGTACACCCCGCCGCCCGGCGGATTTTTTGAACCCCTGACCCAAATCGTTTTGGGTGACGATTGTCGAGGAACCAACCATGTCCCGAGAGCAAGAGCCTGTCGATGCGATGCTGCCCTGGTCGCAGATGCTGCTGTTCGGCCTGCAGCACGTGCTGGTGATGGCGGCGGTGCCCATCACCTCGGTGTTTCTGGTGGCCAAGGCGCTGGACCTGTCGGCGGCGCTGACGGTGAACCTGATCAGCGCCACCTTCCTGCTGTGCGGGCTGGGCTCGCTGCTGCAGTCGCTGGGGCCGTGGAAGATGGGCTCGAAGCTGCCCTTCATGATGGTGCCCGGCGGCGCCCCGGTGGTGATGTTCCTCACCATCGCGCAGCAGCGCGACCTGCAGACGGCCTCGGGCGCGGTGATCCTGACGGCGCTGTTCTACTTCCTGGTGCTGCCGGTGTTCACGCGCTGCCTCAAGTACTTTCCGAAGATCGTGATCGGCACGCTGCTCATCCTGGTGTCGGTCAACCTGGTCAAGGTCTATGGCGGCATCATCGCCGGCAAGCCCGGCTCGCCGAATTTCGGCGACCCGGCCAACATCGGGCTGGCGGTGGCGACGATTGCCTTCACCGTGCTGTTCGCCCGCGTCTTCAAGGGCATGCTGGGGCAGCTGTCGGTGCTGCTCGGGCTGGTGGCCGGCACCTTGCTGGCGGCGGCCTGTGGCCTGGTCGACATGGCCGGCGTGGCCGCAGGCCCGGTGCTGAGCGCGCCCACGCTGCTGCCCTTCGGCATGCCGCGCTTCGATCTGCTGGCCGCGCTGCCGCTGCTGATCTTCAGCGTGATCTCCATGGTCGAGGCCACGGGCCAGACCATGGCGGTGGCCGAGATCGTCGGCAAGGAGGTCAAGCCGCGCGAGATCGTGCCGCGCACCATCCGCGGCGACGCGCTGATGTCGCTGGCCGGCGGGCTGTTCGGCACCTCGATGATCATCACCAGCGGCGAGAACGTCGGCATCGTGCGCGCCACCAACGTGCGCTCGCGCTATGTGACGGCGGCCGCCGGCCTGATCCTGGTGGCCATCGCGCTGCTGGCCCCGCTGGGCCGGCTGGCCAACGCCATTCCCGCCGCGGTGGTGGGCGGCACGGCGCTGATCGTGTTCGCCATCATCGGCACCATCGGCATCGACATGCTGCGCCGCGTGGAGCTGCACCAGCGCAGCAACATGTTCATCCTGGCCTGCGCGCTGACCATGGGCCTGCTGCCCATCGTGGTGCCCGGGCTCTACACCAAGTTTCCGCCCACGCTGCAGATGGTGCTGGGCAACGGCCTGGCCATTGGCTCGCTCACCGCCATCTTCCTCAACATCGTGTTCCACCACCTGCCTTCGGGCCACAATCAACAAGAAGCCGCCGCCGCAGGGCAGGCGCCTACCGCACCATGACATCTACTTTAGCTACCGATTCCGCCGCCCTGGCCGATGCGCTGCAGGCGCCGGCCCTGCTGCTGGCCCCCGAGCACCTGTTCCTGCGCGACGGCCCAGTGCGCGGCCATGCCGTGCTGGTCCAGGACGGCCGCTTTGCCGACATCGGCCCCGCAGCCGAGCTGGCCGCGCGCTACCCGCACCTGGCACCAATCACGCTGCCCGGCCGCGCGATCATGCCCGGCATGATCGACGTGCACCACCACCTGACGCAGTCCTTCGGCAAGTCGCTGGCCTATGGCGAGCCGTCCGAGATCTTCCGCCGCGTCTGGGTGCCGCTCGAGGCCAGCCTGGACGACGAGTTCGTCTACCTCGTCTCCAAGCTTGCGGCGCTGGAGTCGCTGCGCGGCGGCTTCACCACCGTGTGCGACGCCGGCACCCGTGCCAAGGGCGACATAGCCGCGCTGGCCCGGGCCACGCAAGAGGCCGGCCTGCGCTGCGTGATGGGCCTGATCTGCAACGACGGCGGCAACGACAGCACGGCCGAGCAGCGCCGCAGCCTGAAGCAGGGCGCCGAGCAATTCCTGTCGCATTGGCAGGGCGCCGAGCTGGTCCACCCGTCGCTGGCCATCTCGGTGCCCGAGGCGGCCTCGGACGAGATGCTGGCCGCCGTCTCGCGCCTGTGCGCCGAGGCGAAGACCATCTTCCAGACCCATGTGAACGAGCACCTCGCGTCGGTCGAGCGCTCGGTGGTGCAGCGCGGCCTGCGCCCGCTGGAGCTGCTGGCCCACCTGGGCGCGCTCGGCCCGCAGGTGCTGATCGCGCACGGCACGCTGGTCACGCCGCCCGAGCTGCAACTGCTGCGCCGCACCGACACCGCCGTGGCCTACAACCCTGTCGCCAGCCAGTGGAAGGGCAATGCCGTCGCCCAGGCCCAGCTGATGGCGGCCTTAGGCATCCGCTTCGGCCTGGGCACCGATTCCACCCGCGCCGACGCCTTCCGCCTGATGGACGCGGCCGAGGGCGCGCAGAAGCTCGCGCACAGCCTGGCCATCGGCGATGCCTCGTGCGGCGGCGGCTGGACCTGGTTCGACCACGCCACCTGCGAGGGCGCGCGCGCCATCGGGCTCGACCACCTCATCGGCGAGATCGCCGTCGGCAAGGCGGCCGACTTTCTGCTGCTCGATGTGGACACACCCGAGCTGTGCACCTCGGTGGACCTGACCTGGGACCTGGTGCGCCTGGGCAACCGCGACCAGATCGACGCCGTCTTCACCGACGGCCGCCTGCGCCTGTGGCAGGGCTGGCCCCCCGGCTGGGACGCCCGTGCACTGATGCGCCAGGTGGCGAGCATGGCCGGCCAGGCCATCGCGCAGGCGCCCATCCAGCGCCTGCACCCGACGGCGGCCGAGCACCGCCGCCTGCACAACCAGTTGGCAGGGGAGGCTGCGTGACGGCGACCCATCTGCTGCTGCTTTCGCTGGTGGTGCTGGGCGCCGCCTTTGTGCAAGGGGCCACCGGCATGGGCTTTGCGCTCATCACCGCGCCGGTGATCGGCCTGGTGCGGCCCGAGCTGTTGCCGGTCTCCGTGCTGGTGCTGATGCTGCCGCTGAACATCTACGTGCTGTGGCGCGAGCGCGGCGCCATCGACTGGCCCGGCGCCAACTGGATCACCGCCGGCCGCGTGCTGGGCACCGGCGGCGGGCTGTGGGTGCTGGCAGCGCTGAGCGCCAGCCATCTGGCGTGGTTCGTCGGCCTGTCCACCATCGCCGCCTCGCTGGCCACGCTGGTGATGCCGGCCTTCTCGCCGGGCCGCCCGGCCTTCGTGACGGCCGGCCTCATCACCGGCGTCACCGAGACCGCCACCGGAATCGGCGGCCCGCCGCTGGCCCTGGTCTACCAGCACCAGCCGCCGGCCACCATGCGCGCCACGCTGGCCTTCTGCTTCCTGGTGGGCGAGCTGATGTCGCTGGCCACACTGCTGGCCACCGGCCACATCCAGGGCCCGCAGTTGATGGCCACGCTGTATCTGCTGCCCGCGCTGGTGATAGGCGCGCTGGCCAGCCGCTTCGTGCACTACCGCATCAACGGGCGCTTTCTGCGCATCTTCGTGCAGGTCTTCGCGATCGCCTCGGGCCTGGTGCTGATCGGGCGACAGATCTGGTAGGTATCAAAAAAGAGAGCTGCTTGCGCTTTATACCAAAGGATTTCAATAGGAAAACTATTTGAAATCCTTGCTGAAAAAGCGCTAGCAGCTCACTTTTTATCAACCCAGCTCCACCACCACCGGTGCGTGGTCGCTGGGCTGCTTGTTCTTGCGCGGTGCGCGGTCGATGCTGCAGGCCGACACCATGCCGCGCAGCGCCTCGCTCACCAGGATGTGGTCGATGCGCAGGCCGCGGTTCTTCTGGAAGCCCAGCATGCGGTAGTCCCACCAGCTGAAGCTCTTCTCCGGCTGCTCGAACAAGCGGTACGCGTCGTGCAAACCCAAGGCCAGCAGCGCCTTGAAATGGTTGCGCTCCTCGGTCGTGTGGTGGATGGTCTCGCGCAGGCCTTCAGGGTCGAACGAATCGCGGTCTTCCGGCGCGACGTTGAAATCGCCCACCAGCACCAGGCGCGGATGCGCGGCCAGCTCCTGCTGCACCCAGGCGGCCAGCGCCTCCAGCCAGCGCATCTTGTAGGCGAACTTTTCCGAGCCCGGTTCCTGCCCATTGACGAAATAGCCGTTGATCACCCGCACCGGCCCCGCCGCGCTGGGCACGGTGGCGGCGATCACCCGGGCCTGCTCGTCGCCGTGGCCGGGAATATTGCGCACCACGTCGGCCAGCGGCTCGCGCGACAGCAGGGCCACGCCGTTGTAGGTCTTCTGCCCATGCGCCACCGCGTGGTAGCCGATCTGCGCGAAGGCCTCGTGGGGAAACTTGTCGTCCGTGAGCTTGAGCTCCTGCAGCGCCAGCACATCGACCGGCTGCACCGCCAGCCAGTCCAGCACTTGGGGCAGGCGTACGGAGAGGGAATTTACGTTCCAAGTACCTATCTTCATAGCAAACCCAATGCATCTCATCCAATGATGGGCGCCATTGTGCCTTGGCTCGGAGGCTGGTGGACGCAGGGCAGGGCTTAAGCAGGACAGCCGAGACCGCGGTCGCACTTCAAATCTAAGTTGAAAACTATTTCAAACAACAATGGATTCAACAAGATCGATAAGTATTACAAAATCAAGAAGGGATAGCAGTTCCGGCACTGTCCGAGAGCTACGCAGAAAGGCGCCGGGAATGACTTCTACCCCCTATTTTTCATCATAGCGAAAGGCAATGTCTTGCAACATGATTTACATCAATGGTGTGAATCATGGCGATAGCCCCCGGTCAGATACCCAAGGCATCGATAGCAAACAAGATCCATATTCCACCATCCATGCACCAGCGCCATTTTCCCCAACCTGCCATGCATTTACCCGCGGACCTCTGCATGGCAGGTCTTTCTTTGCCGGCAGTCCATCCAGGCACATCTGGCAGCGCAGTGGTGGCAGAAGGTGGCAAAGAAGACGAGCACAAACAGCTCTATCCAGAGCGCTTGCACCTGGCATTGGCCTCCAGTGACCAGATGAAGGGCTTGGACGCCGCGGCCTTCTGCGCGGCCACTGCAGCCGCCATGGGCTGCGCAGCAGCTGGAACTTTTCCTTACCAAGAGAGACCCACACCGGCAATGTCTGCGGTTGCCGCAAACCGGGTTCTGCTGGTCACGGAGCCCCCGGCTATCGGCACCACGCCGAAGCTGGCGGCTTATTTTTCAACGAACACTGAAGTGAGAATCAATCAATAATGGCAACCGATCGCCTTGGGGATATGCGGCTATTTGTACAGGCTGCCGCCATGGGCAGCCTGACCACAGCCGGCAGCAAGCTGGGTTTCTCGCCAGCCGCCGCGAGCGCCCGGCTTGCCAAGCTGGAGAGATTTCTGGGAGTCAAGCTGTTCCACCGGACCACCCGCCACCTGCAGTTGACCAACGAAGGCCGGATCTACCTCTCGCACTGCATGATCGCACTCCGTGCGATAGAAGACGGCGAGTTCATGCTGCAGGCAGGGCAGAAGGCGGTGCGGGGGAAAATCAGGATATCTGCCTCCACGGACTTCGGCCGAAGCCTGCTGGACGACTGGCTGAATGACTTCGTACAGGAACACCAGGACATCCAGCTTGCGCTCATCCTGAACGATTCATTTTCGAATCTGCACCAGGAAGGGGTGGATATTGCCATCCGATTCGGCCGGCCCGCGCAATCCATGCTGGTGGCAAGGCGGCTGGCACCGAATTTCCGCGTCCTGTGCGCATCGCCGGATTATCTCTCTGCGCATGGAACCCCGCTCACTCCTGATGATCTTGCCCAGCATAAATTCGTCGTTCTTGCGACCGAGCGCGGACTTTTGAATGAATACCATTTTGCCAAGGAAGGCAAATTCTGGAATTACACCGTGCCTGGCGATCGTTCGTGGGAAGTGAATGATGGTGAAGTCGCAACCAAATGGGCCATTGCTGGGCGAGGCATCACCCGCAAAACTATTTGGGATGCGGCCTCCAGTATTCGTACCGGCAAGCTTCGGATTGTTCTTCCCGAATTCAATCTCAACGAAGATGGCGTTTATGCTGTAAGGCATAGCACCGAGTTCATGCCACCGCGGATTCGCGCACTGCTGGATTTTCTGTCCGATCGATTCGAGCAGGAAGCCTCGGCAATGCAGGATTTCTTCATGGCCAGCCGGAACCCATCTGAACCCTGAGTGAGGTCGTACAAGAGGGCTAAAAAGACTGCTCATGCCCGCCGAAGAACCGCAGGCATGCCGGTGGATACGATGCGGTTGCGCCCCCTGTGCTTGGCCTGGTAGAGCATCTGATCCGCCTGGGAAATCCAGTCTGCCGCCGTCTTCATCTCGGACGACAGGCCGGCGATGCCAAAGCTTGCGGTGACCAGCGTCTGCGGGATCAAGGGTTGTTCATGCAGCCGGCCTTGCAGGCGTCTCATGGCCTCACTGGCAGTGTGCGGCGAGGTATTGGGCAGAAGTAACGCAAACTCTTCACCGCCATACCGGCATGCCACATCGATATTGCGCAGATCCTTGGCCAGCATGCGGCCAAAACGGCGAATTACATCATCTCCGACCGGATGGCCATATTGGTCGTTGACATTCTTGAAGTTATCCAGATCAATCAATACCAGGCATGCCTCATTACCGCCTCGGCGAAACCGTGCGTACTCTTCGGCCACCCGGCAGTCCCAATAGCGCCGGTTGTACAAACCCGACAAGGCGTCGCGCAGGCTCAATTCCATGAGTGCGGCACGTTGGGCGCTCAACTCCCTCCAGGCGCGGCGGATGGCCATGCCAACGAATGCGGGATAGGCCAGCAGCAATGGCAAGCAGGCTGCAATATCCCATAGGCTGGATTCTGGCGCCCAATGCACCTGCAGCAAAAGCACACCGAGGGCTATCCCTGCGATATGTGCCAGCAAGCCATAGAGCATCAGTCTCCAGCCACCGCATACCACGCTTCCGAGGGTCATTACGGCATACATCAGCAGGCATGGCAGCATATTGAAGCCGGCGGCAACCGTCCAGAGACCGCCAAGTAGATGGTCGATGCACAGATGTTTATTGCGGCTCTTGAATGAACTGCCGTTGGCTTGCAAGTGCCAATACGTCATATATGGCCAGACAATGGTGTGCGCTATTGCAGCCACGCCGACCCATAGCGGAATACTCAAGGCATGAAAAGCGGGTGCTATGGCCAGAAGACACAGCGCCAAGCCCAGCATGCGCAGCCGAAATATCAGGCAGGAGAAATTCCAGCTTTTAGGCCAGTCATTGTCTTGTTGAAGGCCCGAGGGGTCTCGTTCCAGTTCCATCGCAGCGCCGGTCATCTGCATGCTAGGTATATACCCCTGGTAATTACGCCCCAAAGAGGCAGGAAGGCAGGATAGAATTAATTTTGTAAGTTATTGTTTATGGCCTGATTGATCGAGGATGCATGCTCTTTTCAACATGCAGCTTTTGATTTTATGCATCTGCCCTTGTGCCGATTTATTAATTTTCATTGAATAAATTTCAAATCAGTACGGCAGAACCAACCCGAGTTTGTCGGATCAGGGGGCAATATCCCGCATCCGAAGTGGTGCGGGCCTGCCTCAAGGCTCAATCGCTTTGGAGCATTTGCAGGGCAGCCGCCTAGAGCGTGTTATGAACTCATCCCCTGAGCGATGGCAGGCAAAGCATTGGGCAGCATGAGCAGCACAAAGACCAG
>JBLZYV010000018.1:0-58056 GCA_050282565.1 Comamonas sp.
AGCTATGGCAAGGAGCGCCCAGCGGACCATGGCACCAGCGAGGCTGCGCACCAGCGCAACCGCCGCGTGGAGTTCGAGTACCGTTGAATCTCTCTATATCCGATGGTGTTCTTTATCGCCTGAGAAACCATGAACGCCTTTATGTCCCGGGGCTCTGCAGAACAATCCGGATGGAGCCTGTTGGCGCGCAGCGGAATGTCCCTGCCGCCAACCGAAACCGTGCTGGCTCAGCAACTGGCTGCTAGCCTGGGCTACCTGAAAAAACGCATCACCATGCTGCCGGAGCCCTATGGCGCCTGTGCACTGTTCTTCAGTGTGGCAGCGGAGGGCGAAGATACCTGCGTGTTCTTTGTGCGCAGGGCCACGCTGGATGCAGCTTGGCGCGAAGGCTCGACCCGCGTGCGCCAATGGGCCTGGGCGCGCAAGCTGGATGCGGTCGAGTTGCGCATAGACTGGCCATCCAGCATCACTCCATTCCCGAGCTCGCCTGAGTCTGCACCCAGGAACGCCGATCCGGCCTCCGCATGGGCGGTGGCGGACGAAAGCCTGGAGAACGCCAGGCTAGTCCCCCCGAGTCAGTCCATTGACAGCGGCCATATGTCGACCGGCCCACAGCCGGCCGACGAAAGCCTGGCCAGAACTCCTGTCGCGGCGCCTCCGCATCTGCTGCTATGCCTGCAAGGCTTCTATGTGGGCCCGGATGCCATTCCCATCACGCTTCCCAGAGTCCCGCAATCCATGTTGGAGCGCAACTCGCGTGTGGCGCCAGCGCAGCAACTGCCTTATATCGCAGCATTGAACATCCTCGTGCAGCAGCAGAACGAACAAGGCGATTGGGCAAATACGAGTCTGCATGACCATATTGGAATCACCTACACACTGCTATTGATTGACCGCCACGTCGGCAATTCCGGGCCGAGGCTTGCAGCCCTGGCACTAGCGCTGCAGCGAGCCATCGGCTATCTGTGCAAAAAGATCATGTCCCCGCCCCAGGCCGCCAGCGGGCAACCGGTGGAGCAGTCGCACGGCCTGCTGGTGCTGGCCCGCTATGTCTCCTGCAGGCACTTCGCTTCAGCACCGGCCAGGCTTCGGGCGTCGATTGGGAGATCGGTGGGCAAACTGAAGAGCGCGGCCGACGCGCAACAGTCGGTGTGGGTTGAGCTGGCTTTCCATACCCCCAGCCAGACGCATGCGTCTGAGTATGAAGCGCTATCTCCAATCCCCTTGGCCATGCTTCGCGGGCTCGAATCACTAGCGCAGTCGTATTGGCAGTTGCTTCACCCAGAGCATCCGGGAGACGAAGGTGGCATCGGCGCCGATAGGGACTGGCAGGTCATGGCCATGGTGGAGAGCGCGCTGCTCAACGTAGTTCCCAGTGCGCTGCAGAATCGCCATCCTCGCCATGGGGAGCTTGATGTGCAACCACCCGTCTTGTCGATCATGAGCAACACGGTGTGGCCCGAGCATGCCATCTTTCTGCCCCCGCAGTTGCGCAAGCAGGCCGCATTTTTTGCGCCTGCGCCGCCTGCTTCGCATGGGTTGGTAGACAGCGCCCGCACCACGGCCTATCGGCTGCTGACGGCATTTGCCTTGCTCAGGCTGGCAGACGGGTAGGCCCAGCACTCGGGCGGCAGAGCTTCTATGTGCTGGAGACTCCGTTCGCATAGTTCAGCTGGACCGTACCACCCGAAATCGAATACGAGATATCACTGCAGCGTTGACGAAGGTCCTCGCCCAGTGACTCCACGCCGGTCTTGGAAAATTGTGCGGAAAAGCCCACGGCACTCAGTGCCATCAGCGCGGAGCGCTGCGAATCGAGGATCGGCGACGACACCGAGGTGATGCCGGAAACATAGTGGTCCACGTCCGAGGCATAGCCGATCCGTTTGACCTGTTCCACATCGCGCATATAGGCTTCGAAGCTCGGGCCATTCTCCCAGCGGATGGTGCTCAGTTCGGTACGCAGTTCTTCGGCGGTGAGCGGGGAATAGGCCGCCATGCAGCGCCCCAGCGCCGCCAGGTACATCGGCAGCCGTTGACCTATGCTCATGTGCACGCGCATGGTGGATGAGCTTTCCACTAGATCGACCAACACTACACGGCCTTTGGTACTGCGCTGCCACAGCGTGGTCGTTACGCGGTGCCGGCGAGCCAGTTCCTGCAGGTGAGGGCGTAGCAAGCGCACATAGGATGACTGCTCTAGCGCACCCTTGGCCAACTCCACCATGCCCAGGCCCACGGCGTAGGTCTTGGTGTCTTCGTCGAAGACAGCCAGCCCCTCGTGGACCAGTGTCTTCAGCAGATTGAAGCAGGTGCTGGCATTGATGCCCAGATCCCGCGCGATCCGCGTGACGCCCGTAGGCGCGTCAGCACCCGCCAGATAACGCAGTATGCGCAACCCGGAGCTCAGTGCGCCAACCAGTTTCTCGGGAGGGGAGGATTCTGCCATCAGGGTGTAAGCGTAAGAGAGCGGGTCATGGATGGTTATTCTACAAACGCCAGCCTGCTTGCCAGGCCCTCAACCAGCCCGTTGGCGTAGCCCCTCCAGGTAATCCCCGATGCGCTCGCGCACGCCGGGCGCCTCGAAGTTGGCCATCATCATCGGCGCCACGGTAGCCAGCTGCTGGCGCAGCGCAGCAGTGGCCGGGCTCGCGCGGCGGCTGTCGCCCAGCGCCTGCAGGCCGGCCTGGCGGCTGGCGTAGTAGTCCAGTCGCTTGGCGGCTGCGGTCGCGAAGCCATCCGTGGGCAGCACTTCGGCGACCATGCCCAGGGCCAGCGCTTCGCTGGCACCGAGGCTGCCGGCGCCCAGGCACAGCCGGCTGGCCAGCGCCGGCCACAGGCGAGATTGCAGCACGGCTTCGACAATGACCGGGTACATGCCGAAGCCGAATTCGGGCGCGGCGATCTGCAGATCGTCCGCTGCCAGGACGACATCGGCCAGTGCCAGCAGGATCGCCCCGGCACCCGCGGCCCGGCCGCGGGCAATGGCGATCACCGGTGCCCGGGACTGCGACATTGCCTCGACCAACGCCAACAGGCCATGCTCCTGCTGTGCCAAGGCCTCGGGGCCCGAGACGAACTGCGCGATGTCGGCGCCGGCGCAGAACAGGCGCGGTGAAGCGCTGTCCATCACGATAAGGTCACCGTGTTCGGCGCCTTGCACGGTCTGCGCCAGTGCGTACAGCATCCCGGCTGTGAGCGCATTGGCCTTGGCTGGGCGGTTCAGCGTCAGGCGTAGCAGCGGGCCTTCGCGCCCGATGCACACGAGGTCGTCGTCAAGCATGGCCATACAGGGTCATCACGCAGGCCCCGCCCAGGCCCAGGTTGTGCTGCAGGGCCAGGCGCGCGCCTTCCACCTGCGTGGGGCCGGCGGTGCCGCGGAGCTGGCGGGTGAGTTCGTAGCACTGGGCCAGGCCGGTTGTACCCAGAGGATGGCCCTTGGAAAGCAGGCCGCCCGAGGGATTGATGACGACCTTGCCGCCGTAGGTGTTGTCGCCGTCCTCCACCATCTTCTGGGCCTCGCCGGGCTTGGCGAAGCCGATGGATTCGTAGCTCAGCAGCTCGTTCTGGGCAAAGCAGTCGTGCAGCTCGCAGACCTGGATGTCCTCCGGTCCGATGCCGGCCTGCTCATAGATCTGGCTCGCAGCCCGGGCCGCCATGTCGAAGCCGACCAGGCTGATCATCGACGGCGGCTCGAAGCTGGCGGGGAGGTCGGTGGTCATGGACTGGGCGAGGATGCGCACGTCGGTGCGGATGCCGTGCTTCCTGGCGAAAGCTTCGGTGCAGACGATGGCTGCCGCGGCGCCGCAGGTGGGCGGGCAGGCCATCGAGCGGGTCATCAGGCCCGGCACCATCATCTTTTCGTTCATCACATCCTCGGCGCTCACCACCTCGCGGAACACCGCCAGCGGATTGTTCGCCGCATGGCGGCTGGCCTTGGCGCGGATCTTGGCAAAGGTCTCCAGGCGGGTGCCGTACTTCTGCATGTGCTCGCGGCCCGCACCGCCAAACAGCTTGAGGGTGCGCGGCACGTCGGCTGCAATGCCGTCCCGGACCAGGGGCTCGGCAAGGGCCGTGAACCGGTCGATCGGGCTTTCACGGTCGTCCCACTTGCCCTTGAGTGCGCCGGGCTGCATGAACTCGAAGCCCAGGGCCAGCGCGCAATCCACGGCGCCGCTCTCCACCGCCTGGCGGGCCAGGAACAGGGCCGTGGAGCCGGTGGAGCAGTTGTTGTTGACGTTGATGACCGGGATGCCCGTCATCCCGGCCTGGTACAGCGCGGCCTGGCCGCAGGTCGAGTCGCCGTAGACGTAGCCGACGTAGGCCTGCTGAACCAGGCCATAGGCCAGGCCGGCGTCCTCCAGCGCGCGGAGCGTGGCCTGTAAGCCCATCTCGGTGTAGCTGCCGCTCTGGCCGGGTTTCTTGAACGGGATCATGCCGACTCCGGCGATGACTGCATGGGTTGCCATGGTTGCTCTCCTGTAATGATGGATGGCGGCGCTCAGCCAGCAGGGCGTTGGTACGCGTCCTGAAGCTCTTTCCACTGGATCTTGCCGGTGGCCGATTTGGGTAGGTGCTCAAGGAACTCCACGGACTGCGGCACCTTGTAGGCCGCCATGCGTTCGCGCGACCAGCCGATGATGTCCTGCTCCGTGGTCCGCTCCTGCTGGCCGGGCTTGAGTACCACCAGCGCCTTGACGGTCTCGCCGCGTTTGGCGTCGGGCACGCCGATGATGCAGACCTCGTGGATGGCTGGATGGGCGTAGAGCGCCGTTTCCAATTCGGCGGGCCAGACCTTGAACCCCGAGGCGTTGATCATGCGCTTGAGCCGATCGCGCATGAAGAAATAGCCGTCCTCGTCGATACTGCCGAGATCGCCGGTGCGCAGGAAGCGCTTGCCGTCGCGCTCGAAGAACACCGCGCGGTTGGCCTCCTCGTTGCGCCAGTAGCCCAGCATGACCTGGCCGCCGCTGGTGACGATTTCACCGGTCTCGCCCTGCGCCAGCTCTTCCAGCGTGACGGGATCGACGATGCGCGTGTCCACGCCGGGGCCGGGGATGCCCAGGCACTGCTGCTTGCTGCGGTTGACCGGGTTGCCGTGCAGGAAGGCTGCGGTCTCGCTCATGCCGTAGCTCTCGTTGAGCACCAGGCCGAAGCGCTCCAGCAGAGCCTGCGCCACCGCCGCGGGGACGGCCGCGCCGCCGCCGATCAGCAGGGACAGGCTGGACAGGTCCCGTGTCGCCGCATCGGGGTGCGCGAAGAAGTCCACCAGCATGGCCGGCGGGGCCACCCAGATCGAGACGCGGTAGCACTCGATGAGTGCGGCGGCGGCGCGGGCGCTCCAGCGCGGCAGCATCACCACGGTGGCTCCCAGCACCAGGGGCAGGATCATGCCGTTCTGCATGCCCAGGCCGTGGAACAGCGGTGCGGCCCCGAGGAAAATGCTTTCGGCGTGCATGCCGCGCCACAGGATGGACGAGATGCTCGCCGTGAGGATGGAGCGGTGGCTGTGCATGCAGCCCTTGGTGCGGCCGGTCGTGCCCGAGGTGTACCAGAGGGAACATAGGTCATCGGCTGCGGGACCGGCGCCCACGGGGGCCAGGCCCAGCCCGATGGCGTCCTCCATGTCGACCACGTGGCTATCCTGGTGTTGCTGCCTGGGCGCGAGAAAGACCTCGGGAACGTCTGCATCCAGGGCGGCGCGGGCCTCGGCCGTCAGCAGGTCGCTGTAGGTGTGGGCGAGCACGCCCGCCAGCCCCTGGGCCAGGGCCGGTGCCATGCAGGGCAACACGTTCGGCAGCAGCTCCTGCGCGACCAGTGCCACCTTGGCCCCGCTGTCCTCGACGTAGTGGACCATCTCGGCCGCGGTGCACATGGCGTTGACCGGAACGACCACGCCGCCGGCGCGCAGGATGGCATAGAAGGCGGTGATGTACTGGGGGCAGTTCTGGCTCACGAGCAGCACGCGATCGCCGGGACGGACCTGCAGTTGCGATTGCAGGTAGCCGGCCAGCGCGTTGACACGGGCCAGCAGTGCGCCGTAACGCATCTCGGTGCCGCACCAGGCGATGGCCACCTTGCCGGGATAGCGCTGCGCCGCGACTTCGAGGAAATGGGTCAGCGGCACCTCGGGGACCTGGATGTTCCGGGGCAGGCCCTTGGGCCAGAAACGGAGATGGGCGTCTTGCATCGGTGCCTCCGGTCAGTGTTGCGCCGCGGCCCTGGCGTCTGCTTCCATCCGGCGGGCGATGATCTCCTTCATGATCTCGTTGGAGCCGCCGTAGATCTTGCCCACGCGGGCATTGGCATACATGCGCGCTATCGGGTACTCGAGCATGTAGCCGTAGCCGCCGTGCAGCTGCAGGCATTCGTCGATGATCTCGCAGTTCTTCTGCGTGCACCACCATTTCGCCATCGAGGCCGTGGCATTGTCCAGCTCGCCGCGCAGCACCTTGGCCATGCAGTCGTCGACGAAGGCCTTGGTGACGGTGGCGGCGGTCTGGCATTCGGCCAGCGTGAAGCGTGTGTTCTGCAGGTCGAGCAGGGGGGCGCCGAACACCTGGCGCTGGTGCACATAGTCCACGGTCACGTCGATGGCGCGCAGCATGGTGGCCTGGGCGCCGAGCGCGACGATCATGCGTTCCTTGGGAAGCTGCTGCATCAGCTGGAAGAAGCCCTGGCCTTCCTCCTGGCCCAGCAGGTTCTCGCAGGGTACCCGCACATCGTCGAAGAACAGCTCGACCGTGTTGGTGCCTTTCTGGCCGATTTTCTCCAGCAGCCGGCCGCGCCGAAAGCCCGGCAGGTCCTTGGTTTCCACGCCGATGATGGAGACGCCGCGCGCGCCCAGCGTCGGGTCCGTCTTGGCCACAACCAGCACCAGGTCGGCTTGCAGGCCGTTGGTGATGAAGGTCTTGGCACCGCCGATCCGGTAGTGGTCGCCCTCGCGCACAGCCCGCGTCGCCACGTTCTGCAGGTCCGAGCCTATGCCGGGCTCGGTCATGGCGATCGCGCCGACGAATTCGCCGCTGGCCATCCTGGGCAGCCAGCGGCGCTTCTGTTCCTCGCCGGCGTAGGCCAGGATGTAGTGGGCCACGATGCCGCTGTGCACGCCGTTGGCCAGGCTGGTGGCCCCGGCCAGCGCCTGCTCCAGCGTGATGATCGCGTCGTGGGCAAAGCTGCCTCCGCCGCCGCCATAGGCCTCGGGGATGCTGGCCAGCAGCAAGCCTCCTGCGCCGGCCCGGTTCCAGGCCTCGCGGTCGATGTAGCCCTGGTGCCACCAGCGCTCCTCGTGGGGCACCAGCTCCCGGTCGATGACGCGGCGGACCGCGTCCTGGAAGGCCTGGAGTTCGGGGTCGATCCAGGGGGCGGAGTAGGTTGTCATGGGGGCGTTCTCCTTCGCTGCTCTCAGGGACGGCCGCCGCCGCAGACCAGGACCTGGCCGGTGACGAAGTTGGTCTCCGGAATGCACAGTGCGTAGACGGCGCCGGCGGCTTCCTGCGGCGTGCCGCCGCGGCCCATGGGGATCATCGCGGCGATGTTCCTGGCCAACTGCTCGTTGATGCCGACCTTGATCTCCCGGCCACCGACATCGATGGTGGCGCTTTCCTCGCCGGCGTACGGTACGGTCATGCGGGTGTGGATCAGGCCGAAGGCCACGCTGTTGACGCACACCTTGTAGCGGCCCCATTCCTTGGCCAGCGCCCGGGTCAGGCCATTGATGCCGGCCTTCGCTGCGCCATAGTTGGCCTGGCCCGCATTGCCGTATACGCCGGAGACCGACGAGATATTGACCACCTTGCGGAAGACCTCGCGGCCTTCTCCGGCTTCCTTCTTGGCAGATTCGCGGAAATAGTCCGCCGCCGCGCGCAGGATGCGGAACGGGGCCGACACATGGACCGCGATGATGTCGTCCCATTGCTGGTCCGTCATCTTCTGGATCACGTTGTCCCAGGTGTAGCCGGCATTGTTCACGATGATGTCGAGCTGCCCGTAGGTGTCGAGCGCAGTGTTGACGAAGCGGGTGCCGAAGTCCGCGTCGGTCACGCTGCCGACGCAGGCGGTGGCCCGGCCGCCTTCGCTGGTGATGAGGCGCACGACTTCGTCCGCGGGCTCCTGGTCGAGGTCGTTGATCACGACCGCCGCACCCTCGCGGTGGAATTTGAGGGCGATCTCACGCCCGATGCCGCGGCCCGATCCCGAGACGATGGCCACCTTGCCTTCCAGTTTTCTGCTCATGCGGTTCTCCTTGCTGTGTGGGTCATGCGTCCAGCGCCACGATGGCTTCGCCGGACAGTTTGGTTTCACCGGCCTCGTTGGCCGTGCGGATTTCCACCCTTACCGTGCGCGCGGCTTCGTTCTTCTCCACCACGATGCCGGTGCAGGTGATGCGCTCGTGCAGGTGGGTGATGGCGCTGAAGCGCACGCGCAGGTCTCGTATCGATTCCTGGGCGGTCCAGTTCGTCAGCAACTGGGCCAGGTAGGCCATGGACAGCATGCCGTGCGCAAACACATCGGGCATGCCTGCGGCCTGGGCGAAGTCGGAGTCGATGTGGACCAGGTTGTGGTCGCCGGAGGCGCCTGCATACAGGGCCAGCGTGCCGCGGGTGATGGGGCCGGTGGTGAACGGCGGCAACTCGTGGCCTAGCGGAATGTCAGTGAATTTCAGGGATGGCATGGAGACTCCTCAGTGGCGCACGACCAAGGTGCTGCGCAGCTCGGCCGCCAGCGCACCGCCGGCATCGGTCACGTCGATCTGGCGCACGACGAATTCCAGCGCGCCGCCTTTCTTGTCGTAGATGTCCGTGATGCGGGTCTCGAAGGTGAGCTGCTCGCCGGCAAACACCATGCGGTGGTAGGTGAAACCCTGTTCGGCATGGAGGATCTTGCGCACGTCGATGCCCAGCAGCTCCAGCGTGGCGCGCGGATTGGGCGAATCCATCATGTCCAGGCAGAACAGGAAGGTCGGCGGCACGGGCAGCTGCTCGTAGCCCGAAGCGCGGGCTGCGGCCAGGTCGCTGTAACGCGGGTCACTCTGCGCGGTGGCCTTGGCAAACAGCCGCAGCCGCCCGGGCTCCACGACGGTGGTGTGGCGCGAGATGACGGCGCCGATGTGGGAACGGTCAAGCATGGGAAGGGTCTTCCTCAGTCGAGTTTGATATTGGCGGTCTTGGCGATCTCGGCCCACACCGGGGCATCGTCGCGCAGCACGGTCGCCAGCTCCTTCGCGCCGCTGCCCACCGGCGTCATGCCGGAGGCCACCAGTCGCTGGCTGACTTCGGGCGAGCGGGTAGCACGGCTGAACTCGGTGGCGAGCCGGGTGGTGATGGCCGTGGGCGTGCCCGCCGGCGCGAAGATGCCGATCCAGCCATAGGGCTCGAAGCCCGCGTAGCCGAGCTGGGCAAACGTCGGCACGTCGGGCAGCTTGGTGGAGCGCTCCGCGCCGGTGATGCCCAGCACCTTGATCTTGGGCGATTGCAGGTGGCCCGAGGCCGAGTTGATGTCCACGAAGCCGCAGTCGATCTGTCCGGCCAGGATGTCCTGCAGCAGCGGCGCGGCGCCCTTGTAGGGGGCATGCACCATGTCGATGCCGGCGCGCATCTTGAGCAGCTCGCCGTGCATGTGCGAGGAGGTGCCGGTCCCGTAGGAGCCATAGTTGAGCCTGGCCTTGCCCGATTTCACCAACGCCACGAAATCCGCCATCATGTTGGCAGGCACCTTGGACGACACGATGAACAGGTCTGCCGAGGTTGAGATCAGCGAGATCGGTACCAGGTCGCGCTGGTAGTCGTAGGGCAGGTTGGCGTAGAGGCTGGGGATCTGGACCAGGGAGGTGAAGCCCAGCAGCAGCGTATAGCCGTCCGGGGCCGCCTTGGCCACCGCGCTGTTGCCGATGATGGTGCTGCCGCCGGGGCGGTTGTCCACCACCACCGGCTGGCCCAGCGATTGGGTCAGGTGCTCTCCCAGCAGGCGGGCCACGTTGTCCGAGGCGCCGCCGGGCGGTGCGGGCACCACGAGACGGATCGGCCGGGCGGGCCAGGCCTGGGCCATGGCCGCCTGGCCCAGGAGTGCCGGTGCACAGAACCAGGCGCCACGGGCGAGCCACTGTCTTCTTGAAATGGGCATGTTCAGTCTCCTTGCTGGGTGGTTGTCGTGGCTGATGGGGTCTGCGGCATGGCCAGCTCCACGACCGCATCGAGCGCGAAGGCGCCTTGTCCCGCCGGCATCAGCTTGACCGGGTTGATGTCGATCGATGCCAGCTGCCCACCCCATTGCAGGACGGCCTGACCCAGGCGCACGGCCATGCGGCAGAAGGCCGGCACATCCGCCGGGGGCTCTCCGCGCACGCCGGCCAGCAGCGGCGCGATGCGCAGCCGGGCCAGCGCCTCGGCCACATCGGCCTGGGTGAAGGGCGGCACCAGCAGGCGCAGATCCTGCAGGGCCTCCAGGTAGATGCCGCCGTCGCCCACCAGCACGATGGGGCCGAACACCGGGTCCACCCGCGCGCCCAGTGCCAGCTCGCGTCCGCCGCCCAGCATGCGTGCTACCAGCACGCCGCTGCTGCGTGCCTGCATCGTGCGCAGCGTGGCCTCGTGGCGCAGCGCCGCCTCGCGCACCTGTTGCGGCGTGCTCAGGTTCAGCGCCACCAGGCCGTGCTCGCTCTTGTGCAGCACGTCGGGCGAACAGCCCTTGAGCACGACCCGCCCGCCCATCTGCGCGGCGGCGTCCACGGCGGCATCGGCATCGGCGCACAGGGCGAAGGGGATGGTTTCGACGCCGATGGCGCGCAGCAGCTCCAGGCTGCACGCCTCGTCGAGCGTGCCCTTGCCATCGCTGGGCAGCGGCGGTACCACGGGTTGCCCGGCGGCGCTGCCGACTGCCGGGGTCCGCAGCCGCGCGGCATAGGCGGCATAGGTATCGAGCGCTTGCAGCGCCTCGCGCTCGCGGCCGTAGACCACCAGGCCGCGCTGGCGGAAGGCCTCGCGCACCGGCTCCTGGTAGGCCGAGACGGCGATCGTGACCGAGCGCTCGCGCGCCAGGCGGGCCAGGGCATCGGCATAGCCGTCCACGTCGTAGCCGCTGCCAGCGATCGGGAACGAGACCATCAGCAGGTGCAGGTCGTCCAGGCCGGCCAGCACCTCGACCACGCCGGGAAACAGCTGGCGGTCGGTCAGCATGGCGCCGGTCAGGTCGATGGGGTTGCTGGCGCTGCTGAAGGCGGGCATCACCTGGCGCAGCGCCTGGGTGGCCGGCTCGGCAAAGCGAAGCAGCGGCATGCGCAGCTCGTCCGCCGTGTCGGCGCCCATCACGCAACTGGCGCCCGAGTTGCTCATCACCACCAGGTTGGTGCCCCGTGGCCGCGGCGTGCCCACGCACAGCGCGGCGATCGCGACCGCCTCGTAGGGATCGGTGGCACGGATGATGTGGTGGCGCTCGAAGAAGGCGTCGACCACGCGGTCCTCGGTGGCCATGGCGCCGGTGTGCGAGGTGGCCGCGCGCTGGCCATTGGCGGTGCGCCCCCCCTTGACGGCGATCACCGGCACGCCGCGCTCGGCTGCCCTGGCGGCGGCGCGCGCCAGCGTCTGCGGGTCGGTGAGGGCCTCGAGATACATCACCACCGCGCGGATGTCGGCATCCTCCACGGTCTGCAGCAGCAGCTCCGCCGCGGTCACGTCGGCTTCGTTGCCGGTGGCGTGCACGTAGCGTGCGTGCAGGCCGCGGGCCTGTGCCAGCACGTAGACGGACTGGGTGGCGGCGCCGCTCTGGCCGATGATGGCGAGCGGCCCGTCCTGGCCGGGCTGCTCGTGGAAGATGGTGGAGAAGTTGGCGATGGCGCCGTTGCGGAAGTTGGACAGGCCCTGGCAGTTCGGGCCCACCAGGCGGGTGCCGCTGGCGCGGCAGGCGGCCACCATCTGCTGCTGCAGCTGCCGGCCCTCGTCGCCGGACTCGGCATAGCCCGAGGCCATGACCACCACCGCGGCCACGCCGGCGGCCGCGCATTGCTGCACCAGCTCCAGCCCGCCCCGGCCGCCGACGGCGACCACGGCTAGCTCCGGGACTTCCGGCAGATCCGCCAGCGAGGCGTAGGTGCGCAGGCCCTGGATCTCGCTGCGCTGCGGGTTGACGGGATAGATGCGACCCTGGTAGCCGTACTGCCGCATGAAGGCGATGGGCCGGCCGCCGACCTTGTGCGGGTTGTCGGAGGCGCCGAGCACCGCGATGGAGGCGGGCGCGAAGGCCTTGGCGAGAGGATTCATTCGTACTCCAGCTGGAATTCGGCGCGCAGCGGCGCCGCATGTTCGTCGAGAAGGGAGGCACGCACCAGCGGCGCATCGCCGGCGGTGCCGGGCGTGCGCACCGCGGGCAGCTGCGCGCCGTCGGCACAGCGCAGCCACTGGAACAGGCCGGGGGCGCTGGCCTCGGCGTCGGCCACGAAGCCTGCGTAGTCGAGGATGGGCTGGCAGGGCACCTGGGCGGCCTGCAGCCGGGCCAGCGCATCGCCCAGCGTCAGGGGCGCCAGCGCCTCGGCGATCCGCTCGCGCAGCGCAGCCTGGTTGGCCTGGCGCGCGGCGGCATCCGCGAAATCGGGCAGGTCGGCCAGGCCCGCCAGGCCGAGGGCCTGCAGCGCGGCCAGCACCTGGGCGTCGCTGGCGGCGCTGACCGACAAGGCGCCGTCCCGCGCCTGGTAGTTGCCGGCGATGGCGAAGGCCTCGCGGTCGCCGCTGGGGCCGTTGACCAGCGTGTCGGCGATCCTGTAGGCCTGCAGCGCCGCCATCGCATGGGCCAGGTCGACCTGCACCCATTGGCCCTTGCCGGCTGCGCCACCGCGCCAGCGCTGCATCAGCGCGGCCAGCGTGGCCTGGTGGGCATAGAGGCCGCTGACGATGTCCACCAGCGCGATGCGCAGCCGCGGCAGGCCGGGCACCGAGGTGGCATGCTGCGCGATACCGGTGTATGCCTGCATCACCGTATCGGTGGCGGGCTGCCGGGCACGCGGGCCCTGCGGGTCGAAGCCGCTGATGGAGGTATAGACCAGTGCGGGCCGCTCGGCGGCCAGCTGCCCGTAGCCCAGGCCCAGCCGGGCCATGGCGCCGACGCGCGCGTTCTCCACCACCACATCGGCGCGCAGCGCCAGCTGGCGGGCCGCGGCTGCGCCGGCCGGCGTCTTGAGGTCCAGTGCGATGGATTGCTTGCCGCGGTTGAAGCTCTCGAACATCACGGTGGAACTGCCGATGCGTCCGCCGGCCCGGCGCAACCAGTCGCCACCGGGCGGCTCCACCTTGAGCACGCGCGCGCCGAGCTCGCCCAGCAGCGCCGCGCAGTAGGGGCCGGCGATGCCCTGGCTCAGGTCCAGCACCGTCACGCCGTCGAGCGCCTGGTTGATCGTGGGAAAGGGCGCCACTTCAGTTGCCCTTCAGGTCGAGTTCCTTGACCATGCGCCGCCACACGTCCAGCTGCTCGCGCTGGTATTTCGCGGCCTCCTCGCGGCTGGACGGCGAGGCGACGATGCCGCTTTGCAGCAGCTTGGAGCGCACCTCGGGCAGGCCCAGCACCTTGACCAGCTCGGTGTTCAGCCGGGTGAGCACCGCCTCGGGCGTGCCGGCCGGCGCCGCCACCATCCACCAGCCCGACATATCGGGCGGCGTGACCAGGCCCTGCTCGGCAAAGGTGGGCACGTCGGGCAGCAGCGGGTTGCGCTGGGCGACGGGCACGCCCAGCGCCTTCACTTTGCCGGACTGGATCATCGGCGTGGCCGAGGCCACGTCGGCCATCATCACCTGCACCTGGCCACCGATCAGATCGACGATGGCCGGCGGCGTGGACTTGTAGGGCGCATGGGTGATGTCGAGGCCGTAGGTGTTCTTCAGGAAGCCGCCGTAGGCGATGCCGCCGGTGTTGCCGCTGGCGTAGTTCGTCTGCTTCGGGTGGGCATTGATGTAGTCGAGCATCTCCTTGGCGCTGCGCGCCTTCATGTCGTTGTTGGCGATCCAGACATAGGAGACCGAGCCCACCAGCGTGATGTAGCGCAGGTCCTTCAGCGGGTCGTAGGGCACGTTGTCGGTCAACCCGCCGGGGCTGGCGGCCAGGCCGGCATTGGTCGCCATCAGCAGCGTATAGCCGTCGGGCGCCGACTTGGCCGCCAGGTGCGTGCCCAGCGTGGAGTTGGCGCCCGGCTTGTTGTCGATGACGATGGGCTGGCCCAGCGCCTTCGCCAGCGGCTCGGAGATGACGCGCGACATCAGGTCGGACGCCGATCCCGCGGTGTAGGGCACGATCAGGCGGATGGGCTTGTCGGGCCAGGGCTGGGCCTGCACGGCCGCGGAGGCGGCAAGTGCCAGGACGAGGAGGGAGCGGCGGTGCAAGACGGTCATGGTGTTGTCTCCGGGGAAATCTCGAACGGGAGGAGGATGGCGCGGTTCAGTCGACCGGCAGGCCGAGCTGGCGCGCGACAGCCCGCTGCTGGATCTCGACGCTGCCCACCGTGACCGGCGCGACCAGCGCATCCATGGCCATGCGCATCACCGGCAGCTCGGAGGTCAGCCCCCAGCCGCCGCCCACATGCAGCGCGGTCTGCGTGACGCGGGTGACGGCCTGGGTGACGAAGAGCTTGGCGGTGGAGACGTCGAGGATCACCTCGTCGAACGGTGCGCCCGCATCCCAGCGCTCGGCCGCCTTGTAGGTCAGCGTGCGCGAGGCCTCGACGTCGGCATGGGCCTGCGCGAGCGCAAAGGCGATGGACTGGTTGGCACCGATGGCGCGGCCGAACTGCTGGCGCGTGCGGGCATAGTCCAGCGCCCACTGCAGCGCCGATTCCATGTGGCCCAGCCAGCGCGCGCAGACCATGATGCGTTCGCGGTTGAAGCCCGCCATGATGGCGGCGAAGCCGGCGTCCAGGCGCGCCTCGTCCGCCACCCGTACCTGGTTGAAGGCGACGCGGTAGGTGGGGGCAGGGCGGTTGACGTAGGTATCGATCTGGCTGGTCTGGATGCCGGCGGTTTCGCGCGGGATGGCGAAGAAGCGCATGCCATGGCGCCCTTGGGCGGGATCGGTCTGCGCCAGCGTCACCAGGGTGTCGGCCACGCCGCCCAGCGTGATGAAGGACTTCAGCCCGTCGATGACCCAGCCATCGCCGTCGCGCGTGGCGCGGGTGCGCACGTTCTGAATGTCGTTGCCGGCCTCGGGCTCGGTGATGGTGATGGCCACCATGTGCTCGCCGGCGATCATGCGCCGCGCCAGCTCGCGGTGCGCGGGGCCGCCATGCTCGTACAGGATGGAGCCGGCCACGTTCTGCACCAGCACCGACACCGCCAGATTGGGGTTGACCTTGGACATCTCCTCCATGGCGATGGCTTCCTCGTAGGCACCCAGGCCCGAGCCGCCGATGTCCTCGCTGGCGGTGATGCCGATCAGGCCGGCGCGAGCCGCGGCCACGTAGAAATCGCGTGGAAAGGTCTTGGTCGCATCGGCCTGCGCCCAGCGCGGCGCTATCTCCTTCTGCGCGAAGGCGCGGCACATGTCCCGGAAGGCTTCGCGGTCCACCTGGTTGACGGGGCGGCGATTGCTGTCGCTCATCGATGGTCTCCAAAATTATTCTCTATTAAGAATAGTATTTTTCAGGAAGAACGATTGCAATATGGTTTTCCCCCATGCAGGTAGCGGGCGTTACCGCTGCCTGCATAGGAAAAATCTTCCGTTCATATCTGATAAGAGCCACACAAGATACCGACTGTCGCGGGGTGTGGTCTGATCCTTGGTTCCTAGGGAAAACCTGTATTTGATATTCTTTTAAAAGAATTAAATTCTCTATGAAGAATTTTGAAAGGTGAGCGATGTCCTTGAACTTCGAGTTCTCCGCGGAGCATGAAGCCGTGCGCGACACGGTGCGCAGGCTGTGCCGGGATGAATTGGCCCCGCTGGTGCGCGATGCGGAAGAGAACGAATCCTTCCCCCGGCACGTGTTCCAGCGCTGGGGCGAGCTGGGCCTGCTGGGCGTGCAGTACCCCGAGGCCGATGGCGGCAGCGGCCTGGACAAGGTCAGCGACTGCATCGTGCGCGAGGAACTCAGCTACCTGTGCCAGTCCTTTGCATCGAGCTGGTCAGCGCACACCCACCTGGGCATCTGGCCCATCTGGAAGGCCGGCACGCCGGCGCAGAAGCAGCGCTTCCTGGCACCCGCGTTGCGCGGCGAGAAGGTGTCGGGCTTCGGCCTGAGCGAGCCCGATGGCGGCTCCAACATCCGCGCGCTCAAGACCCGGGCCGACAAGGTCGACGGCGGCTGGGTGCTCAACGGCAGCAAGCTCTACATCACCAATGCGCCGATAGCCGACTTCCTGCTGGTGGCGGCGCGCACCTCGCCCGAGCTGCGGTCCGATGCGATCAGCCTTTTCATCGTCGAGCTGCCCCATAAGGGCTTCGACATCCACAAGCTCAAGAAGGAGGGCATCCGCGCCTCCGAGACCGGGCTGATCCACATCGAGAACGCCTTCGTGCCCGACGACTGCCTGCTGGGCGAGCGCGTGGGCACCTACCCGGTGATCCTGGACTCGCTCAGCGAGAACCGCGTGGCAGTGGCCGCCAATGCGCTGGGCATGGCGCGGGCCGCTTTCGATGCGGCACGCTCCTATGCCGACGAGCGCCTGGTGGCGGGCCGGCGCATCGGCGACTACCAGGCCATCGCGCACCGGCTCGCCGACATGGCGGCCGACATCGAGGCCGCCAAGTGGCTGGTGTACTACGGCGCCTGGCGCGTGGACCAGGGCACGCTGGACAGCGCCACGGCGGCCAAGGTCAAGCTGGTGGCGTCGGAGACGGCGCTCAAGGTCAGCGAGGCGGCCATCCGCATCCTGGGCGGCGCCGGAATCATGCGGGAGTACCCCGTGGGGCGCATCCACCGCGACGCGCTGGTCTACGTCATCGGCGAAGGCACCAGCGACATCCAGCGCAATCTGATCGCCCGCGATCTGGGGTTCAAGGCATGAGCAAGTTCATCCACATCGACAACCAGGGCGCGACGCGCATCGTGCGCATCAACCGCCCCGAGCGGCGCAACGCCTTCGACCTGGAAGTGCGCCAGGGTCTGGCCGAGGCCATCCTCGATGCGCGCGACGACGACAGCGTGAAGGTGGTGGTGCTGACCGGCACCGATGGCGTCTTCTGCGCCGGCGGCGATCTCAAGTCGCTGACCGAGGGCGAGCGCACCGTCTACCAGGACCGCGACCGCATCCGGCGGCTGCACCCCTGGTTCCGCGAGCTGGTGAACCTGGAGAAGCCCGTGATCGCCGCGGTGGACGGCCCGGCCTTCGGCGCGGGCTTCAACCTGGCGCTGGCCTGCGACTTCGTCATCGCCACCGACCGCGCGCGCTTTTGCGCCGTGTTCGGCCGCATCGGCCTGGTGCCCGACCTGGGCGGCTTCTTCCTGCTGCCGCGCATCGTGGGCCTGCAGCGCGCCAAGGAGCTGGTGTTCACCGCCCGCGAGCTGCCCGCGGCCGAGGCGAAGGAGCTGGGCATCGCCATGCAGGTGGTGGAGCCCGATGCGCTGATGCCCGCGGCGCTGCAGCTGGCGCAGCAGCTCGAATCGGCCTCGATCGAGGCGATAGGCATGGCCAAGAACATCCTCAACCGCTCGTTCAACCTCGACCAGGACACGCTGGCCGAGCTGGAGTCATCCGCCCAGGCCGTGGCGCGCCACAGCGCCTACCACGCCGAGGCGGTAGGCAACTTCCTGGGCAAGCGCCCGCTCGCCTTCCAGGGGATAGCCAAGCCATGAGCATGAACGCCTTCATCACCGGCGCCTACGACACGGCCGTGGGCGAGTTGCCCGGCAGCAGTTGCATGGCCCTGCATGCCGAGGCCGCGCTGGGCGCGGTGGCCGACGCGGGGCTCAAGCTGTCCGACATCGACGGCGTGCTCTGCGCCTACTCGTTCACCGAGCCGCATCTGATGCTGGCCTCGGTGTTCTGCGAGTATCTGGGCATCCACCCCGGCACCTGCCTGGCCATCCAGGCGGGCGGGGCCAGCGCCTGCATCATGGTCATGCAGGCGGCCGCGCTGGTCGCCAGCGGCCAGTGCAACCACGTGCTGGTGGTCACCGGCGACAACCGCCTCACCGGCCTGTCGCGTGACGGCGCCGTGGCGGCGCTGGCCGAGGTGGGGCACCCGCAGTTCGAGCGGCCCTTCGGCATCAGCGTGCCGGCGTCCTACGGCCTGGTGGCGCGGCGCTACATGCACGAATACGGCGTGAGCCGCGAACAGCTCGCCGCCATCGCGGTGGAGCACCGCCGCCATGCCGCGCGCCACCCCAAGGCGCAAAAGCGCGAGCCCATCACCGTGGCGGACGTGCTGGCCTCCAAGCCCATCGCCGAGCCGCTGCACCTGCTGGACTGCTGCCTGATCTCGGACGGCGGCGCGGCCCTGGTGGTCTCGAGCCGCGCGGCGGCGCGCGATGCCAAATCGCGCCCCATCGAGATCCTGGGCGCGGGCCAGGGCCAAACGCACGAGCACATCGTCGTCGCGCCCAGCCTGGTCGATTTCGGCTGCAAGGCCTCGAGCCGCACCGCGTTCGCCCGCGCCGGCATCAGCGCTGCCGAGATCGACGTGGCCGAGATCTACGACTCGTTCACGATCACGCTGGCGGTGGAACTGGAATCCATCGGCTTCTTCGAGCGTGGCGAGGCGGGCCAGGCGGCCGCGCGCGGCGAGCTGGGCCTGGGCGGCCGGCTGCCCTGCAACACGCACGGCGGGCTGATGTCGTACGCGCACTCGGGCGCGGCCGGCGGCATGTTCCACGCGGTGGAGGCCGTGCACCAGCTGCGCGGCGACGCCGGAGCGCGCCAGGTGCCCGACGCACGCCTGGCCTTTGTGCATGGCGACGGCGGCATCCTGTCCGCCCACTGTTCCCTGGTTCTTGGAGCGCACTGATGACCCGACCCCTGCCCAAACCCACGCCCGAAACCCGGCCCTTCTGGGAGGGCTGCGCGCAAGGCGAGCTGCGCTTTCAGCAGTGCGCGGACTGCGGCGCCGTGCAGCTCATCCCTCGCGCGCTGTGCGAGCGCTGCCACAGCCGCGAGCTGGCCTGGAAGGTCTCGGGCCGCCAGGGCCGGCTGCTGAGCTACACCGTGGTGCACCGCGCGCCGGTGCCGGCCTTCAAGGCCGACGTGCCCTATGTGATTGCCATCGTGCACATGGACGAAGGCTTTCGCCTGATGACCCAGGTGAAGGACGGCGCGCGCCAGGACCTGCGCGTGGACCAGCCGGTGCGCATCGCCTTCGCCACCGTGGATGGCGCGGCGCTGCCGCAGGCGGAGGTGCTGCCATGAAGCCCACCATGAAGCCTATGTTGTACGAAGACTTCGTGCCCGGCGCCGCCATCGGCGAGATCGTGCTGCCCTTCGAGCCCGCGCTGGCCCAGGGCTGGCAGAGCATCTTCGGCGCCGGGGCGGGCGGCGGCCCGGCCGAGGCCGCGAGCATGGCCGTGGTGATGATGATGCGCGCCTACCTCAACGTCGTCACGCCGCGCCCGCCGGGCAACATGCACGCGCGCCAGCGCATGCGCCTGGCCGGCACGCCGCGGCTGGGCGAGAGCATCCGCACCGTCATGTCCTGCGAGCACAAGGAGATCCGGCGCGAGCGCCGCTATGTCGAGCTGCGGGCGGTGGGCACCGGCGAGGGCGGGCGCCCGCTGTTCGATGCGCAGCTGAGCCTGATCTGGGCGGCCTGATCCAGGCTGTCAAAAAAGATAGCTTCTCGCGCTCATCAGCAAACGATATTCATATCAAAAGGCATTGAAATGACCGATAGACAAGCGCCAGGCGCTCCGCTTTTTGAACCGGAAGGCGCCTTGCCTCCCGTGCTGGCGCCGGCCACGCTGGCTGTGACCATGGACGCCATCCGCGCCTACGGCATGCTGACCGACGACTTCAACCCCATCCACATCGACCCGGTGTTCGCCGCCGCCACGCCGATGCAGGGCGTGATCGCGCACGGCACCATGTCGATCTGCCTGCTGTGGCAATCGGTGCAGCAGAGCCTGCCGGCGCGGGTGTTCGACGACCTGGACCTCGACATCCGCTTCGTCAAGCCGGTGCGCGTGGGCGAACTGCTGACGGCCGGAGGCGAGCGCCAGGCCGATGGCGGCTACGCCGTGTGGGTGCGCGGCCCCGACGGCGCGGACCGGCTGAACGGCCAGATCCGCGTGGCGGCCTGAAGGAGCACTGCATGTCCAGCCAAGACCAGACGACCGCCGAACTGCTCGCGCTCTACGGGCGCATGGCGCTGATCCGCCAGGTGGAGCAGGCGCTCACGCGCCTCTTTGCCAACAGCGAGGTGCCCGGCTTCATCCACCTGAGCATCGGCCAGGAGGCCGTGGCCGCCGGCGTGGCCAGCGCCATGCAGCCGCAGGACACGCTGGCCACCACGCACCGCGGCCACGGCCACGTGCTGGCGCGCGGCATGGACGTGGGCGGCTTCTTCAAGGAGATCATGGGCCGCGCGGGCGGGCTGTGCCAGGGCCGGGGCGGCTCCATGCACGTGGCCGACCTCGGCCTGGGCATCCTGGGCGCGAACGGCATCGTGGGCGCGGGCATCCCGATCGCGCTGGGCAGCGCGATGGCGCATGCCATCCGCGGCACCCAGGGCATGGCCGTGGCCTTCTTCGGCGACGGCGCGATGGCCGAAGGCGTGCTGCACGAGACCCTGAACATGGCCGCGCTGTACCGCAGCCCGCTGCTGCTGGTGTGCGAGAACAACGGCTGGTCCGAGTTCTCGCCCACCGAGCGCCAGTTCGCGGCCAGGCTGTCCGCGCTGGCCGCCGCCTTTGGCGTGCACTACCAGCAGGTCGACGGCAACGACGTGCAGGCCGTGGCCGAGGCCGCGGCCCAGGTGGCCGAGCGCCTGCGCGCCGGCCAGGGGCCCTGCGTGCTCGAGTGCGTGACGCACCGCGTGCGCGGCCACTTCGAGGGCGATGCCCAGAAGTACCGCGATGCCGGCGAGATCAGCGGCCTCGACGCGCACGACCCGCTGGCGCGCGCGCGCCAGGCCCTGCTGGCGGCAGGCGCCGCTGCGGCCGACATCGACGCGCTGGACGCGCGCACCGCGGCGCAGATCGAGACGGCCATCGAGGCCGCGCGCGCCGATGCCTTGCCCGCCTTCGAGGCCGCCGTGGCCGACGTCTACACCCCGCACCAGGAGGCTCGCGCATGAGCGCCGCAGAAATGAGAACCGTGGGCGCCATCAACCAGGCGCTGCGCGACAGCATGCAGCAGGACGAATCCGTGGTGCTGCTGGGCGAGGACATCGCCGCCGCCGGCGGCTCGTTCAAGGCCACGCGCGGCCTGCTCGAGGCCTTTGGCCCGCAGCGCGTGATCGACACGCCCATCTCCGAGGCCAGCATCGCTTCGGCCGCCGTGGGCATGGCGCTGACCGGGCTCAAGCCGGTGGTCGAGATCATGTTCATGGACTTCGTCACGCTGGCCATGGACGCGCTGGTCAACCAGGCGGCCAAGGCGCGCTACATGTTCGGCGGCCAGGGCTCGGTGCCGCTGGTGTTGCGCACGCCCCATGGCGGTGGGCTGAGCGCCGGGCCGCAGCACTCGCAGTGCCTGGAAGCCTGGCTGGCCCATGTGCCGGGGCTGAAGGTGGTCTGCCCGTCGAACCCGCAGGACGCCTATGCACTGCTGCGCGCTGCCATCGCCGACCCCGATCCGGTGGTCTTCGTCGAGCACAAGGCCATGTACGCGGCCAAGGGCCCGGTCGATACCGCGCAGCCGGCGCGCATCGGCGAGGCCCGCATCGCCCGGCCCGGCCGCGACGTGAGCCTGGTCTGCTACGGCGCCGCCGTGCCGGTCTGCCTGCAGGCCGCGCAGCAACTGGCCGGCGAGGGCATCGAGGCCGAGGTGCTGGACCTGCGCTCGCTCCAGCCCTGGGACAAGGCCGCGGTGCTGCAGTCGCTGGCGCGCACCCACCGCATGGTGGTGGTGCACGAGGCCGTGCAGGCCTTTGGTGTGGGCGCCGAGATCGTGGCCACCGTGGCCGACGAGGGCTTCGATGAGCTCGATGCCCCCGTGCTGCGCGTGGCCGCACCCTTCATGCCGCCACCGTTCGCCAGTTCGCTGGAGCAGGGATACGCCGTGACGGCGCAGCGCGTGATCGACGCCGTGCGCCGTGCGCTGGCCTGAAAACCTGAGGAGACCCGAAATGTCCGAAGCCACCCACCCCATCCTGTGCGAGCGCACCGGCGCCGTCGGCGTGCTGACCATCAACCGCCCGAAGACGCTGAATGCGCTCGACATCCCCACGCTGCTGGCGCTGGAGTCCGCGCTGGGCGAGCTGGAGCGCGACGCGGGCGTGCGCGCCATCGTCATCACCGGCGCCGGCGACAAGGCCTTCGTGGCCGGCGGCGACATCGCTGACCTCGACAGCCGCCAGGGCCTGGCGCACTACCAGGAGTTCGCCGAGGTGATCCACCGCGTGTTCCGCCGCTTCGAGCTGTGCGACAAGCCCACGGTGGGCGCCATCAACGGCTGGGCCCTGGGCGGCGGCACCGAGCTGCTGCTGACGCTCGACATCCGCCTGGTGGCGCAGGAGGCGAAGCTGGGCCTGCCCGAGATCAACCTCGGCCTGTTTCCCGGCGCGGGCGGCTCGCAGCGCCTGATCCGCCAAGTGCCGCTGTGCCGCGCCAAGGAGCTGATGTTCACCGGCGGCCAGATCACCGCCGCCGAGGCGGTCGACCTGGGCCTGTGCAACCGCGCCGTGCCGCGCGAGCAGCTCATGGGCGAGGCCATGGCGCTGGCGCAGCAGATCGCGCAGAAGTCGCCGCTGACGCTGAAGCTGCTCAAGCGCACGCTGCGCGACGGCGCCGAGATGCCGCTCTCCGCCGCACTGGCGCACGAGCAGGCCATGATCGGCCTGGTGCTGGACAGCCGCGACGCGCACGAGGGCTGCGGCGCCTTCCTCGCCAAGCGCGCGGCCCAGTTCAGCGGGAAATAAGCCATGCGCCGCGAACTCTTGGTGCCCAAGCTCGGATTGACCATGTCCGAGGGCGTGCTGGTGGAATGGATGGTGCGGCCGGGCGAAACCTTCCGGGTGGAGCAGGGCCTGTTCGTGATCGAGTCGGAGAAGGCCGCCAACGAGATCGGCGCCGAGGCCGATGGCGTGCTGCTGGAGACCACGGCCGAGGCCGGGGCGACCTTGCCCTGCGGCGCGGTGATCGGCTACTGGGATGACGGCCGGGAGGGCGGGCCGCCCGCCAGCGATCCGGCCGAAGCTGTTGCTGCGGCCGCCAGACCCACTCCCACTCCCTTGGCGCGGGTGCCGGTGACGCCGCTGGCCCGGCGGCTGGCGGCGCAGCGCGGCATCGATCTATCGCAGTTGGCGGGCTCGGGGCCGCGTGGCCGCATCCGGGCGCGCGACCTGCCCGAGGCCCAGGCCCCTGCCATGGCTGCCGCTGCAAGCCCGCAGCCCGAATCGCAGGCCGGCGATCTGCGCCTGCCCACGGCGCTGGAGCAGACCGTGGCCCGGCGGCTGACCGAGGCCAAGCAGCAGGTGCCGCATTTCTACCTGGCGGTGGAGGCCGAGGTGAGCCAGCTGCTGGAGCTGCGTGCGCGGCTGAATGCCGCGCAGGAGGGCCAGGCATTCACGCTCAACCATTTCCTGCTTGCGGCGGTGGGGAGGGCGCTGGCCGAGATGCCGCAGCTCAACCGTGTCTGGACCGATGCGGGCATACGCTCGTTCGCGCATAGCGACGTCGGCATGGCGGTGGATACCGAGCGCGGCCTGCTGGTGCCGGTGCTGCGCAACGTGGGGGCGCAACCGCTGGCGGCCACCGCCCGGGCCGCGCGCGATGCGGCCGAGCGGGCCAAGACCGGCCGGCTGACCGCGGCCGAGATGGCCGGTGGCGCGATCACCGTATCCAACGCCGGCATGCACGGCGTGACCTACATGAGCTCCATCATCAACCCCGGCCAGGCCATGATCCTGGGCGTGGGCGCGGTGCGCGAAGTCTTTCGGCCCGGCAAGAAGGGCAAGCCCCGGCTGCGCCGGGAGATGGGCCTGGTGCTGTCGGCGGACCACCGTGTGCTGGATGGCGTGTCGGCGCTGGGGCTGCTCAAGCGCATCACCGGCCTGCTCGAAAACCCCTTGGCCTTGCTGGTGGCGTGATGGCAAAGCAGGCCAAGACTTTCGACGTGATCGTCATCGGCGGCGGCCCCGGCGGCTATGTGGCAGCGCTGCGCTGCGCGCAACTCGGCCAGCGCGTGGCCCTGGTCGAGCGCGAGCACTTGGGCGGCATTTGCCTGAACTGGGGCTGCATCCCCACCAAGGCCCTGCTGCATGCGGCCGACACGCTGCGGCGCATTGCGCACGCTGGCGCGCTGGGCATCGAGGTGGCCCAGCCGCAGGTGGACTTTGCAAAGCTGGTGGCGCGCTCACGCCAGGTGGCGCAGCGGCTGGGCGGCGGCGTCGCGCATCTGCTGAAGCAGGCCAAGGTGCCGGTGTTCATGGGCGCGGCCCGCCTGGAACCATTGGCGGATGGCATGCGCCAGCTGCGCGTCATAGCTGCCGATGGCGGCAACCAGGTGCTGCAGGCCAAGGATGTGATCCTGGCCACCGGCGCCCGTGCCCGCGAGCTGCCCGGCCTGCCGTTCGACGGCGAACGGGTGTGGAGCTACCGCGACGCGCTGGTGGCCAAGGCGGCGCCGCGGTCCTTGCTGGTGATCGGCGCCGGCGCCATCGGCATGGAGTTCGCCTCGTTCTACGCGGCCCTGGGCACCCAGGTGACCGTGGTGGAGGCGCAATCCCAGCTGCTGCCAAGCAGCGATGCCGATGTGGCGGCTTTTGTGCGGCAGGCCGTTGCCAAGGATGGGATTCACGTGCACACGGGTGCTGCTGTGTCCGGCGCCCAGCTCGTCCAGGATGGCGTGGCCGTGCAGCTGCAGACCGCGCAGGGCGAAGCAGGCGTGCAGGCCGAACGCGTGCTCGTGGCCATTGGCCTTATCGGCAACACCGAAGGACTGGGGCTGGAGGGCACGCGCGTGCAGGTCGAGCGTGGCCAGATCGCTGTCGACGGCTGGGGCGCCACGGCCGAGCCCGGCATCCATGCGGTCGGCGATGTGACCGGCGCGCCTATGCTGGCGCACCGGGCCAGCCACCAGGGCCTGCTGTGCGCCGAGCGCATCGCCGACCTGCACGCGGGCGAGGCACCACCGGTGCTGACCGTGCCCGCCTGCGTCTACAGCCACCCGCCAAGCGCCAGCGTGGGCCTGACCGAAGCGCAGGCCCGGGCCACGGGCCGGGCGCTCAAGGTCGGCAGCTTCCCGCTGGAGGCCAACGGCAAGGCCATCGCCATCGACGAGGCCAGCGGCTTCGCCAAGACCATCTTCGACGCGCAGACCGGCGAGCTGCTGGGCGCGCACCTGGTGGGCGCCGAGGCCACGGAGCTGATCCACGGCTTCACGCTGGCGCGCACGCTCGAGGCCACCGAGGCCGAGCTGATCGAAACCATTTTTCCCCATCCCACGCTGTCCGAGGCGATGCACGAATCGGTGCTGGCAGCCTGGGGACGCCCGCTGCACATCTGACGAGCCCGCACCGAAAGGCCATCCATGACACCTGAGCAATTTCCCATCGGCCGCCGCACCTGCCTGGGGCTGGCTCTGGCCGGCTGCCTGCCTGGCGCGGTCGCCGCGCAGGAACGCTGGCCCGAGCGGCCGCTGCAGCTGATCGCGCCCATCGCGGCCGGCGGCCTGACCGATGCGCTGGCGCGCATGCTGGCCAGCGGCCTGTCCACCCGGCTGGGCCAACAGGTGGTGGTCGACAACCGGCCCGGCGGCGGAGGGACGATCGGCATGTCCGCGGCGGCCCGTTCGCCGGCCGACGGCTACCACCTGGTGCTGGTGTACCAGGGCGTGGCCAGCGTCAATCCGGTGCTGTACCCCAGGCTGCCGTACGACACGCTGCGCGACTTCGCTCCGGTGGCGCAGGTGGCTAGCTTCCCGCTGGCCCTGGTGGCCAGTTCGCGCGTGCAGGCCACGGACCTGCAGGCCTTCATGGCGCTGGCGCGCAGCAGGCCGGGCCAGCTGAGCTATGCCTCGGCCGGCAACGCCACCACGGCGCACCTGACGATGGAGCTGTTCAAGCGCCGCACCGGCCTGCAGCTCGCGCACATCCCCTACAAGGGCGAGGCACCGGCGCTCAACGACCTGATCGGCGGCCAGGTGGATGTGGCGTTCAGCTCGCTGGGCTCGGTGCTGCCGCACCTGCACAACGACCGGCTGAAGCTGCTGGGCGTCACCTCCGCGCAGCGCACACCGCTGGCGCCTGGGCTGCCGACCATTGCGGAGGCGGGCGTGGCCGGCTTCCAGTCGCTGGGCTGGTATGCGGTGCTGGCGCCCGCCGGCACGCCCGCCGCGGCCATCGAGCGGCTGAACCGGGAACTGCTGGCCGTCCTGGCCGAGCCCGAGATGCGCACGCGCCTGGCGGCCCAGGCCATCGTGCCCGGCGGCTCCAGCCCCGAGGCGCTGCGCCAGTGGATCACCGAGGACACCGGGCGCTGGCGCAAGGTCATCGCCGATGCCGGCATCAAGGCGGACTGAGATGCAGGCATTGCAACAGGCCCTGCAGGGCATCAAGGTACTGGATTTCAGCCAGGGCATTGCCGCGCCGCACGGCGCCTGCCTGATGGCGGAGATGGGCGCCGACGTGGTCAAGATCGAGCCGCCTTCCGGCGACTGGCTGCGCGGGCTGGGCGTGAAGCGCAATGGCTCCAGCGTGCTCTATGGCACCTTCAACCGCGGCAAGCGCGGGCTGGCGCTGGACCTCAAGCAGCCCGAGGCGCTGGAGGCGGCGCGCCGCCTGATCGCCGACGCGGATGTGCTGATCGAGAGCAACCGCCCCGGCGTCATGCAGCGCCTGGGCCTGGACTACGAGCGCGTGCGCCGCATCCAGCCCCGCATCGTCTACGCCTCGGTCACCGGTTTCGGGCGCACCGGGCCCTATGCCGACCGGCCGGCCACCGATGCGGCGGTGCAGGCCTTCAGCGGGCTGTCGTTCGCCGCCAACGACATGGTGCAGCCGATCCGGGTGCGGATCTCGCTGGTGGACGTGGTGACCGGCATCTACCTGAGCCAGGCAGTGCTGGCCGCCCTGGTGCAGCGTGGCCGCACCGGTGAGGGCCAGCACGTGGACCTGTCGCTGATGCACTGCATTGCGGCCGTGCAGGGCTACAAGTTCGCCGAGCACCAGGCGAGCGGCGGCGCCATCGCCCGCGAGCTGTTCGCCGCCATCGGCATCTACCGCTGCGTCGATGGCTACATCGCGCTGAGCGCGATGCGCGACCAGCAGGTGATCGACCTGATGCAGCTGATCGGCCAGGAGGCGCTGCTGCAACAGCCGGGCTTTGGCAGCCCGCAGGCCCGCTTCGAGAACCAGGACGGGCTGCGCACGGTGATCGCCGCCGCGCTGGCCGAGCAGCCGGTGGCCCACTGGCTGCCGCTGCTGCATGCGGCCGACCTGATCGCGCAGCAGGTGCAGGACTACGACAGCTTCCGCGCCCATCCGCAGACCCAGGCCCAGGGCATCTTCGCCGACACCGACCTGGGCCAGGTCGGCCGCCTGCCGGCGGTGCGCATGCCGGGGCTGCTGCAGGGCGCCACCAGTGCGCCGGCACCATCCATCGGCGAGCACACGCGGGCCGTGCTGCGCGAGGCGGGCCTGGACATGGAGGCCTGCGAGCGCCTGCTGTCCCTGGGTGCCGCGGTGCAGGGAGGCTGACATGGACTGGCAGACCCTCCGCTGCGAAAGGCGTGGCGGCGTGGCCCTGGTCACGCTCGACCGCCCCGGGGCCCGCAATGCGCTGGACGAAACCATGCGCCGCGAGCTACCGCAGCTGTTGCAACAGCTGCGCGAGGACGAGGCGGTGCGGGCCGTGGTGCTGCAGGGCGCGGGCGACCATTTCTGCGCCGGCGGCGACCTGCGCGCCATGAGCGCCAAACCGCGCACGGCCTACCAGTCGCGCCAGCGCATCCACGCGCTGCACGAGTGGCTGCCGGCCTGGGCCAACCTGGAAAAGCCGGTGATCGCCGCGGTCGACGGCTCGGCTTTCGGCGGCGGCTTCAGCCTGGCGCTGCTGTCCGACTTCGTGCTGGCCACGCCGCGGGCGCGCTTCTGCCAGGTGTTCGCACGCATCGGCCTGGTGCCGGACATGGCGGCCATGTACCTGCTGCCGCGCATCGTGGGGCTGCAGCGCGCCAAGGAGCTGATGTTCAGCGCGCGCGTGCTGCCGGCGGCCGAGGCACAGGCTTTGGGCATCGTCTATGCATTGCACGAGCCCGAGGACTTGCTGGCCGAGGCGATGGCACTGGCACAGCGCTTCACCGAGGCCTCGCCGCTGGCGATAGGCATGACCAAGAACATCCTGAACCAGAGCTTTCAGCTGGATCAGCGCGCCATGGCCGAGCTGGAGAGCTACGCCCAGGGTCTGTGCATGGACAGCGACTACCACCGCGACGCCGTGCGCCGCTTTCTCGCCCGCGAGCCCCTGGCATTCCCCGGGCTGGACGCGGCAGCCCCAAACACTTCCCAAGGAGACCCCGCATGATGCGCTCATTTTTCACCCTGGCCCTGTGCGGCCTGATGGGCATGGCTGCGGCCCAGGCCGCCGATGACCTGCCGCCGGCGGGCAAGATCGTGAAGATCATCGTGCCGTTCTCGCCGGGTGGCACCTCCGACATCCTGGGGCGCAAGCTGGCGCAGGACCTGGCTGCGCGCATCGATCGCACGGTAATTGTCGAGAACCGCGCCGGGGCCGGCGGTTCTGTGGGCACCGAGGCCGCGGTGCGCGGTGATGCCGACGGCAGCACGGTCCTGCTGCATAGCGGCGCCATCGCGGTGGACCCTGCGCTCAAGCCCCGGCTGTCCTACGACGTGCAGCGCGACCTGGCCGCGGTGACCACGGCTGTCGCCGGGCCGTTTGCAGTGCTGGTGAACAACGAGCTGCCGGTCAAGACCATGGCCGAGCTGATCGCCTATGCGAAGGCCAGGCCAGGCAAGCTCAACTACGGCACGCCCGGTATCGGTAGCTCCATCCACCTGACGACCGAGTACCTGAAGTCCGCGGCCGGCATGGACGTGGTGCATGTGCCGTTCAAGGGCGCGAGCCTGGCGCTGACCGCGGCGATGGCCGGCGACGTGCAACTGATCCTCGACCCGCTCGCCACCGCCCGCAAATACGCCGAATCCGGCAAGCTGCGCGCCCTCGCGCTCACCACCGGTGCGCGCAGCAGCCTGTGGCCCGAGATGGGCACGGTGGCCGAGGCCGGGGTGAAGGGATTCGATGCCTCGGTCTGGTATGGCGTGTTCGTGCCCGCCAAAACGCCGCGGCCGGTGGTCGAGCGGCTGAACCGCGAGTTCGTCGCCATCCTCCGGGCCCCCGCGATGGCCGCCTGGCTGCGCGAGCAGGGCCTGGAGCCGATTGCCGATACGCCCGCCGCCGCGCGCCAGCGCCTGGACGGCGAGATAGCGAACTGGAGAAAAGTGATCCAGGCCAACCACATCACGGCGGACTAGCCGCCACCAAGGAGCATTGCATGGACTTTCGACTCAACGACGAGCAGCGCATGATGGTCGATACGGCACGCCAGGTCGGCGAGCGCTTCGGCCTGGAGTACTGGCGCGAGCTCGACGCCCGCAAGCAGTTTCCCACCGACTACTGGAAGGCGGTATGCGAGGCCGGCCTCTGCGGCGTGGCCTTGCCCGAGGAGCAGGGCGGCAGTGGCCTGGGCATGATGGAGATGTCGCTGATCGTGGAGGCGCTGGCGGCCACGGGCGGCGGCTCCACCGTGGGCCAGCTGTTCATGATCAACCCGATCTTCGGCGGCGTGTCGATCTCGCGCTTTGGCAGCGAGCGCATGAAGCGCGAGGTCCTGCCCGGCATCATCAATGGCGAGATCAATTGCTGCATGGCGCTGACCGAACCGGACGCCGGCACCAATACGCTGGAGATCAAGACCTTTGCCGCCGCCGACGGCGAAGGCTGGCGCCTGAGCGGCCGCAAGATCTGGATCACCGGTGTGGCCTCGGCGCAGAAGATGCTGGTGATCGCCCGCACCAGGAAGCTGGCCGAATCCCGCTCGCGCACCGACGGCCTGAGCATGTTCATGATCGACGTGCAGCGCGAGGGGCTGACGCACATGCCCATCGACAAGCTGGGCACCTGCACGCTGGATTCGAGCAGCGTGTTCTTCGACAACGTGCGCGTCGAGGCCGACGAGCTGATCGGCACGCTGCATGGCGGCTGGCGCGAGCTGCTCGACGTGCTCAACACCGAGCGCATGGTGACCACGGCCGGCCTGGTGGGGGCGGGCGAGCTGGCCATCAAGCTGGCCGTGCAGTACGCCAATGACCGCAAGGTGTTCGGCGAACGGGCCATCAGCAGCTATCAGGGCCTGCAGTTTCCGCTGGCGCAGTGCCATGTGGAGATCGAGTCGGCCCGCCTGCTGAACCACAAGGCCGCCACCAATTTCGATGCCGAGCTTCCCTACAGCAACGAGGCCAACGCGGCCAAGCTGATCGCGGCGCAGGCCGTGGCCCGCGCGACCGAGCGCGCCATGCAGACCATGGGTGGCATGGGCTACGCCAAGGAATACCACGTCGAGCGCCTGTGGCGCGATGCGCGCCTGTTCCGCTTTGCGCCGGTGTCCGAGGAGATGCTGCTCAACTACGTGGCGATGCACGAGCTGGGCATGCCCCGCTCGTACTAGGCGCTGCATCCAGCCAATCAGCGAAGGAAGGAGACGAACATGTCCATCACTGCCAGTGTAGCTTGGTGGGCTCGCACCGAGCCCACGCGCGACGCGCTCATCTACCAGGGGCAGCGCATTTCGTTCGGCGGGTTGCAGGCGCGCGTGGAGCAGGCTGCCGGCCTGATGGCCGGCCATGGCATAGGCCCGGGCGACGTGGTAGCCCTGCTGATGAAGAACAGCGCGGCCTTCCTGGAACTCGCGCTGGCCGTCACCCACGCGGGAGGCGTGCTGCTGCCCATCAACTACCGGCTGGGTGCCGAGGAGGTGGACTACATCCTCGACCATGCGGGTGTGAAGCTGCTGTTTGCCGATGCGGAGTTCAAGGCCGCTGCCGGCAGGCGGGTGCCGGCCGTCCTGCTGGACGAGGTCGCGCAGCGCGACAGCCGCGCGCTCGGTGAACACGCGGGCATTGCCCCGCTGTGCGAACCGGTCCACCGGCGGCCCGATGATCTCTACCGGCTGATGTATACCTCGGGCACGACGGACCGGCCCAAAGGCGTGATGCACAGCTTCGGCAATATGGCCTGGAAGTGCATGGACCATGTGGCCGCGCTGGGCCTGTCGGGCCAGGAGCGCCTGCTGGTCGTGGGGCCGCTGTACCACGTGGGCGCCTTCGACCTGCCCGGTGTGGCGGTATGGCAGATGGGCGGCCTGCTCGCGGTGGAGCGCGATTTCGACGCCGAGGCGACGCTGGCATTGATAGCGCGCGAACGCATCACCGGCAGCTGGATGGCACCGGTGATGCTGAACCGCTGCCTGGCGCTGCCCGAGCGCGGGCGCTTCGACCTGTCCAGCCTGCGCTGGCTCATAGGCGGCGGCGAGCGCACGCCAGAAGAGCGTATCCGCGAGTTCGGCTCGCTGTTTCCGCGGGCGAGGTATATCGATGCCTATGGCCTGACCGAGTCCTGCTCGGGCGACACCATGATGGAGGCTGGCCGCGAGATCGAGAAGATCGGTTCCACAGGCAGGGCATTGGCCCATGTCGAGGTCGCGATCCTCGACGATGCGGGCCAGCCTCTGGCGGCAGGCCAGAACGGGGAGGTCTGCCTGCGTGGGCCGAAGGTCAGCCAGGGCTATTGGCGTGATCCGGCCAAAACCCGGGCCTGCTTCGTCGATGGCTGGTTCCGCACAGGTGACGTGGGGCACCTTGATGCGGAGGGCTTCCTGTTCCTGACCGACCGCAAGAAGGACATGATCATCAGCGGCGGCGAGAACATCGCCTCATCCGAGGTCGAGCGCGTGCTGTACCAGCTGCCGCAGGTGGCCGAGGCTGCGGTGATCGGGCTTCCCGACCCTCGCTGGGGTGAGTGCGTGACCGCGGTGGTGGTGCTGTGCGAGGGCGCCAGCCTGAGCCAGGAGCAACTGCGGGAGCATTGCACCGGCAAGCTGGGTGGATTCAAGATGCCAAGGCGCCTGATCGTTGCGCAGGCCTTGCCCCGCAATCCATCGGGCAAGGTGCTCAAGCGCCAACTGCGGGAGCAGTATGCGCTGCCTGGCTGATCCCGGTGCCTCCATGCCTTCGGAGGAGTGAGGGCCCTCGGGGCCTTTATTGGTTGATCTCGGGCTCCACGAGCCCGGCGAGCTTGCGCAGGGATTCCTGCCATCCTAGATAGCAGGCCTCGGTCGGTATCACATCGGGCACGCCCTGTTGTTCGATGTTCACCTCGGTGCCGACCGACACGGCCCGCAGGTCCACCGTGACCTTCATCTCGCCCGGCAGGTTGGGGTCGTCGAAGCTATCGGTGTAGACAAGGCGCTTGCCGGGAACAAGCTCCAGATAAGTGCCGCCAAAGGAATGGCTGTGGCCGGTCGTGAAATTGCGGAACGACATCCTGTGCTTGCCCCCCACCTTCGCGTCCAGTTCGTGGACGGTGCAGGTGAAGCCATAGGGCGGAAGCCAGCTGGCAATCGCATCCGCTTCGACGAAGGCGCGATAGAGCTTCTCGGGCTTGACGGGGATGACGCGGTGCAGGCGGATCGTATTGGGCATGGCTTTCTCCTTGCGAGGGGGCATGGACTGGGCTCGACCTTCCCGGCGGGAAGCCCGGCTGCCCATGATGCCACGCATGAAAGCCGAAGGTGCCGGGCTTAGCGTCTATGCGGCGCGGCCCATCATCCGATAGACAGGGCCGGATCGATGTGATACCTATGGGGTGTAGACGAGCGGCCTTGGCAGAGGCGGCCATGGGAGCGACATGCAGCCCTATGTCGTGGCGGCTGCCCCGGCTGCTTTGCCAGCCGGAGCTGGTTCATCAGAGGCAAGGAAGATTACATGGCCAACCAATATGTTGCCTGGGTCAATACCCAGACCCGCCTGGCATTCTGCAACCCGATCGGCCTGCTGGGGTGCGCTGTCGGCAACCGGGTCGATGAATCGGTGGCGGTCGCCATTGGCGATCTTGATGCTATCGAGCGGGTGGTCCATGCCATCAATGCAACCGGCCCGCCCCAGCCGCTGTTGGAAGACCTGCTGCAGGATCCATCAGGCGATGCCTAGCCGGGCGGCTAGGGCAGGAAGCGAAGGCCGGTGCGGTTCACGAACTCCGCATAGCTGATGGGTGGCGTCACGCGGGTGTCTGCTGCATTCCGTTGCCAATACACCCAGGATTTTTCGGTAGCCGGGTCGTAGACGAGCTTGAAGATGGCCTCCGGCACGCGCACCTGGCCGCCGCCGACCGTCCGGTATGGGCTGCGGAACACCGGCCCCGTGATGACATACACGTCGCCGCGGATGCGCCTGATGTAGCTCCGCGTATCTTTCTCGATCTGCTGCCAAGCCTCGCCGTTGTGCGTAGCGTCTTGGGGCACGATGTTGGCCAGGCTGAACGTCTGGGCCTTGCCCTGCGGTGTGGACATGTCGCCCGCCGGTGCCATGTGTCCGCGGCTGAAGCCGGAGCGCCGGTAGTCCTCGAGCTGGGCACGCTCCTGGAAAGGCAGGCGTGCCTCCGGGTAGAAGTCGTCCTTGCGCTTGAGGTTGCGGCCGGCCTTGAGCATGCGGGCATTGAGCCGCTGCACGACATAGATCGGCGTCTTCGTTTCCCCGGAGTGGAGCACCGCGAACTCATCGAAGCAAAGTTCGCGCAGCGCGCCGAACTCGGAAACGGTGGGCGGCTTGGCAGGAAAGAACCGGGGGCAATCGGCGAAGCCCGCCGCAGAAACAGAGAAGGAAAGCGCGGCTGCACTGGCCGCGAGAACAGGCTTGAACATGCGGCTATTGTCGTTGCGATTCGGCCCTCCGCCGCCCAGGTGCCTCAGCCTCTGCGCTGTTCAGCAGCAGCTTTCTGCTGCAGGTCAGTTGGCCATCTCCAGGCAGGTCTTGGCGCAGCGGCGGCATTCCTCCGCGCATTGCTTGCAGTGCTCGTGGACATGCTTGCCGCACTCGTTGGCACAGGCCAGGCAGATTTCGCTGCATATCCGGCAGAGGTGCTTGGCCATCTCGCTGTTGCGGGCCATGGCGGCGGCCGCCAGCTGGCACATCGCGGCGCAGTCGATGTCCAGCGAGATGCAGCGGGCCAGCATCTTCACGTCGTCCTCCAGCAGGCAGGCGGACAAGCAGGCATTGCACGAGGCCGCACAGGCGTCGCAGGCTTCGATGCAGGTCTGGTAAGGGTAGGTCGGGTTCATGGAGTGCTCCAGTGCTGAGGTGGTTGGAGCAATTCATTTCAACGCCGTGGCGCGCCGCCAGGTGTAGGTCGTCGGGCCCATTGCCTGTCGGCCCGATCAGGTGGGCGGGCGCACTGCTGAGAGTGTGCCTGCGTCCACCTCGGTCAAGTTCAGGGAAAGGTAAAGCCTGCAGTCAGCGTAGCGCCCGGCGTCAGCGTCGGCAGTGCTGCCTGCTTGTCTGGATAGCCCGCCAGGCGGGCCTGGGCGATGTACTTGCCTGCGGCGGCCGCGTCGGCGGTGAAGACCAGCGGTGCCGGAGCCACGGCATAGGGCGCGACCAGCGGAGCTGCCGTGGGCAGCGTGAACGTATAGCTGCCTGTCACGGCGTCTACGCTGCGCGCCGCCACTTCCACGCTGCCGGCCTGGGTGGTGGGTTGCAGCGCGCGCACCAGCGTATCCACCGGGGCCGAGCCTTGCACGGTGCCCGTGGGCGATGCCGGCAGTGGCACGGGCACAGCGGCGGAGCCCAGCGCGGTCACCACGTCGGTGGTCACCGGCACCTGGGTGACCACGGCCGTGGTGCGGCCCAGCGCCGTCATGACGAGGGTGTACGAGCCGGGCGCCACCGGTTGGAGCAGGTAGCGGCCAGAAGCGTCCGGCACGGTGGCGCGAACCACTTCGCCGTTTTGCTGCAGTGTGACGGTGGCGGTCGCGCCGGCATCCACATAGCCTTGCACGCCAGAGATGTAGCGCGGAATGACCGACACCACCGGCTTGAGCAGGTACTGGCCGGACTGGCCCGCCGTCACCACGGACTTGCAGGCATCGAAGTCCAGCACGAAGTCCGCCATCTTGCCGGGGGCGATGTCGATGCCGATGTTCGCCTTCACCCCCGACTGCTGGCCGCTGGGGGTTTTGAGCGCCACTTCGGCCTTGCCGCTGGGCACCACGGAGTTCGCCATCGGCTGCGCCGTGCCATTCGTGGCCAGCACCAGGCGCATCTGCGTGTACTTGCCGGGGGACAGGGGCCACTGGCCCAGTTCCAGCAGCACTCCATTGGTGAGCGTCAGCAGATCCACGCGGCGCGAGGGCGACAGCACGAATTCGGACCAACCCGCGTCGTTGTCGCCAGCAGTGCTGCTCTGGTGGACCCGGATCTTTTCGACAGTGACGTTCACCGCGTCATAGCCGCAGCTGGGGGCATCGATCAGTGCCAGGCGCAGCGTGCCGGTGCTGCCCGAGCCACCATCACCGCCGCCGCCACAGGCGGCAAGCACCAGCAAGCTGGAAGCCCCCACTGCATGGCGCAGGGGGCGGGGAAAATGGGAAAGCGCATTCATCAGGGATGGCATGGCGGACCTCTTTGTCGGTATTGGTATGGATGGCCGCCGGCGGTACGCTCCAAGACCCAGCAGGCGGGGCGCCATTCTGTGCGCGGCGGGCCAAATAAAGGCCATCCATCCGTGACGAATGTTTCTCTATGTATCTTTCGTTTGCTGCTTGTCATTCAGGAACAAGCACTTTGTGTAGGCGCCTGTGTATGGCAGTTGCGAATGAGTGAAGTCGGTTACGTGGAGCCCCTTGGAAGGGCAAGTGGCGCGATAGACTCCGGCGAAACCCACGAGAGAAATAGAACCATGCAAAAACTCATTGGCCTGGCGGTCCTGGTCTCGATTTTGGCGGGATGCGCCGTATACACGCCCGTGGCGGTCGAGCCTCGCAAGGGCGGACGCGGCAATGACTTCTGCCCGCCGGGACAGGCGAAAAAAGGCAACTGCTGACGCCAAGGGCTGGCCTTCCCGCATCGGCCGTTTCCGCAAGCTGGAAGCTCCCATGGCTTCCCCATTTCCATGCCGCGAGCATTGCCGTGCCGCGGCTGTCTTGCGTTCAGCGCCCATGCGTGCCAGAGCACCTGGCTGCCATGCAGGCAATTACCCTTACCTGAAAAATAACGCAGTCCATATATGGGATGCTCTTGGAAAATAGAGCTAATAGCGAAGGCTTATTCTCCCGCCTCTCATGGTGGTTATTCGGTCGGCTCTCATATTTAATCACATTTCCATTTCTCGTATTGACGCTGAAATGGCGAGGCCTAGAATAAATGGCGTTCTCGGGTCGCAGCGACTGCTGTTTGTCGACCTGTTTTCCATGCCTCGGTGCGCCCAGGAACTGGCGTCTATTCACTCTTCTTGGGAGAATGCTATGAAACAGTCATGGATATTGGCTGCGGCATTGGTATGCGGGGTCGGGCAGGCCTATGCCGGGCCCCATTTCGTTAGTGCCGATGCGTCGGTGACATCCAATGGGATGCTGTCGGTCAGCTTCGACGAGGCGGGGTTGGGGAACGCCTCGGTGCTGGAAAGCCTGAGCGCCGATACGGAGGCCGTGTATGCCTGCATCAACGGCGGCGGGAAGCACCCCAAGGCCTCCAACAAGACCGCGGTCTCGGGTGAGGTGCTGGCGGATGTTCCCTTCAATGTGACCAAGAACGGCCGGGTCAGAGGCAGCATTCAGGCCGGCCCGCCGAGCGAAGGCGATCTGACCTGCCCGGGCGGCCAGGAACTGATGCTGGCCTGTGTGAAATATGTGAATGTTTTGCTAACGGATACCACCAATAATATTTCCATTGTGCCCGATGGCACTTTTTCGCGCTCTTTCTTGGCTATCCCGGATTACTGCCCCAATTAAATGATTCACTGAGGAAAAGTGGTATGGAGGGTGAAATGGCGGTTGAAGGGAAAAGGTCGGTTGGTTGAATTCGTTTTTATGCTTTTGGGTATCCATGCAAGGGTTTGGTTCTGAAAAAGGCCAAGCCCTTTTTCATATGAATTCGATGATCAATAAACGTATAAGAGGACTGTTTTCGCAAGAATCATGGCTTGAGCCCCGGGCCATCCAGCCGCATCTCCGACAGCACCCGCTTGGCATTCGCGGCGCAATCCATGTCCTGCGGCTTGGCCTCGATCTGCCGGACCAGCGCGAGCAGGTGCGCCTTGCTGCGCGCCAGCTCGGCCTGCAGTGCCTCGATGTCCTGCACCTTGCGGCGCAGCGTGTCGATCAGCGAGACATGCTCCCAGTTCGCCAGGTTGCCTGGCAGCAGCGTGCGCAGTTCGTCGAGGCTGAAGCCTGCCTGCTGCGCGGCCACGATCAGCTGCAGCGCCAGCACGGTATCCGCCGGATAGCTGCGGTAGCCGTTGGCCTCGCGGCGGACGGTCTTCAGCAGGCCGATGCGCTCATAGAAGCGGATGCGTGACGGGGCCAGGCCGGTGCGCTGGGCAAGTTCTCCGATTTTCATGTCCGCGTTCCTCCGGGTTCGGTGGCAGTTTGACATTGAACTTGGCTTCAAGGTTAAGGTGCCCGCAGATTTTCACCCGGAGTACCTTACATGCACCTTTTCTCACCTCTTACGCTGCCCAATGGCGCCGTCATTCCCAACCGCATCGCCAAGGCGGCCATGGAGGAAGACATGGCGGACGAGCGCCATGCGCCCTCGGCCCGGTTGCTGAGCCTCTACCAGGCCTGGGCCGATGGCGGGGCAGGGCTGATCCTGACCGGCAACGTGATGGTCGACCCCCGGGCCGTAACTGGGCCGGGCTGCGTGGTGCTGGAGGACGAACGGCACCTGGACCGCTTCGCGGCCTGGGCCACGGCCGGGCGCTCGGGTGGGGCGCAGATGTGGATGCAGATCAACCACCCCGGTCGCCAGATGCCTGCGGGCCTGGGCGCGCAGACCCTGGCGCCGTCGGCCGTAGGCCTGGACCTGGGCGCGCAATCCAGGCAGTTTGCGGTGCCGCGCGAGATGACCGAGGCGGACATCGCCGACGTCCAGCGCCGGTTCGTGGCGACGGCCGTGCTGGCCGAGCGCGCAGGCTTCACCGGCGTGGAGATCCATGCCGCGCACGGCTACCTGCTCAGCCAGTTCCTTTCGCCGTTGGCGAACCGGCGGCAGGACCGCTGGGGCGGCAGCCTGGAGAATCGCGCTCGCCTGCTGCTGGACATCGTGCGCGGCGTGCGCGCAGTGGTTGAGCCAGGCTTTGCAGTGGCCGTCAAGCTCAATTCGGCTGATTTCCAGCGCGGCGGATTCTCGCCCGACGAGGCGCGCACGGTGGTCGAAATGCTGGCGCCGCTGGGCGTGGACCTGGTCGAACTCTCGGGCGGTACCTACGAGGCGCCGGCGATGATGGGCGCGGCCCGGGACCAGCGCACCCTGGCGCGCGAGGCCTATTTTCTCGAATTTGCCCAGGGCATTGCCGCCGTGGCCTCGATGCCGCTCATGGTGACGGGCGGCATCCGCCGGCGCGAGGTGGCCCAGCAGGTGCTCGACAGCGGCGTGGCGATGGCCGGCATCGCCACTGCGCTGGCCATCGAGCCGGGCCTGCCGCGCCAATGGCAGCTCGGAGCAGCGCCGGCACCCATGCTCCGGCCCATTGCCTGGCGCAACAAGCCGCTGGCCGCCATGGCGCATATGGCCGCCGTGCGCTACCAACTCGCCCGCATGAGCCGCCAGCGGCAGCCAAAGCCACGGGTGTCGCCGCTGTGGGCGCTGATCGTTTCGCAGGCCCACGCCAAGTGCCGTGCCCGCGGCTACCGCCGCTGGATCAAGGCCCAGGGCGCTTAAGCAGGGCGGCTCCACGGGGGGGCGGGTTGCGCCATAGCCTGCGCAATGCCGTCGCCGTGGTTTCTTAATCGATATTAATAATGATTCGCATTTGTCAACATACAATCGCCGCCTGACTTTAGCCAGCGTGCGGACGGTGATTGCCATCGGTCCGAGGCCAGCCACGTCCTGTCATTCAAAAAATTCCATATAACGAGGACCACATGGTTGGAACATACAGGCCGCTGGTGGCGGCTTTGGGCATGGCGTTTGCCGGCAGCGCCGCGGCGCAGCAGAGCGCGGAGGCCACGCTGGACACCCTGCAGGTGACGGGCAATCGCAATCTGGAGCCCAGCTACAACCCGCCCACGGCCACCAGCGCCACCAAGGTGGATGCGCCGCTGCGCGACATTCCGCAGACCGTGAACGTGGTGCCGCAGAGCCTGCTGCGCGACCAGGCGGCGCAATCGATGGAAGATGTGCTGAAGGCGGTGCCCGGCACCGGCCTGTCGCACGGCGACGGCCAGCGCGACCAGGTCACGATCCGTGGCTTCTCGGCCATTGCCGACCAGTTTGTCGATGGGCTGCGCGACGATGCGCTGTACTTCCGCGACCTCTCCAACATCGAGCAGGTCGAGGTCGTGAAAGGGCCGGCGTCGGTGCTGTATGGGCGCGGCTCGTCGGGCGGGCTGATCAACCGTATTGCCAAGAAGCCGGGCATCGATCTCAATGAAGTGGGCGTGGTCGTGGGGAACTGGAAGCGCCGCGGCGAATTCGACATCGCCCGCGCGCCCCAGGACAGCATCGTCTCCTACCGCCTCACCGGCGCCATCGAGCGCTCCGACAGCTACCGCGACCAGCAGTTCCTCGACCGCAATGCGCTGGCCGCCTCGGTGCTGATCAAGCCCAGCGCGGACACGAGCGTGCTGTTGCAAGCCGACTACCTGAAGGACAGCCGCCTCACCGATTTCGGCGTGCCCGCGTTCCAGGGCCGGCCGGTCAACGTGGCGCCCGGCACCTACTACGGCGCGGCCAATGCGCGCGATGTGGACGTGAGCCGCGCCGAGGTCTCGTCGCTGGGCATGACGCTGAACCACCGCTTCAACGACAGCCTCTCGCTGCGCAATGCCTTCCGCTACTACGACTACTCGCTGGATCGCAACAACACGCTGGTCGGTTCGGTCAACGAGAAGGCGATGACCGCATCGCTCACGCACGGCAACGTGATGCGCGACGAAGACGGCTTCTTCAACCAGACCGAGCTGAGCCAGAAGCTCAACCTGGGCGGCATGCAGCACCAGATGCTCTACGGTTTCGAGTTCGGCCGGCAGAACAAGGACCTGCTGTCGTACAGCCGCGCCAATGTGGCGACGGTGTCGCTGCTCGACCCGGTGCTGCCCACGCTGCCGCGGCTGGCCGGCGGCACGCCCGCGGCCGACAACCACAGCGTCTTCAAGGTGGCCAGCCTGTATGTGCAGGACCTGGTCACGCTGTCGCCGCACTGGAAGGCCCTGGCCGGCGTGCGCTACGACCGCTTCGAGCAGGAGACCCACGAGCGCCAGCCGGGCAAGCCCGACCTGGGCCGCACCGACACCGCCTGGAGCCCCCGCGTCGGCCTGGTCTACCAGCCGTCGGCGAACTGGTCGTACTACGCGTCGTTCAGCAAGTCCTTCCAGCCTTCGGGCGAGACCTTTGCGCTCGCGGCCAACAACGCGCAGATGGCGCCCGAGGAGACCACCAGCCGCGAGGTCGGCGTCAAGTGGGACCTGCTCGATGGCCAGGCTTCGGCCACGGCCTCGCTGTTCCAGCTCGAGCGCACCAACATCAAGAGCGTCAACCCCGTCACCAACACCCTGGTGCCGCTGGGCGTGCAGCGCACCCAGGGCCTGGAGCTAACCTTCACCGGCCAGCTGCCGCAGGGCTGGCAGGTCTGGTCGGGCTACGCCTTCCTCGACACGGAGATGACCTCGTCGCCCGCCGTGGACGCGGGCCAGCCCGTGCAGGGCAAGCGCGCCACGCTCACGCCCCGGCACAGCGCCAACCTGTGGGTCACCAAGGCCCTGGGCAATGGCTTCGGCGTGGGCGGCGGCATCAACTACGTGGGCGACCGCTTCGCCAACCCCGGCAACACCGTCACGCTGCCGGGCTACACCACGGTGGACGCCATGGCCTACTACCGCATGAACGGCGTGGACCTGCAGCTCGCCTTCAAGAACCTGTTCGACCGCCGCTACATCGTCGCCGGCCACGGCAGCAGCGCCAACCTGAACCTGCCGGGCGCGCCGCGCTCGGTGCAGCTCACCGCGCGCTACCGCTTCTGATAGCGCAAGGATGGATGCCGTGAACCGGGAAATCGCATTGGAAGAGGCCGGCCGTGCCGGCCATGGGGCAAAGGGCCGCCGCCCGGCAGCGCGCAAGGAAGGCACGGGCCATCTCTTCGTGCCGTGGCGCTGGCACCGGCCGGCCGTCCTCAAATGGCTGCGGCGCACGCATGCCTGGCTGGGCGTGTGGGGCGCGGTGCTGGGGCTGCTGTTCGGCTTCACCGGCCTGCTGCTCAACCACCGGGCGACGATGAAGATCCCCGGCGCCAGCTACACCAACACGCAGTGGCAGTTGCAACTGCCCCAGCCGCTGCCTGCGGACATCGGCGCGCTCGGCGCCTACCTGCAGCGGGAGCTGCACATCGACCGTGCGCCGCACCAGAAGAAGGTGGAGGCCGCGGGGCCCACGCCCTGGCCCGGCGCGACGCAGCCCGAGCGCTGGACGATCGCCTTCGCCACGCCGCGCGAGACGGTGAATGCCGAGTACTGGGTGGGCAATGCCTCGGTGTCGGTGCGGCGCATGGACCCGAACCTGCTGGCCCGGCTCAGCCGCCTGCACATGGCCACGGGCGCCAGCGCGGCCTGGATTTTGCTGACGGATACCTTGGCGGGCGGGCTCATCGCGCTGTCGCTCACCGGCATTTTGCTGTGGACGCGGCTGCACGGCTCGCGGCTGCGGGCCGCCGGCCTGGTGGGCACCTGCCTGACGCTGGCGCTGGTGCTGGCGGCCACGGGGTGGTAGCTGGAGTGCTATTTAAAAGAGAGCGGCTAGCGCTTGCTTTGCCTCGAATTCAAAATAAAAAGTATCTGAATGTGGCAGATGGTAAGCGCTAGAAGCTATCAAATAAAGAGCGATAACCGATAGCCAAATTTATGGCGGCGGCCGGGAATAAACCGCCGGGTGGGACTGTTTACCGCGGTTCAACCCCCAGGAGAATCCATGACCCGCAGGAAAATCAGTCTCGCCGTGGCCAGTGTGCTGGCCTTGCCGCCGATGTTCGCGCAGGCCGCCGGCCCGCAAGTGACCGGGCCGCAGGTGGTCGAGGCGCTGGAAGGCACGTTCGGCGTGCACCCCGGCGTGCGCCGCAACCACACCAAGGGCACCTGTGCGCTGGGCGAGTTCACCGGCACCGCCGAGGCGGCCAAGTATTCGCGCTCGGCGCTGTTCTCCGGCCAGGCCGTGCCGGTGGTGGCGCGCTTCTCGCTGGCCGGCGGCAACCCCAAGGCGCCCGACGTGGCCAAGAGCCCGCGCGGCATGGCGCTGCAGTTCAAGCTGCCGCAGGGCAAGCTGCACCAGATGGCCATGCTGAACACGCCCATGTTCGGCGCGGCCAGCCCGCAGACCTTCCTCGACCTGACGCTGGCGCAGCGCCCCGATCCGGCCACCGGCAAGCCCGACCCGGAAAAGCTCAAGGCCTTCAAGGCCGCGCACCCGGACAACCAGGCCCAGGCGCAGTACCTGGCCGGCCACAACCCGCCGGACAGCTACGCCCACAGCAGCTACTTCGGCATCCACACCTTCCAGTTCATCGGCGCGCAGGACAAGGTAACGCCGGTGCGCTGGCGCTTCGTGCCGCAGGGCGGCGACAAGCCCCTGAGCGACGAGGCCCTGAAGACGGCCGGCGCCGACTTCCTGGAAAAGGCCTTGATCGACGCCACGGCGAAGCAGCCGGTGCGCTGGGACATGCTGGTGTCGGTGGGGCAGGCTGGCGATCCACAGGACGATCCCACGCAGCCCTGGCCGGCCGGGCGGCTCGAGTTCAAGGCCGGCACGCTGACCATCGCCAGCGCCTCGGCCCAGAAGGGCGCGGCCTGCGAGACCGTCAACTTCGACCCCATGGTCATGGCCGACGGCATTGCGCCGACCAACGACCCGGTGCTGCGCTTTCGCTCGCAGGCCTATGCCGTGTCCTTCGGCAAGCGGCTGAGCGGCCAGTGAGGGGCTGAGCCGGCGCGCGTCAGCGCTGGGCGGCGGGCACGCCGTCCTTCCACTGCGCCCAGCCGGTCACCACGGTGTCGACAAAGCGGCCGCCGACGTTGGCCACATTCGCCACCGTCTCGGCAAAGCCGCCGGCGGTTTCGCCGGGCTTGGGGTCGAGGTGGGCCTGGGTGGTCTCGTTGGGGTTGCCCTGGTCGAAGTTGACCGAGCCGCGCAGGCTCAGGATGCGGTCCGTGCCATGGGTGCGCTTGAGCACCAGGGCAATGGCGGCGGCCTCCATCTCGGTGGCCACGTAGTCGTCGGCGCCGTAGAGCTTGGCGATGTACTGCGCCTCGGCCGACAGGCCCGGGCCGTGGAAGAAGGTATCGCCCGTCATGTGCGTGCCCACGTGCACGGCCGGCGCCTTGCGCGCCGCCGCATCGGGGTAGCGCATGCGGTAGCGCTGTGCCGATTCGCTGTCCTGCAGCGCCACGCCGCGCGTCATCCGGTAGGCGGCCTGCACCAGCGCCGGGTTGAGCTGGAAGCGCCGGTACTCCTCGTAGCCCTTGCGCGGCATGAAGACCGGCGCGCCGGGCTTGCCCTCGCGCGGCGCCCAGCGGTGGCCCAGGTCATAGTCCACCAGCCAACTGCCCCAGGTCACGTCGCCGATGGTGCCGCGCGCCGGCGGCGTGCCCGCCACGCCGCTGATGACGTAGTAGGCCTTGCCGAAGTCGAAGCGCGGGTTGAGCACGATGGACTGCATCGACGCCGACGAGTTGACCTTGCCCATGCCCAGCACGCTGCCGCAGACGCCATCGGTGTTGCAGAACACCGGGCTCAGCGCCCCCGGCACGGCGATGGGCTGGGCGTTGCGGAAGTAGCGCTCGTACCAGTGCTGGAACTCGCCCGCGCGGTCGCCCGTGTTCTGGCTGATCTCGAACATTGCCGCGATGAACACCTTGACCTCGATGGGAGCCGGCGCCTGGGCGGGCGTGGCCGCTGCGGGGCCGGCGGCCGTGCTGGTGGGCATGGCCGGGTTGCTGCTGCAGCCGGCCAGCGCCAGCGCGCAGGCGGCGGCGGGAATGAATGAAGTCAGGCGGGACGGGCGCGCATGCATGGCGGTTCCTTGGGCGGGAAAGAGGAGGCCCGATTGTGCCGCAGGCGCTGTCCGCCTCAGTCCGCTTTTGCGCCCGACAGGCGCACGATTTCTGCCCATTTCTTCTCCTCGGACTTCATGTACTGCAGAAACTCCTGCGGCGACGAGCCCACGGGCTCCGCGCCCATGCGCTGGTACTGGGCCACGACCTCGGGCGTGCGCAGCGCGGCCTGGGCCGTGCGGGCCAGCTTCTCGACGATGTCCGCCGGCGTGTTCCGGGGCGCCCACAGGCCGTACCAGGTGCTGGTCTCGAAGCCGGCCACGCCGGATTCCTCCATGGTCGGGATCTGCGGCAGCACGCTGGAGCGCTTGCGGGTGGTGACGGCCAGGGCCTTGAGCTTGCCCGAGGTGATGAAGGGCATGGCCGAGGGCATGGAGTCGAACATCAGCTGGATCTGGCCGCCCATCAGGTCGGTCAGCGCCGGCGAGCTGCCCTTGTAGGGTACGTGCTGCATGGCGATGCCGGTCTTGAGCCGGAACAGCTCGCCCGACAGGTGCTGCGACGAGGCATTGCCGGCCGAGCCCAAGTTCACGGTGCCGCTGCTGCGCCGCAGGTGCGCGATCAGCTCCTGCACGGTCGAGACCGGCATCTGGCTGCTGACCACCAGCACCAGGGGCACGTCGACGATCTGGGTGATGGGCGCGAAGTCGTTGAACGAGTCGTACGGCACCTTGGCGTAGATCGTGGGGTTGATGACCTGCAGCGAGGCATTGGCCAGCAGCGTATAGCCGTCGGCCGGCGCCTTGGCCACCAGGGCCGCGCCGACCATGCCGCTGGCGCCGGGCTTGTTGTCGATGAAGATGGTCTGCTTCAGGCTCTCGCCCATGGCCACGGCCGCCAGCCGGCCCACCAGGTCGGTGGGGCCGCCGGGCGGGTAGGGCACGACGAGCTTGATCGGGGCCTTGGGATAGTCCGCCGCCGCCCGGGCCAGGGTGCAGAAGGGGGCGAAGGGAGTAAGGGTGGCCACGGCCGCGGCCTGCAGGGCGCGGCGTCTGGAAATCATGGAAGAGGGGGTGGTGTGGGCTGGCTTCATGCGTGGTCTCCTTCGATGCGGATCGCGATCTTTCCCAGGACTTCGCGGCCGTGCAGCGCCTGCAGCGCGGGGCACAGTTGCTCCATCGGGAAAACCTGGCTGATGTGCGGCTCGATGGCCTTTCGCGCCGCCAGCGCGAAGAGCTCGGCCATCATGGCCTGCATGGGGGCCTGGTAGCGCACGCGCTCGTTGGCGGGGGTCCAGCCTATGTACTGGCCGTAGAAATAGCCGTAGACGGTGAGGTTCTTGACCAGCACCATGTTCATCGGCAGCTGCGGGATCGAGCCGCTGGCAAAGCCGATGCTGATGATCTTGCCGTACTGCGCGGTGGCCCGCAGCGCCGCCAGCAGCAGGTCGCCGCCCACCGGGTCGAACACCAGGTCGGCGCCCTTGCCGCCGGTGGCCTGCTTGACCTGCTCGATCAGGTGCGCGGGCTCGACGGCATGGTGGGCGCCGCGGCGCAGCGCGTCGTTGCGCTTGGCGGCCGAGCTGGCGCAGGCGATCACCTGCACGCCGGGAATCTGCCGGGCTAGTTCCACCGCGGCCGCGCCCACGCCCGAGCCGGCACCCAGCACCAGCAGCGTGTCGCCTTGCTGGATCTGCGCCCGCCAGTGCAGGGCGGTGTAGGCCGTGCCGTACGAGATGGGAAGGGCCAGGGCCTGCAGCGGATCGAGTCCGCGGGGAATCGGGTAGACCGTGGCGCCGTGCACCAGCACGCGGCTGCCGTATGAGCCCCAATCGCAGATGAAGGCAACTGGGTCGCCGGGTTTGACATGCGACACCCCGGCGCTGCACTGCAGCACGGTGCCCACGCCCTCGGTGCCAGGCACGAAGGGCAGCGGCGGGTGCTTCTGGTAGCGGCCTTCGATCAGCAGGCCGGTGGCGTGGCTCACGCTGGCATGGCTGACCTCGACCAGCACCTCCAGCGGCCCGGGCGCGGGCGGATCGGGCAGCTGCTGCACCGAGGTCACGGCTTCGGGCGCGCCGAATTCGCTGCAGACGATGGCTTTCATGCGGGGGGTCCTTTCGGGGATGCGGCAACGATGTGCTCGGCCACCAGGGCGTCGATGGCCGCGGCGTCCAGCCCCAGCGCGCCGAGGATGTCGCGGCTGTGTTCGCCGATGGCCGGTGCTGGTGCTGCGGGACTGGCATGGCACTGCCAGGGATGGGTGGCCAGGTACACCGGGCCGAAGCCGGGCTGCTCCAGCGGCTGGAAGGTGCCCAGGTGCAGCGCCTGGGGGTGGGCCGTGACGTCCGGCGCGGTGCGGATGCGGGCATGGAGCGCGTTGTGCCGCTGGAGGGTGGCTTCGAGCTCGGCCATGGCGCGCGGCCGGACCAGGGCGGCCAGCTCGGCATGCAGCGCCTCCTTGTGCTGCAGCCGCAGCTCGTTGCTGGCAAAGCGCGGGTCCGCCTCCCAGTGCGGGGCATCCAGCGCCAGGCAGATGCGTGAGAACTGGTCGTTGTTCAGCGCCAGGATCGTCAGGAACCCGTCCGCCGTCTGGAACACGCCATTGGGTGCGCTCACGGCCGGGCGCGGCGGCTGGCCGGACAGCAGTTGCTCGGAAAAGACGGTGGACTGCAGCGCGCAGCACACGTTGAAGAGGTTGATCTCCACATGCACGCCCTGGCCGCTGCGGGCCTTTTGCAGCAGCGCGGCGGTGCAGGCCTGCGCGGCGTAGACGCCGGTAGCGATGTCCGCCAGCAGAAAGCCGACCCGCTGCGGCGTGTGGCCGGCATCGCGGTTGGTGGCCATCAGGCCCGAGTCGGCCTGCATCACGGAGTCGGTGGCGGGGTGGTCCGCGAACGGGCCGCTGGCCCCGTAGCCGCTGATCGAGACATAGACCGGCTGCAGGCCCAGCGCGCTCAAGCTGGCGAAATCCAGGCCCAGGCGCGCTATGGCCTGGGGCCGGAAGTTCTGCACCACGATGTCGGCCTGCCGCGCCAGCTTCAGCACCAGGGCCTTGCCCTGCGGGTGCCTGGCGTCGATGGCCAGGCTCTGCTTGCCGGCGTTGTAGGTGGTGGAGAGGGTGCTCTGCCCCTGCTGTGCCACGCCGACATGGCGCGCCCAGTCGCCCTCCGGCGGCTCGACCTTGATGACCTTCGCGCCCTGGTGACCCAGCAGCTCGGCGCAGTAGGGGCCGGCCACGCCCTGGCTGAGGTCCAGCACGGTATAGCCTTGCAGCGGCGCAAAGCCCTGTGTTGATTGAGCGGTCACGAATCGGTCTCCTGGAGCGGCCTCTGGGCGCCGCTGTTTGGTATGAGGTGCATCGTAAGACGCACGGTTGCCAGGCGGAACCACCAGAAAATACCCATGGGTGTTGATTGCCAGTCAACAATCAAGGCGGCTGCCAGCGATAAGATGCCCGCCTGTTCCCACGAGGCTGGCCATGGACCTGAATCTGGTGCGTCTGTTCATCGCGATTGCCGAGGCGCGCAACCTCACCGATGCCGCCGCGCGCTCGGGCGTGACGCGCTCGAACGTGTCGCGCCGCCTGGGCCTGCTGGAGAAGGAATTCGGCGCGCAGCTGCTGCGGCGCACCACCCGACATGTCGAGCTGACCGAGGCGGGCCGCATCCTGTATGCCCACTGCCTGCAGGCCGTCAACGAGCTGCAGTCCGCGCGCAGCCGCATCGACGAGATCCACCGCACGGTCAGCGGCGATATCCGGGTGCGCATCCCCACCGGCCTCGGCCATTTCTACCTGAAGCCGCTGATCCTGGGCTTTTGCCGCGACTACCCCGGCCTGCGGCTCAAGCTGGTCATCAACGACCAGATCCACGACCTGGTCGCGTCCAAGGTGGACCTGGCCATCCACATCACCTCGACGCCGTTCGAGGACCATGTCGCCACCCGGGTGTGCGGCATCCAATGGGGGCTGTTCTGCACGCCGGCCTATCTGCAGCGGCTGGGCCGGGCCATCCGCACGCCCGGCGACCTGAAGGCCGCAAGCCTGATCACGCCGCTGGCCACCGGCCCGAGGATCGAGCTGCTGCAGCCCGGCACGGGCGAATCCATCTGGGTGCAGCACCAACCGGCGATCCAATCGGGCGACTACCAGTTCCTCTTCGACGCGGCCTGCGCCGACCTGGGCGTGGTGTTGCTGCCCCACTATGCCGTTGCCGATGCGGTGGCGGCCGGCACGCTGGTGCGGGTGCTCAAGCGGATGGCCGTGAAAGGCGTGGGCGACGCACTCTATATCGTGCGGGCGCCCAACCGGCAGCCGACCTCGGCCGCCGTGGCCTTCATCGAGTTCCTGAAGGCGGCGATCGTGGAATACGCCAGGAACTGGGATTTCAAGTAGGCGTGCGGCTCACAGCGCCATCGACGGCCGCTGCGCCATCGCCGCGCGCCAGCGCACGAGGTGCGGGTGTTGCTCGCCGGGCTTGACGCGCACCACGCGCGAAAAGTCCACCACCACCGCGGCCGTGATGTCGGCGATGCTGAAGCGCTCGGTGGCGATGTAGTCGCGGCCGGCCAGGTGCTCGTTCAGCGTGGTGAAGAACTGCTGCAGCCGCGCCAGGCCGCGCTGTGCCAGCTCAGGGATCTGGGCGTAGTTCACCGGGCCGGGCAGGGCGCGGTTGGCCATCGCGGGCGTGCTATTGCGCAGGGCCTCGGCCACGGCCGTCATGCCCTCGAACTCGATGCGCCAGTTCCAGCTGGCGATCTCGGCCTTCTCCAGCGGCGTGGTGCCCAGCAGCGGCGGCTCGGGGCGGTGGGCCTCCAGATAGGCGGCGATGGCGGCGTTGTTCGTGAGGACGGGGCCTTCCTCGGTGCGCAGCGCGGGCACGGTGCACAGCGGGTTGACCTGGCGGAAGCTGTCGCTCAGCTGCTCGCCGCGCGCGAGGTCGATGTTCACCGTCTCGTGGGCAATACCCTTTTCGGCAAGCAGGATGCGTGCGCGGCGGGGACTCGGTGCCGTGGCGCAGTCGTAGAGAATCATCATCGTCTTTGAACTCCTGAAGGTTATTGCATGTCGAATTCGCCTGCCTACACGCCGCCCGCCGTCTGGACCTGGAACAAGGAAAACGGTGGCCGCTTCGCCAGCATCAACCGCCCGATCTCCGGGCCCACGCACGACAAGGAGCTGCCCGTGGGGCGGCATCCGCTGCAACTGTACTCGCTGGCCACGCCCAACGGTGTCAAGGTCACGGTCATGCTCGAGGAGCTGCTGGCGCTGGGCCATGCCGGCGCGGAGTACGACGCCTGGCTGATCCGCATCGGCGACGGCGACCAGTTCGGCAGCGGTTTCGTGCAGGTGAACCCGAACTCCAAGATCCCCGCGCTGATGGACCGCAGCGGTCCCGAGCCGGTGCGCGTGTTCGAGTCCGGCGCCATCCTGTTGTACCTGGCCGAGAAGTTCGGCGCCTTCCTGCCCACCGAGCAGCCAGCGCGCGCTGAATGCCTGTCGTGGCTGTTCTGGCAGATGGGCAGCGCGCCCTACCTGGGCGGTGGCTTCGGCCATTTCTATGCCTATGCACCCACCAAGATCGAGTACGCGATCGACCGCTTCGCGATGGAGGCCAAGCGGCAGCTCGATGTGCTGGACCGGCGCCTGGCCGAGAGCCGGTACCTGGCTGGCGACGACTACACCGTCGCCGATATCGCCGTGTGGCCCTGGTATGGCGCGCTGGCCAAGGGCCAGCTCTACGAGGCGGGCGAGTTCCTGCAGGTGCAGGAATACACCCATGTGCTGCGCTGGGCCGACGAGATCGCGCAGCGCCCGGCCGCACGGCGCGGCCGCATGGTCAACCGTGTCTCGGGCCAGCCGGCCAGCCAGCTGCACGAGCGGCACGACGCCAGCGACTTTGACACCCGGACGCAGGACAAGCTGGCGGCATCGGGCGGCTGAGCCCGGCGCAGGCAGAATTGGCGGCATGAACCACTTCCCCAGCCGGAGGCCCCTCTGACCCACGGCAAGCCCCAGCTCAGCTTCCGGCACGTCGAGTGCTTCCGGCATGTGATGCTGCTGCACTCGACCATCGCCGCCGCGCACGCCATGGAGGTGTCGCAGTCCTCGGTGAGCCGCTCCATCAGCGCGATGGAGCAGGAGATCGGCTTCGTGCTCTTCACCCGGGATGGCAACCGGATGAAGCCGACCGTCGACGCGCTGCGCCTGTTCGAGATCGTCGAGAAGATGTCCGACGGCCTGGAGGAGATCGGCCGCACGGCCACCGCCATCCGCAGCCAGCAGCTGGGGCGCATCCGCATCATCTGCCTGCCGGTTTTTCTGGACACGCTGGTGGGCAAGGCGGTCGGCCATTTCTCCGTCCTCCATCCCCATCTCCGCTTCGAGGTGGAGGCCGGCGGCATGGCGCGGGTGATGGACGAGGTCGGCACCGGGCGCTTCGAGCTGGGGATAGGGGCCAGCGCCGAGGGGCGCACCGATGTCCGCAGCTCGCTGCTCGAACGCAGGTCGGTGGTCGCCGTGGCGCCCGCGGGCTTTCGCGTGGGCCAGTCCGGCGCCGTCACCTGGGCCGAGCTGGCCAGCCACCCTTTCATCGGCCTGCTGCCCGAAAGCCCATTTCGGCAGCTGGTCGACCAGCAGTTTGCGCGCCTGGGCCTGGCCCCCGCGATGGTCATCGAGGCCTGCAACCAGCGCATCGCCTTCCAGATGGCCGAGTGCGGCGCGGGCGTGACCCTGGTCGATGCCAAGTACCTGCCTGCGGTGGCGGGCAACGTCCAGCTTTTGCGGCTTGACGAGCCCATGGGCTGGGACTGCCATCTGATCTTTCCCCGCCACGAGATCGCGCACCACGCATTGCGCAGCTTCACCAGCTTTCTGCGCCAGCAGGCCCATTGACCGTTTTGATGCGGCCTGGCTGCTTATGCCCTGGGGGTCTATGCATTCCTGCATATGTTCATGCAGGAACTGCGCAGTGATCCGTGATTCAATGCCTCGAACCCATTCGTTGTGCATCAGATTCACCATGCAAGGATTGCTTTCCGAGGACCGGGGCCGCATCCAGGTCCCTCTGCCCAGGGTGCCACTGGCGCTCACGCCGACGCCGCTAGAGGCATTGCCGAACCTCGGCAGGCAGCTGGATATCCAGCTGAGCGCCAAGCGCGATGACCTGACCGGCCTGGCCTTCGGCGGCAACAAGATCCGGCAGCTCGAGTACTACTTTGGCGAAGCCCGCGAGCAGGGCGCGACGGCGGTGCTGGTCAGCGGGGCCATCCAGTCCAACTACACCCGGGCGACTGCCGCCGTCGCCGCCAGGCTGGGCCTGCGCTGCCATGTGCAGCTTGAGAACCGGGTGCCAAGCATGGAGACGGATTGCTACCGCCATTCCGGCAACGTGCTGCTCAGCGATATCTACGGCGCCTCGATGAGCCACTTTCCCGATGCCGACGACGAAGAGGGCGCCCATGCCGCCATCAGCGCCGTGGCGCAGAGGCTGCGCGAGCGCGGTGAGGTTCCCTACCTGATTTCGCTGAAACCCGACAGCGCGCCGCTGGGCAGCATTGGCTACCTGCATGCTGCCGAAGAGTTGCTGGCACAGCAGCCCGGCATGACGCATGTGGTGCTGGCATCCGGCAGCGGGCAGACCCAGGCCGGCCTGCTGTTCGGCCTGCGCCTGCTGGGCTCCCGGGCCCGTGTCCTCGGTGTCAGCGTGCGCAGGGACGTACCGTCGCAGCACCAAAGAATCCAGGCCCATTGCCGCGCACTGGGCTGCATGCTGGGCGTCGAGGCGCCTGTGGACGAGCGCGATGTCGAGGTCTTCGACGGCAACCTGGGCACGGGCTATGGGCTGCCGGAACCGGGCCTGCTCGACTTCCTGCTGCAGGTCGCCCGCCAGGACGGCCTGCTGCTCGACCCCGTGTACACCGGCAAGGCGTTTGCAGCCCTGCCGCGCCTGAAGGAAGAGGGCCATCTCCCTTCCGGGGCCCAGGTGGTCTTTGTCCATACCGGGGGCCTGCCCGCCGTGTTCGCCTATGGCCCGGAGTTCCAGGCCCGCGCCCGCGCGCAGGCCGGCCGGTGACGCGCTGCGGCGCCTGGTTTCGCTGATTTCTTGAAGGAGGCAATATGAAGCTCGTTTGGGCCGGCCTGGTGCTGGCCGGCATGGCGGTGAACACCGCATCGGCGCAATCCACGGGCGGCACGCTCGACAAGATCCAGGCCAGCGGCAAGGTCGTGGTGGGCGTGCTGGAAAGCTCGCCGCCCATGTCCTATACCACCGGCGCGGACCGGCGCTACATGGGCTACCACGTCGAGCTGTGCGAGAAGGCGCTGGCCCGGATCGCGCCGCAAGCCCGGCTGGAATACATGGCCATGACGCCGCAGAACACCCTGCCGCTGGTGAACAACGGCACCATCGACATCGCCTGCGGCCCCAAGACCAATAACCTCGCGCGCCAGAAAGAGGTCGCGTTTGCCGTCACCACCTACGTCAGCCAGGTGCGCATGGCCGTGCGCGCAGACTCGGGCATCAGCTCGTTCAAGCAGCTGGACGGCAGGAACATCGTCGCCTCCGCGGGCACCACCGCGGTGCAGCTGCTGCGCAAGTTCGGGCGCGACCATGGCGTCCAGTTGAACACGCTGCTGGGCAAGGACCAGTACGAGAGCTTTTTGATGCTGGAGTCTGGCCGCGCGGATGCCTTCGTCATCGACGACAACCTGCTGGCGGGCCTGATCGCCGGCTCCAAGGCGCCCGAGCGCTACCGGATCGTGGGCGAGGTGCTGGGATCGGAGCCCATCGCCGTGCTTTTCCGCCGCGATGATCCCGGGTTCAAGAAGGCGGTCGACGGTGCGCTGGTGGCGATGATGAAGTCCGGCGAGGTGGCCAGGATCTACGACAAGTGGTTCATGCAGCCCATACCGCCCACCAACCAGTCCCTGAACCTGCCCATGAGCGCCGCGCTCCAGCAATTGCTGCGTGAGCCGAACGACAAGCCCGTGGAGGCCTACGCGAACTGAGCGCAGGGGGCTTCCGGGCAGCAAAAAGCCCACCCGAAGGTGGGCTGCTTCGGGCAGGCGGCGCTTATTGCACGCCGATCGTGGTGCTCGAGACCGCGCGGTTGCCCACGGCCACGGCATTCGCCTGGTTGCCCGAGATGTTGACGCCGGCGCCGCCACCGGTGTTGGTGAAGCCGCCGACCACGGTGGCCGTCACGTTGCCCGAGTTGATCTGGGTCGAGGTCAGCCCCACGCTGGCCACCAACTGGCTGGGCAGGGCCGTGGCGGTGATCTGGTTGACCGCGTTGTTGCCGATCGCCGTGGCGGTGGCGGTGTTGTTCACCACGTTGACGTTGCCGCTGTTGCCGCTGGAGAACACCGGCACGTCCAGCGTGGTCGTGGCGTTGATGGCGCCGTAGTTGTACTGGCCGTTCAGCAGGCTCAGCGACGAACCGCCATTCAGCGCCGTACCGGCGCTGGCCACGATCGAGTTGAGCGCGGCATTGCCCACGCCCAGGGCGTCGGCCGAGTTGCCCGACACCGTGGTGGCGCCAGCCATGGACTGGTTGGTCGATGACGAGCCGATCGGGATCTGCACGCTGGTGACCGCCGTGACGACGCCAGTGGCATAGTTCGTCTGGCCGTTGGTCAGCGAGCCACCCAGGTTGGAGGTGAGCGTGCCCGAGTCGATCGTCAGCGCATTGTTGGCCACATTGGCGCGGGCGTTGCTGCTGGACTGGTTGCCGGAGATGGTGGTGTCGCCATTGCTGCTGCCAGCCGTGCCGATGCCGCTCAGCAGCTGGGTCTGCGTGGTGGAGCTGGTCGCGCCGCTTGAGGTCTGGGCGCTGACGATGGCGGGTGCCATCGAGCCCAGCGCACTGCCGGCCTTCACCGTGACGGTGTTGATCGCCTGGTTCTGGCTGGCGGCGGATGCCGAGTGGTTGTTCGACACCACTACGGTGTTGCCGCCGGCCCGCGTGCCGGTGAGGCCATAGTTGACCCGGACCAGCGCCGTGGCGTCGCCCTGGTTCACGGTCTGGGTGTTGGCCAGCCCGACGCCTTGCGTGTCCAGGTCCGTGCCGCTGTTGAGGCTCACGGTATTGGCCGCCAGGTTGATGTTGGCGTTGGCCTGCGCCTCGTTGCCCGATACCTGGACGCTGCCGCCGACGGTGGAGCCCCGCGTGGTGCCGATCATGGCAGGCGCCGCCAGCGTCGGCGACGGGCTGCTGGACGCCACGCCGGCCGCGATGGCGGTCACGTTGCCCGAGTTGTGCACCTGGTCGTTGGCCACGGCGGCTCCGGCGGGCAGCGTGGCGGTGATCGAGGAGCCATCGAGTGCCGCCGTGTTGCTGGCCTGCTGGCTGGTGGCATTGGCGGACAGCTGGTTGCCGTTCACCACCAGTTGGTCGTTGGTGGATTGCGCGGTACCGCTGCCGATCAGGCCGGCGCCGGCGAAGGCCATGGTGTTGCCCGCCACATGGGTCTGGCTGTTGCCCACGGTAGCGACCGCGTTGGTGAGCGCGCCGCCGGCCTTGACGGTGGATTCGTTGTCGGCCTGCGAGCCCATGGCATCGGCGGCCACGCTGTTGCCGTTGACGGTCTGGCTGCCATTCTGGCTGCCGGTGAGGGCGATGGTGCCGATAGAGACGGCGGTGGCGCGGGCATTGACATCGCCCGCGCTGTGCAGCTGCGTGTTCAGCACCGGGGCGCTGGCGCCGGACACATCGCTCAGCCCGGAGATCGAGGTCAGGTTGCTGGCTTGCATGCCCAGCGCGCTGGCGCCGACCGCATTGTCATTGACCACCGAGATGTCGCCACTGGAGCCCAGCAGCGTGTTGCGGCCCAACACGCCCACCGAGCTGTTGGCACTGGTGTTGCCGCTGGTATGCGTCTGCACGCTGGTCACGCCAGCGAAGGCATTGGTGACGGAGCTGCCGGCCTGGACGGTGGACTGGCTGTCGGCCGCCATGCCCTGGGCTGCCGCCGTCACCTGGTTGCCGGCGATGGTCTGGTTGCCGTTCACGGTGCCGAGCAGGCCCTGGGTACCCAGGACGGGGGCGTTGGCGCTGGCGCTGACATCGCCCGCGGTATGGGCCTGCCCGTTGAGCACGTTGGCGACGCCTCCGGTCACGCTGCTGGCGCTGCTCACGGCGGCGAGGTTGCTGGCTTCCAGGCCCATGGCCGAGGCATCGACGGCGTTGCCGTTGACCACGGCGGTGTCGCCCGCGGACAGCAGGGTGGTGGTGCTGCCCAACAGGTTCACCTGGCTGGTGGCGCTGACATTGCCGCCGCCATGCGTCTGGCTGTTGACGGCGCCGGCAGTGCCGTTCGTGACCGCGCTGCTGGCCTGCAGCACGGCGCGGTTGCGGGCATAGGCATCCTGAGCGCTGGCTTGCACGCTGTTGCCGTTGACCACCTGGTTGCCATTCAGGCTGGCTCCGGTCTGGGCGCCCAGCGTGTTCACGCTGGAGCTGGCGCTGATGTTGCCCGCGGCGTGGCCTTGCAGATTGGCGGCGCCGACGCTGCTGCCGGTCACGCCGCTGCCGGCGGTGGCTGCGGCCAGGTTGTCTGCCGACGAGCCCATGGCGCTGGAGCTGACCGTGTTCTGGTTGACATTGACCCGGTCGCCGGCGGAGCCGACCGTGGACACGCCCAGCGTGCCGACCTGCGCGTTGGCGCCAACGGCGCCGCTGGCCTGCGTGCTGCTGGCGCCGAGCACCAGGTTGGAGATGTCGGCCGAGGCATCGACCTGGGCCTGGTTGCTGCCGTGGTTGCCGGTGGCGCTGGCGGTGACGTCGTTCTGGTTGACCGCGTAGGCGTTGTTCACCGAGGTCAGCGTGTTGTTCTGCACGCCCAGGGTTCCGACATTGCTGTTGGCGCCGACGGCGCCGCTCGACTGACTGGAGGCCGCAGCCATGGGCGATGCGGCGCCTGTGCCGTTCACGTTGGAGGCATTGACCAGCAGCTCATTGCTCACCTGGTTGCCCTGTGCCGTGGCGGCGGCGCTGTTGTCATTGACATTGAAGCTGCTGCCGCTGGGACCCTGTGGAACGAAGATGCCGAGCTGTTGCCCCAGTGTGATGCCCAGCGTATTGACCGTGTTGCCGGCCGCGACGCTGGCATTGGGCGATTGCACCTGGGTCACGCCGCTGGCGGCGGGCGCGGAGATGTTCAGGTCGGCGGCGGTGTCGATCCCGAGGTGCTGGCTGGTCTGGTTGGCGGTGGCCGTGGCGGCCGCATTGTTGCTGTTCACGTCCAGGGCCAGGCCGGACCAGGAGGTGTCGCTGAAGAGGCTCTGCGCGCGCTTGGTGAGCGCAATGCCGAGCAGGTTGTCGAGCGTGGTGGCCGTCACGTTGGCGTTGGCCGCCTGCCCGGAGCCTACCGTGGCCGGTGTGCCCAGCGTGACGCCGGCGGGATTCTGCAGGTCCAGCGAGGCGGTGTTGTCATTGGCCGTGGCGGTGGAGCGGGTGTTGTTGCCGTTGACCGTGCCATGGGCGCCGGTGCGGTTGCCGCCGTTGCCCGGCGACAGCAGGTTGGTGGTGTCGATGCCGATCTTGCCGGGGGTGGTGGTGGCGGAGGTGGCCGCGTTGACCGTCTGCGTGACGGTCACGGTCGGCGTGGACGGCACCTGGCTGGAGATCAAATGCGTGCTGGTCGCCTGGTTGCCGGTGCCCGAGGCGTTGAAGCCGTTGCTGTTGATCGTCGTGTTGGTGGGACTGAAGGTCTGCGTCACCGCACCGCCGGGGCCGGGGGTGAAGGTCGCTGTCGCCGAGGTGGTGCCGTTCTGCACCTGCGGCACCGAGATGTACTGCTGCGCGGTGGCCGCGGATGCCACGCACAGCAGTGCGGCTGCGGTGGCCAGCGGGGCCAGGCGCGGAAGAGGGACGTGTTTGCGTGACATGGCGTACTCCTTTGACGATGGAACTAGCGGTGGCGGAAACGGGAAATTTGAGCGAAATCGGCCTCTGGCGCTTATGTATCAAGCGCTGAAAGCTATGTTTTTGATAGTGATGGATGGAGCCCGCGCGAAGCGGGGTCGTTCAGGGCTCGACCTGCAGCCTGGCGAGCAGGCGGAAGCCGGCGCCATAGCGGTGCACGGTGTTGTCGCCTGGCGAGGGGCGCCAGATGATGTTGACCTGCTCCGGCGGCACGCCATGCTGGGCGAGCAGGCCGCGCAGCGCCTGGATGCGCGCATCGGTCAGCTCGTCGCGGCGGGTGGGGTTCTGGTCGGTTTCGCTCTCGCGGGCCAGCACGGCCATGCGCACGCCCTGGCCGGCGCGCAGGCGGGTGGCCACGGTTTCGGCCGCGGTGGACGATTGCTGGGCGATGCGGCTGGAGTTTTCCTCGAACACCACGTCCAGTGCGGTGAGCGCGGCGGACGTGCTCTCCTGCAGCGGTTCGCTGGGCGCGGCGGCCGGCGCTGGGGCAGGCGGGGGAGCGGCCGGCGCGGCTGCGGGCGCTTCGGCTGCGGGTGCGGCCTTGGCCTGCTGTTCGCCGGGGTTGGGCTTGTCGAGGCAGGGCGCCGCCGGCGTCTGCGTGACGGCGCCGATCAGCTCGACCACGCCTTGCTCCAGCGTGGTGCGCACGCCGAGCTGCACGGGCTCCAGGTCCTTGGAGCCGGCGTTGATGTCGAAGAGATTGCTGCCGAAGAAGCGGAAGATGCCGGCGCCGATCTCGCGGCCCACGATCTGCTTTTGCAGGCTGACGGCCCGCACCACACGCAAGGTCTTGGTCTCGACGATGC
>JBLZYV010000019.1:0-57871 GCA_050282565.1 Comamonas sp.
ATTTTTTGATTCAAGGCCGTTCGCGAGGCTATCGCGAACGGCCTTTTTCATGCGCGCTGCAGCGCAGAGCCGCGCAGCAGCGGAGGGCGTTGGGAGGCGATGCAGACTCACTGCGCGAGCTGGATGGTCTTTTCCGCCAGGCTGTACTTTTTCTCTTCCTGGGTCAGGAAGTCCCTGAATTCGTCGCAGCCCTTGAAGGCCGTGGTGTAGCCCAGTTCCTGCAGAAATTTGCTGAATTGCGGGTCGCCCAGCACTTCCGATAGCTCCTGGGACAAGGCTGAGACCATTTTTCCGGGCGTGTTCCGGGGCAGGAATATCCCTTGCCAGTATTCCAGATGGAAATCGCCGAGACCGGTTTCCCGCAGTGTCGGTACATCGGGGATCAGCGGCGATCTTTTTTCGGAGGTGACGGCAATGACGCGTAACCTGTTTCCCTTGAGAAAAGGGGCTATCGGCGAAAGGCCGGCAAAAAGCAGGTCCACCTGATTGCCCAGTAAGCTGGCGGCGGCGCTGGATCCTCCGTTGTAGGGAATATGGGCCATGTCGATACCCATCTGCTTCTTGAATATTTCACCCACCAGATGCTGCGAGCTGCCGGTGCCGGAGGATGCGAAGTTGAGGCCCAGAGGCCTTTTCTTGACCTCGGTGAAAATATCATCGACCTGCTTGATATTGGATTGGCTGTTGGTCGCCAGGACGATGGGGGTTGTCGATATCTTGGAGACGGGAACCAGGTTTTTCAGCCCGTCGACATTCAAATGCTTGTAGAAGATGCGGTTGACGAATATCTCCCCCGGGGATGCCAGCAGGATGGTATTGCCATCGGGGCTGGATTGCGCCACATAGGCGGCCGCGATACTGCCCCCGGCACCCACCCGATTCTCCACATAAACCGGCCGCTCCAATTTATGGGTCAGCCTGGATGCCAGCGTGCGGGCCAGCGTGTCAATGGCCCCACCGGCAGCAAAACCGACCACCAGTTTTACCGGCTTGGCGCTGGGCGCAGAGGGCAGTGGAAATGAAGCATGGGAGAATATAAAAATTCCGAAGCCAAGGCAGGCTTTAGTTATATTCTTCACGGATCTGGGCTTTTCAGGTGTTGCGGGCACAGGCGTAGAAATGAGGGTTGCTCATATCGCCTTTCCCGTAATGCAGAACTTCGCCTGCCAGCGTGTGGATTTGTCCGCCTGCTGCAACCAGAACGGCATGCCCGGCGGCAATGTCCCACTCCATCGTGCGGCCCAGACGGGGATACAAATCTGCTTCACCGGCGGCTACCAGGCATATCTTCAGGGAAGAGCCTGCGCTTTTCAGTGACCGGACCTGACGGCCATTGAGAAACTGATCCAGTGCCTGGGCATCGCCGTGCGAGCGGCTGGCCACCACGTCCAGGCCATCCGCCGGAATGGGCCGGCAGCTGATGGTTTGGCGGATACCGCCGTCCTCGACCCAGGCGCCCAGGCCTGCAGCCCCGGCGAACAATCGATCCAGCGCCGGAGCCAGGACCACGCCCAGCACCGGGCAGCCGTGTTCGACCAGGGCAATGTTGACCGTGAATTCGCCATTGCGGTTGATGAATTCCTTGGTGCCGTCCAGCGGGTCCACCAACCAGAAGCGCTGGTCGATGCGGGGTACGAAGCCCGCCGCGGCGGCTTCTTCGGACACTACGGGGATATCGGGCGACAGCGCCAGCAGCCGGTCAAGGATGAGCTTTTCGGCTTTTTCGTCGGCCTCGGTCACCGGGGACGCATCTTCCTTGCCCCGCACTTCGAAGTCGGAGCGGTAGATCTCCATGATCAATTCGCCGGCCTCACGGGCAATGGCAATAACGTTTTCCAGCAGGGCGCTCTGGGTCACAAAAATCTCCTGTAGTTTCTAGGTTGTAGTCCATATGGCCTATCTGTTCATAGTCGATATGGTCTATGCGTTCATTGGGGGACAAACAGACACTAAACGCATTCCAGCATTCTCGAATCAGCGAGTTGATGTTTAACAGGAGTGCACGTGTCGGTTGGTAAAAGCCTGGCGGTCCATCAAATCAATGCCCTGCGGGTGCAGGCCGTGCAGCTGCGCCTGGCGGGAAAGACCCTCAAGGAGATCCAGGGGCAGACGGGATTGTCGGCGCCGACCATCATCGCCGCGCACAAGGCCTGGCAAGGGGGCGGCTGGAGCGCGGTGCCCGTACGGGAGCGTGGGCGCAAGCCGGGAGAAGGGCGCACCTTGTCGACCCAGCAGGAGCAGGACATCTATGTGCAGCTGGTGAGCACGCTGCCCGAAGAGCATTCCTTGCCCTCCCTGCTCTGGCAACTGGAAGCCATGCAGGCGCTGGTGCAGCAGCGCCACCAGCTCGAACTGCCCGAGCGCACCGCGGCGCACTACCTGCAGCGCTGGAACCTGAACGCCGACCGGCCGGCCAAGCGCATGGACCAGGCGCCGAGCGCAGCCCAGCGCTGGTACCACCGCACCTACCAGGACATCAGCGAGCAGGCGCGCAAGGAGGACGCCGGCATTGTCTGGGTAGACGATTTCGGCGCGCACCAGAACTGCCCGGGGCGCTTGCGGCACGGCATCCTGCGGGCGGTCAGCAACCGCGGCAAGGTGATGTGGCTGCCCTATGAGGGAAGCCTGCGCGCCCCGCACCTGGAGGGTTTCTTCGACCGGCTGCAGCGTTCCAGCGAACGAAAAATCTTCGCGCTGCTGCCCGGTATGCCTTGGCGCCGCGCTGCCACTTTTTCGTCCTGGGCCAGCGACCGCACCGAAAGCCTGCGGCTGTTCCATCTGCCGACCGCCAGCGAGATGCTCCGCCATGCCGACGAAATGGCCACCAGCATCCAGAACGCCGTGCAAGGCGATGCCGTATCGAAGGTGCAGCCCTTGGGACAAACCCTTAAGTCCGAGGTGCTCAGCCCTATGTCGAGCATGACGCGGGACCTATTAAAACATCAATTCGCGCAAAACAGCGATTCACTTCATCCCTACATTTCGGGGCACCAAAAACGAAAACCCAAGGAGAAATCTGTGGTGCTCACTCATTTGCAACGATTGGAAGCCGAAAGTATTCAGGCAATGCGGGAGGTCGTCGCCGAGGCGGAAAACCCCGTGATGCTGTATTCGATCGGCAAGGACAGTGCAGTCATGCTGCATTTGGCCATGAAGGCCTTTTATCCGGCCAAACCGCCTTTTCCGCTACTGCATGTGGATACGACCTGGAAATTCCAGGATATGTACCGCTTCCGCGACCAGATGGTGGCGAAACTGGGCATGGATCTGCTGGTGCATATCAACCCCGATGGCGTGGAAATGGGCATCAGCCCCTTCAAGCACGGTTCCCAGATTCACACCGACATCATGAAAACCGAGGGCCTGAAACAAGCCTTGGATAAATATGGTTTCGATGCGGCATTTGGCGGTGCCCGTCGCGACGAGGAGAAATCGCGCGCCAAGGAGCGTATTTTCTCGTTCCGTTCCGACCAGCACCGCTGGGACCCCAAGAACCAGCGCCCCGAGCTCTGGCACCTGTACAACGCCCGCAAGAACAAGGGCGAGTCGATCCGCGTCTTCCCGCTGTCGAACTGGACCGAGCTCGACATCTGGCAGTACATCTACCTCGAGAACATTCCCATCGTTCCGCTGTACTTCTCCGCGCCGCGCCCCGTCGTGGAGCGCGACGGCACGCTGATCATGGTCGACGACGACCGCATGCCGCTGCAAAGCGGCGAAGTGCCCATGCTGCGCAACGTGCGCTTCCGCACCCTGGGCTGCTACCCGCTGACTGGCGCCGTCGAATCCGACGCGAACACCCTGCCCAAGATCATCCAGGAGATGCTGCTGACCCGCACTTCGGAAAGGCAGGGCCGGATGATCGACCACGACTCGGCCGCATCCATGGAAAAGAAGAAGCAAGAGGGGTACTTCTAATGGCACACGTATCTGATCTCATTGCCGAAGATATCGAGCAATACCTCAAGCAGCACGAGCACAAGAGCCTGCTGCGCTTCATCACCTGCGGCAGCGTGGACGACGGCAAGAGCACGCTGATCGGGCGTCTGCTCTACGAATCGAAGATGCTGTTCGAGGACCAGATGGAAGCGCTGGTCGTCGACTCCAAGAAGGTCGGCACCCAGGGCGGGGAGCTGGACTTCGCGCTGCTGGTCGATGGCCTCGCCGCTGAGCGCGAGCAGGGCATCACCATCGACGTCGCCTACCGCTTCTTCTCCACCGACCGGCGCAAGTTCATCGTCGCCGACACCCCGGGCCACGAGCAGTACACGCGCAACATGGTCACCGGCGCCTCCACGGCCGACGTGGCCGTGGTGATGATCGATGCGCGCCGCGGCGTGCTCACCCAGTCCAAGCGGCACAGCTACCTGGCCTCGCTGATCGGCATCCGCAAGATCGTGCTGGCGGTCAACAAGATGGACCTGATGGACTATTCGGAGAAGGTCTACAACGACATCGTGGCCGACTACCGCGAGTTCGCCAAGAAGATCAACCTCGAAGACATCACGGCCATCCCCATGTCGGCCCTGCGCGGCGACAACATCACCGAGCAGAGCGAGCACATGCCCTGGTACCGCGGCACGACGCTGATGGGTTACCTGGAGACTGTGGAGATCGACGCGGCCCACCAGCAGCGCTTGCCGTTCCGCATGCCGGTGCAATGGGTCAACCGGCCCAACCTCGACTTCCGCGGCTTTGCCGGCTGCATCGCCAGCGGCCAGGTTCGCCCCGGCGACCGCGTGCGCATCCTGCCCAGCGGGCGCGAGACGCAGATCGCCCGCATCGTCACCCAGGACGGCGACCTGCAGCTGGCGGTGGCCGGCCAATCGGTCACGCTCACGCTGACCGAGGAGGTGGACTGCAGCCGCGGCGACGTGATCGCCACGGCCGACGCTCCCGCCGGCGTGGCCGACCAGTTCCAGGCCACGCTGATCTGGATGCACGAGCAGCCCATGCTGGGCGGCCGTCCCTACCTGATGAAGATCGGCGGCAAGACCGTTCCGGTGAGCTTCTCTGCGCCCAAGTACAAGGTCAACGTCAACACGCTGGAGCACCTGGCCGCCAAGGAGTTGGCGCTCAACGAGATCGGCGTCTGCAACCTGTCGTGCAGCCAGCCCATTGCCTTCGATGCGTACAAGGACAACCGCGAGACCGGCAGCTTCATCCTGATCGACCGGCTGAGCAACGCCACGGTCGGCGCCGGCCTGCTCGAGTTCTCGCTGCGCCGTTCGGACAACATCCACATGCAGCATGTGGACGTCGACAAGAAGGCACGTGGCGAACGCCTGCAGCAAAAGCCGGCCCTGCTGTGGTTCACCGGCCTGTCGGGCGCGGGCAAGTCGACCATCGCCAACCTGCTGGAAACCCGGCTGCATGCGCGTGGTCGCCACACCTACCTGCTCGACGGCGACAACGTGCGCCACGGCCTGAACCGCGACCTGGGCTTCACCGATGCCGACCGCGTGGAGAACATCCGCCGCGTGGCCGAGGTGGGCAAGCTGTTCGTCGATGCCGGCCTGATCACCATCACGGCCTTCATCTCGCCCTTCCGCTCGGAGCGCGAGATGGCCCGCAAGCTGGTGCAGGACAGCGAGTTCCTGGAAGTGTTCATCGACACGCCGCTGGCCGTGGCCGAAGAGCGCGACCCCAAGGGCCTGTACAAGAAGGTTCGCCGCGGCGAGCTGCGCAACTTCACGGGCATCGACTCGCCGTTCGAGACGCCGGAGAGCCCCGATATCCACATCTCGACCACCAAGCTCAGCGCTTCGGAGGCCGTGGACCGGATCATCGACGAGCTGATCGCGCGCGACATCATCGCGCAGGAGGGCTGAGCCAGCCCGACGGCGCCGGGCGCTGCTCCCTGAGCAACGCCCGGCCTCATTTTCTTGACGTCCAGGCCATCGGCCATGACGGCGCCGCAGAAAGCGCCGCGTGCCACCGGCCTTTGAAAGGAGACACCCCATGGACAAGCAATCGACGGATGAAAAGCTGCTGACCGGCGAGGTCTGGGCCGAGTTCTGCGACCACCTCAAGCGCTGCGGCCAGCAGATCCTGCGGCCCGAGACGCCGGCCGATCCGGCCACGCGCGCCGAGGGCTTCCGCTACCTGTCGCGCCTGACGCGCATTGCGTTGGAAATGCATGTGGAGTCGGCCGATGCCGCCTTCCCCAGCTTCATCCGCACCTCGCACGAGACCGCCAAGATCGGCGCCGACAACCCCGACAACATCTACGAATACGCGCGCCTGAACGGGGCGCTGCAGTACCGCATCTTCGGCAACCGCGGCAGCGTCTCGTACCTGAGCATCGCCACGCAGAAAGGCGGCTACGAGACCGACGGCCGCATGGTGGTGACCGGCTTCATCGACGCTACCCAGCTCAAGACCGACGACAAGGGCGACTTCGAGCTCATCGTCAGCACCGAGCGCCCTGCCGACCCGCAGGCCAACTGGCTGCCCATGGAGGACCAGTCGGTCTCGGTGCTGGTGCGCCAGACCTTCATGGACCGCAAGAGCGAGGTGCCGGCCAAGCTGAGCATCGAGCGCGTGGGCACGCAGGAGCGACCCGGCCCGCTGGACCCGGCGGTGTTCGCGCAGTCGCTGCAGCGTGCCTCGGGCTTCGTGGAGAACACGGCCAGGCTGTTTGCCGACTGGGCCCAGAGCTACCTGCCGCACAGCAACGAGCTGCCGCCTGCCAACCAGGCGCTGTGCCAGTCCGTCGGCGGCGATCCGAACATCTTCTACTACCACTCGCACTGGAAGCTGGACGAGGACCAGGCCCTGGTCATCCACGTGGACCAGGTGCCCGATTGCTCGTTCTGGAACCTGCAGATCAACAACTACTGGATGGAGTCGCTGGACTACCGCTACCACCAGATCTGCATCAACAAGCACCAGGCGCACTACGACGACAAGGGTGGCGTGACCCTGGTGCTGAGCGAGCGCGACCCCGGCATGCCCAACTGGCTGCAGACCGCCGGCGTGCGCCAGGGAACCCTGTGCCTGCGCTGGGTGGGCGCGAAGGAGCAATGCCACCCGAGCACCCGCGTGGTGGCCATCGAACAAGTAACGGAGACGGTATGAGCCTGAATGTGGATGAACTGCTGAACGCCGCGCGCGAGCGCGCGCCCGGCCTGACGAACTTCGGCAGCGACAACTACCGCCAGGCGCTGGACGTGCTGGTGCACACGCTGAACACCGAAGCCAAGCTCTCGCCCACCGGCGTGCTGCTGATGCGCGAGCGCATGATCGGCCAGCTGGTCAACCGGCTGGTGATGGAGGACTGTTTCCAGCGCCACCCCGAGATCGCGCAGATAGCGATCGACGACCCGGTGGTGATCCTGGGCCTGCCGCGCACCGGCACCACCATGCTGCAGCGCACGCTGGCGGTGGACCCGCGCTTTTACTCCGCCGCGTGGTGGGAGACGCGCTACCCCGCGCCCCTGCCCGGCGAGCCTGTGACGGCGACTGCCGCGCGCATTGAGCGCGCCCAGGCCGAGGTCGCGCAGACCGTGCAGGCCATTCCGCAGATCCTGTCCATCCACCCGCTGGATGCCATGCTCTGCGACGAGGAGTTCATGCTCATGGAGCACTCCTTCCTCAGCGCCATGGACGCCTTTGCCGACGTGCCCAGCTACACCGCCTGGCTGGACCAGCAGGACCAGCGCCCGGTCTACACCCAGCTCAAGCGGATGCTGCAGTTCCTGCAGTGGCAAAAACAGCAGCGCGGCGAGCCCCAGGCCGAGCGCTGGCTGCTCAAGACGCCACAGCACCTGCACACGCTGGAGATCCTGCTCAGCGTGTTCCCGAAGGCCAAGGTCATCCTCACGCACCGCGAGCCCGCGCAGACCATTCCCTCCATGGCCAGCATGGCGCACACGCTGTGGCAGATCTACAGCGAGTCGGCCGATGCCCGCTCCGCCGGCCAGCAGTGGAGCAGCCGCATGGCGCGCGGCGTGCACCACACCATGGACGTGCGCGACGAGCACGAAGGTGCGCGCTTCCTGGACATCCAGTTCGCCGACACCGTGGCCAAGCCGATGGAAGTGCTGGAGCGCGTCTACGCCTTTGCCGGCATGCCGTTCACCGACGAGGCGCGCGCCGGGGCGCAGCGCTGGATGGACAGCAACGGCCGCGAAAAGCGCGCCAAGCACGACTACAGCCTGGAGCAGTTCGGTTTGACCGATGCCGGCATGCAGGCCGACTTTGCGCGCTACCGTGCGCGCCACATCGCCGCGGTCTGACGGCCATCACACAACAAGCAAGGAGACTGCCATGACCAAGCCCGCCAACCTGGTGACGTCCATCCAGGTCGAGATCAACGCCCCCGCCAGCGTCGTCTGGGAGGTGCTGACCGACTTCGACAAGTACCCCGAGTGGAATAGCTTCTGCTTCAGCATCCGCAGCAGCCGCCAGATCGACACGCTGGTGGAGATGATGGTGCGCAACCCGCACAACGGCGTGGAATTCCCCGTCAATGAGTACCTCGTGGCCTACGAGCCCGAGCGCCTGCTGTCGTGGGAGCAGCGCGCCGTGCCCGAGAACAAGGATGCGGCGCGCCGCGACCAGTACATCGAGGCCATCGATGCGAACCGCTGCACCTACTTCAACACCGACCAGTTCCTGGGCGTGAACGCCGAGACCATCATGCGCGAGCACGGTGCCTGGGTGAAGACCGCCTTCGACAACGTGGCGCGCGACGTCAAGAAGCGCGCCGAGGCACTGCACGCTGCGCGCTGAAGCGGCGCCATCGACAGAACACCAACAGGGAGACAACAAGCACCATGCTTCTGAAAGACAAAGTCATCATCGTCTCGGGCATAGGCCCGGGCCTGGGCGCACGGCTGGCGCTGCGCGCGGCCGAGTACCAGGCCAAGGCCGTGGTGCTGGCGGCGCGCACCCAGTCCAAGCTGGACGAGACGGAGCAACTGATCCGCGCCGCCGGCCATGGCTGCGAGATCTTCAAGCTGCCCACCGACATCACCCAGCCCGCGCAGTGCCAGCGCCTGGCCGAGCAGACCACCGAGCGCTTCGGCCGCATCGACGCGCTGATCAACTCGGCCTACCTGCATGGCTCGTGGAGCACGTCCGGCAACGCGGCCATGGACGACTGGCGCCAGACCATGGAGGTCAACCTGTTCGGTTCCATGAACATGACGCAGGCCGTCGTGCCGCAGATGAAGCAGCAAAAGAGCGGCAGCATCGTCATGATCAACACCATGGCCACGCGCCGCACCAACCAGCTGGAAGCCGGCTACGCCGTCTCCAAGGGCGCGCTGCAGACGGCGGTGCAGTACCTGGCCGAAGACCTGGGGCCGCACGGCATCCGCGTCAACAGCACCTACATGGGCTGGATGTGGGGCGAGCCGGTCAAGGCCTACCTCCAGGGCGAATCGCAGCGGCAGGGCGTGTCCGTCGAGTCGCTGGCCAAGGAGGTCGGCAAGGACATTCCGCTGCGCAACGAGATTCCCGACGAGGGCGATTGCGCCGCCGCGGCGCTGTACCTGGCCAGCGACTATGCGCGGGTTATCACCGGTGCGCATCTGGACGTCAACGGCGGACACTACCTGCCTCATTGATATTTTCATAGCTGCTTGCGCTTGTTGTACAAGGGTTTCAGATAGTTTTCTATCTAAAACCCTGTAATAGCAAGCACGAGCAGCTATCTATTTGGAAAGACCATGAACCAGACCTCTCTCTCGCCCGCACTGGGCACCCCGTCCACCGGCGTCATCATCACCGGCGGTGCCTCCGGCATCGGCCTGGCTTCGGCGCGCGCGCTGGCGGCCGTGGGCCGCCCCGTGGCGCTGTGGGACATCAACGCCGCCAAGGCGCAGGAAGGCGCCGCGGCCATCGCCGCCGAATTCGGCGTGAAGGCGGTGGGCCTGGGCATAGATCTGACCGACCTCTCGGGCTACCCGGCGGCCATCGAGGCCAGCCGCCAGGCGCTGGGGCCGCTGGGCGGGCTCGTGCATTCGGCCGGCACCGTGGACACGGGCTCGCTCGAAGGCATCACCGAGGCGAGCTGGGCCGCCGGCATCAACATCCACCTGCGGCCGCTGGCCATGCTGGTGCAGCAGCTCTATGCCGACTTCGCGGCCAACCCGGGCTCGGCCGTGGTGGCCATCACCTCGATCAACGCCACGCTGGGCAATGCGGTCAACCCCATCTACAGCGCGGGCAAGGGCGGGCTGCTGTCGCTGGTGCGCTCGCTGGCCGACCGCCTGGCGCGCGACGGCATCCGCATCAACTCGGTCTCGCCCGGCCAGATCCTGACGCCCATGCTCAAGCCCTCGGTGGACCACCTGCCCGAGCGCTTCTTCGAAAAGCGCATCCTGCTCGACCGCATGGGCGCGCCCGAGGAAGTCGGCCGCACCGTGCGCTTCCTGCTGTCGGCCGAGGCCAGCTACATCACGGCCGCCGAGATCGTGGTGGACGGCGGCAACATCTCGTCGCAGCGCGGCTGACAGCCCGGGTCCGCCTAGTCTTGTCGGACGATGGACGGCGGCGGCAAGCTTCTTACGCTTGCCGCTCCCCACCACTTTCCCCAGGGACGGACCCATGGCGATTCCAGAACCAGGCGGCCCCGGCAGCGGGCCCACGACGAACGAGGCCGCAAAGAACCCTTGGCCGCAGACGCTGCCAGAGCGCATCGACCGGCTGGAATCGCTGGACGCGATCCGCCAGCTGGCCGGCAAGTACTCGCTGTCGCTGGACATGCGCGACCTGGATGCGCATGTGAACCTGTTCGCACCCGACATCCGCGTGGGCAAGGACCGGGTGGGGCGCGCGCACTTCAAGGCCTGGCAGGACAGCACGCTGCGCGACCAGTTCACCGGCACCTCGCACCACCTGGGCCAGCACATCATCGAGTTCGCGGACGCGGATCACGCCACTGGCGTGGTCTATTCCAAGAACGAGCATGAATGCGGCGCCGAGTGGGTCATCATGCAGATGCTGTACTGGGACGACTACGAGCGCATCGATGGCCGCTGGTACTTTCGCCGGCGCCTGCCTTGCTACTGGTACGCCACCGACCTGAACAAGCCGCCCATCGGCGACATGAAGATGCGCTGGCCGGGCCGCGCGCCCTACCACGGCGCCTTCCACGAGCTGTTCCCGAGCTGGAAGGAGTTCTGGGCCGAGCGCCCGGACAAGGACGAGTTGCCGCAGGTGGCGGCTCCCGCGCCGCTGGAGCAGTTCCTGCAGACCATGCGCCGCAATGCGCCGGCACCGCGCATGCGCGTGCGCTGAAGCGGGAGGCCGGCATGAACGACATGCTTTTCACCCCCACGCGGCTGGGCCGCATCGCGCTGCGCAACCGCGTGGTCATGGCGCCCATGACGCGCAACCGCGCCGCGGCCGATGGCGTGCCCACCGCGATCATGGCCGAGCACTACGGCCAGCGCGCCGACGCGGGCCTCATCGTGGCCGAAGGCGCCTGGCCCGAGGCCGCGGGCCAGGCCTATTGCCGCCAGCCCGGCATCGCCACGGCCGCGCAGGTGCGCGGCTGGCAGCGCGTGACCGATGCCGTGCATGCCAAGGGCGGCTCCATCGTGTTGCAGATCATGCACGCCGGCCGTGCCGGCAGCCGCCACATCAAGCCCGCGGGCGTGCCCACCGTGTCGGCATCGGCGATCCAGGCGCGCGGCCAGATCTGGACCGATGCCGCCGGCATGCAGGATTTCGACGTGCCCGAGGCACTGAGCACGCAGCAGGTGCGCGAGGCCGTGGCCGGGCACGCGGCCGCGGCCCGGCGCGCCATCGACGCCGGCTTCGACGGCGTGGAGCTGCACGGCACCAGCGGCTATTTGTGCATGCAGTTCATGGGCACCGGCACCAACCGGCGCAGCGACGAATACGGCGGCAGCGCCGCCAACCGCGTGCGCTTTGCCGCCGAATGCCTGGGCGCCATGGGCGAGGCCGTGGGCATCGACCGCGTGGGCCTGCGGCTGAACCCCGGCAACACCTACAACGACAGCGCGGACGAGGATCCGGCCGCCACGCATGCCGCGCTGATGCGCGAGGCGGCCCGGCTGGGCATTGCCTACCTGCATGTGATGCGCGCCCCCGATCCGGCGCTGGACGCCTTCCAGCTCGCGCGCGATCACTTTGGCGACAGGCTGGTCCTCAACGATGGTTTCGATGCGCACAGCGCGCAGGCCGCGCTGCAGCGGGGGCAGGGCATGGCCATCTCGTTCGCGCGCCACTTCATCGCCAACCCGGATCTCGTGCAGCGCCTGCGCCAGGGCCTGCCGCCGGCGCCGTTCGAGCGCCGCACGCTCTATACGGCCGGCCCCGAGGGCTATCTGTATTGATAGCGTTTAGCGCTTGCTGCATGAGGATCTTCAAGGGTTTTGTATTGGAAGTGCCCATGCAGCAAGCGCGAGAAGCTCCTTTTGTTGACGATGGCCGACGCCGGCATGCTGGTTGTCCCCTAGATCGAGCAGCGCGATGAGTCGCCGAAAAGACTGGGGTATACACCAGTAGCGGCCACCTTCAAGGAATGCGTGCTATCGAATTTGAAAAAAACAGCAAATTCGTTAGTCTCAACGGACGATGTTTGAGCCGCACCCCATCCCCAGAATCCAGAGCATCACCACAAAGGATTTGGGCTGGAGGCCCCGACATCATGATGGAAATACGTGGACTGGCCTACGTGGTCGCCGAGAGCTCTGACCTCGATCGCTGGACGGGCTATGCCCGCGACGTGCTGGGCATGATGCCCAGCACCACCGCCGCCGGCGACCTGCTGATCAAGATGGACGAGCGGCAGTTCCGCTTCCAGGTGCAGCCTGGCAGCCAGGACAAGTACGCCGCGTCCGGCTGGGAGGTGGCCAACCAGCAAGCCTTCGAGCAGGCGCTGAAGGTGCTGGATGCGGCCGGCGTGGCCTACGAGCTGGGCAGCGCCGCGCTGTGCGCCCGCCGCCACGTGCAGCAGCTGGCGGCCGTGACCGATCCCTCGGGCAACCGCCACGAGATCGTCTGGGGCTTCAAGTCCGACTTCATCCACTTCGCATCGCCCCAAGGCGTTGCGCGCTTCATCACCGGCGACTACGGCCTGGGCCACACCGTGCTGCCCGCGCCCGACTTCGACAAGACCGAGGCCTTCGTGCGCGACGTGCTGGGCTTCTCGCTGTCGGACATCCATCTCTTCAAGCCCGCGGGCGATGCCGGCCCCACCATCCGCATCCACTTCTACCACTGCGCCAATGGCCGCCACCACAGCCTGGCGCTGGCGGAGTTCCCGGTGTCCAGCGGCTGTGTGCACGTGATGGTCGAGGTGGACGACATGCCCGAGGTGGGCCGCGCGCTGGACCGCATGCAAAAGAGCGGCGTGCAGCTCTCGGCCACGCTGGGCCAGCACACCAACGACAAGATGATTTCGTTCTACATGAAAACTCCCGGCGGGTTCGACCTGGAGTTCGGCTACGGCGGCGCCATCGTCGACTGGGAGCACCACATCACGCACGAGTTCACCACGGTCAGCCTCTGGGGGCATGACTTCAGCGTGGGACGTCCCGCGGACAACGGCAAGGAGGGCTGACCCATGGCCAACAAACTGATGACGGCAAAGGACGTCGTTGCATCCATCCAGGATGGAATGACGATTGGCATTGGCGGCTGGGGCCCGCGCCGCAAGCCCATGGCGCTGGTGCGCGAGCTGCTGCGCAGCCCCGTCAAGGACCTGACCGTGGTCGCCTATGGCGGCGCCGACGTGGGCATGCTGTGCGCGGCGGGCAAGGTCAAGAAGCTGGTCTTCGCCTTTGTCTCGCTGGACTTCATTCCGCTCGAACCCTATTTCCGCAAGGCCCGCCAGAGCGGCGCCATCGAGGTCATGGAGATCGACGAAGGCCACATGGTGCTGGGGCTGAAGGCGGCGGGCATGCGCATTCCCTACATCCCCACCCGCGTGGGCCTGGGCACCGACGTGCTCAAGCACAACAACGGCATCCGCCTGATCGAGTCGCCCTACGACGGCAAGGAGTGGCTGGCCATGCCGGCCCTGAACCTCGACGTCTCGCTGCTGCACGTGGACCGCGCCGATGCGCGCGGCGTGTGCCAGATCGCCGGCCCCGACATCTACATGGACGACCTGTTCGCCCGCGCCGCGAAGAACACCTATGTGAGCTGCGACGAGCTGGTCGAGTCGAGCACCTTCGAGTCCGCCGAGGCCGCGCGCCTGGTGTTCTGGGAGCGCTCCGAGACCACCGGCGTGGTGCACCTGCCCGGCGGTGCCCATCCCACCTCGTGCGCGCCGCTGTACGGCTTTGACGTCAAGCACTTCAAGGAGTACGTGGCCAGCAGCAAGGAAGAGGGCGGCTGGAGCGACTACCAGCACAAGTACGTGCAGTGCACGGAGCAGGAATATCTGGAAAAAGTGGGCGGCATGGAGGCGATCAAGCGCCTGCCCCTGCCCGTGTTCTGAGGAGGCAAGGATGAGTGAAATTGCATTGGTGGATCGCGTCATCTGCGCCGCGGCACGCGCCTGGGAAAACGACGGAGAAGTGCTGGCCACCGGCATCGGCCTGGTGCCGCGCCTGGCGGCATCGCTGTGCATGAAGTCCATCAACACGGACTTGATGATGACCGACTCGGAGGCCTGGATCGTCAGCGAGCCCGTGCCCGTGGGGCCGCGCGGCGGCTACCAGATCAAGCGCGAGACCTGGATGGGCTTCTCGCGCATCTTCGACAACGTCTGGGGCGGCAAGCGCCACGCGATGGTGGGCCCGGTGCAGGTCGACCGCTTCGGCCAGGCCAACATCTCCATGGTGGGCAGCGACTACGCGCGGCCCAAGTCCATGATGCTGGGCGTGCGCGGCTTTCCGGGCAACTCCATCAACCACGCCAACTCCTTCTTCGTGCCCAACCACAGCCCCAAGGTCTTCGTGGCGGGCGAGGTCGATGCCGTGGGCTCGGTGGGCTACAACCCGGCGCGCCTGGCCAAGGGCTGGACGCTGGAGGAGACCACCGACATCCGCTTCATCTTCACCAACCTGTGCGTGATGGACTTCGGTGGCCCCGACCACCAGGTGCGCCTGGTGTCGCTGCACCCCGGCGTGACGGTGGAACAGGTGGTCGAGGCCACGGGCTTTCCCATCCATGTGCCCGAGCACGTGGGCGTGACCGCCGATCCCACGCCCGAGCAGCTGGCGCTGCTGGCCGAGATCGATCCCCACAACCTGCGCGCCACGGCGATGGGAGCCTGACATGGACAGCATTGCTGCAAGCGAATTCGTGGCGCGCGAGGACGAGTCCGTCTACGAGACCGACGAGCCCGTGCTCTACCGCGTGGAGGACGGTGTCGCCACCGTCACCATGAACCGGCCCACGTTCAACAACGTGCAGAACTCGCAGATGACCTATGCGCTGGATGCCGCGTTCCGCCAGGCTACGGACGACGATGCCGTCAAGGTCATCGTGCTGTGCGGCAGCGGCAAGCATTTCAGCGCCGGCCACGACATCGGCACGCCGGGCCGCGACATCAACAAGCCCTTCGACCGTGCCCACCTGTGGTGGGACCACACGAACAAGCCCGGCGGCGAGCAGCTGTTCGCCCGCGAGCAAGAGGTGTATCTCGGCATGTGCCGCCGCTGGCGCGACATCCCCAAGCCCATGATCGCCATGGTGCAGGGCGCCTGCGTGGCCGGCGGCCTGATGCTGGCCTGGGTCTGCGACCTGATCGTGGCCAGCGACGACGCCTTCTTCCAGGACCCCGTGGTGCGCATGGGCATCCCCGGCGTGGAGTATTTCGCCCACGCCCACGAGCTGCACCCGCGCATCGCCAAGGAGTTTCTGCTGCTGGGCGACCGCATGGGCGCCGAGCGCGCCTACCAGATGGGCATGGTCAACCGCGTGGTGCCGCGCGCCGAGCTGCAGGAGCAGGTGAGTGCCATCGCCCGCAAGCTGGTGGCCCAGCCGCGCTTGGGGCTAGCGCTGACCAAGCTCGTGGTCAACAAGGCCGAGGACCTGCAGGGCCTGCGCTCCACGATGGAGATGGCCTTCGGCTACCACCACTTCGCCCACGCGCACAGCCAGGCCATGGGCATGGGGCAGCTCGGCGGGCAGGACGCCAAGACCATGGTGCAGGCCAACAAGAAGGAAGCCGCGCAATGAGCGACCCCCAAGTGCTGCACACGTCGTTGCGCACGCCGCTGTGCGAGCTGCTCGGCTGCCGCTACCCCATTATCCAGACGGCGATGGGCTGGGTGGCCGGCGCCGACCTGGTGGCGGCCACCACCAATGCGGGCGGCTTCGGCTTCCTGGCCGGCGCCACGATTGCCGCCGACCGGATCGAGGCCGAGATCCTCAAGGTCAAGCGCCTGACGGACGACCAGCCCTTCGGCCTGAACTTCCACATGTTCCAGCCCAATGCCCAGCAGCTGCTGGACCTGGCCGTGAAGCACCGGCTGCGTGCCGTGAGCTACGGCCGCGGGCCCGACAAGAAGGTCATCGGCCGGCTGCGCGACGCGGACATCGTCTGCATGCCCACCGTGGGTGCCCTGAAGCACGCGCAGAAAGCCATCGAGATGGGCGCCAACGCCATCACCGTGCAGGGCGGCGAAGGCGGCGGCCACACCGGCAGCGTGCCGACCACGGTGCTGCTGCCCCAGGTGGTCGATGCGGTGCAGGTGCCCGTGGTGGCGGCCGGCGGCTTCTACGACGGCCGCGGCCTGCTGGCCGCGCTGGCCTATGGTGCCTCGGGCATTGCCATGGGCACGCGCTTTCTGATGACCAGCGACTCCAAGGTGCCGGACGTGACCCTGCAGCGCTACGTGGCCACCCGGGACGCCGAGAAGATCGCCATCTCGCACCTGGTCGACGGCATGCCCCAGCGCATGATCCCCAACGAATACCTGGCCATGCTGGAAAAGGCCAGTCCCTTCAAGCGGCTGCGCATCGCGCTGAACCTGGCCCTGCAGTGGAAGGCCGAGACCGGCATGACCACGGGCCAGGCCGCGAGCATCTTCATGAAGGCGCTGCGCGAGGACTCGTCCTCCGTGGCCCAGACCGTGATGGCCGCCAACGCGCCCATGCTGCTGCAGCGCTCCATGGTCGAGGGCAAGCCCGCCGAGGGCGTGATGTCCGCCGGCCAGGTGGCGGCGCTGATCGGCCAGCTCGACAGCTGCGAAACCGTGATCGGCGGCATCGTGCGCCAAGCCCTGGAGCGCCGCAGCGCGCTGAACCAACTGAACCTAGCCTGAAGCCCTATGTCTTCCCAACAATTCCATTCGACGATCCATGACAACGGCGTGGCGGAGCTGGTGCTCGACCGCGCGCCCGTGAACGCGCTGAACGCCGCAGGCTGGAACGGCCTGGCGCGCGAGATCCAGGCCCTGGGCGAGCGCCCCGAAGTGCGCGTGATCGTGATCCGCGCCGAGAACCGCGGTTTCTGCGCCGGCGTGGATATCAAGGAGCTGGCGGCCAACGACCGGCTCATCCTCGACGTGAACGCCGGCAACTACGCCACCTTCAAGGCCGTGCACCTGAACAAGGTGCCGGTGATCACGGCCGTGCACGGCTTTGTGCTGGGCGGCGGCATCGGCATCTGCGGCGCGTCCGACATCGTGATCGCCGCCGAGGACGCGACCTTCGGCCTGCCCGAGGTAGACCGCGGCGCCATGGGGGGCGCGGCCCACCTGCAGCGCATGTTCGGTGTGCAGAAGACGCGCTACCTGTTCTTCACCGGCGAGATGATCGGCGCGCAGGAAGCCCTGCGCCTGGGAGCCGTGGAGCGCGTGGTGCCGCGCGACCAATTGCGCGCCACGGCGCTGGAGATCGCCGGCCGCATCGCCGCCAAGAGCCCGGCCATGATCCGCATCGCCAAGGAGGCGCTGACCGGCGTCGAGGACGGCAACCTCGAGGACAAGTACCGCTGGGAGCAGGGCTTCACCCTGCAGGCCTACATGAGCCCCGATTCGGCCGAGACGCGCAGCGCCTTCGTCGAAAAGCGCGACGCCAAATTCTGATTCCCACGGTGCATAGAGGAGACAAGCAGATGGACTTGACATACACCCCTGCGCAGAAGGCCTTCCGCGCGCAAGTGCGGGCCTGGCTGCGGGACCACGTGCCCAAGGAGCGGCTCAAGAGCTTCGACACACGCGAAGGCTTCGAGCAGCACCGCCAGTGGGAGGCCACGCTGGCTTCCGCCGGCTACAGCGCCGTGACCTGGCCCAAGGAGCTGGGCGGCTGCGGCTGCGACCTGACCGAGTGGCTGATCTTCGAGGAAGAGTACTGGGCCGCCGACGCGCCCCAGCGTGTGAACCAGAACGGCATCCTGCTGTTCGGCTCCACGCTGATGGAGTTCGGCACGGCCGAGCAGAAGGCGCGCTTTTTGCCGCGCATGGCGCGCTGCGACGACATGTGGGCCCAGGGCTGGTCCGAGCCCAATGCAGGCTCGGACATGGCGGCCATCAGCAGCAAGGCCATCCGCCAGGGCGACAAGTTCATCCTCAACGGCCAGAAGATCTGGTCCACCCGCGCGATCTTCGCCGACTGGCTGTTCGGTCTGTTCCGCAGCGACCCGACTTCGAGCCGCCACCACGGCCTGAGCTACATCCTCGTGCCCTTGAACACGCCGGGCATCACCGTGCGCCCCATCAAGGGCATCAACGGCCAGGAGGTCTTTGCCGAAATCTTCTTCGACGACGTGGAAGTGCCGGCCGAGAACCTGCTGGGCGCCGAAGGCAAGGGCTGGCACGTGGCCATGGCCACGGCGGGCTTCGAGCGCGGCCTGCTGCTGCGCTCGCCCGCACGCTACCAGCGCAGCGCGCAAAAGCTGATCGAGCTGTACCTGCGCAACCAGGCGGATGCCGACCGCGACCACTCCATCCGCGACGCCGTGCTGCGCGCCTGGCAGGGGGCCGAGGCCTATACGCTGGCTTCGTACCACACGGTGGCACGCCTGAACAAGGGCGCACAGATCGGCGCCGAGGCCAGCACCAACAAGATCGTCTGGTCCGAGCTGGACATCCTGATCCACGAGACCGCCATGCGCATCCTGGGGCCACGCGCCGAGCTGACCGACGACGCCGAGGCCAACGAATGGCTGGAGGGATTCCTGTTCGCCCAGGCCGGCCCGATCTACGCCGGCAGCAACGAGATCCAGCGCAACATCATTGCCCAGCGCATGCTGGGCCTGCCCAAATCCTGATTGGGAAGGAGACCACCATGGACTTCACATTCTCCGAAGAACAGACCGCGTTCCGCGATTCGATCAGCCGCTTCCTGATGACCGAGGCGGCGCCCGAGATGCTGCGCGACATCTGGGAAACCGAATCGGGCCGCTCGCCCGACCTGTGGACCAAGATCGCCGAGCAGGGGCTGATGGGCCTGTCCGTGCCCGAGGCCGAGGGCGGCCTGGGCCTGGGCGACATCGACTGGGCCCTGCTGCTGCAGGAGGTGGGCTACTACGCGCTGCCCGACTCGCTGGTGGACACGGCCTATGTGGCCGTGGGCATGCTCTCGGCCCTGCCGGCCGGCCATGCGGCCCGCGCCTGGCTGCCGCAGATCGCCCAGGGCACCTGCCGCGTCGCGGTGGGCCACCCCGTCAATCCGCATGTGGCCGATGCGGCGCTGGCCGAGGTGCTGCTGCTGCCGCACGCCACCAGCGCCGGCACGGAGCTGCATGTGGTACCGCGCGCGCAGTGCGATATCACCGAGCTCAAGAGCATCGACTCGTCGCGCCGCCTGGCCTCCGTGCAGTGGCAGCCGACGCCGGCCAGCCGCGTCCTCGACGCCGTGCAGGGCCAGAAGGTCTGGGATGCGGCGGGCGAGCGCGGCGCGCTGGCGGCCGCTGCCCAGATGCTGGGCCTGGCCCAGCGCATGCTGGACCTGTCGGTGGACTACGTGGCGCAGCGCAAGCAGTTCGACAAAGTGATCGGGGGCTTCCAGGCTGTGCAGCACCACCTGGCCAACATCGTCACCAAGATCGAGTTCGCCAAGCCGGTGTTCTACCGCGCCTTCTATGCGCTGCAGCACGGCGAGGCCGACCTGGCCGTGCGCACCTCGCACGCCAAGCTGCAGTGCAGCGAGGCGAGCTGGTTCGCGGCCCGCAACAGCCTGCAGGTGCATGGCGCCATGGGCTACACCTGGGAGGTGGACCTGCAGATGTTCATGAAGCGCGCCTGGGTGCTGGACGCGGCCTGGGGCGACAAGGCCTGGCACGAGGCCCGCCTGACCAGCGGCCTGCTGGGCAGCCCCGGGGCCCCCGTGGGGCCGGGCGCCACCTTCGACCGTGAACTCCCCGCCGATCGCTGCGCCACGCGTGCAGCGGCCCAACCGCTTTCCGAGGAGGTGCCGGCATGAGCGCCCAAGCCTATATCGTCGACGCGCTGCGCACGCCCACCGGCAAGCGCAAGGGGTCCCTGGCCGCCATGCACGGCGCGGACCTGGGCGCCCATGTGATCAAGGCGCTGGTCGAGCGCAACGAGATTCCCGCCTCCGAGTATGACGACGTCATCTTCGGCTGCGTGGACACCATCGGTGCGCTGGCCGGCAACATCGCCCGCACCTCGTGGCTGGCCGCGGGCATGCCGCTGAACGTGCCCGGCACCACGGTGGACCGCCAGTGCGGCTCGTCCCAGCAGGCCATCCACTTCGCGGCCCAGGCCGTGATGAGCGGCACGCAGGACGTGGTGCTGGCCGGCGGCGTGCAGACCATGACGGCCATCCCGATCTCGTCGGCCATGCTGGCCGGCCAGCCGCTGGGCTTCACCACGCCGTTCGCCGAGAGCCAGGGCTGGCAGGCGCGCTTCGGCGATGCGCCCGTCAACCAGTTCTATGCGGCGCAGCGCATTGCCGACCACTGGGACATCAGCCGCGCGGACATGGAAGTCTTTGCCAAGCAAAGCCATGACCGAGCCCTCCAGGCCATGGCCGAGGGCCGCTTCGACCGCGAGATCGCTCCCGTGGGCGACTTCCGCATGGACGAGACCGCGCGCCTCTCCACGCTGGAGAAGATGGCCACGCTGGAGCCCGTGGACCCGACCTACCCCAAGATCACGGCGGCCGTGTCCAGCTCGACCTGCGACGCGGCGGCGGCGGTGCTCGTGGTGTCGGAGGCGGCACTCAAGCGCTACCAGCTCACGCCGCGCGCGCGCATCCACCACCTGAGCGTGCGCGCCGACGACCCGATCTGGCACCTGACGGCGCCGATCCCGGCCACGGAGTACGCGCTCAAGAAGACCGGCATGCGCCTGTCCGACATCGACCTGGTCGAGATCAACGAGGCCTTTGCCTCGGTGGTCATGGCCTGGCTCAAGGAGACCGGCTACGACCCCGCGAAGACCAACGTCAACGGCGGCGGCATCGCGCTGGGCCACCCGCTGGGCGCCTCGGGCGCCAAGCTCATGACCACGCTGCTGCACGAGCTGGAGCGCACGGGCGGGCGCTTCGGTCTGCAGACCATGTGCGAGGGCGGCGGCCAGGCCAACGTGACGATCATCGAGCGCCTCTGATCATTCGGAAGCGCCTTCAGGACAAAGAGGGAATGGAAATGGGTATTTGCAAGAACCGGACCGTGGTCATCACCGGCGCGGGCGGAGGCCTGGGCCGCGCCTATGCGCTGGCCTTTGCGCAGGAAGGCGCGAACGTGGTGGTCAACGACATCCGCGCCGAGGCCGCGCAGGCCGTGGCCGACGAGGTGACGGCCGCGGGCGGCCAGGCGCAGGCCAATGCGGGCGACATCACCACCGTGGCGGGCGCGCAGTCCATCCTGGACGCTGCCGTGGCGGCCTTCGGCGATGTGCAGGTGCTGGTGAACAACGCCGGCGTGCTGCGCGACCGCATGTTCCTGTCGCTGTCCGAGGAGGACTGGGACATGGTGATGCGCGTGCATTTGCGCGGCCACTTCTGCATGGCCAAGGTGTTCGGCGGCTACTGGCGCGACCAGAAGAAGGCCGGCAAGGAAGTCGATGCACGCATCATCAACACCAGCTCCGGCGCGGGCCTGCAGGGCTCGATCGGCCAGAGCAACTATGCGGCCGCCAAGGCCGGCATCGCCGGCCTGACCCTGGTGCAGGCGGCCGAGCTGGCGCGCTACGGCATCACGGCCAACAGCCTGGCACCGGCCGCGCGCACCTCGATGACCGAGGGCGCCATGCCCGACCTGGTGAAGAAGCCCGATTCCGGCTTCGACGTGTGGGACCCGATGAACGTGGCCTCCATCGTCGTGTGGCTGGGCAGCAGCGAGTCGCGCCATGTGACGGGCCGCTGCTTCGAGGCCAAGGGCGGCGAGCTGTCGGTGGCCGACGGCTGGTTCACCGGCCAGGTCCGCGACAAGCAGGACCGCTGGCAGCCGGCCGAGCTCACCGGCGTGGTCGACCAGCTCATCGCCGACGGCCGCGTGCCCCAGAAGGTTTACGGCACCTGATTGCGCAAGGACACCCGATCATGGATTTGAGCCTGAACGACGAGCAGAAGATGATCGCCGAGAGCGCGGCCGTCTTTTTGCAGGAAAACAGCAGCACGGCGCAGGTGCGCCGGGTGGCCGAGGGCGGCGGCGGCATGGACCGCGCACTGTGGCAGCAGGCCGTGGAGATGGGCTGGTGCGGCGTGGCCCTGCCCGAGGCCGCGGGCGGCATGGGCCTGGGCTGGCGCGAGCTGGTGCTGCTGCAGGAGCAGATGGGCTACCACCTGGCCTGCATGCCCTTCTTTGATGCCGTGGTGGCGGTCACGCCGCTGTGGCGCCACCTGAGCCAGAACGACCAGGGCCTGGCCGTGGTCGAGCGCCTGGCCCAGTCGGGCCAGGTCTGCGTGCTGGGCATGACGGTGGGCGGCGAGCTGCCTGCCGCGGCCACGGTGCGCGAGGAGGGCGGCGCCCTGGTGCTGAACGGCCAGTGGCGCCAGGTGGGCTCGGGCGCGCATGCCGATGTGTTCCTGCTGCCGGCCACCTTGCCGGGCGGCGAGCTGGCGCTGCTGGAGGTGCCGGCCACGGCCGGCGGGCTGGCGGTAACGCCGCTGGCCACGGTAGACGCCACGCGCAGCAGCGCCGATGTGGCGGCTGTGGAGGTGCGGCTGGCCGCCGACGCCGTGCTGGTGCGGGGCGAGGCGCTGGCCGCGCTGTGGGCGCAGACGCGCAGCCTGGCCGCGATCGGCCTGGCTGCCGAGCAGGTGGGCGTGGCCGACCGGGCGCTGGCCCTGGCCGTGGACTACACCAAGGAGCGCCAGCAGTTCGGCAAGCCGGTGGGCAGTTTCCAGGGCGTCAAGCACCGCGCGGCGCAGATGCTGGTGGCCGTGGAGACGGCACGCTCGGCTGTATATGCTGCAGCTTTTGTAGCTGATGGCGCTGATCCAGCAAGCGATCTGATGTATTTTGCAGCGCAATCCCGCACCGAAGCTGCGGAAGCTGCTCTCTTTTGTACGCGCGAAAGCCTGCAGCTGCATGGCGGCGTGGGCTTTACCTGGGAGTTCGATCCGCACCTGTTCTTCCGCCGCGCGCAGGCCGCCAGCCAGCGCCTGGGCACGGTGGAGCAGTGGCGCGAGCAGGTCGCGGCAAGTTTGCTGGACTCGGTGGAGGTGGCATGAAGATGCAGGAATCGGAAATCAACGAAGCCTTCCGCGCCGAGGTGCGCGAGTGGATGGGCCGCCATCTGCAGGGGCGGTTCGCGCCGCTCAAGCACGCGGCCGGCCTGGGCTCCGAGGGCTATGACGCGGCCCTGGCCAAGGAATGGGAGCAGGAGCTGGCGCGCGGCGGCTGGACCGGCCTGGGCTGGGAAGTGCAGTACGGCGGCCGCCATCTGCCGCTGGCCCAGCAGGTCATCTTCCACGAGGAATATGTGCGCTGCGGCGGCCCCGGGCGCATAGGCCACATCGGCGAGACTTTGCTCGCGCCCACGCTGATGGCCTACGGCACGCCCGAGCAGAAGGCGCGCTTTCTGCCCGGCATCCTGGCCGGCACCGACTACTGGGCCCAGGGCTATTCCGAGCCCGGCGCGGGTTCGGACCTCGCGGCCATACGCACCAAGGCGCACCGCGACGAAGCCACCGGCGAATGGGTGATCCACGGCCAGAAGGTCTGGACCTCGTGGGCGCACGAATCCGAATGGATCTTCGTGCTGGCGCGCGCCGACGAGGGTGGCGCGCCCGGCGCCTCCAAGCATGCCGGCATGGTGCTGCTCTTGGTGCTGCTGAAGCAGGCGGGCGTGGAGATCCGTCCCATCCGCCAGATCACCGGCACGTCCGAGTTCAACGAGGTCTTCTTCGACGGCGCGCGCACCGAGGGCAGCCTGCACCTGGGCCCGGTGGGCGATGGCTGGAAGGTCGCCATGTACCTGCTGGGCTGCGAGCGCGGCGCGTCCACGCTGGGACAGCAGGCGCACTTCCGCCATGAGCTGGACCAGATCATCGCCCTGGCCAGGCGCAACGGCGCGGCCCGCGATCCGCTGATCCGCCAGCGCCTGGCCAAGGCCGACCTGGGCCTGCAGACGCTGCGCAGCCATGCCTTGCGGTCCAGCGCCGACGACACGCCGGCGCGCGTGGCCTCGGTGTCCAAGTACGCCTGGTCCAACTGGCACCGCAGCCTGGGCGAACTGGCCATGGACGTGCTGGGCGAGCAGGGCGAGCTGGCGCTGAGCGATCCGGACCTGCGCCCGCTGCAGCAGCTGTGGCTGGTCAGCCGTGCCGACACTATCTATGCCGGCACCAACGAGATCCAGATGAACCTGATGGCCGAGCGTGCGCTGGGCATGCCGCGCGGCTAGGGGAGTCTGCAACGGGCCCGCCGGGCGAACCCGCCGGACGGGCCTGCCGATGGAATGAACTGGAGCGAAGCATGATCCGTATCTCCGTGCCCGATACCGACGCCGCCGATCCGTATGGCTACGCGGCACGCACGCATGCCACTGCCATCATGGCGGCTGCGGCCGCCTTCGCCAGGGCGACCTACGAACACTCGCGCCTGCCCTTGCGCGAATTCGAAGGCGCGCGCATGCGCATCGCGCAGATCAACGGCTGCACGATCTGCCAGCAGTTCCGCGCCGCGCGGGATATCTCGGCCATGTTCGCGGGCACCGGCCAGCGGCCTCAGCGCCTGGTGTCGGACAACGGCCCCGCACCCGACGAGAATTTCTATGCGGATGTCGGCAACTGGCGCCATTCGGCGCAGTTCTCCGCGCGGGAGAGGCTGGCCCTCGAATACGCCGAGCGTTTTGCCGAGGAGCCCAAGGTGCTGGCGCAGGATGAGGCGTTCTGGTCGCGGGCCCGGTTGCTGTACAGCGATGCCGAGCTGGTGGACCTGGCGCATTGCGTGGCCGCCTGGATGGGACTGGGCCGGGTGGCCCATGTGCTGGGCTTCGACAGCGTCTGCATGCCGGGGCTGCCGGGCGATCGATAAGTGGCCAAACGCCGCGCCGCAGGTCGATAGCGGTTGGCAATGGAAATGCCATGCATCCCTGGTTTGGCATATGAACTAGGGTATGACCTATCGTCCAACTTGACGATGTTGCGGCGCAACGCGGGCGGGATGATGGTGGCAGACCGTTTTTATCATTGCCATGACTTCCATTCCCTCCTACGTTCCCCCCCACGGCCTGCTCCAGGGCAAGACCGTGCTGGTCACCGCCGCCGCCGGCGCCGGCATCGGCTTTGCGGCAGCCAAGCGCGCTGCCGAAGAAGGCTGCAAGGCCTTGTATATCTCCGACGTCCACGAGCGCCGCCTGGCCGAAGCCGTGGAACAGATCAAAAAAGATACGGGTTTGTCCCAGGTCTATGGCCGGCTCTGTGACGTGAGCCAGGAAGACCAGGTGCAGGCCCTGGTCGGCGAGGCCGACGCGGCCATGGGCGGCATCGACGTGCTGATCAACAACGCCGGCCTGGGCACCAGCTGCAAGGTGGTGGACATGGCCGACGACGAGTGGAACAAGGTCATCGATATCACGCTGACCGGCACCTTCCGCATGACGCGCGCCGCGCTCAAGGTGATGCAGCCGCGCGGCAAGGGTGTGATCGTGAACAACGCCTCGGTGCTGGGCTGGCGTGCCCAGGTCGAGCAGGCCCACTACGCGGCGGCCAAGGCCGGCGTCATGGCCCTGACCCGCTGCGCGGCGCTGGAAGCGGCCGAGCACGGCATCCGCATCAACGCCGTCGCGCCGTCCATCGCCATCCACGCCTTCCTGAAGAAGTCGGCCTCCGAGGAGCTGCTGGCCAAGCTGTCCGAGAAGGAAGCCTTCGGCCGCGGCGCCGAGCCCTGGGAAGTGGCCAATGTCATGGTCTTCCTGGCCAGCGACTACTCCTCGTACATGACGGGCGAGGTGGTGTCGGTCAGCTCGCAGCGGGCCTGACATGAGCGCAGTTGCAGAGACCGTGCTGTTCGATTCCGCCGCCTCCGTGCTCGCCAGCGTGGGCCGCCCGCTGGGCGAAACCCCGTGGATGCAGATCACGCAGGAGCGCATCCAGCAGTTCGCCGACGCCACGGGCGACCACCAGTGGATCCATGTGGACCCGCAAAAGGCCGCCACCGGCCCGTTCGGCGCCTGCGTGGCCCACGGCTACCTGACGCTGTCGCTGGCCAACCTGTTCCTGCCCCAGCTGGTTTCATACGAGCAGCTGAAGATGGGCGTGAACTATGGCTGCGAGAAGGTGCGCTTTCCGGCGCCGGTGCGCGTGGACTCCTGGGTCCGCGGCAGCGGCGAGGTCGTGGCGGCCACGCCCATCGGTGACGACGGCGTGCAGGTCACGGTGCGCATCACGGTGCAGGTGCGGGATCAGGACAAACCCGGCTGTGTGGTGGAAACCATCAGCCGGTTGTTTTTTGCGATGGAAAATTGAATTTCAAAATAAAGAATTCAATTCGGGTTTAATTTTTTTATGTAAAAGTGGTTGGTCACGCGAACCGTGGCCACCATTTCGGCAAGGAGGCAGCCCGGGCTGCCCCCCGCCGACAAGCGAAGCAAGCTAGGAGACAGAGATCATGAGAGACGCAGTCATCGTATCGACGGCACGCACCCCCATCGGCAAGGCGTACCGCGGTGCGTTCAATGACACGGAGGCTCCGGTGCTGGGTGGCCATGTGATCCGCGCAGCCCTCGACAAAGTGGGCGTGGCCGGCGGGGACGTGGGCGATGTGATCCTGGGTATTGCCGCGCAGCAGGGCTCGCAGGGCTACAACCTGGGCCGGCTGTGCGCCTACACGGCGGGCCTGCCCGAGTCCGTGGGCGGCATGGTGATCGACCGCATGTGCGCCTCGGGGCTGATGAGCATTGCCACGGCCGCCAAGAGCGTGATGCTGGGCGAGCTGGACATCGCGGTGGCCGGCGGCCTGGAATCCATCTCGCTGGTGCAGAACAAGCACAAGAACGCCTACCGGGCGCAGTCCAAGGCGGTGCTGGCGGCGGAGCCCACGGCCTATATCCAGATGATCGAGACGGCCGAGATCGTGAGCCAGCGCTACGGCGTCAGCCGCGAGGCCCAGGACGAATATGCGCTGCGCAGCCAGCAGCGCGTGGCGGCGGCCCAGGCCAAGGGCCTGTTCGACGACGAGATCGTGCCGCTCACCACCGTCAAGCAGCTCTTCGACAAGGAAGGCAATGCCACCGGCACCGAGGAAGTGACCCTGGCGCGGGACGAGGGCGCGCGCGCCGACACCACGCTGGAGAGCCTGGCCAGGCTCAAGCCCGTGTGGAAGAACGGCCAGTGGGTGCCCGAAGGCCAGTTCATCACGGCCGGCAATGCTTCCCAGTTGTCCGACGGCGCCAGCGCCTGCGTGGTGATGGGCGCCGACGAGGCGCGCGCCCGCGGCCTGGCGCCGCTGGGCGCCTACCGCGGCGTGGCTGTGGCCGGCTGCCGCGCTGACGAGATGGGTATCGGCCCTGTTCATGCCATTCCCAAGCTGCTCAAGCAAAATGGCCTGAGCGTGAGCGACATTGGCCTGTGGGAGATCAACGAGGCCTTTGCCTGCCAGGTGATCTACAGCCGCGACCAGCTGGGCATTCCCGACGATCGCCTGAACGTGAATGGCGGCGCCATCGCCGTCGGACACCCGTTCGGCATGTCGGGTTCGCGCCTGGTGGGGCATGCGCTGCTGGAGGGGCGCCGCCGGGGCGTGCGCTACGTGGTGGTGAGCATGTGCATCGGTGGCGGCATGGGCGCCGCCGGCCTGTTCGAGCTCATCTGAAGCATCGGTCCGTGTGCAGCGAGAGGAGGCGAACATGATGGCCAGTGCCTACGCCAGGATGGGGTTTTCCGCATACACGCCGCCATCGATGGCGTGCGTGATCAAGGATGGCGCGATTCTCGATGGGGTGAGCCCGGCGGCTGCGGCCGCTGCAGCGCCTGCCCCCGACGAGCTGATCAGCACCGAGCGCTTCAGCGAGTTCATCAACCATCTCTACGACGCCGTTTCCCAGACGGAGGAATGGGCGCCGTGCCTGGAGGTGATCCGCAAGCAGCTGGGCTGCAATTTCGCGTCGCTGATCATCCGCGACACCAAGGGCGAGCATGAAGGCCTGATCGTGACCGCCGCCGGCGGGCGCACCGATCTGCTGACCCACGACAAATACAGCGAGCTCAGCCCCTTCCGCGACATGCCCAAGGAGCGCTTCATGACCATCACGGACATGATGAGCGAGGCCGAATGGCGCGAATGCTTCTACTACACGGACTGGTGCCGGCTGCACGACGTCTACCACGTGATGGCGGCCAAGATCGTGACCGATGACGGCAGCGTCTACGGCCTGCACGTCACCCGGCCCGAGTCGGCGCCGGCCTTCAGCAAGCGCGACATGGCCCTGGGCCAGCTGCTGATGCCGCACATCCGGCGGGCGCTGAACCTGCATCTGGCGCTGCACCGCGATCGCCAGGTGATCTCGCTGTACAGCCGCGCCACCGCGCAGCTGATGGTGGGCGTGGTGGTGCTGGACCAGAACGGCAAGGTGCTGGAAAGCAACCCGGCGGCCACCGGCATCCTGAACATGCAGGACGGGCTGAAGGTCTCGGGCAGCACGCTCGAGGCCACCTACGCCAATGACAACCGCAAGCTGCAGCGCCTGATCAAGGACGCGCTGATGCATTCCCAGCTCGCGGGACTGGGCTTGACCGAAGGCATGTCGGTGAGCCGCCCTTCGGGCCAGCTCAACTGGGGCGTGGTGGTGCAGAGCATCTCGTCCGACGAGTGGACCGAAGGCAAGCAGCGACCCAGCGTGGCGGTGTTCATGCGCGACACCGATGGCAAGGCAGACCCCTCCATCCGCCTGGCCCAGCAGCTGTTCCAGCTCACCCCGGCCGAGACCTCGCTGGCCATCCAGCTGGCCAACGGCCTGTCGCTGGAAGAAGCCGCCGAGGCGCTGAACATCCGCCGCAACACGGCGCGGGCGCACCTGCGCTCCATCTTCTCGAAGACCGGCGTGCGCCGCCAGACCGAGCTGGTGCGCATCTTCCTCAACAGCGTGGCCTGGCTGGGCAGCAAGTAACCGCCCCGGGTTTCTGGATCGCTGCCTGATCGGTTGAAAACCAAAAAAGGCCCATGCAATGCATGGGCCTTTTGCTTGGGCGGCTGGCGCGTCAGGCTGTCTCGGCCTGTGGTGCTTCGGGGGCGTAGCCCACCATGCCCTTGGGCACGTATTTCTTGCCTTCGCACTGCTCCAGGTACTCCTCGGCCTTGGCGCGCGGGTTGTAGAACTGCTTGTACCAGACGCGGACCTTGGCGAAGGCGCCGTCGCTGGGGATGAACATCGGGTTCAGGCAGGCGGCCTTGTGGCGCCAGATCTCGAAGTCCTGCGCCAGGGCGTCGCGGCTGATCACGTGGTAGATCTTGGCCGCGGCGGCATCGGCTTCGGTGGGCTTGCCGCCGTGCTGGGTCTGCACCAGCAGGTTGTGCCAGAGCTTGATCTTGCCGTCCTCGATGGGGGTGTGCATGATCATCATGAAGGCGGCGAACATGCCGGTGTTCTTGGACACCAGGATGCCCGGGCCGTGGTAGCGGGTGTCGGTGTGCAGGTCGGCGCTGGCGCCGCCTTCGCCCACCAGGGTGCGGTGGCCGCCGCGCTGGCGCTGGATGCAGTGGATGCCCGTGAACTCGTTCTCGAAACCCTTCACGGTGGAGCCGTGGATGGGGCCGAGGTGGGCATAGTCGCCCATGTTGTCCACCACTTCCATCGGGTGCTGGTCCAGCTCGCCCAGGCGGTCCCATTCGCCGTTGACGTAGGACTCGTCGAACCAGTCGGCGAAGCGGGGCAGTTCGTAGTCGGGCGCGCCGCCTTCGGGGTCGTACCAGACCCAGATGGCGCCGTACTGCTCCACCACCGTCCAGCTCTTGACGTTGGCTGCCGGCGGGATGGCGCCGTCGTGGTAGGGGATGTGGTTGCACTTGCCGTCGGCACCGAAGCGCCAGCCGTGGTAGGGGCAGCGGATGCCGTCGCCCTCGACGTTGGTGCCGCCGCCGTCGATCACGATGTAGCTGGTGGTGTTGGGCGCCGCCAGGTGGGTGCGCATGTGCGGGCAGTAGGCGTCCAGCAGCACCACCTTGCCGCTCTCGCGGCCGCGGAACAGCGCGAAGTCCTGCCCGAAGAAGCGCAGCGGCAGGGGCTTGTTGTTGTTCTCGTCGAGCGCCTTGGCGTCGGAAATCATGAACCAGCCGCGCGGGTAGGTGAATTCACCGAGGCGATATTCCTTCGTGGTTGCCATTGCAGGTCTCCAGTATCTGGTTGTGGATCATTGATTCTGCTGAGCGTCATGTGGGGCCGCATACCCTGTTTGGACGAGTCGCGCGGTGGCAGGGGCGCGGCATCGTCCGTTTGCATGTGGTGGGCGCGCGGGTATTGGGCTTTGATGTGCGCCATTGCCACCACGGAAAAGAGAGAGACATGTCCACCATCGTGATCAGCGGCAGCGCCAGCGGGATTGGCGCGGCCACCCGGCAGGCCCTGGAGGCGCAGGGCCACCAGGTCATCGGCATCGACCGGCGCGGCGCCGAAGTCGAGGCGGATCTTTCCAACGCCGCCGGCCGCCACCATGCCGTGGCCGCGGTGCTGGAGCACTGCCCCCAGGGCTTCGACGGCCTGGTGCTGTGCGCGGGCCTGGGCGTGGGCGTGGGCGTGGGCGGGCCGGCGTCCGGCGCGGGTAACGTGGTGTCGGTCAACTATTTCGGCGCGGTCGAACTGCTCGACGGCCTGCTGCCGGCGCTGCGCAAGGGCCAGTCGCCCGCGGCCGTGGTCATCTCGTCCACCGCCTCGGTGCATGTGAGCTGGGACAGCTGCCCGCTGTCCGCGCCGCTCGAGGCCGGCGACGAGGCCACGGCCCGCGCCATCGTGGAGCAGGCGCCGGACGACGGCCTGTACCTGGCCTACGCCGGCAGCAAGAACGCGCTCACCGTCGCCGTGCGCAAGCGGGCCCAGGCGTGGAGCGACGCCGGCGTGCGCCTGAACACCGTGGCGCCCGGCGCCACCGAGACGCCGCTGCTCAAGAGCGGGCTGGAGAGCGAGCGCTACGGCCAGTCCGTGGCCGACTACCTGCCGCCCATGGGCCGGCGCGCGCGGCCCGAGGAGATGGCGTCGGTGGTGCAGTTCCTGCTGAGCCCGGCCGCCAGCTACGTGCATGCCACGCAGATCTACGTGGATGGCGGCAGCGATGCCGCCACCCGTCCCACCCAGTTCTAAGAACACGTTCTCACCCCACCCAGAAAGGAAACCCATGAACACCCCCGAACACATGACCGCCGTGGTACAGCGCTACGTGGATGCGCTCAATGCCGACGACCTCGACGCCGTGGTGGCGCTGTATGCCGACAACGCCACGCTGGAAGACCCGGTGGGCTCCACGCCGCTGCAGGGCATCGAGGCCATCCGCGCCTTCTATGCCCAGGTGGTGCCGATGAAGATCCGCCTGGCGCTGCAGGGCGAGGTGCGTGCCGTGGCCAACGAGGCGGCCTTCGCCTTCAGCGTGACCGTGAGCCAGCAGGGCCACACCTCGGTGATCTCGCCGATCGACCACTTCCGCTTCGATGCGGCGGGCAAGGTCGTGAGCATGCGCGCCTTCTTCGGCCCGCAGAACGTCAAGGCCGGCTGAGGCCTGCGCATGCTGTCGCTGCAAGAAATCTCCGACCGCCTCGAAATCCAGCAGCTGGCGGTGGACTACTCCACCGCCATCGACCGGCGCGACTTCGAGGCGCTGGACCGCGTCTTCAGCCCCGACGCCTACATCGACTACCGCGCCATGGGCGGAATCGACGGGGCGTTTGCCGAGGTCAAGGCCTGGCTGGTGGGGGCGCTGGGGTTCTTTCCCGCCTACCAGCACATGATCGCCAACCATGCCATCACGCTGCAGGGCGACGAGGCCACGGGCAGGATCATCTGCTTCAACCCCATGGTCATGCCGCAGCCGGACGGCACGCAGCAGACCTTTTTCCTGGGCCTGTGGTACCTGGACGAGTACCGCCGCACGCCCGAGGGCTGGCGCATCGTGCGCCGCAGCGAGGAAAAGTCCTGGACCTCCAACGTGCCGGCATCGCTGGCCGTCTGAGTGGCGCGGCCGGCGCTGGCGCGGTGCGAGAATGGCCCGCTGTCCATCACCCGCCAGGGAACGCCGCTTGATCTCCACCCGTCCCATCGCCGCCCACGAATGGCCCGCCTACCGGCAACTGCGCCTGCAGGCGCTGCAGGATTCGCCCCTGGCCTTTTCCAGCACCTGGGAGGATGAGTCGGCCCGGGCCGATGCGCATTGGTCCACGCGCCTGGCCGAGGCTGCTCGCGGCGGCATGGATTTGCCGCTGTTCGCCATCAACAGTGACCAGATTCACGGCGAGCAGCCCTGCGGCCTGCTGTGGTGCAAGCGCTCGGCCACGGAGCCGGGCGTGGCCAGATGTGGGTGGCGCCCGCCGCGCGCGGCCTGGGCGCGGGCCATGCCTTGGTCACGCACGCGCTGGACTGGGCCCGGGGCCACGGCGTGCGCCGGGTCCGGCTGGGCGTGACCATCGCCGCCTCGCCCGCCATGCGCCTGTACGCCGCGCACGGCTTTCGCGCCAGCGCAGAGCCCGAGCCGCTGCGCCCGGGCTCGGCACTGAAAGTGCAAGCCATGGAGCTGGTCTGGGACTGAGTGCGCGAAAAGTATTTTGATAGCTGCTGCCGCTTGTCTGTAAATGATTTCAGTATGAAAACTATCTGAAATCATTGCATAGCAAGCGCTAAAAGCTATCTTATTTGATCCACCGCTGCTCATCCACCACGAACATGCGCGAGGCGCCGCGCTCGAACAGGTGCTCCTCATCGCGCGCGATCTGCTCGGCGATGGCGGGCTCGGCGGCCTTGGCGACGAAGCGCTCGTAGGCGGCGCGGTCCTCGAACCACATCTCGGTGATGACGTCGAAGTCGATGGGCGCGGCATCGGGAAAGACAAAGGCGCCCGCCAGGTCGATGAAGTTGCTGCGGTAGTCGACGAGGCCCGGCAGCAGCCGGCGGATCAGCACCGCATGGTGGTGGCGGTAGTAGTCCTCGAACTGCTCGCGGCTGATATCGGCACGCTTGCGCAGCAGGGCCATGCATTTGTACATTGTGGTGTCTCCTGGGTAGGGGGCGAGAGGGCTTCAGCGCCCCTCGAAGCGCGGCGTGCGCTTTTCGAGGAAGGCGTTCATGCCCTCCTTCTGGTCCTGCGTGGCGAACAGCAGCTGGTTGGCCTTGCGCTCCAGCATCAGCGCGGTCTCCAGCGGCGCGTCCATGCCGGCGATCACCACCTCCTTGATCTGGGCCACGGCCAGCGGCGGCATGCGGGCGATCAGGGCAGCCATCTGCAGGGCCTCGGCCAGCACCTGGCCGTCGTCGCAGACCAGGCTGACCAGGCCCATGGCGCAGGCTTCGTCGGCCGTCACGGGCTGGCCGGTGAGCAGGATGCGCATGGCCTGGAACTTGCCCACGGCGCGCACCAGGCGCTGGGTGCCGCCCACGCCGGGCATGATGCCGATGCGGACCTCGGGCTGGGCAAAGCGGGCGCCGCGGCCCGCGATGATGATGTCGCAGTGCATGGCCAGCTCGGCCCCGCCGCCCAGCGCCAGGCCGCAGACCGCCGCGATGAGGGGCTTGGGGCAGCGCTCGATGGGCGCCCACAGCCGCTCGGTGTGGCGCTGCAGGATCTCTATGGGCCCGCAGGCGTCGAGGCTGCGGATGTCCGCGCCGGCGGCGAACACGGTGTCCCCGCCGGTCAGCACGATGCAGCGCACGCCCGCGTCGTCGGCCAGCTCGCGCAAGGCCTGCGACAGCGCCGTCTGCAGCGACAGGCTGAGCGCGTTGCGCACCTGCGGCCGGTTCATGCGCACCAGGGCCACGCCGTCCGGCCTGCGCTCCACGACCAGCTCGAGCTCGGTGGGTGGCGCATGCTCCTTGGTCTGGCTGCCTGCAGGGCTCATCCGGCTCTCCTTGGGTTGAATGGCCTCCATGCTCGGCCGCGGCCGGGCCGCGGGCATCGTCCCTTTGGACGTATCTGCCGCGCAGGCCCAAACCTAAATTGCCTGCATGAATACGAACCACGAATTTCAGGATCAGGTAGTGCTGGTCACGGGCGGCACCAAGGGTATTGGCAAGGGCATCGCGCAGGCCTTCCTGGCGGCCGGCGCCACGGTGGTGGTCTGCGGCCGCCAGCAGCCCGAGGATATGCCCGCGCACGCCGGGCGCAGCGCCGATTTCATCGCCTGCGATGTGCGCGAGGCCCAGGCCGTGCAGGACCTGGTGAACGAAGTGCGCAGCCGCCATGGCCGGCTCCACGTGCTGGTCAACAACGCCGGCGGCGCGCCCGCCGCGGACGCGGCCACGGTCTCGCCGCGCTTTCACGAAAGCGTGCTGCGGCTGAACCTGTTCTCCACGCTGCACGCCTCGCAGGCGGCCAATGCCGTGATGCAGCAGCAGGCGGAGGGCGGTGTCATCGTCTGCATAGGCAGCATCAGCGCGCTGCGCCCCTCGCCGGGCACCGCCGCCTATGGCGCGGCCAAGGCGGCGGTGCTGAGCCTGGTCGGTTCGCTGGCCGTGGAGTGGGCGCCCAAGGTGCGCGTGGTGGCCGTGAGCCCCGGGCCGGTGCGCACCGAGCAATCCCACCTGCACTTCGGCGACGAGGACGGCCTGGCCGCCGTGGCGCAGACCATTCCGGCCGGCCGCCTGGCCGAGCCCGAGGACATTGCCCAGGCCTGTTTGTTCGTGGCCTCGGGCCGCGCCTCGTACATGAGCGGCACCAACCTGCTGCTGCACGGCGGCGGCGAGCGCCCGGCGTTTCTGGGCGCATCCAACGCCGAGCACCGGTAAGAGCAATGGCCGGCTGAAAGGAGACAGTGGCGATGGCACCAGAGGAGCACCGATCGGCAGACGGGGCCGTAGACCGACAGCAGTTGTTGAACGCGCTCTACGACAGCCTGGCCGAATTGCCGATGTGGGAGGGGTTTCTCCGTGCCGCGTGCGCGTCCTTCGCATGCAGCCACGCGTCATTGAGCTTTGGTTCACGGCCTGGCCAGCAGGACGAGCCCGTGCAGTTCGCAGACCAGGAGGCGGCGCAGGAGGCGGTGGATGCCTGGTATCGCCTGGGCCTGTTCGACGATCTGCCGTTGGAGGTTCCCGCCGAGATCCACGTCCCGGAGATTCCCGCGATGGGCGACGGAATGCACCGCGGCCTGGTGATGCCCGTGGCCATTGAAGGCGGCAGAACCCTCTACTTCGCGCTGTGGCGGAGCGCTTCGGGCCACGCGTTCGACGAGGCCGCGCACCGGTTGCTGGCAGGGCTGGTCGCACCGCTGAAGCGAGGCGCCCGGCTGTTTTTCCGCATAGCGGACCTTGAGCGTCGGCAAAACGTATTTGACGCTGCGATCGAGACGACCGACACCGGCGTGATCCTTGTCTCCCCCGGTGGAAGTGTTCTGTTCACCAACAAGGTCGCGGATGCGATGCTGCGGGCGGGAGTGGGATTGCTCCTGGTGAATGGCAAGCTGCGTGCGCGGAACGCGGCCGAGACCGCGGTGCTCATGGAGCACATTCGGTACAAGGCCGCCGAGCAGCAGGCCGAGCCCGACTGGCAAGCCTATGCACCCATTGCGCTGGAGCGGCCCGGCAATCCGCTGCCGCTCACGGTGATCGTGCGGCCCGGGCCGGCGTTCTATCCGCTGCGCAATCCGCTGCAGCGCACGGCCATGCTGGTGCTGCGTGATCCGGGGCGGCGGCTGATCCCGGCGCATACCCTGACCCGCTTGTTCGGGCTGACTCCTGCCGAATCGCTGCTGGCGAGCGAGCTCGCGCGTGGCGTCAGCCTGGGGGAGGCCGCGATGCATCTGGGCGTGAGCCGCAACACCGTGCGCAGCCAGCTGCAGGCGATCTTCATGAAGACCGGCACGAACCGGCAAGGCGAGCTGGTTCGGATGCTGCTGAGTTCCGCGGCCGCCTTGTCGCGCTGAGCGATCAGGGCTGGCGCGAGCCTCGGACCAGGCGTCCGGGCAGGGCGCCGGTAGCCTCCCCGTGGACATAGACGAGCTGCCCGCTCACGATGGTCGCGGCATAGCCCTCAGAGCGCTGCACCAGCCGCCGGCCGCCGCCCGGCAGATCGCTGGTGGTTTCGGGGGCATGCAGGTACAGGTTGTCGAGGTCGATCACGTTGATGTCCGCCTTGAGCCCGGGTGCCAGCAGGCCTCGGTCGAGCAGCCCGAGCAACTGCGCGGGGGCGCGGCTGAGGCGATGGACCACGTCCTGGATGGGCAGCTTGCCTTCGGCCCTGTCGCGCCCCCAGTGCATCAGCATGAACGTCGAATAGCTGGCGTCGCAGATCGTGCCGCAATGCGCCCCGCCGTCGCCCAGGCCCGGAATGATGTCGCGATGCTTCAGCAGCGTGCCGACGGCGTCCAGCTTTCCGTCCGTCAGGTTGCCCAGCGCCATGTAGAGCATGGCGCCTTCCTGGAGCAGCAGGTCATAGGCGAGCGCTTCCGGCGCCACGCCGGCACGCGCCGCGCGGGCGGCGATGCTGCGCTCCGGGGGCTGCTCGTAGTTGGGCGGGTCGCCCAGTTCGAACATGGCGTCGAACTGGCGCACCATGCGGCCCAGCACCGAGGGCGCATTCGCGTCCAAGGGCTCCGACAGGATCGCCGTGCGGACCTCGGGTTGGCGCAGGATTTCCAGCCGCTCGGGCCAGGGGGTGGAGGCGATGTCCACATACGATGGCGTCGAGTAGAACGGATTCAGCGTGAGGTGGTGGCCGAGCATCATGCCGATCCCGCGGGGCAGTACCTGGCCCTTGACGGTGAGCCCGGCATCGTTCGCGGCCTCCAGCTCGGCCACCAGCCGTGGCCAGGCCTGGGGGCCCTGGTTGGCCGTGCCGATGGTGAAGGTCACCGGCCGATTCGAGCGTTCGGCGAGCCGGGTGACGAGGGCGAGGCTGGCTCCCGGCAGGTGGAGATCCTCGACCATCTGGAATACGCCATGCCCGCGCAGGCGCATGGTTTCGGCCAACCCCAGCAGTTCGGCCTCGGCGGCCTCGAAGGTGGGGATGGGATTGCCGTCGCTGGAGCGATGGAAGAGCGTGCGGGAGGTACCGATGCCCACCGCGCCGGCATCCAGCGCCTCGCCGAACAAGGCGCACATCCGCTCGATATCGGCGGTGGTCGCTGGCTCGCGGTTCACCGCGCGCTCCCCCATCACATAGACGCGCAGCGCGGCGTGCGGGAGGTAGCACGCAACATCCATGTCATAGGGGCGCGAAGCGAGCAAATCAAGGTAGTCGGGAAAGGATTCCCAGGTCCACGGCAACCCCGTCTTCAGCACCGGGAAGGGGATGTCCTCCACGCCTTCCATCAGGTTGATCAAGGCGTCTTGCTGCTCCGCGCGGCAGGGCGCGAATCCAACGCCGCAGTTGCCGATCACGGCAGTCGTTATGCCGTGGAATGACGAGGGGAGGAGCCGGTTTTCCCAGGTGACATGTCCGTCGTAATGGGTATGCGCATCAATGAATCCGGGTGTGACCAGCATGCCCGTAGCGTCAATCTCCTGTGCGCCCTTTGGCAGAGCCGCGCCCACGGCTGCGATCTTCCCGCCGACGATGCCGATATCGGCGGCGAAAGGCGCCTCTCCCGATCCATCCACGACCAGGCCATTGCGGATCACCAGATCGAAACTGCTCATGCGGCTGCTCCATCGGGGTGGGCGGACAGCAGGCGGCCGACCGTGGTGCTGCCGCGCAAGGTGGCGCGGTGGACCGTGCGGATGACATCGACGGGATGCCCCATGGCGGCGTGCATCATGCGGTAGTTGTCCCAGAGGATGACATCGCCTTCCTGCCAGTCGTGCTCGTACATGAACCGTGGCTGGACCACCGCGTCGATCAGCGCCTGGATCAGCGCATCGCCCTCGGCCTCATCCATGCCGACGATGCTCTGGATATTGAGCGGGCAGAGATTCATGACCGGCGTGCCGGTGGCGGGGTGCCGCCACACGAGCGGACGGGCGAGCGGCGGGTAGTCGGGAAACTTCGCGGTGGATTCGCCGACGCGTATGCCGCCGGGGTTGCTGAACTTCATCCCGGCCAGATTGGCGCAGAAGTCGAACCGCGCTTCGACCCCTTCCAGGCGCAGCTTCAAGGCGTCGTCGAGTGCCTGGTAGGCGAGGGCGGTGTCGAGCCACGCGGTGCTGCCGCCCACCGAGGCCTTGTGCACCATGTTGAGCAGCGCGCCGGCATTCGGCACCTGCTGGAAGGCGAGATCGGTATGCCACGGAATCCGGCCATAGGTCGGGATGCCATCGAAGGCGTAGACCGGGCCGCGCGCGCCTCCCTGGTTGGTGAGCGCGATCAACTCGGGGTGGCCGGGCATGCGGATGCTCTCGATCGGGTGCGGCTCCAGTTCGCCGAAGCAGCGGCTCAGTTCCAGCAGCCGTTCAGGCTCCGTGCCCACGCCGCGAAACAGCACCATGCCGGCGTCTCGCCAGATGGCGATGAGCTGGCGGCGCGTCGCTTCGTCGATTCCTCGGTCGAGATCCAATTCAAACACTTCTTGCCCGATTGGGGGCAGTGCTTTGGTGCTGAGCATGTCGTGTCTCCTGAATGGGTTGGGGGCATTGTGATGGGCCCATGCGATGGAGGCGTCATGCAAATGGATGAAGCGGCACGAGGCAGGCGCGATGCGGCTTTGCGTCATGCATCTGCATGATGCGGGCGCGGCCCTGTGCGCCCATGATGCCAGCCATCGGGAGCCATGCAGGGCGTCGCCATAGATGCTTTCCTGCGTGAATCTCCAAGGCTCGATCCGTCAGGAGGCAACAGGAATGGACAGTTTGATAAGCGGCGCAGAGATGGTGACCCGTGCGCTCGAAACACTGGGAGTGCGCTGCATTTTTGGCGTGCCGAGCCAGCACAATCTGGCGCTCTACGATGCGTTGTCGAGGTCGGGGAAAATCCGCGTCGTCGGTGCGCGCCACGAGGCGGGCGCGGTGCATGCCGCCGATGGCTATGCGCGCGCCACGGGTGAACTCGGTGTCGCCGTGGTGTCCACCGGGCCGGGCACCGCCAATGCGATGAACGGGCTCTATGAAGCGGCGTTCGCCTCTTCGCCGGTGATGCTGATTACGACGCAGATCAACCGTGCGTACCTGGGCAGGAACAAGGCCTTCATCCACGACGCCGGCAACCAGTTCGCCATGCTGCAGTCGGTGACGCGCCGCACGGAGCGCGTGCTGCATGCGCAGCAGCTGTTCGAGGCGGTGCTGGCGCTGGGGCGCGATATCGTGACGGGCCGTGCGCAGCCCGGTGCGATTGAGATTCCGACCGACCTGCTCAACGAGCAAGCCCTGGCGAGCCCCCGGACGGTCCCGCCCGTCCCGCGCATTGCGCCCAAGGCAGACGAGATTGCGGCTGCTGCGGCACTCATCGCCGAAGCCCGCCGCCCGCTCGTCTGGATGGGGGGAGGCTGCGTGCGCAGCGGGGCGCAGGAGGCCGTCAGGGCCTTTGTCGAACATCTCGGTGCGCCCGTCGCCACCACCCTCAATGGACGCAGTGCGTTGCCCACCGACCATCCGCTCGCGGTTGGCAGCGCCACCTTCCATCCGCCGTTCCGGCAGCTCCTGGAAGCGAGCGATCTGGTGCTGGCGGTGGGAACGCGCTTCCAGGCGGTGGCGACGGCCTTCTGGTCGCTGCCGCTGGGTAAAAGGCTGGTGCAGATCGACGTCGACGCCTCGATGATCGGCTGCAACTACCCGGCCGCCGCCGGGGTGGTCGGCGACGCCGGGTTGGCGCTCGACGCGCTGCGGGCCGTGATTCCGGGCGGCAGCGTCGATCCTTCATTCGTGGCGCTGGGCAGCGCGACGCGCCAGGCCTTGCTCGTCGAATCGACACGCCGCATCGGGCCGGACCACGCCCGGCTCTGCGAGATCTTGGATGAACGTCTGCCCAGGGATCGCAACATCGTGTGCGACGCGACGCTGGTCGGCAACAGCTGGGCGGGATTCCGCTTGCCGGTGCGTGATTTCCGAGGTTTCACCTACAGCACGAGCCTGTCGATCGGGGTCGCGCTGCCGCTCGCCATCGGCGCCGCGATCGGCTCGGGGCGGCGCACCGTGGCGATCCATGGCGACGGCGGGGTGATGCTCAATATCGGTGAACTCGCAACAGCGGTGGAGGCGAAGGCTCGGCTGACGCTGATTGTTTTCAACGACAGGGGTTATGGCGTTCTCAAGATGCTCCAGAAGGCGGCAGGCGTGCAGCCGTTTGGTGTAGACCTGCATACCCCGGATTTCGTCGCGCTGGGCCACGCGATGGGGATGCCCGCCGAGCGCATCGAGAGCCCCGATGGCTTTGCCGCGGCGCTCGATCGCTCCCTCCTGGTCGACGGCCCGTCGCTCATCGAAGTCGATCTCACCAAGATGGAGGCACTGGGCTTATGAGCAATCCGGCTTTGCAGCGCGACGATCGCTACAAGTGGGTGATCCTGGTCGCGGCGTTCATCGCGCAGATGCTCGCCATCGGCAGCACCAGTTTCGGCTTTGGGCTGTTCGTCAAGCCGCTGGGGCAGGAGTTCGGCCTGTCGCGCGCCGACGTCAATCTGGGCTTGATGCTGCTGATCGTCGGTATGGCCTTGGTTTCGCCGCTGGTGGGGCGCATGCTCGACCGATTCTCTGCGCGCTGGACCATGCTCGGCGGCGCGCTGCTGTTTGGCCTGGGTGCGGTGCTCGTCGCCGTGGCCCGCGACCTGTGGCTGCTGGCCCTGGCCACTTTTCTTCCGCTGGCCTTCGGGACGGCGGCGCTGGGGCCCATCACGGCGTCGACCCTCATCGCGCGCTGGTTTGACGAGCGCCGGGGGCGGGCGCTCGGCATCGTCGCAATCTCGGCCTCCGCGGGTGGTGCGCTCGTCGTGCCGGTCATGTCGATGCTGATCGAGCGCTGGGGCTGGCGCCATGCGGCCGGCGGCGTGGGCCTGGCGGTGGGTGCGATCTGCACGTTGCTGGCGCTGCTGGTCATCCGGGACCGGGCACCATCGCCCGGCGCGACCCGAACCATGTCGTCGCCGGATCAACGCTGGACTGTTCGGCAACTGCTGGCAACGCGGGACTTCTGGCTGCTGGTCATCTCGGTGGGCCTGATGCTGGCGATGAGCCAGGCGCTGCTGAGTTCGCTGGTCGCGTATGGCACCGACCGGGGATTCTCGCTGGCGCAGGCGACGGCGCTCATTACCGCGGTTTCGGCGTCGTCGATCGCCGGGAAGGTGCTGATCGGGCTGCTCGCGGATGTGGTGGACAAGCGCTTGCTGCTGGTCGGCGTGGTGCTGCTGCTGGAGCTGTTCCTGGTGGCCCTGTTGCAGCATCCCGGCTTCCCGGCGCTCTTCGCCTGCTGCCTGGTGGCCGGCGCGGCCATTGGCGGGGTGTCGCCGATCTGGGCGGCGCTGATTTCGGCGCGCTTTGGCATCGCCTCGTTCGGCATGGTGATGGGACTCACGGTGCAGGCCCAGATGCCGCTGCTGCTCGTTGCGCTGCGTTTCATTGGCCAGAGCCACGACCGTTCGGGCAGCTACGACCAGGCATTTTCTGTCTTCGCCTGGCTGGCTCCCATCGCTTTGCTTGCCGCGCTGGCGCTGGGGCGGCCCAGATTCCAAAAGCTATAGGCGGTGGCGGCCTGCCTGGCGACCGCATTGTTTTCAGTACTACAACTTGATCAAGGAGATTCCGATGAAGTGTTTGATGACCCTGGCCGCGGCCGCGAGCCTGGTGGCGGCGGTGCCGGCCCATGCGAAGGCCACCGCGAGCGAGGTGGAGCAACTGGGCAAGAGCCTGACCTGTGTGGGCGCCATCAAGGCCGGCAACAAGGAGGGCACGATCCCCGAGTTCACCGGCAAGTGGCTGGGCGCGCCGCCCGGCGTGGCCCACCACCGTGCCAGCGGCCAGCACCCGGTGGACATCTATGCGGACGAGAAGCCGCTGTTCACCATCACGGCGGCCAACTATGAGCAGTACGCCGACAAGCTCAGCCCGGGCCAGAAGGCCATGTTCCAGCGGTACCCCAAGACCATGCAGATGCCCGTCTACCCGGGGCACCGCGACTTTCGCTATGCCGACGAGGTGTGCGCGATCATCAAGGCCAATGCGCAGGATGCCACGCTGGAGGAGGGCGGCCTGGGCAGCAAGGGGCGCATGGGGGCCATCAACTTTCCGTTTCCCAAGACGGGCCTGGAGGCCTTGTGGAACAGCTTGCTGCCCACCCGCGCCTATACCGAGGAAAGCACGGCCGATGTGATCAATGTGCTGTCCAACGGCAACTTCGTGAATGGGCGCAGAGAGGCGCGCTATCTCTCGCCGTTCAATGATCCGGCCAACTACGGCAAGCCCATGGGGGATGTGACGGCCTATGCCTTCACCAAGGTGCAACTGCCCGAGCGTGAAAAAGGGAACGTGACGGTCATTGTGGAGCCGGCCAACTACGGTGCGAACAAGCGCCTGGCCTGGCAGTATGACCCCGGCACCCGGCGTGTGCGCCAGTTGCCCGAATTCGGCTTCGACATGCCGACGCCGGGCACCGGCGGCAAGCTCACCACCGATTCCGATCGGCTGTTCAACGGTTCACCGGATCGCTACGACTGGAAGCTGCAGGGCAAGAAGGAGATGTACATACCGGCGAACGCCTACAGGGTGATGCAGCCGACGATCAAGTACAAGGATTTGCTCACGCCAGGCCACGCCAATCCCGAGTACATGCGCTACGAGTTGCGCCGCGTGTGGGTGATCGAGGGGACGCTGAAGCCGAGTTACCGCCACGTCTACGGCAAGCGCGTGCTGTATGCCGATGAAGACACGGGCCAGGCCGTGGTGGCCGACATGTACGACGTTCGCGGCGAACTGTGGCAGTACGCCTTCATCAACATGTACTACTCGTTCGACCTGAGGGCCTGGCATGCGGGCGCGTCGTTCTACCACGACCTTCAGGCCGGCGTGTATCTGGGCTTCGCCTTGAGCAATGAGCGGCCTCTGGGGCCGATCCTGGATCGCGGTGGCCTGGCGCCGGCCATGTACACGCCCGAAGCGGCGCGCAACGCGGGCAACTGACCACCGGTCGCTGCGTCAGCAGGACATCGTCACGCTGTTGGCCGGCCGGCAGTGATGTCCGGCACATCGCCGGGCCGGGCGCGGTAGCGGCTGGGCGCCTGGCCGGTCCAGCTCTGGAAGGCGCGCCGGAAGGCCGCCTCGCTGGCAAAGCCCAGGTGGCTGGCGACGCGGCCTATGCTCCAGTCGGTGCCCAGCAGGCAGTGCTGGGCCGCCTCGCGCAGGCACAGCTTGCGCAGCCCCTGGTAGCTCGCGCCCTCGGCGGCCAGGCGCCGGCGCAGCGTGGGCTCGGTGGTGTGCAGCGAGGCCGCGATGCTGCCCAGCGCGGGCAGCTCCAGGCCATGGCTGAGGGCCGCCTCCAGAAAGCCGCGCACCTGCTGCGCGAGCGTCACCGTGTTCTGCTGCGTGCCTATGAGCCGGAACGGAAAATCCGTGAGAAAGGCCGCCAGCTCGCCGGGCCTGCGCACCACCTGGCGTTCGAGTAGCGCGGCGTCGAAGCTGAAGCCATAGGTCTTGCGGCCCACGGCCACCGGCGCATCGAACAGACCCAGAAAGGGGGCGGCGTCCTGGCGCTCGGGGTGGGCCAGGAACACCTCATGCGGGCGCAGCGGCTGCCCGATCAGCCAGCCGAACAGTTGCAGGTAGCAGAACACGCCCGTCAGGTCGACCAGGCAGGCGGCCGTGCTGCGCTTGAGGCGCAGCGAATCCATGTGGAAGACGGCGGTGTCGCCATGCCGCTCCAGGCTCAGCCGGCCCGCGCGCGGATGGAGCATGGCGCAGAACTCGGCCGCGCAGCGCATGGCCTCGCCGAGCTGGGCGCAGCTCAGCAGGCAGCGGCACATCAGATCCACCTCGCTCTTGCGCATGGGCGCCTGGCCCTGGCCCTGCGCGACCTTGGCCTCCAGTTGCTCGATGGCCTGCCGGTACAGCGCGACGAAGCTGTCGGCCGACAGCGCGGCGCCGGCGCGGTCCTGCCCCGGCACGCGCAGCTGGTGGCGCTGCAGCTCGGCCAGCAGCCGGCTTTCCAGGCCTTGCAGCGAGCGTGCGGGAGTCTTGGTGCGCGAGGCCGTCATCAATGTCGCCCGGTGATCGTTTCGGTAGTGCTGTGTGATTGGAGGGGTGACGGTTGGATCGCCGCCGCCATGGCTCAATCATGGCACGCCGGCACAGCAGTCGCGGCGCAACCAAGAACTTCCCTGAGGAGCACCAACACCATGAGCATCGCTGCCGCTCGCCTGCCGTATCGCGCAGGCCCGCCGCCTGCAGAAAGCGCAGGCCGGCCATGATCCAGATCCTGGACGAAATCCTGATCGCGCCCGAACGCATCCCCGACGTGCTGGCCCTGCTCGATGAGCGCTACCTGCCCAAGGCCGCCGCGCGCGGCCTCACGCTGCAGCAGCGCTGGGTGTCGCCGCCCGTGGCCATAGATGGGCAGCCCAACCGGCTCTGGCTGCTGTGGCAGGTGCCCGATGTGTGGGGCTACTACGGCATGCGCCTGGGCGCGGGCGCCGAGGTGGTGGAGTTCTGGAGCACCGTCGACAGCTGGTGCGAGCGCCGCGCCCGCCATGTGCTGGGCCAGGCCGATCAACCCCTGGCAATACCGGAGGCCGCGCACCATGTGGAATGAAACCGCCCAGCTCTATCTCGAACCCGGCGCCGCGCCGGATGCTGCCGAGGCAGCGCTCAGGCACCGGCTGCAGGAACTGCCCGGCCTCGCATTCTCCAACGTCGGCCGCAATCTGGACGGCGGCTGGGGCTGCGGGAATCTGACCGTGGACCTGTGCTTTGACAGCCCCGATGCCGGGGCCCAGGCCCAGGCCTGCCTGGCGCAACTGCCCGGCGTGGCCCGCGTGGATCGCGTGGCCTACCGGCGCGTGGGCGGCGGCGAGCGCGCGCCCGGGCTGCAAGGCGGCACCTGGCGCACCCTGATGCTGCGTGTGCGTGCCGGCCGCGAGCCGGCCCTGGTGGCCGCGCTGGAGCAGGACCTGCTGCGCATGCCCGCGTACATGCCGGGCATCCGCAACTGGCAGCTGGGCCGGGTCTGCTCGGACAGCAGCTGGACACATGTGTGGCAGCAGGAGTTCGCCCACGTGGGTGACCTGCAGGGCGAGTACCTGGCCCATCCCTTCCACTGGGGCTGGGTGGACCGCTGGTTCGATCCCGAGTTTCCCGAGTGGACGGTGGACGCCATCTCGCATGCGTTCTGCCCGTTCGAGACCAGCCTGCTGACCCATCCGCTGGCTCGCCATGCCGGCGGCAAGGAGCTTGCATGAGCCTCGCACCCAAGACCTTGAACGGCAAGATCGCGCTGGTGACCGGCGCCAGCCGCGGCATCGGCCGCGCCATCGCCCAGCGCTTCGCGGCCGAGGGGGCGACCGTGGTGGTCAGCGCCCGCACGCTGCAGCCGGCCACGGGCCTGCAGGGCTCGCTGCAGGAGACGGTGGAGCTGATCACCCAGGCCGGCGGCCGGGCCATCGCGCTGGCGGCCGACCTGGAAGTGCCCGCCGAGCGCGACAGCCTGGTCGCACGCGCGGCCGCTGCCGCCGGCGGCCTGGACATCCTGGTCAACAACGCTGGCTATGCCGAGTACAGCACCGTCGAGCACATGCCGCTGGCCATGTACGAACGCACGCTGGAGCACTACCTGCGCGTGCCCTTCGTGCTCAGCCAGGCGGCCATCCCGCTGATGCGCGCGCGCGGCGCGGGCTGGATCTTGAACCTCGGCTCGGTCACGGCGCTGCCGCCGCGCCCGGCCAACGATTTCGACCGCCTGGGCGGCGTCACCGTCTACGCGGCCGCCAAGGCGGCGATCAACCGCTTCACCCAGGGCCTGGCGGCCGAGCTGGAGGAGGACAACATCGCCGTCAACTCGGTGGGCCCGAGCACCGCGATCCGCACGCCGGGCGGCGGGCGCTACATCCCCGAGGACTATCCCACCGAGCCCGTGGAGTACCTGGTCGAGACGGCGCTGGCGCTGTGCAGCCTGCCGGCGCGCGAGCGCACCGGGCTGGTCACGCACAGCCTGCACTTTCCGCTGGCGCACCAGCTGCCGGTCTACACGCTGGACGGCCGCGAGCAGTTGCCCGCGCCGCAGATTCCGGCCTGGGCGCACCCCGAGATCGATGCCGAGGGCTGGTGAGCCCTGTTTTTTTCAACGAGATATCCCAAGGAGATTGCTGATGCGTGCTGTGGTGATAGACCGCGTGGGCGGATCGGAAGTGTTGCAGCTGTCCACGCTTGAGAAACCGCTGCCGGGCCCCGGCGAGGTGTTGGTGAAAGTGCACAGCGCCGGGGTCAACCCGGCGGACTGGAAGTGCCGCCAGGGCAACCTGGCGCAGTTCCTCACCTACCGCTTTCCCTTCGTGCTGGGCTTTGACCTGGCGGGCGTGGTGGAGGCGGTGGGCGAGGGCGTGGAAGGCTTCGAGGCCGGCATGCGGGTGTTTGCGCAAAGCGACGTGGGCGCGGGCAAGTGGGGCAGCTATGCCGAATATGCCTGCGTGCGCCACGACTCGGTGGTGCCCATGCCCATGGGCCTGGGCTTCACCGAGGCGGCCGCCGTGCCCACGCCGGCGCTGGCCGCCTGGGCCGGGCTGTTCGACGACGGCGGGTTGCAGGCCGGGCAGAAGGTGCTGGTCCATGGCGGGGCCAGTGCCGTAGGCACCTTCGCGATCCAGTTCGCCAAGGTGGCCGGCGCCGAGGTCATCGCCACCTGCGGGGCCGACAACCTCGGCTATGTGCAATCGCTGGGCTGCGCGCAGGCCATCGACTACCGCGCCCAGGACATAGCCCAGGCCGTGCAGGCCTGGTCGCCCGGCGGCGTGGACCTGGTGCTCGACTGCGTGGGCTGCGGCAGCCTGCCCGGCGCGCTGGACCTGCTGAGCCCCGGCGGCATGCTGGTGGCGATCCTGACGTTGGTGGAAGGCGACGTCGGCCCCGACCACGCGGCGGCGGCCAGCCGCGGGCTGCGCACCGCGCTGACCTACAGCCGCATGCCCAGCGGCGGCAACCTCGGCAAGATCGCCGCGCTGCTGGCCGATGGGCGGGTGCGGCCGCCCCGCACCGAGACCCTGCCGCTGGAGCAGGTGGCCGCGGCTCACGATCTGCTGCAAAGCGGCCGCGCGAAGCGGAAGCTGGTGCTGCAGGTGGCCGGGGGCGATTGAGCCGCTCCATCCTGCCGCGCCTGGGCCTTGGGTGCGGCGGAAAAGCAGCGCTATCTTTTTGAAAGCTGCTGGCGCTTGGTACATGGTTAATTCAAATGGAAATGTATTTGAAGTTGCCATGTATCAAGCGCTAGCAGCTATTTTATTTGGAGCAATTTTGTACCTCGCAGCGCACCCTGCACAAGGCACCGCTATCGGCGCGGCGCTTTGTTGCATCGTCCCTTTGGACGTATCTGCTGCGGTGGCTGAAACCTAAATTGGGGTGATGCAGGCACGGCCGGATGGGGCGGCGCGCCGGGCCTGGCTGACCCAAAAACATACCCAAGGAGACAACGTGAGCGATCAAGACTGGATGGCGCAGGCCCGCGCCCTGGTGGGCCGGCAATACGGGCGCATCTACGCCTGGGACCCGGTCAACCGGCCGATGATCCGCCATTGGTGCGAGCTGATGGGCGTGGAGATGCGCAGCAACGCCGAGGGCAAGGCCATTGCGCCGGCGGCCATGCTGCAGGTCTGGTGCATGGCCGGCCCCGAGGCCAACCACCACCCCGAGGGGTCCACCACCGACAACCCGTTCGAGGTGCTGGGCTGCTTGGAGGCCCAGGGCTTTGCGGCCGTGGTGGCGGTGAACTCCGAGTTCAGCTTTGCGCGCGATGTGCTCGAAGGCGAGCGGCTGTACTGCACCACGCGGCTGGAGAGCCTGAGCGAGCAAAAGACCACGGCCTTGGGCGTGGGCTATTTCGTGACGGCCGTCATCGACTACTACGCCCTGGGCGAAGCGGGTGGCGCGGACGATCCCGTGGGCCAGCAACTGTTCCGCGTCTTCAAGTACCGCCCCGCGCAGCAGGCCAAGCCGGTGGCTGCCAGCGCGCCGTCCGTGCCCGTGATTGCACGCGCGGTGCCGGGCCTGAACGACGACAACCGCTTCTTCTGGGAAGGCGCCCAGCAGGGCCGGCTGCTGATCCAGCGCTGCCAGGGCTGCGGCGACCTGCACCATCCGCCCGGGCCGGTCTGTCCCCAATGCCAGAGCTTCGAGTGGGACACGGTGCAGGCCAGCGGCCGCGGCACGGTGTACTCCTATGTGGTCATGCACTACCCCGAGGTGCCGCCCTACGAATACCCCAATCCCATCGGCCTGATCGAGCTGGAGGAGGGCGTGCGCGTGGTCGCGCAGCTGGTGGGCGTCAAGCCCGAACAGGTGTGCATAGGCATGCCGGTGCAGGTGGAGTTCAACACCTTCGGCGAGCTGACGCTGCCGCAGTTCCGCCCTGTGCCCAGCCTTTCTGCCTGAGCAAGGAGGCTGTCATGGACTTTCAATTCAACGAAGAACAAAGCGCCTTCGCGGACATGGCCCGGGGCCTGTTTGCCGACTACTGCGGCGACGAGCAGCTGCGCGAGCACGACCGCTCGGGCCGGCCCTTCATGCAGCCGCTGTGGCAGCAGTGCGTGGCCGCGGGCCTGCACGGCATTGTGGTGCCCGAGGCCGCCGGCGGCCTGGGCCTGGGCGCGACCGCGCTGATGGCCGTGCTGGAGCAGCAGGGCCGCGCGCTGGCCCAGGTGCCGCTGTGGCAGCAGCAGGTGGCGGTGGCCGCGCTGGCCCGGTTTGGCGGCGATGGCCAGGGCGACGGCCAGAGCATTGACGCCGTCATCAAGGCCGCCATGCAGGGCGAGCTGCTGGCCTTGTCGCTGCAAGGCCTTACGGCCAGCCGCGGCGCGCCGCTGCGCTTGGCGGACCAGCGTCTGAGCGGGCGCCTGCAGGCCGTGGCGCTGGCCGGCCAGGCGCGCTGGGCCCTGGTGGCGGCCGAGGACCAGCGCGGCGGACATGCGCTGGTGCTGGTCGACCTGCAGGCGGCTGGCGTGCATCGCGTGCAGGGCATGCGCCAGGACTACTGCGGCGTGGCCGACCTGGGCTTCGAGGGCACGCCCGTGCTGGCCGTTCTGGGCGCGGGCGCCGCTGCCTGGGCGCAGGAACAGGCCACCGCCTGCCTGGCCGCGCTGCAGCAGGGCCTGACGCAGGAGCAGTTGCGCCGCACCGTGGAATACGTGAGCGAACGCCAGCAGTTCGACCGGCCCATAGGCACGTTCCAGCTCGTGCAGGGGCAGATGGCCGACGGCTACATCCTGCTGCAGGCCCAGCGCAGCGCGCTGTGCCAGCTGGTGTGGCGCCTGGATGCGGGCCTGCCCTGCGCGCCCCAGGCGCATGCGGTGCGTGCCCAGTCCAACGAGCTGGGCCTCAAGGTGGGCCGCATGGCCCAGCACGTGCATGGCGGCATGGGCGTGGATGTGACCTATCCCATGCACCGCTTCATGCTCTGGTGCCGCGCGCTGGCGGCCGAGCTGGGCAGCGCCGAGCACCACCTGCAGGCCCTGGGCCAGTGGCTGGCCGACCACGACTGCCTGGGCTGGAAGTACGACCTGCCCGAAGACCGATAAGAAGAGTGTTCCAAGGAGACAACGCGATGAGCAAGCCAAGCCCCCGCTTCGAGACGGTGAACGTCGGCGATGAACTGCAACCCCTGAGCGTGCCCGTCACCGTGCCGCTGATCACCGGCGGCGCCATCGCCACGCGCGACTACCAGAACGTGCACCACGACGCCGATGCCGCACGCGCCCTGGGCTCACCCCACATCTTCATGAACATCCTGACCACCAACGGCCTGGTGCAGCGCTTTGTCGAAGGCTGGGGCGGCTCGGGCTCGCGCCTGATGGACCTGAAGATCCGCCTGGGCGCGCCCAACTACCCGGGCGACACCCTGCGGTTCACCGGCGCCATCACCGACAAGCACGAGGCCACGCGCAGCGTGCAGGTCACGCTCAAGGGCACGAACTCCATGGGCGCGCACGTCAGCGGCACGGCCCAGATCGCATTGCCATAAGACCATAAGAACGATTCGCGGAGACAGATCAGTGAACGACATGCATATTTCTGGGCGCGCGGCCATCGTGGGCCTGGGCACCACCGAGTTTTCCAAGAACTCCGGCCGCAGCGAGCTGCGCCTGGCCATGGAGGCCACGCTGGCCGCATTGGCCGATGCCGGCATCGACCCGAAGGAGGTGGACGGTTTTTCCTCGTACACCATGGACAAGGTGCCCGAGTACGAGATCGCGCGTCTGCTGGGCCTGCCCAACGTGAGCTTCTTCTCGCAGGTGCCGCACGGCGGCGGCGCGGCCTGCGCGCCCGTGCTGCACGCCGCCATGGCCGTGGCCACGGGCGTGGCCAAGACCGTCGTGGTCTACCGGGCCATGAACGAGCGCAGCTGGTACCGCTTCGGCACGGGCGACTACGGCTTTCGCTCGCAGCCGTTCTTCGAGAGCGTGAACTTCGGCTGGTACATGCCGCACGGCTTCCACACGCCCGCGGCCTGGGTGGGCATGTTCGCGCGCCGCTACATGCACACCTATGGCGCAACCAGCGAGGATTTCGGCCGCGTGGCCGTGGCCGTGCGCGACTTCGCGGCCACCAACCCGGCCGCCTTCTTCCATGGCAAGCCCATCACGCTGCAAGACCACCAGCAGAGCAAGTGGATCTGCGACCCGCTGCGCCTGCTGGACTGCTGCCAGGAATCGGACGGCGCCGTGGCCCTGGTCATCACTTCCAGCGAGCGAGCGCGCGACCTCAAGGCCAGGCCGGTCTACATCAAGGGCGCGGCCCAGGGCATCAGCGCGGGCCAGCAGTCCATGACCTCGTTCTACCGCGAGGACATCACCGGCCTGCCCGAGATGGGCCACGTGGCCCGGCAACTGTGGCGGCAAAGCGGCCTGGGGCCGAAGGACATACAGACGGCGGTGCTGTACGACCACTTCACGCCCTTTGTGCTGACCCAGCTCGAGGAGTTCGGCTTCTGCGCGCGCGGCGAGGCCAAGGACTTCGTGCGCGCCGGCCAGCATGCGCGCGGCGGCCTGCTGCCCATCAACCCCCACGGCGGGCAGTTGGGCGAGGCCTATATCCACGGCATGAACGGCATTGCCGAAGGCGTGCGCCAGGTGCGCGGCAGCTCGGTCAACCAGATCGCCGGCGTGCACAACGTGGTGGTCACGGCCGGCACCGGCGTGCCCACCAGCGGCCTGATCCTGGGCGATACGGTTTGAGAAGGGGATTCCACCATGTTCATTGACTTGACCCCCGAGCAGCATGCGCTGCGCCTCCAGTGCCGCGACTACTTTCAGGCGCTGATGACACCCGAGCTCAAGGCCCGCATGCGCGGCGCCGAAGGCGGGGACGAATACCGGGCCCTGATCCGCCAGATGGGCCGCGATGGCTGGCTGGCCATAGGCTGGCCCCGGGAGTACGGAGGCCAGGGCCTGTCGGCCACCGAGCAGCTGATCTTCATGGAGGAAGCCAACATCGCGGGCGCTCCGCTGCCCTTCGTGACCATCAGCACCGTGGGCCCGGCGCTGATGGCGCATGGCTCCGAAGCGCAGAAGCAGGAGTTCCTGCCCGGCATGGCCAGCGGCGACACCATCTTCGCCATCGGCTACTCCGAGCCCGGCGCGGGCTCGGACCTGGCCGTGCTCAAGACCCAGGCCCAGCTGCAGGGCGACCTGCACAGCGGCCACTTTGTGGTCAACGGGCAAAAGCTCTGGACCTCGGGCGTGGAGGCGGCCGACTACGTCTGGCTGGCCGCGCGCACCAGCCCCGATCTGGCGCGCCACAAGGGCATTTCCATCATGGTGGTGGACACGCGGGCCCCCGGCTTTTCGCACACGCTGATCGAAACCGTGGGCGTGTACACGGCGGCCACCTACTACGACAACGTGCAGGTGCCGGCCAGCCGCCTGGTGGGGCCGCTCCACGGCGGCTGGAAGCTCATCACCGCGCAGCTCAACCACGAGCGCCTGGGCCTGGGCGCCTGGTCCGACAAGGTGTTCGGCCCCTTCACCCGGGTGCTGCAATGGGCCAAGGCCAGGGACGAGGACGGGTGCCGTGCCATGGACCAGGCCTGGGTGCGCCGCAGCCTGGCCGAGTGCTATGCGCGGCTGGAGGCCCAGCGCCTGACCAACCTGCGCATCGCCGCCAGCCTGGAGGCCGGCGCGCTGGACGTGGGCCTGGCCTCGGCTTCCAAGGTCTATGGCTCCGAAGGCGTGGTCGAGGTGCTGCACAGGCTCATGGACATCGTGGGTAGCAGCGCTCTGGTGCGCGGCGGCTCGGCCGCGGCCTACCTGATGGGCGAGCTGGAGTACGAGTTGCGCGTGGCCACCATCAACACCTTTGGCGGCGGCACCAACGAGATCCAGCGTGAGCTGATCGCCCAGTTCGGCCTGGGCCTGCCGCGCCCGCAGCGCTGAGCATGGCGCGTACAAAAGCAAGAGGAGGAGACCCAGGATGAGCGTATCGACCACCGTGCCGCCGCGCGAGCAGACCCAGCAGAAGCTGGATCGCCGCTCGGCCATTGCCGCCAGATACCTGGCATCCATGCCCACCACCACGGCCGACCGGCTCGAGGACAGCGCGCGCCAGTTCGGCGAGCGCAGCCTGGTGCTCGAAGGCTCGCAGCGCTACAGCTACGCCGAGGTCAACCGGCGTGCGAACCAGGTGGCGCGTGCGCTGCGGCTGCAGGGCGTGGGCCAGGGCGATGTGGTGGCGCTGGCCATGGAAAACCGCGCCGCCTTCTTCTTCGCCTGGTTCGGCATCGCCAAGCTGGGCGCCGTGGTGGCCTTCATCAACACCCATGTGTCGGGCCGGCTGCTGCAGCATGCGCTGGAGGTGACCGGGGCCCGCCACGCCATCGTGGGCGGGGAATGCGCGGCGCGCTTTGCGCAGGCCGAGGGGTTGCACGCCGGCCTGGCGCTTTGGCACTGGCCCGATGCTGGGGTGAATGAGTCTTGCGGCCCGGACCTGCAGGCCCTGGCTGAGGCCCAGGACGACAGCAATGTGCCGCAGCAGTGGCGCGAAGGTCTCAAGGCCGGCGACACGGCCCAGTACATCTTCACCTCGGGCACCACGGGCCTGCCCAAGGCGGCCATCGTCAGCCATGCGCGCTGGCTCATGGCGGGCGACTGCATGCAGGCGCTGTGGGGCATGGGTGCGGACGACTGCATGTACTGCTTTCTGCCGCTCTACCACGGCGCGGCCTCGATGTCGCTCACGTCCACGGCGCTGTGCGCGGGCTCCGCCATCCTGGTGCGGCGCAAGTTCAGCCGCAGCGAGTTCTGGACCGACGTGCGCCGCCATGGCGTCACGTTCTGCCAATACGTGGGCGAGATCTGCCGCTTTCTGCTGAGCACGCCGCCCGCGCCCGATGACCGCGACCACACGCTGCGCAAGATGGCGGGCACCGGCCTGTCGCCCGAGATCTGGCAGCAGTGGACCAGCCGCTTCGGTGAGGATGTCCAGATCTTCGAGGGCTGGGGCAGCACCGAGGCCAACACCAGCAGCATCAACCTGGACAACCGCATAGGCTCCTGCGGGCGCATTCCGTTCTGGGAAAAGACCAATCTGCGCCTGGTGCGCTACGACCAGGAGCAGGGCGACTATGTCCGCGGCGCCGACGGCTTTTTGCAACAGGCCGCCGTGGGCGAGCCCGGCGAGGCGCTGGGCATGCTGATGGCCTACCCCGATGTGATGGCCGGGCGCTTCGAGGGCTATACCAGCGCCGAGGCGTCGGAGAAGAAGATCCTGCGCGACGTGTTTGCCAAGGGCGATGCCTGGTGGTCCTCGGGCGACCTGCTGCGCTGCGACGACGAGGGCTATCTGTGGTTTGTAGACCGCATCGGCGATACCTTTCGCTGGAAGAGCGAGAACGTCTCCACGCTGGAAGTGGCCGATGCGCTGGGCGATTTCGCGGGCCTGGACGCCATCACCGTCTACGGCGTGCAGGTGCCGGGCCACGGCGGGCGCGCGGGCATGGCGGCGCTGGTGATGCGCGAGGGCGAGCGTTTCAATCCGCAGGCCTTCTGGGCGCTGGCCACCGGCCGCCTGCCGCGCTATGCAGCGCCGCTGTTCGTGCGCCTGATGGACACGCCCGACATGACGGGCAACTACAAGCTGCGCAAGGTCGACCTGCAAAGGCAGGGCTATGACCGCACGCAGACCGGCGATCCGCTCTATGTGCGTGACGACCGGCTGCAGGCCTATGTGCCGCTGACCGAGGCCGCGGTCGAGGAGGCGTTGCGCACCTAGAACCAGCCCTTTGCATCACCCTTTGCACGCTTGAAAAAGCCCGTGGATGCGCCTGCATCCACGGGCTTTTTGCATGGGCCGGGCGCCTGGGTTTGCTTAAAAAACAGGCGCCGTATTCTGGTAAGGGCCGCCATAAGCCAAGTGGGGATAGGCCTTAGTCCTCTCGGACGATGGGTGAAAGAGGGGCTGACACGAGCATCTGCTTGCCCGTGTCCGTGCGTGGCATCGGGGGCTAAGAACCAAGGAGACCGTGAAGATGATTCGTGTGATGACCAAGACATCGCTGGCCCTGGCTGCAAGCCTGGCGCTGTGCGCGCCGGCCCATGCCAAGGCGACGGCCGGCGAGGTGGAGCAATTGGGTCGGGAGCTGACCTGCGTGGGGGCCATCAAGGCCGGCAACAAGGAGGGCACCATTCCCGAGTTCAGCGGCAAGTGGCTGGGCGCGCCTGCCGGTGTGGCCCATGCGCCGCACAGCGGCAAGCACCCGGCGGACCTCTACGCCGACGAGAAGCCGCTGTTCGTCATCACGGCGGCCAATGTCGAGCAATACGCCGACAGGCTCAGCCCCGGCCAGAAGGCCATGTTCCAGAAGTACCCCAAGACCATGCAGATGCCGGTCTACCCGGGACACCGCGACTTCCGCTACAGCGACGAGGTCTGCGCGGTCATCAAGAAGAACGCCGTGGAGTCCGAGCTGGTGGACGACGGCATGGGCATCAAGGGGAATGCCGGGGCCATCAACTTCCCCTTCCCCAAGACCGGTGCCGAGGCTCTGTGGAACAGCCTGCTGCCCACGCGCGCCTATACCGAGGAGAACGTGGCCGATGCGATGCAGGTGCTGTCCAACGGCTCCATCGTCAACGGGCGCAATGAGTCGCGCTACCTCTCGCCCTTCAACGACCCAGCCAAGCTGGGCCAGCCCATCGATTCGGTGACGGCCTATGCCTTCACCAAGGTGGCCATGCCCGAGCGCGAGAAGGGCAGCGTCACGGTGATTGTCGAGCCGGCCAACTACAAGGTGACCAAGCGCCTGGGCTGGCAGTACGACCCCGGCACGCGCCGCGTGCGCCAGCTGCCCGACTTCGGCTACGACCAGCCCACGCCAGGCACCGGCGGCAAGCTCACCACCGACTCGGACCGTTTGTTCAACGGCCCGACCGACCGCTACCACTGGAAGCTGCTGGGCAAGAAGGAGTTGTACATCCCCGCCAACGCCTACCGGGTGATGCAGCCGACCATCACCTATGCGGAGCTGCTCACGCCCGGCCATGCCAACCCCAAGTTCATGCGCTACGAGCTGCGCCGGGTCTGGGTGATCGAGGGCACGCTCAAGGAAGGCTATCGCCACCTGTACGGCAAGCGGGTGATGTATGCCGACGAGGACACGGGCCAGGCCGTGGTGGCCGATATGTACGACGCGCGCGGCCAGCTGTGGCAGTACGCCTTCGTCAACATGTACTACTCGTTCGACATGAACGCCTGGCATGCGGGCGCGTCCTTCTACCACGACCTCAGCTCGGGCTCCTACATGGGCTACGCCCTGGTCAACGAGCGCGCGACGGGGCCGATCCTCGACCGCGGCGGATTGTCGCCGTCCATGTACACGCCCGAAGCCGCGCGCAACGCGGGCAACTGACAAGCAGGAGAACACACATGAACACGATACTGATCCGGGGCGGCACGGTGGTGGACGGCAGCGGCGCGCCCGCCTTTGCCGCCGATGTGCGGGTGCAGGGCAAGACCATTGTGGAAGTGGCGCCCGGGCTGGCGCCGCGCGAGGACGAGCGCGTGATCGACGCCACGGGCTGCTATGTCACGCCCGGCTTCATCGAGAGCCACACCCATTTCGACGCCACCATGTGGTGGCAGGCCGACCTCGACCCGCTGCCGGGCTACGGCGCGACCACGGTGGTGATGGGCAACTGCGGCTTCTCGGCCGCGCCCATCTCGGACGATCCCGAGGTGGCCCACGAGATGATCAAGATCTTCTCCTTCTTCGAGGACATTCCCGAAGGGCCGTTCCAGAAGAACCTGCCCTGGGACTGGCGCAAGTGGTCGGAGTACCAGCGCTCCATGACCACGCGGCTGAAGATGCCGGCCAACTACGGTTCCTTCGTCGGCCATATCGCCATCCGCCTCGCGGCCATGGGCATGGACGCCTGGAGCCGCGCGGCCACGCCGGCCGAGATAGAGCGCATGGCCGAGCTGCTGGAGGACGCCATGCAGGCGGGGGCGCTGGGCATGTCGTCCAACCTGCTCGACCACGACGGCCAGGACCGGCCGATCCCCACGCTGCTGGCCGACGATGCCGAGTTCGATGCGTTGATGGCCGTGCTGGACCGCCACCCGGGCTGCACGCTGCAGGTCATCGTCGACACCTTCATGCGCATGTCGGCGCCGGCCAGCGTGGAGCGCATCGTGCGCCTGCTGCAGGGCAAGAAGCTGCGCGTGCAGATCGCCGGCGGCATTCCCACGCTGGAGTTCCAGAAGCCGGCGCTGGACATCCTCAAGCCGCTGATCGAGCGAGCCCAGGCCGAGGGCCACGACATCTGGCCGGGCTTTGCCCATGTCTCGCCGACCAATACCCTGTCGCTCACGCGCTCGCTGATCTTCGCCCAGTCCAACGACTACGTCTGGCACGAGGTGGTACTGGCCGAGACCGAGGAGGCCAAGCTCGCGCTGCTCAAGGACCCGGACTGGCGGGCCCGGGCGCGCGCGAGCTGGGATACCAAGGTCTGGCCGCACGCGCCCATGGCCAACCCGCAGCGCCTGCACCTGCGCAACTCGGACAACGGCATGGGGCCCATCAACCTCACGCTGCAGGACTACGCCGACCAGCGCGGCCTGCACGCCTCGGACGCCATGGCCGAATGGATCGTCGCCAACGGCGTGCGCTCCACCGTGCACATGGCGCCGTTCCCCATGCTGGAGGACCTGACCATCGAGCTGCTCAAGCACCCGCAGACCGTGGGCAACATCTCCGACGCACCGGCCCACGGCCAGATGTTCTGCGGCGGCGGCGAGAACATCCTGCTGCTGACCCGGTTCTGCCGCGACGAGGGCCGGGTGACGATCGAGGAGGCCATCCACGTGATGACCGGCAAGCTCGCCCGGCACTTCAACCTGAACGACCG
>JBLZYV010000020.1:0-2565 GCA_050282565.1 Comamonas sp.
GTGGCCAACGCCGGTGGCGAGCCCTCGGTGGTGGTCAACGCCGTGCTGAACGGCTCGGGCAACTACGGCTTCAACGCCGCCAACGACACCTACGGCGACATGCTGGAAATGGGTATCCTGGACCCGACCAAGGTGACCCGCACCGCACTGCAGAACGCCGCTTCCGTGGCCTCGCTGCTGCTGACGACCGAAGCCATGATCGCCGAAGCCCCCAAGGCCGACGCAGCGGCTCCGGCCATGCCCGACATGGGCGGCATGGGCGGCATGGGCATGTAATCGCCCCGCTGCTCTGAGCCTGGCTCACAGCACAGCCCCGCAGGTTTGCGCCTGCGGGGCTTTTTTCATGTCTCCGGCCCGGGTGGATTCACCGATGGGCAAGTCGGCTCCGATAGCGCAGACTGAACGGCTCCCTCGGCCCCCGGCGGCAAGAGGGGAAACGGCGGCCCCACGAACGCCTCGGAGACCACACGACATGTACGCCACTTCGCTGGATCTCTCGAAGATCTACAGCCACCCCGTGCTGCGCTCGCGCTCCAGCACCGAGTCGCAGCGGCTGATGTGCCAGGCCATTGCCGAGCACCGTCTGCGCTGGGGCGACGGCAACGTGGACACGGCGCTGTACCGGCGCAAGCTCGGCCATATCGAGCTCCTCATCCTGAAGTACGGGGCCGAGGTCGAGGTCAGCCCCGAGGCCTTCGACGATTTCGCGCTGGTCCAGGTGCCGCTGCAGGGCACCGCGGACATCGAGGCCGGCGGCCACTCGACCCGCATCGGCAACGGCGAGATCGCCGTGCTGTCGGCGCGGCATGGCGCCCGCATCCACTGGCAGGCCGGCTGCCAGCAATTGATCGTCAAGGTGCCGGACGCGATGATGCAGGGCCCGACCGCGTCCTCCCGCGCCATCTGGCACAGCTCGGTCTTCAAGCTGGCCCCCGAGACCGCGAGCCAGTGGCTCAGCCTGCTGCAGCAGATGCTGGTGCTGCTGCCGCCCGCGAACGGCGCCGCGCCGTCGCAGGCCTGGCTGGCGCATTTCGAGCATGCACTGGCCCTGTACCTCGGGGCGCACCAGCCATCGCCCCAGAGCGCAGGCGCCGGCCCCGCGGGCATGGCGCTCGAATCCGCGATGGCCGGCCGCCACCGCATCGACCAGCTCGAAGCCTATATCGGCAGCAACCTGTTCGAGCCGCTGTCGCTGGACGACCTCGCGGACGCCCTGGGCGTGACGAACCGCACGCTCAACGCGCTGTGCCAGAAGTACCGCGGCGTTTCGCCCATGCACCTGGTGCGCAACCTGCGGCTGGACGAGGCACGCCGCGAGCTGCTGTCGTCCCAGTCGCGGAACGTGACCGAGATCGCCATCGAATGCGGCTTCGGCCACCTCGGGCGCTTCTCCGCCTACTACAAGGAGCGCTTCGGCGAGCTGCCGCGCCAGACCATGCGGCTGCACCAGTAGCGCCAGACCTTGCGCGGCTAGGAGACCAGCGCGAGCACGCGCAGCGGGCTGCCCGAGCCGCCCTCGATCTTCAGCGGCGCCGCCACGATGAGCGCGCCGGTGGCGGGCAGCTGGTCGAGGTTGCGCAGGCACTGCAGGCCGAACTTGTTGGCCCCGTGCATCAGCGTATGGCAGGGATAGGCCACTGGCCACTGGTAGGACTGGCCGGCATCCGTGTTGATCGTCTCGACCCCGAAGCCGGTCACGTTGCGCTCGCGGATCAGCCATTCCACCGCCTGCTGCGTCGGGCCGGGCGTGTGCGCGCCGTCCTCGCGCATGTTGACGAAGGATGCGGGATCGGCGAGCCGCCGCGACCAGTCGGTGCGCAGCAGCAGCCAGGCGCCTTCGGGGATGCGCCCATGCCGGGCCTCCCAGGCTTCGAGGAATTCCACCGTCAGCAGCCAGTCATCGTTCTCCGCGACCTGCGCGCTCGCGTCCACCACCACGGCCGGCGCGATGAAACGCTGCGGCGCGATGGTGTCCACGCTGTTCAGGGGCTGGTCCTTGCCCGTCACCCAGTGCGCCGGGGCGTCGAAATGCGTGCCGGTGTGCTCGCCGCAGCTGAAGTTGTTCCAGTACCAGCCCGGCCCCGCATCGTCGTAGCGCGAGATGCGCTCCATTCTGAAGAGCGCGACCTGGCCGAACTGCGGCGGCAATTGCAGCGCCGGAAAGGACTCGTTGAGCGTGTGCGTCAGGTCGATGACCCGGACGGAGCCGCTGGCGATGTCCTGGGCGAATTGGGCAAGCGATGAAGTCATGAACGTCTCCTGAAAAAACAATGCAGCCGTGCGGCTCAGGCCGCGCCCAGGGCCTGCGCGACATGGAAGCCCGAGCCGCCGCCCAGGCCCGGACCGGGATGCGTGGAGGCGCCGATGTGCCACAGGTGCGCCACCGGCGTCTCGTGGTTGCGGGTGGCGCGCAGCGGCCGCCACAGAAAGGACTGGTCCAGGCTGCAGTCGCCGCCGTAGGGATCGCCGCCCACCAGGTTGATGTTCAGCGCCTCGAGGTCGGCCGGGGACAGCACCGCCCGCGCCAGCAGGCTGCTGCGCAGGTTGGGCACCTGGGCCGGGGGG
>JBLZYV010000020.1:2575-57211 GCA_050282565.1 Comamonas sp.
AATTGCCCGGCGATCCGCTCCAGGCGTTCAGCCAACAGGCGTTGTTGCTCCTGCAGGTGCTGGATGTCTTGCTGGCCCTGGGTGTTGGCCTGCTCGGCGCGCTCCTGGGCCTGGGTGGCCTGGGCCAGCTCCTGCTCCAGGCGTTGCAGGTTGCCTTGTTCGGCAAAGGCCTCGCGCAGCGCGGTCGTCCAGCGCCCGCCCGCCGGCACCTCGATGCGGCCGGCTGCATCGCCGACCGGCTCGCGCGGGCACTCGGGCACCTGGATCCAGAGGATGTGCCGGCCCTCGGGGGCGCGGCTAGTGTCCAGCGCGGTCGGCTGCGCGACGCAGACCGTGGGCTCGGCCGGCAGCAGGCCGCGCTCGGCCTCGTTCACCGCGCGCGAGACGGCATCCGCACCCGCCGTCAGGTGCAGGTAGCCGACACGCGCCAGCTCGGCATCGGGCCACGCGGGTGGCTCCGACAGCGCGAGATGGATCTGCATATTGCCCTTGCCGTGGCGCCACTGCCGCGCCTGCAGCGCGACTTCCGGCGGCACGGCCTCGGGCGGCAGCAGGCGCTGGTACAGCTGCGACGGGGTGACGTTGCAGACCACCTCGCGGGCACGCAACTCGCGCCCGTCGCCGAGCCGCACGCCCACGGCCCGCCCGCGCTCGACGAGCACCCGCTCGACGTCGGCGCCTACCTCCAGCGTGCCGCCGGCCTCGCGGATCAGCCGCTCGAAGGCCCGCACGATGTTGTAGTTGCCGCCCTGCACGATGGGCATGCCCACCGCCTCCAGCGAGAACGCGACGACGCGCGCCATCAGCGCGGACAGCGGCGCATCCGGTCCCAGCCCGCAGTGCAGCACCCAAGGCGCCAGCAGCGCCGCGGGCAGCTCGGAGCCGAAGGCCTGCGCCAGCCAGGGCCGCGCCGGCACCAGCGCCTGGCCGAAAAAGGCCGACAGCGCGCGCGGCCCCTGGCGCCAGGCCGCGCCAGCGAGCGTCTTCGCCGTGCTCATGCCCCAGAGCTGGTTGCCCAGCAGCGAAAACAGCAGCGGTGCATGGGTCGCCACCTCGGCCAGCGCGGCCTCGTAGGCCACGCCGTCGCCGGGGTGCAGCGCATCGAAGCTGCGCACGTTGCGCTCGCGCGAGGTCGACAGCACCGCATGCCGGCCGTCGGGCAGCAGCACGCCGGTGGGCAGTTCCGTGTTGCAGTACTGCAGCCCGGCCTCGTGCAAAGCCTTGCCCAGCGCCGCATAGGCGGGGCCGACGAGGAACAGCGGATGCGCCGTGGACAGCGTGTCGTGCAGCAGACCCGGCAGCGTGAGCTGGTCGGTGCGGATGCAGCCACCGAGCACGGCCTCGCGTTCGAGCACGCGGACCTTGAGCCCCTTGCGCGCCAGCAGGGCCGCGCATACGAGTGAATTGATGCCGCTGCCGACGATCAGGGCATCGTCAGCCGGTTGCTGGGTGTTCGACATGGTGTGGATGCTGCAGATGAAATGATGGAGTTCGTCAGCGCGCTGGCGCCAGGCGGGCAAACCAGGTCGATGGCGAAATGCCCTGGTCGGGCCCCAGGCAGGCAAAGCCGCCATCGACGGCCAGGTCGGTGCCGGTCATCCACGAGGCATCGGCACTCGCGGCAAAGGCGATGGCCTGGCCGACCTCTTCGCCCCGGCCCACGCGGCCCAGTGGATGGAAGCGGGCACCGACGGCATCGGCGGCGGCCATATCGCCGCCGCTCATGCGCTCCACCGACGGCGACCAGGTCCAGGCTGGCGACACCGACAGCACCCGGATGCCGCGCGGCGCAAGATCGACCGCGAAGTTGCGCGTGATCTGGATCAGCGCCGCCTTCGACGCCGGGTAGACCGCCCGCCCCGAGGCGCCGAACTTGCCGCCGGTGCTGCCCACGTTGATGACGGCGCCGCCCGCGGGCATGTGCGCCACGGCCTTCTGCGTCAGCATGGCGGCCGATACCAGGTTGACGTTCAGCGTCGCCATCCATTGCGCCCGCGTCGAGGCCAGGCCGCTGTCGTCGTAGCTGCAGGCGTTGTTCACCAGGAGATGCACCGCGCCGCACTGCGCCGCCACGGCGGCGACGCAGCGGTCCAGCTCGGCATCGTCGGTGATGTCCACCTCGAGGTAGCTGGCCAGCGCGCCTATCTCCGCAGCCACCGCCTCGCCGGCGGCGCGGCTGCGGCCCAGCAGGAACACCCGGGCGCCCTCCAACGCGAGGACCTTCGAGATGTCCGCGCCCAGCCCCTGGGTCGCCCCGCTGACGATCGCCACGCGGCCCGTAAGCCGCCCTGCCGTTGTCGATATGGCCATATCTACTCACCCCCTTGCAGCAAGGCCGCAACCGTGCCGATCTTGGCGATCAGCCGCATGCTCTCCAGCGACGCGGCGTGGACCGCGCGGTCCGCCGCCGCGCAGGCGTCCTGCGCCACGGCCACCTCGAAACCCCGGTCCGCCGCATCGCGCACCGTGCTTTCCACGGTGGAATGGGTGGCCACGCCGGCAACGATGACCCTGCGCGCGCCCAGCAGGTGCAGCAGGTATTCCAGCTCGGTGCCGTAGAACGCGCTGATGCGCTTGTGCGTCACGACGAACTCGCTCGCGGACGCCCGCGGCGCGAGCGCGTCGAAGAACTCGGCACCCCAGCCGCCCTCCTGCACCGCGGCTATCTCCGCGGTGCGCCGCATGATCGGCATGTTCCGCGCCAGGTCGGCATAGTCCGGGCGGAAGGCAATGCGCCCGTGCAGGATAGGCCAGCCCTGGCGGCGCGCGCCGTCCAGCAGCCGGCCGGCCGCCTCGATCACGCCCTGCCGGCCCGGGTCGTCGGCGCCCAGGCCCACGCGGATGCGCCCGTCCGGGTGCAGGACATCGTTCTGGTAGTGCAGCGCGACGACTGCGGTGCCGCCCGGCATCAGATGAACACCTCAAGGTTGGCGAAGGTGTCGTCGCAGTTCACCAGGTCGACCCGCTTGAGCTGGATCTTCCAGCCGCCGCCGGGCGTGGCCTCCAGCTTGTGGAAGACGGTGCCGCACAGGTGCCGCAGCTCGCGGCGCCACTCGGTCATGTGCAGCGACGAGCGCACGATCAGCAGGCCCGCGGCATCCACGCCCTCGATGGCGATGCTGCCGAGCAGGCGCGTGCTGCGCGTCGGCGGCTGCTGCGACCAGTTGCGTTCGTTCTCCAGGCGCCGCACCCGCACCTCGCGCAGCATGCGGTCTTCCCAGAACAGCGAGATCTGCTCGAAGGGATTGGCCTGGCCGTGGAAGCGCGGCACCCAGTAGCGGCCCTGCTCCGTCCACAGGCCCAGCCAATCAGAAAAGCGCCGCTCGTCCAGCAGGCGCGCCTCGTGCTGCAAAAAGCGCTCGACGCCGCGGCGCAGGTCCTCGCCGGCCGGCGCGGCGGCCGTGGCGGCGGTGGAGTGGTCAAAGCTGCGGTCAAGCAGTTGCATGGTGAGCCTCCTTGCCGGCGGTGTGTGCGGATGCGGCCGCGGCTGCAGGGGCCATGTAGGCGCGCCAGGCCGCGAACTGGTTGCGCATGGGCAGCTCGCTGGTGCCGTTGGTCGAGACCATGCCGTCGTCCAGCACCTGGTCCGTGCCCAGGTAGCGGTGCAGGCTGACCCAGTCGCCACCGCGGGTCCGGTTGCCCTCCTGGCAGCGGCGGTAGACCTCGACGTCATCGGGCATCACGTTGGACGAGGGTGAGTTGATGAGGTTGGCGTAGGTCAGCGCCCGGTCGAAGACCTCGGGCGGCGCGCCCTTCAAGCGGAACACCTGGATCTCGATCATCGTGCGGTCCACGCTGATGGGCCGTATCACGCGGAACTGCTGGAACACGGTATGCGGCGAGCCGCTGCCGTAAATCACCGTGTTGTGGCGGTTCATGCCCAGGATCTCCTGCGCGCGCGCCTCGCCGTGCACCTGCGCCAGCGCCTCGGCGTGGGCGCGCGACACAGGGTCGCGGGTTGCGGCGGCGGGGTCGAAGATCCCCTCCATGTAGCCGTGGCCGTTGTGGTAGGCCCGCAGCTCCAGCTTTTCCCAGAACTCGTAGGGCTCGCCATTGCCGTCCATGATGAGCAGCTCGAAGGGCATCTTGCCGATGGCGGCCGCCTCCTCGCGCGCGGCGACGAAGGACGACTCGTGCGTGATGCGCGCATGCATGGAGTCGTGCAGGTTCTCGTAGAAGACCTTCCAGTTCGAGTGCTGCATGACGCGGAAGCTCCCCGCGGCCACCTCGACCTCGCCCTCGGGCGAGCGGTCGCAGAGGTTGTCGATCGACGAGATGACGCCGCCGAGGAAGGCCTTCAGGTCCGGGCCGTCGGCACTCTGGCTGGCAAAGACGAAGCCGCGGTAGCTCTCGACCCGCGCCAGGCGCCGCATCGAAAAATCGGGATGCGCCGGGTCGTAGCAGGTGTTCTCCAGGCCCTTGCGCAGCGGCGCCGACAGGTGCGTGCCGTCGAGCTTGAAGGTCCAGGCATGGTAGGGGCAACGGAAGAACCGCCCGGCGCAGCCCTCGCCCTCGGCGACCAGCTTGGCGCCCTTGTGCGGGCAGCGGTTGTACAGCACATGCACCTGTTTGTCCGCCGCGCGCACCATGACGACGTCCTGGTCGCCGAGGCGCGTGGTGTGGTAGTCGCCGGTGCCGGGCACCTGGCTCTCGTGCCCCACGTAGATCCAGGCCTTGCCGTAGATCCGTTCCATCTCCAGGTCGAAGATCCGGGGATCGGTGTACACGCTGCGGTGCACGCTGTCGGCGCGCACCATGCCTGCCAGTGTCTCGGTGGACAGTTCCATTTCCATCTCCTTGGTCAAATTTCCAGCACCAGCCGGTCTGAGCGCGCGCGGGACACGCAGGTGCAGAACTGCCCCGCCGCATGCTCGCCGTCCGACAGGCAGCTGTCGCGGTGCTCGGCGTCGCCGCTGGCGACGCGCACCGCGCAGATGCCGCACTCCCCGCGGCGGCAGTCGAAGAGCGGCTCCATGCCAGCCGCCTCCATCGCTTCCATGACCGACTGGCCAGGCTGCACCAGCAGCTCCGCCCCGCCGCCGGCAAAGGCGACGGTGAAGGCCCCGTCGCCCGCGCCCTGCAGGCTGCCGGCGAAGAGTTCGTAGTGCACCTGGCCTTCGGGCCAGCCAAGCGCCGCCGCTGTGTCCCGGACCGCAGCGATCAGCCCCTGGGGACCGCAGACATACAGATGTCGGTCGTCCGATACCGGGCCGATGAGCGCAGCCAGATCGGGCCCGCGTGCGGGGTCGCCCTCGTCGAACCAGCAGCGCGCGCCGGGCAGGGCCTCGACCTCGTCGCCATAGGCCGCCTGGTCGCGCTGCCGCGCCAGGTAGTGCAGCTCGAACGCCTGCCCGCTGGCGGCCAGCGCGCGCGCCATGCAGAGGATGGGCGTGATTCCTATGCCCGCGGCCAGCAGCAGCGGCGGCGCTGCATGCGCGCCCAGCTCGAACTGGTTGGCGGGCAGCCTGGCCTGCAGCAGCGCGCCTTCCTGCAGCCCATGCATCCAGCGCGATCCGCCCGAGCCCTCGGGCTCGTGCTGCACCGCGATCTCGTAGCAGCCGGCCGCCGCTGCATGCGGCGTCAGCAGCGAGTAGGCGCGGTGCATGGCACGCCCGCCCGCCTGCGGCCGGACCTCGATCTCGACGTGCGCGCCGGGGGTATAGGCCGGCAGCGCCGTGCCATCGCAGGACGCGAGCGTGAACTGCCTGGTGCGCGGCGTGATGGAACGGATGCGCGTGAGGCGCAGGGTCAAGGCGGACATCGGGGCTCTCTGGTCGCTGGTGGGTATGGGGCCACGCAACGGCGCGGCCTGCCAGGCAATTTACGGAGATCGCCCGGCCGTGGCTATCCAGTGCTTGCAAGCCTTGTCCAGCATTGGCGAATCCCGGGTTTCCCCTGGTTTTGCGCGCAATTCGGACAAGCGCGCGGCCCGCTGCCAGTTCCGGATATACCGGCTGGTGCCGGCTTTGCAGAATCACGCCATCCAGTCACGCACTGGCCACCCACCACGAAGGACCGCGATAGCCATGACCCCACGCATCACCCGCATAGCCGCACTGGCGCTGTCACTGTGCCTCGGCGCCTCGGTGCTTCCGGCCCAGGCCGCCGACAGCGCCAGGATTGGTTTCCTGACCACGCTGTCCGGCCCCGGCAGCGCGCTGGGCCTCGACGCCCGCGACGGCTTCAAGCTCGCGCTCGAGCACCTGGGCGACAAGCTCGGCGGGCTGCCGGTGAAGCTCTCGGTCGCCGACGACCAGCAGGACCCGCAGGCCGGCCGCCAGGGCGTGGACCGCCTGCTCAAGCGCGACAAGGTCGATGTGATGACCGGCATCGTCTTCTCCAACGTGCTGCTGCCCGTCCTGCCCGAGATCCTGCGCAGCGACACCGTCTACCTGTCGGCCAACACCGGCCCGCGCGACTATGCCGGCGCCAAGTGCGATCCCAACTTCTTCGCGGTGGCCTGGCAGAACGAGGACATCCCCGCCGCGATGGGCCGCTTCGCCACCGACAAGGGCTACAAGCGGATTGCGCTGATCGCCCCCAACTACCCTGGCGGCCGCGAATCGCTGGACGGCTTCAAGCGCCTGTACAAGGGCGAGATCGTGCAGGAAAGCTATGCCAAGCTGGGCCAGCTGGACTTCGCGCCCGAGCTGGCCGCCATCCGCAGCGCCAGGCCCGACGCCGTGTTCTTCTTCCTGCCCGGCGGCATGGGCATCAACTTCATCAAGCAGTTCGGCGCCAGCGGCCTGGGCAAGGATGCCGCGCTGCTGACGCCGGGATTCTCGGCCGACGAAGACACCATCAAGGCCGTCGGCAACGCCCTGGTGGGGACGTTCAACGCCTCGCAGTGGGCCGCCGACATGGACAACCCGGCCAACAAGCGCTTCGTCGCCGACTTCGCCAAGCGCTACGGGCGCGCGCCGACGATGTACGCCGCCCAGTCCTACGATGCCGCGCTGCTGCTCGATGCCGCCGTGCGCAAGGCCGGCGGCAAGATCGAGGACCGCGCCGCCTTGCGCGCGGCGCTGCGCACGGCCCAGTTCGGTTCGCTGCGCGGCGCGTTCCGCTTCAACACCAACCAGTACCCGATCCAGGACATCTACATGCGCGAGGTCTACACCGACAGCGCGGGCCGCATCACCAACCGCACCGTCGGCAAGGTGCTGAGCAACCACGCCGACGCCTTCGTGGGCGAGTGCAAGATGGCCGCACGCTAGGGCCAAGCCTGGCTACAACCCGCGCTGCCCCTCGGTCAGCGTGTCGAGCTGGAAGCGCCCCGACTTGTCCCACAGCCAGGTGTCGGTGTAGGTCACCTTGCCCAGGCGCGCCGGCACCGGGAAAGGCGCCGCGGCGCGCACCGTGCGCTCGATCTCGGCCACCACCTCGGGCGCATGGCGGGGGGCGCGCATCCACTGCAGGCGCAGCACGCGCCCCTGCGCGTCGAGCTGCACCTGCAGCACGCCCACGGCGTATAGCATGGGCGGCAGCGTACCTTTGTAGATGCGGTGGCCGTTGAGATCGTAGATGCGGCGCGCGGCATCCTGGCGGTAGGCCAGGGCCGTCGTGGCGCTGGAGGTGCCGGGCGCCGGGCCCGTCGTACCCGTACCCCTACCCGTGCCTGTGCCAACGGCGTCGGGCGCCGTGCCGCAGGCCGTGACCAGCGTGGCGATGGCCACCGCCATGCCGGCCCACAGCCAGGGGCGCCGGCTGCGGCGGGAAGTGAGAGGGGTGCCCGAAGGCATTGCGTGGGTCTCAGACATGGCGGCAAGCGTATCCCGGAATCCGGTGCCGGCGCCAGCGCCGTCACGATTGGAAGCACAGAGGGCCATCAATCGAGCTTGATGTTCGCCTGCCTGACCAGCGCCGCCCATTTGCCCTGCTCGGCCTTCAGGTACTGCGCCGCCTGCGCCGGGCTGCCGCCCATGGGCGCGCTGCCTTCCGCGTGCAGCAGGGCCGCCAGCGCAGGCTGGGCCAGTGCCTGCTCGACCGCGGCGTTGACGCGCTGGACGACATCGGCCGGCGTGCCGGCCGGCGCGACGATGAGCTTCCAGTCCACCGCCGCGAATCCGGGGTAACCCGACTCGGCCACCGTGGGCACCTCGGGCAACACCGCCATGCGCTTGGCCGAGGTGACGGCCAGCGCGCGCAGCTTGCCGCCCCGCAGCATGCCCAGCACCGACTGCGGCGTGGCGAACATGTAGTCGGTCTGGCCGCCCAGCAGGTCGGTCACCGCCGGCGCCGCGCCCTTGTAGGGCACGCTGATGGACTGGAAGCCGGCCTGGATGGCCAGCATCTCGCCCGCCAGGTGGCCCACGGTGCCGGTGCCCGCCAGCGCCTGCTTGGTGCCGCCGCGCGCGGCCTTGGCCGCCGCCACCGCATCGGCCAGCGTCTTCCACGGCGCATCGGCGCGCACCACCATCACCGTCGGCTGCTCGGCGGCCAGCGCCACCGGCACCAGGTCCTTGGCTGGGTCGAAGGGCATCTTCGGCAGCAGCGCCGGGTTGATGGCCAGGTTCGCCGTCTGGCCCATGCCCAGCGTGTAGCCGTCGGGCCTGGCCTTGGCCACGAGGTCCAGGCCGATGTTGCCGCCGGCGCCCGGCCGGTTGTCCACCAGGAAGGTCCAGCGCATCGCCGCCCCCACCTTCTCGGTGATGTGGCGCGTGACGCTGTCGGTGCCGCCGCCCGGCGTGTAGGGCACCACCATGCGGATGGGCTTGTCGGGCCAGGCGCCCTGGGCGAGCGCCGGGCCGGCCGACAGGCCTGCCAGCGTGGCCAGCACGAAATGGCGGCGGGGGAATGCAGCAGCGGTCATGGCTGTGGGTCTCCTTGGATGATGTGGCGCGCCTGCAGCGCCTGCAGTTCGGCGTCGCTGTAGCCGGCCTCGCGCAGCAGCGCGTGGGTGTGCTCGCCCAGACGCGGCGGGTTGTGGCGCAGGCCTGGGCGCTCGCCGCCCAGCGTGAACGGCAGCAGCGGCACGCGCGCCTCGCGGCCGTCGGGCAGCGTGAGCGGCGCGAGGCCCCCGGTGGCGTTGAGGTGCGGGTCGTCGAACAGGTCCTGTGGCCGCGTGATCGGCGCGAACGGCAGGCCGTGCCGCTCGAACACCGCCGCCAGCTCGGCCGCGCTGAACTGCGCGAGCTGCGAGCGCAGCTGCGGCATCAGCCATTCGCGGGCGCGCACGCGGTCGTTGTTGCTGGTCAGGCGCGGATCGGCGCGCAGCTCGGCCAGGCCGAAGGCCTCGCAGAACAGCGCCCACTGCGTGTCGCTGACCACGGCGAGGAAGATCTGCTCGCCATCCTTGACCGTGAACACGTCGTACACCGCCCAGGCCGAGATGCGGCTGGGCATGGGCGCGGCGGGCTGGCCGGTGGCAGCGAACTGCATCATGTGCTGCGCCACCAGGAAGACGTTGTTCTCGAACAGCGCGCTCTGCACCTCCTGGCCGCGCCCGGTCTGCTCGCGGGCGCGCAGCGCGGCCATGGCGCCGATGGCGCCGAACATGCCGCCCATGATGTCGTTGACGCTGGTGCCCGCGCGCAGCGGGTCGCCCGGCCGCCCGGTCATGTAGGCCAGGCCGCCCATCATCTGCACCACCTCGTCCAGCGCCGTGCGGTGGTCATACGGCCCGGGCAGGAAGCCCTTGTGGCTCACGTAGACCAGGCGCGGGTTCAGCGCCGACAGGCTGGGGTAGTCCAGCCCCAGCTTCTTCATGGTGCCGGGCTTGAAGTTCTCGCTCACCACGTCGGCCGTGGCGATCAGGCGCAGCGCGGCCTCCTTGCCCTCGGGGGTCTGCAGGTCGAGCGCGATGCTCTTCTTGTTGCGATTGAACATCGGGAAGAAGCCCGCGCCCGAACCCAGCAGCTTGCGCGTGTTGTCGCCGGCCAGCGGCTCGATCTTGATGACCTCGGCGCCCAGGTCGGCCAGCACCATGCCGCAGGTCGGGCCCATGACCATGTGGGTGAATTCGATGACGCGGATGCCCGCGTAGGGAAGTTGTGGAGGAAGCTGATCAGACATGGGGAAATCCTTGGGGAAGGCCGGCCTCGGGGGTCATGCCGTAGAGGGGTTCGCCGGGCAGCCCGGCCTGCAGCGGCGCGCGCGCGGCCATGAGCCGGTGCAGGTCGATGCCGGTGCGCACGCCCATGGCCTCGAACATGAACACCAGGTCTTCGGTGACCACGTTGCCCGAGGCGCCCGGCGCATACGGGCAGCCGCCCAGGCCGCCGAGCGAGCTGTCGAAGGTGCGCACGCCCACGTCCCAGGCGGCCAGGCAGTTGGCCAGGCCCAGGCCGCGCGTGTTGTGCATGTGGGCCGCGCCCGTGCGCTCGCCGATCTCGGCGCGCACGCGCTGGAACAGGCGCCGCACCTGGGCCGGGTTGGCCATGCCGGTGGTGTCCGACAGGCCCGACTCGTCGGCGCCGGCCTCGATGACGGCCGCGGCCAGCCAGACCACGTCGTCCTCGGCGACCGTGCCCTGCAGCGTGCAGCCGAAGGCGGTGGAGATGCCGGCCTCGACCTTCACGCCCGGCGCGCGCTCGTCGCGCAACTGCACGATGCGGCGCAGCTCCTCGACCATCTCGGCCCGCGTCCTGCGCACATTGGCCTGCGAATGCGCCTCGCTGGCCGACACCGGCAGCGTGAGCTTGTGCACGCCCGCGGCCAGCGCCGCCTCGGCGCCGCGCACATTGGGCACCAGGGCCATCACGGTCAGGCCCGGCAGCGTGCGCGCATGGCGCACCACCTCGGCCGCGTCGGCCATCTGGGGCAGCAGCTTCGCCGGCACGAACGAGGCCACCTCGATCTCGCGGATGCCGCTGGCATACAGCGCGTCTATCCAGCGCAGCTTGTCGGGCGTGGGCATGGTGGCCTTCACGGACTGCAGCCCGTCGCGCGGACCGACTTCGCTGATGAGCACGTCAGGGTCTTGCAGGGTCATGGGTAGTTCTGTAAGATAGAATGAAATTCTTTCTAATGAAATAATCATCCACTTCGCCATGGGCTGTCAAGCCCGTGCCTGCCCCTTTTTTTGCCAAGGAGACCGCCCATGCCCCGCAAAGCCCAGACCGCCTCGGTGGCCGATGACCATGCCGCGCCCGGCGGCGCCGCGGCGGTGGACCGCGCGCTGACGCTGCTGGCGGCCTTCCGCGAAGGCGACACGGCCCTGGGCCTGGCCGAGCTGGCCGAGCGCACGCGGCTGTACAAGAGCACCGCGCTGCGGCTGCTGGCGTCGCTGGAACATGCGCGGCTGCTGCAGCGGCTCGATGACGGGCGCTGGGCGCTGGGCGGCGAGATCGCGCGGCTGCATGCGCTGTATGCGGCGGCGTTCTCGCTGGATCGTGTGGTGATGCCGGTGCTGCGCGAGCTGGTGGCCGCCACTGGCGAGAGCGCGGCCTACCACGTGCGCCAGGGCCAGGGCGCACAGGCCGTGCGGCTGTGCCGCTACCGCGTGGATTCGCCGCACCCGGTGCGCGACCACATCCAGGCCGGCGACCTGCTGCCGCTGGACCGCGGCAGCGGCGGCCGCGTGCTGTCGGCCTTCGATCCCGGGCTGCGCGCCGCGTCCACCCCGGACCGGCAGCTGCATGCGCAGATCCGCGCCCAGGGCTACTGCACGCTGGTGGGCGACCGGCTGCAGGGGGTAGCCGGCATCTCGGCCCCGGTGTTCCATGCCGACGGCAGCCTGGCCGCCGCCGTCACGCTGACCATGCCGTCGCACCGCTACGACGAGAAGCACACGCGCCATGTGCTCGCGGCTGCGCGGGCGCTCAGCGGGCAGGTCTGAATCGATTCATCAAAAACCATAGCTGACAGCGCTTGCCATCAGCCATATTCAAATATATTTATATTTGAATCCATGGATTGACAAGCGCCAGCAGCTCTCAAATCAAGAGCAAATCAGGGGCCGCGGAACAGGAAGTAGGCGACCACCAGCGCCGCCAGCCCGAAGAGCAGCCGTGCGATCCAAGGCGTGACCAGCCAGGCGCCCAGCGCCACGATGGCGCGACTCCAGACGTGCGGCGACTGCAGCGCCCCCTGCTCGGGCGCATGGCGCTGCTGCGGCTGGAGCGGATAGCCGCAGTGCGGGCAGGCGCCGGCCTGGGTCGAAACCTGGCGGCCGCATTCGGGGCATGGGATAAGGGCCATGGGTGCTCTGCTTTCAGGAGGTGGGAACCCCGATGAGGATCTGCACGCGCCGGTTCAGCTGGCGCCCCTGGGGGTTGTCCTGGCCGTCGGGCGTGGTGTTGGGGGCGACCGGCTCGCGCTTGCCCAGGCCCTCGACGGACGCCTTGCGTCCGCTGCGGCCCTCCAGCCCCGCGGCCACGGCGCGGGCGCGGCGCATCGACAGTTCGTCGTTGTAGGCATCGCTGCCCTTGCCATCGGTGTGGCCGCGCACGGTCAGCGGCGCCTTGGGATAGCCCTGCACCAGTTCCGCCGCCTTCTGCAGCGAATCGCCGGCGTCGGGGCGCAGTTCGGCCTTGTCGAAATCGAACAGCACATCGGCCGGCAGGGCTATGGAGATCGCCTGCTGCGGCGTGGGCTCGGCCTTGAGCTCCTGGAGCAGCTCGCGCGTTTTCTCCAGCCGCTCGGGCGGCACCTCGGCCTCGCGCAGGATGGTGCTCGGGCTGCGCGCAGGCTGCAGCGCGGTGGCGGGCTCCGAGGCGCTCAGGCCGCCCGGCTGCGCCTGGGGTGTGAGCACCGTCTGCGGCGCACCGGCGCTGGGCGCCAGCTGCGTAGTCGTCTGCGCCAGCGGCCGGTTGCTGCGCACCACCTCGTAGGCCGAGGCCTGCGCGGCGGCCAGCACCGCAGCGTCAGCCAGCGCCAGGAAGGCCGCGCGCATCAATGCCCCTGCAGCGGCAGTTCCATCGTCAGGCCCGGCGCGACGATGTTGTCGCCCTGGTTGCCGTCGTTGAACACCAGCCGCAGCGTGCGCGAGGAAGGCGAGACCGCGCCCATGAAGACCAGCTGGCCGTTGAGCGTCTGGCCCTCGCGGATGGTCAGGTCGCGGTTGTTGTCGGGCCGCTTGATCTGCAATCGCCCCTGGCCCTCGTCCTCGAGGTAGGTGTCCGCCAGCGCCAGCATCGTGGAGCCGGTGATGCGGTTGGCGAACGAGATGCTCACGTCCAGCACCGTTGCGTCGGCGCCGATGTCCACGCTCTTCACCCGCACCGTCAGGCCGGCCGAGGCCACGCCCTGCACGGACAGCGGCACCTTGCGGGGCGCCGCCGCAGCGGCCGGGGCAGCCGCAGGCGCAGCCACCGGTGCGGGCGCAGGGGCCGGTGCGGACGGTGCCGTCTGGGGCGCTGGCGCAGCCACGGCCGGCGGCGCTTCGGAGGCCTTGTCCTGGCAGGCGGACAGCAGCACCGCCGCGGCCAGCAGCCCCACCGCCGCACCGCGTTGCTTGAGGCGCGCAGACATCACTGGATTCATTCTTTTCCCTCCTGGCTCTTCATGGTTGACTGGAAACTTCCCGGCACCCGGTCAGCGGATGCGCACGCCATTGACCTGGCCCGACGGCGCCGCCCCGGCTGCCGGCTGCGCGGCGCAGTCGGCCGTGCTCACGTTGTTCACATTGCGCCCCTGCACGATCACGGTGCGGCCCTGCAGGCTGGCGCCGTTCACGTCGACGCTGTTGACCGAGACCGAGCCGTCCTGCGAACAGCGCACGCCGCTGGCGGTGTTGCCACTGACCTCGATCCGGTTGCCCGATCCTTCGCCGCCGGCCGCCGGCCGTGCGGGCCGCTGCGGCAGATCCGGGCGGGCTGGCCTGGCAATGCCCAGCCCGCTGCCGCCGTCGGCGCCACCGGGTGCCTGCGGGCCGGCCGCCGAAGCGGCCTGCGCCAGCGCCAGGCAGCCCAGGCCCGACAGCAGCCGGCCCCAACGCCGAAGCCCGTGGAGGCCGACCGCAATGCCGCCATTCCTGAAGCCGTTGCATGGTTCCATTCGCACTCCTCCTGGGTACTCACTCATGGGGCAAGGGCGCGGGAACACCCGGCAGCACCGTGCCCGGCGTGGCTGCGCCCGATCCGGGCACCTGCCGCGGCGCGGGCACCGGCACCGTTCTGGGCGCCGGCGAAGCCGCCGTGCCGGCCGCAGCCGCGGCGCCGCCCGTTTCGCCGGCGGACTCGCGGCGGATGCGCGCCTGCAGCTGGTCGGCGAAGCTCTCCGCCAGCGCCACCTCCTCGGCCGCCATCTCGTTGCCCAGCTCGTTGATCATCTGGACTTCGTTGCGCTTGGCGCCGCTGCCGGGCAGGGCCAGGCGCTCGGCCAGGCGCGCATAGCCCAGCGCCTTCACGTTGTCCTTGGGCACGCCCTGCCCCTTCTGGTTCATCTCGGCCAGGCGCTGCATGGCCAGCGGATCGCCGCGCACCGCCGCCAGCAGGTACCAGCGGTAGGCCTGGCCCATGTCGCCCATGCCGCTGCGCGGGTTGCGGTAGGCATCGCCCACGAACGACAGCAGCTGCGGGTTCTGCGTGTTCAGCGCTTCGCGCTTGAGGCGTTCGAGCTCGTTGCGGTACAGCGGCGCCTGGCAGCCCAGCTCCGTCACGCCGCGCTCCAGCGAGTCGTTGCACGAGGCCACGAAGCGCGCCGCCGTCGAGGCCGACGGCGCCTGGGCCGCCTGCGCCGGGGGCGGCGAAACCTGCTGCGCCAGGACCGCCAGCGGCAGGCCCAGCAGCACAGCCCCGAGGATGGCGGGAGCAGCCCCCGCCTTCAGCGCGCCGGTGCGTGTCGTCATGCGCCCACCTCCGGTGCGCGGGGCTGGGGTGCGGGCGCGGCAGGGGCCTGGTCCTGGGCGGCCTGCGCCTCCAGCATGCCATCCCAGCTCATGGGCACGCCGAAGAACAGTGGCTCGAAGCCCTTCCAGGTCATCACGTCCAGCGGGCCGAGCGCCGAGTAGCGCTCGGAATACACCTTGCGCAGCGCCTGCTGCGTCGCGTCGTCGAGCTTCTGCGTGACCTGCACCGGCTCGCCGTACTTGCGCAGCGTCACCTGGATCAGGCCGAGCTTGAGTTCCGGCGCCAGCGCGTCGTAGGCCTTGCGCATGTTCTCGACCACCACCGGGTCGGGCTTGCCGCCGGGAATGCAGCGCCAGTACGGCGTGTTGGTGGCCTTGCCCACGATCTCCAGCACGCTCAGGTCCACCAGCGTGCGGATCGCGGAATGGCGCCCCTGCAGGTACTTGCCCTCCAGCTTGAAGCCGAAGGAATTGCCGTAGAAGCCGATGCTGGCGTTGTCCTCGGTGCTCAGGTTCAGCACCTTCACCACGTTCGAAGCCTGGATGCGCGGCACCATCTGCTGCGTGCTGAAGCTCACCAGGTTCAGGTCCAGCGCCAGCGCCGAATAGATCGCCGTGCGCTTGACGTCCGCGCCCAGGTCGGTCTTGCCCTTGCCGCCGCCGAACTCGATGCTCGCGGAGTTGGCCCGGCCGGCGCCGGCGATCGCCCGGTCGAACTCGGTGAGCGCGCCGGTGATCAGGAAGTCGGGCATGGTCACGCCGAAGCGCGCGCCGAGCTGGGCCTGCGACACCAGGTAGTCCGGGTGGTAGGGCACGTAGACCACGTGCGCGCCGATGCGGTTCAGCGCCGTGCGCACCATCTCGGTGATGTCGCCCGGGATCTCCGCGCCCACCAGCGGGTTGGAGAGGTTGGTCGCATCCGAGATGTTGCGGGTCTGCATGTAGATGATCGGATCGCCATCCTTGTAGATGTCGAGCATGTCGCCCAGGCGGGCGAGCGAACCCGCATAGGGACTCAGGTTGGTCACCGGCTGGAGCTTGTCGGAGTCCCTCTCCTGCATCAGCGTCTGGGCGTCCTGGATCGCGTTCTGCGTGGTCGCGCAGCCGGCCAGCGAAGCCACTGCCAGCGCCAATGCCGCCCTCTTGAGGAAAATTTTCTTCATGTTTTGTCGAACTGGTTGGAATCGGAAGCAGGCGGGCGCGGCGCCAGGCCTGGCGCCCTGCGACGGACTGCCTGCCCGCATCACTTGCGGGAGTTGAGCACCGTGATGTTCTCGACGCCGCCGCCTTCCACGTACAGCGTGACCGTGCCGTTCACGTTGCCCTGGATGACCGGGCTCGCGATGCGCACGGCTCCGTCGGCGCCCTGCTGCACGTTGTTGTAGTTCGTGCGGATCACGATGTTCTGCTGGCGGTCGGGCAGCTTGAGCGAGCCGTCGGGCTGCACCAGCGCGCTCTGGTCGACCAGCGCGTTCTGCGCGATCGCCCGGTTCACGCGCGCCCGGGCGCTCACGGCGGGGAACACGCCGTCGTTGAGCTTCACGCCGTTCTGGGCCATGTCCTTGTAGTTGCCGAGCTGCTCGTTGTAGTTGACCATCTGGGCCTGCGCGCCCAGGGCCGCCAGCGCCAGCACGCCGGCCGCGCCGACCAGCCTGGCGGCTGCGAGCGGCAGGCGCCTGGAATTTCCTGTCTGCGTTCTCATTGCCAGTCCTTTCTTGGTTTTCACACTTCAGTTGCTGATGACGTTGAAGGCGGGCACCACCGTCACCGAGTTGTTCACCACGCCCGTGGAGGGCGTCGCGTAGGTGTAGCCGGGGTTCGCCGCGAACGCCGCGTTGCCCGCGACCCCGGCGGCGCCGACGATGGCGCCGCCCACGTTGCGCACGCTGCTGGAGGTCATGCCCGCGACGGCCACCGAGTTGCTGCCCACGATGTTGACCGTGCCGGTGATCACCCCCTGGTTGACCACCGAGTTCGAGACCCCGCCCGCCATCGCGCGCCCGTTGTTGCCGGCGATCACCACGCTGCCGGCCATCAGGCCGTGGTTGACCAGCGAGTTCACCGTGCCGCCCATGGTCGCGCTGCCGCGGTTGCCGGCAATCAGCACGTGGCCGGAGAGCTGCCCCTTGTTGTCCACGCTGTTGACCGTGCCGCCGCCCGTCGTGCTGCCCCGGTTGCCGATCAGCGTGACGCTGGCGGCCGTGATGCTGCCGCTGTTCTTCACGCTGTTGACCGTGCCGCCGCCCTTGGCCGAGCCACTGTTGGCCGCGATGGTGATCTGGCTGCCCTTGATCGAGCCCTTGCCGGTGACGCTGTTCACGGTGCCGCCGGACTGCACGCTGCCCTGGTTGCCGAGGATGGTGATGCTCGACGCGGCCACGCTGCCGTTCAGGGCCACGCTGTTGGCCGTGCCGCCCTGGGCCGAGCCGCTGTTGCCGAGGATCGCGATCTGGCTGCCGCGCAGCGAGCCCGAGCCCGCCACGCTGTTGATCGTGCCGCCGCCGCTGGCCGTGCCCTGGTTGCCCAGGATGGTGATGCTGCTGGCCTGCACCGATCCGCCATCGGCATCGACGCTGCTGGCGGTGCCCTTGCGGGCCGAGCCCTTGTTGGCCGCAACGGTCACCGAAGACTCGGAAATCCGCCCGCCCCTCTTGCTGCGCACGCTATTGGCCATCGCATCGCCGCCCGAGGCCTGGGCATCGCCGCGGTTGGCAAGCACCTGCATGCTGCTGTTGCGCAGGGTGGCCCCGCTGTCCGCCACGATGCTGTTGCTGAGGGCCGTATGCCCGCCGTCGGCCCGGGTTTCGCCGGCGCTGTTGCCCACCAGGGCGGCGCTCAGCTGGCCCATGCTGGCGCCGTCGTCCTGCAGCACGCTGTTGGCCGCGGCCAGTCCCTTGCTGGCGCTCACGTTGCCCGCGCTGTTGCCCACCAGCAGCAGGCTGGCGTTGCGCAGGCCGGCCAGCACCTGGATCGCGTTGGCATTGACCTGCCCCACGCCCTTGTTGATCGCATGCCCCGCCAGCGTGCTTTCATTGCCTTCGCTGTGCAGGTTGGAAGCCGTGTTGCCCAGGATGCTCAGCGTACTCGTATCGACGCTGCCGCTGCCGTTCACGGCCACCGCGTTCGCGTTGATGCGGCCGCCCGGCGCGCTCAGCTGGCGCGCCTGGTTCGCCGAGATCAGCACCGGCGTGTTCGACAGGCGCGTGGCCTCCGGCCCCTCCAGGTACAGGCCGTTGGCCACCAGGATCCCGTTGGTCTTGGAGCCCACGCCCAGCGCCTGGCTGGCGCCGCCGCCGGTGCTGATGTCCTGGCCGGTGTTGCCGAGGATGGTCACCGGGCTGGATTGCACCCGCGCGCCGCGGTAGGCCGCGAAGCTGTTGACCAGCGCCGTGCCGCCGCCGGCATGCACGCCATTCGCCTGGTTCAGGGCGATCGTCCAGGGCGAGGAGCGGTCCACCAGCACGTCCTCGTGCAGCACCAGCGAGTTGGCCGCCGCGCGCGCGTTGCTGGAGCTGCTCATCAGCCCGCCGGCGCCCGAGGTGCTCTGGGCCGTGGTGCTCATGTTGCTGGCGCGGTTGCCCAGGACCACGCCATCGGCCGACAGCTGCACCGCCTTGCCGCTGCCGCTCTCCAGCGCCACGCTGTTGGCCATCAGGGTGCCGCCGCGGGCGTTGAGCCCCGACGCGGTATTGCCGAGCACGGACAGGCTCTTCGCATCCAGCTGCGAGCCGCCGACCGAGACCGCGTTGGCCAGCGCCACCGAATCCTGGCTGGTCGAGTACAGCACGCCGCCGCCCACGCCGGCCGAGCCGCCAGTGGATTGCACCTGGTCCGCCCGGTTGCCCGACAGCGTGACCACCGACTGCTTCACCCGCCCTTCGGTCACCGCGAGCGAGTTCGCTGCGGCGAAGCCGCCGTTGCCGGTCACCCCGTGGCTGGCGTTGCCGGACAGCAGCACATTCGCGCGCTCCAGCGTCGCCTGGCGGTCCACCGCCACCGTGTTGCCCAGCGCCCGGCCATTGCGGTCGACCGAGGCGATCACGCCCCCGCCTATCGAGCCCGAAGCCCCCGAGGTCTGCACCTGGGTGGCGCGGTTGCCGGCGATCTGCACCAGCCCGCCGCTGAGCGTGGCGTTGTCGAGCCACAGGCTGTTCGCCGCCGCGCCGCCGCCCGTGGCGACCACGCCGCTCGCCTGGTTGCCGGTGACCGAATGCAGCGGCCTGTCGCCCAGCGTCCCGCGCTGCACCGAGATGGTGTTGGCCAGCGCCGCCGCGGACATGCGCACCTCCGCCAGCGCGCCGCCCAGGATCGAGCCCTCGCCGCCCCAGGCCTGCACGTTGCCGGCCTCGTTGCCGGTCACATCGGCCTGGTAGCCGGCGCCGCCGGAGAGCTGGTGCTCGGTGAAGCTGATGCTGTTGGCCAGCGCGCTGCCGCCGGTGGTGTTCATCTGCGAGGCGCGGTTGTTCGCCAGCGACAGCTGGGCGTTCTGCAGCTCGCTCGACGCGATGGCCACGGTGTTGGCCCCGGCCACGCCGGTGAGGTTGACCTCGGCAATCGTGCCGCGGCCCACGCCTGCGGAGCCGCCGCCGGCGCTGATGTTGCTGGCCTGGTTGCCCGTGGCCAGCACCCGGCTGTCCTGGAGCTTGCTGCGCGCCGTGGTCAGCGCATTGGCGAGCGCCGATCCGCCGATGGAGATCACGTCGCTCGCCTGGTTGTTCGTGGTGACCGTCTGCGTGTTGCGCAGTTCGGTCGCGTCCGCGAGGACGCTGTTGGCCGAGGACCGGCCCGGCAGCTGCAGCGAGCCCATGCCCAGCAGCACGTTCGCCTTGGCGCCGAAAGCCTCGACATTGGAAGCCCGGTTGCCCTGGATCAGGACCCGCGTGGCGTTCAGCGGCTTGCGGCCCTCGCCGCTCGCGATCAGCGCCATGTTGGCCGTGGCCGCGCCGCCCAGCGCGTTCACGAAGCCGCTGGCCTGGTTGCCCAGCACCTGCAGCTGCGTGCCCTGCACCTGCATGGCCGCGATGCCCACGCCGTTGGCCTGGGCCGTGCTGACGAGGTCGATCATCATGCCCGCATTGGCCAGCGCCGACACCTTGCCGCCCGAGCTCGTCACCGTGGCGGTCGTCTGGTTGCCCACTACCTGGGCCTGGCTGCTGGAGTCCATCTCGGTGCCGGCGCTGTTCTTGTGCCAGCCCAGGCCGGTCAGCATGGACTCCTGCGCCGCCGCCAGCTGCGGCGTGGCCGCCACCGAAACCCCCAGCAGTCCCAGGGCGATCCAGTGTGGTTGCGTCTTTTGCTTCTTGTGCAAGCGAAGCCCTCCGGTGAAATCCATGGCAATCACTGCCCGCCATGCAGGCAGCTGGAACGGCGCGGGAGGGGCCATGCCTCATGGCCCCTCCTGCCCGCCTGTTTCTCTCTGGCTATGGCGCCAGCGCGTCAGTTGATGTTGACGCTGTTGACGTTGGCCGTGCCGCCAATCGCCCGGACCTGGCTGGCTTCGTTGCCGCTGACGGTGATTTCGGAGTCGCGGATCTTCGAGCCCGAGATGTTCACGCTGTTCACGTTGGCCGTGCCGTCCAGGGTGATGTCGGCGACCTTGATCGAGGCCTTGCCGCCGCCGGCGGTGATATCGCTGGCCTTGTTGTTCATCACCGTAATCTTGCTGTTGGAAATCTCGGAGCCGGCGGACCCTTTGCCCGAGGCCAGGCCGGGAATCGTGATGCTTCCGCTCTGGGCAAATGCAGCCCCGCAAGACAGTGCCAGCAAAGCAAGGGCAGTAGTGGCGATCTTTCGCATAGTTATGATCCTTCAGGAAGTTGGATGGAATCGAAACGCAGCCTATCGCGGCTTGCCCGGGGATTGTTATTTACGTGCTTGCGCCCGCAAGTAAATAAAAGTACACGCGTGCGCCTCCGGGCTGGCGCCCCGCCATGCCCCGTCCTGCATGGATTCCACGCCCCGTCCGTCTGCATCCGGGGATTCGCTCAGGAATTTCCCCATTCAGGATACAAATCCCAACAAAAACACTTCATCACAAAATACCGCATATGCCTCGGGATTTCCACAGGTAATGCGAATTTTTCACATACTGGATATTCCACACTGCCGGAAAAACCATATGAAAATACGCTGCACCCGCCAGGAATAATCATTTCCCCATGACTTTAATATGACAGAAATTTGAATATTCCAGGCAGATCTTCATAATCATTTGAAAATCCAACACAATGAAAATTCATTTACCCAAAGTCACTTTTTCTCTCGCGGCGGCCCTTGCGCTGGCGGCCTGCTCGCCCTCGCCGGGCATCTCCTACCCGGACGACGCGCAGATCGCCGCGGCGCTGGACCAGCAGCTGGCCAGCGATCCGAACAGCGCGGCGGCGCTGGCGCTGATCCGCACGCTGGGCGGCGAGCAGGGCAAGCTGCGCTACCAGATCAAGCGCGTGGTCTACCGCCAGGGCGCCTATGAAGTGCACTACGACGCGGCGCTGCACATGGGCCAGGCCGGCACGGACAGCCTCAAGGCTCTGTATGCCAGCATGATTCCCGAGGCCGAGCGCGGCAAGCTGTCGCCGGACGCGCTGGAGACCTACGAGGGCTGGCTGAAGCAGCACGCCGAGACGCTGCAGAAGGACGCCGCCCACCGCGGCGAAGGCCAGGTGCTCGCCAACACGGTGGCGCTGCTCGACCAGTGCTACCGGCGGGTCAAGCCGGGCGAGGAGATCCCCGTGCTGCAGACCCTGGGCGCCCTGCTCTCGCCCGAGCGCAAGGGCCTGTACGCGGAAAAGATCGTGCTGCCGGGCACGACGGTGCGCTGCCTGCCGCTCTAGGCGCCGGCAGTGATTGCAAAAATCGTAGCTGCTGGCGCTTGCCAATCAATGGATTCAAATACATTTGAATCCAAATCCATTGCACGACGAGCGCAAGCAGCTCTCAAATCAAGAGCACGCCAGTCAACCCACGGTCTGCACCGCCGCCGCCAGGCGCTGCACGGCTTCGGCGATCTGCGGCACCTCGGGCGCGGCGAACGACAGGCGCATGGTGTGCAGGTCGGGCGCGTCCGCGTAGAAGGCCTTGCCAGGCACGTACAGCACCAGCCGCGCCACGGCGGCCTCGAACAGCGCCTGCGGGTCGATGTCGCGCGCGAACGAGGCCCAGACGAACATGCCACCGGCCGGCGTGACGAAGGACATGCGCCCCGGCAGCTCGCGCGCCAGGCCGTCCGTCAGCGCGAGCATGCGGCGCCGGTATTCGGTGCAGGCCCGCGCCACCGCCTGCGGGTAGCGGCCCGACTGCAGGTAGTGCGCGGCCACGCTCTGCGCCAGCGGCGAGGTGCACAGGTCCACCGTCTGCTTGGCCACGGTGCAGCGGCGCAGCACGGCGGCGTCGGCCACCATCCAGCCCACGCGCAGCCCGGGCGCGACGGTCTTGGACAGGCTCGACAAATAGATGACCGGATTGGCCTCGGGCGCCAGCCGCTGGGCGCAGGCATACAGTGGCGCGGGCCGCTCGTCGGTGAAGGCCAGCTCGCCGTAGGGATCGTCCTCCACCACCGCCATGCGGTACTGCAGCGCCAGCTGCACCAGCCGCTCGCGGCGCGCCTGCGTCTGCAGCGTGCCGCAGGGGTTGGAGAAACTGGGCACGGTGTAGAGCAGGCGCGGGCGCTCGGCCGCCGGCGTACGCGCCAGCAGCTCGGCCAGCGCATCCACATCGAGGCCGTGCGCATCGACCGGCACGCTCAGCACGCGCGCGCCCGCCTGGCGCAGCGCGGCCAGCGTGGCCGGATAGGCCGGCGTCTCCACGCAGACCGCGTCGCCCGGCTGCACCAGCACACGCAGCAGCAGATCGAACCCCTGCTGCGAACCGGTGGTGACCAGCACCTCGCCCGGCTCGCAAGCGATGCCGCGCGCCCGGCACTGGGCCGCCAGTTGCTCGCGCAGCGCGGGCGAGCCCTCGGTCGCGCCGTACTGCAGCGCGCCGGCGCCGGTGGCCAGCGCCTGTGCGGCGGCCTCGGCCAATCCATCCTGGTCGAACAGGCTGGGCGACGGGTAGCCGCCGGCCAGCGACACCATGCCGGGCCGGCTCAGGTAGGGAAACAGCTCGCGGATCGGCGAGCCCTGCGGCTCGGCGAACGCGGGGGTGAAGGAGAAGAACGCAGCCATGGCTATGCAGCCGCGGCCTGGCGCAATGCGGCGCGCGCTGCCGCCAGCGACTCGTCCTGCAGCGTCTGGTACAGCGCGATCTCGTCGTGCACGCGGGTGCCCAGGTCGGCCTCGAAAGCCTGTTGTGCCTGGTTGGCCTGGTAGCGCTTCTGCTCCTCGCCGCCCAGGTTGGACTGGAAGATGCCGGCCGCGCTCACCGGCAAAAAGTCTTCGTAGACGATGGGCTCGGCGCGCAGCGCGCCGGCGGCCAGCAGGTCTTCGACCGCCGCGTCAGCATCCGCCGCCGCCACGCCGGTGGCCACATAGCGGTAGAAGGCCAGCCCCTGCTGGCGCAGGGCGTCGTGCGCATCGGGAAAGGCCTCGAAGGCCGCCGCCAGCCGCTCGGCATAGCCCGCGCCCGCGCTGCCGGCGCCGGCCATGTCGCGCACCTGGGCCAGCAGCTGGTCGTACAGCGCCCGGCCCTTGCGGGTCAGCGCCACGCCGCGCTGCTCGATCTCGCCGAAGCGCGCCGTGTGCGTGCCCTGGTCCACGCCGCCGTCGCCGGGAAAGCGCACCGTTTCCTCCAGCGCCTTGAAGCTGGTCTGGCGCAGCAGGATGGGGCAGGCGCGGCGCGGCGGGCCCTCGACCACGTCCTTGGCGTCCATGCCGCGCGCCGGCATGCCGGCCTGGGCGGCGTCGATGTCCAGCGTGCGCGGCGTCAGGTGGTTGATGTGCGGGCCCTTGAAGCAGACCACGTCGGCGACCAGGCGGTGCGCGCGGTGCAGGCGCTCGTAGGTGTCGGCATCGACCGTGGCCTCGCTGTGCCAGCGGAAGGTCTCCAGCGCCTCGGCGACGAAGGCGTCGGCCTCGGCATCGCTGAGCCCGCCGGCCTGCTCGCAGCGCGCGATCAGCGCCAGCGCGCCATCGCTGAAGATGCGGCGCTTGGCCAGGATGGCCGCGGCCTGCGCGCGCAGGGCCGCGTCCTCGATCAGCTCCAGCCGCAGCAGCGAGGTGAAGACGCGGAACGGGTTGCGGTTCAGCGCCGCCTGCGCCACCGGGCGGAAGGCCGTGGAATGCACCGGCACGCCCGCCACCGACAGGTCGTAGTAGCCCACCGCCTCCATGCCCATGACGGCGAACAGCCGCCGCAGCGTGGCCAGCTCCTCGGCCGTGCCGACGCGGATCGCGCCGTGGCGCTCCACGTCCAGCCGCTCCAGCTCACCGGCCCGGGCCATGGCCTGCTCCAGCTGCGGCTGCTGCGCCAGCACCTCGCCGTTGACCTGGGCCACCAGCGCGATCAGGCTGCCGTACTGCGGCACCTCCTGGCGGTACATCTCGGACATGGCGCGCGCGAAGCGGCCGCGGATCTCGTCGGGGGCGACAAAGGCAGTCATCGTCAAATCAGCAAAGGCAGAGGGAAATTCAGGGGCCCGCGCCAGCTCACTGCTGGGCGTACGCTTCGAGCGGCTTGTCGTTGGGCTCGGCCATCAGCTTCTTGAGCGTGTCGCTCATCGGCAGGTTCAGCACCATGTTCTTGGGCGGGATCGGCTGCATGAACCACTTGTCGTAGACCTTGGCCAGCTCGCCGGTCTGCATCAGCTTGACGAGCTGGTCGTCCACGGCCTTCTTGAAGGCCGGGTCGTCCCGGCGGAACAGCAGCGCGATGGGCTCCGAGCCCAGCACCTCGCCGACGATCTTGTAGCCCTTGGGGTTGGCCGAGTTGGCGACCACGCCGGCCAGCAGGTTGTCGTCGAGCACGAAGGCGTCGGCGCGGCCCGACTCCAGCAGCATGAAGCTCTCGAAGTGGTCCTTGCCCAGCGTGGTGGGCAGGTTCACGTTGTTGTCCTTGCCGTACTTGCGCAGCAGTTGCACGGCCGTGGTGCCGGCCGAGGCGGCCACGGTGCGGCCGTCGAGCTGCTTGAAGCTGGTGATGCCCGAATCGGCCCGCACCGCCATGCGCACCTGGCTCACGTAGGTGGTGACGGCGAAGGCCACCTGCTTCTGGCGCGTGAGGTTGTTGGTGGTCGGGCCGCAGCCGATGTCCACGGTGCCGTTCTGCACCAGCGGCATGGTGTTCTGCGCGGTGAGCGCCATGTATTCGAGCTTGGCCTGGGGCACGATCGCCTTGAGCACGCGCTCGCACAGCTCCACGTGGTAGCCGCCGAACTGGTTGTTGGCGCCGATCGCAAAGGCCATGGGCGCCGAGCTTTCGCGCACGCCCACCACCACCTTGCCACTGCTGGCGATCTTGTCCAGCGTGCCGCTACCCTGGGCGAGCGCGGCGCCGCTGGCGGCCACCATGGCGGCCAGCGCCAGCATCTTGAATGAACGGGGCATGTCGTCTCCTTGTCTGGTTCTGCAAAGCCCCTGAGTATTCCAGACGCACCGCCGCCGCCCAAGCGCCGGATTGGAAGCAGTTGATGAGCAAAAGGCAACAACTGCGGCGTGCCGTGCGCCGTGCCGCCACTTCATTTTGATAGCTGCTTGCGCTCGATAAAAAAGGGTTCCAGATGGAAATCCATCTGAAACCCTTATCTGGTGAGCGCCAGCAGCTACTGTTTTTCAAGGCGCCAGCTTGGCCACCAGCGCGGCGGTGGAGGCGTCCACGCCCGCCCAGTCGCGCTGCTCGCGGCGCTGGAACAGGTCCTTGGCGAGCTGCTTGCCCAGCTCCACGCCCCACTGGTCGAAGCTGTTGATGCCCCACAGCGCGCCGCTGACGAAGACGCGGTGCTCGTACAGCGCGATCAGCGCGCCCAGCGACATGGGGCTGAGCCGCTCCATCAGCAAAAAGGTGCTGGGCCGGTTGCCGGGGCAGTACTTGGGGCCAGTCTCGTCGGGCCGCCCCACCAGCAGGGCCTGGGCCTGGGCGATGGCGTTGATGACGAGGTTGTTCTGGTGGCTCTCGAAGAACTCGCCGCCCACGCGCGCGGCGATGAACTCCACCGGCACCACGTCGCGGCCCTGGTGGATCATCTGGAAGAAGGCGTGCTGGCCATTGGTGCCGGGCTCGCCCCAGACCACCGGCGAGGTCGCGTAGCCCAGGCGCTCATCGGCCGCGTCCATGCCCTTGCCGTTGCTCTCCATCTCGAGCTGCTGCAGGTAGGCCGACAGCCGGCGCAGGCCGTGGCTGTAGGGCGCGACGCAGCGCGTGGCAAATCCGTGGAAGTTGCGGTACCAGAGGTCGAGCAGGCCCAGGCGCACCGGCAGGTTGGCTTCGAGCGGCGCGGTCTTGAAGTGCACGTCCATGTCGTGCGCGCCCTGCAGCAGCGCGCGGAAGTGCTCGCTGCCCACGGCGATGGCGATCGGCAGGCCGATCACCGACCACAGCGAGTAGCGCCCGCCCACCCAGTCCCAGAAGCCCAGCGTGGTGTCGATGCCGAACTCGGCCGCGGCCGTCTCGTTGGTGGTCAGCGCCCAGAAGTGCTGCGAGACCGACAGCGCCGCCGCGCGGTCGACCGAGCCGCCCTGCTGCAAAAACCAGTCGCGCGCCGAGTGCGCGTTGACCATGGTCTCCAGCGTGGTGAAGGACTTGGAGGCGATCAGGAACAGCGTGCTCTCGGGCCGCACCTGGTGCAGCACATGGCCCAGCTCGTGGCCGTCGACGTTCGAGACGAAGTGCAGGCGCTTGCCGGGCATGTGCCAGTCGGCCAGCGCGTTCACCACCATGGCCGGCCCCAGGTCGGAGCCGCCGATGCCGATGTTGACGATGTCGGTGATGTCGGGGTTGGCGCGCACCTGCTCGGCCAGCGCCAGCATGCGGTCCAGGCTCTGGTGCACATCCGCCAGCGCATCGCGCACGGGCTGGGGGCTGGCGGGCAGCCAGTCCTGAAGGCCCTGCGCCGGCTGGCGCAGCAGCCAGTGCATGACGGCGCGGCCCTCTGAGTTGTTGATGGGCTCGCCGGCGAACATGGCGTCGCGGTAGCGCTCCAGCCCGCATTCGCGCGCCAGCTGCAGCAGCAGCTGCTGGGCCTGGTCGTCGATGAGGTTCTTGGACAGGTCGGCGAACAAATGCGGTGCCTGCTGGCTCCAACGCGCCAGGCGCGTAGCGTCGGTGGCGAAGGCATCGCGCAGGTCGAAGGCGCGGCCCTGGTCGTCGTAGTGCTGGCGCAGCTGCTGCCAGGCCGGCGCGCGGTCGCAGCGCAGCCGGTCTTCGTTCAAGGGGCGGTTCATGCGGCTTGCAGCAGTTTGTCGAGCTTGACGGCATCGGCCGCAAAGGCGCGGATGCCCTCGGCCAGCTTCTCGGTGGCCATGGCATCTTCGTTCAGCGCGTAGCGGAAGCTGGCTTCGTCGTACTGCACGCGGTCGAGTTTCAGCTGCTTGGCGGCACTCTCCGACAGGGCCTGCGGCACCGGCTGGTCGGACGCCGCCAGCTGCGCCAGCAGCTCGGGCGAGATGGTGAGCAGGTCGCAGCCGGCCAGCGCCAGGATCTGGCCCACGTTGCGGAAGCTCGCGCCCATCACCTCGGTGGCGATGCCGAAATGCTTGTAGTACTGGTAGATGGCGGCCACCGACTTCACGCCCGGGTCGTTGGCGCCGGCCATGGCGGCCTCGTCCCAGCTGCTGCCGGCCTGCTTCTTGTACCAGTCGTAAATGCGGCCGACGAAGGGCGAGATCAGCTGCACCTTGGCCTGGCCGCAGGCCACGGCCTGGGCGAAGGAGAACAGCAGCGTGAGGTTGGTGCGGATGCCCTTGCCCTCGAGTTGGCGCGCGGCCTCGATGCCTTCCCAGGTCGAGGCCACCTTGATCAGCACGCGGTCGGTGGACACGCCCTCGGCCCGGTACAGCGCCACAATGCGCTCGGCGCGCGCCACGCTGGCGGCGGTGTCGAACGACAGGCGTGCATCCACTTCGGTGGAGACGCGGCCGGGGATGATGGACAGGATCTCGCTGCCGAAACGCACCAGCAGGCGGTCGATGATCTCGTCCAGCGGCTTGCCGCGGTGCTGCTGCACCGTCTGCGCCAGCAGCGGCGCGTATTCGGGCTTCTGCACGGCCTTGAGGATCAGCGACGGGTTGGTGGTCGCGTCCTGCGGCTGGTACTGCGCCAGCTGGTTGAAGTCTCCGGTATCTGCCACCACGGTGGTCAGGGCTTTGAGCGCATCGAGTTGGGTCATGGTCTTGTCTCGCAAATAGGCTGAAAAGGCTTCACGCTAGCGTAGCGCAGTTTCGGCAGGGATTGTAGAGACTTCCCTGTGAACATGAAACTGAGTTACATTGATAACAACGAAATTTTTCAGGAAGTTTCATGAGCTTTGACCTGGTGTTGTTTGGGGGAACCGGCGATCTGGCCTGGCGCAAGCTGCTGCCGGCGCTGTTCCAGTCGTTCCGGCACGGCAGCCTGCCGGCGGGCGGGCGCATCATCGGCGTGGCGCGCGACGCGATGAGCGACGACGAGTACCGCGCGCTGATCGGCTCGCGCCTAGCCTCGGTCGAGGGCGACAAGCGCCCGAGCGACGAGGAGTTCGCCGCCTTCGCCCAGCTGCTGCACTACCAGCGCATGGACCTGTCGAGCAGCGCCGACTACGCCGCGCTGGGCGAGCTGCTGCGCGCGCGCAACGCCGACACCGTGGTGATGTACCTGGCCACCGCGCCCTCGCTGTTCACCCGGGCCTGCGAAGAACTCGGCGCCGCCGGCCTGGCCACGGCCAACACCCGCGTGGTGCTCGAAAAGCCCCTGGGCCACGACCTGGCCTCGAACCGCAGCATCAACGCCGCCGTGCGCAAGGTGTTCAGCGAGCGGCAGATCTTCCGCATCGACCACTACCTGGGCAAGCCCTCGGTGCAGAACCTGCTGGCGCTGCGCTTCGGCAATGCCTTCTTCGAGCCACTGTGGCGGCGCGAGAACGTGGCCAGCATCGAGATCACCATGGCCGAGCGCCTGGGCGTGGAGCAGCGCGGCGCCTTCTACGACAAGACCGGCGCGCTGCGCGACATGGTGCAGAACCATGCGCTGCAGCTGCTGTGCGCCATCGGCATGGAACCGCCGGTCAGCGCCCACGCCGACGCGATCCGCGACGAGAAACTCAAGGTGCTGCGCTCGCTCAAGCGCTGGACGCCCGAGAGCATCCACCGCGACGTGGTGCGCGGCCAGTACAGCGCCGGCCAGCTCGGCGGCAGCGACGTGCCCGGCTACCGCCAGGAAGACGGCGTGCCCGCCAGCAGCCAGACCGAAACCTTCGTCGCGTTGCGCACCGAGATCAACAACTGGCGCTGGGCCGGCGTGCCCTTCTTCGTGCGCACCGGCAAGCGGCTGGCGGGGCGCGAGGCCTCGATCGTCGTGCACTTCCGCCAGGTGCCGCACGCCATCTACCGCACGCCGCTGGGCGCGGCCAACCGCCTCGTCATCCACCTGCAGCCGCGCGACGGCCTGAGCCTGCACCTGATGGCCGCCGGCCAGGGCCAGCCCGGCGCGGACGGCATACAGATCCTGTCGCCGGTGGAGCTGGATCTGGACTTCGACCAGCGCTTCGGCAGCCACCGCGTGGGCGCCTACGAGCGCCTGCTGCTCGACGTGATCGGCGGCCGGCTGAACCTCTTCGTGCGCGCCGACGAGCAGGAAGCCGCCTGGCAATGGGTAGAGCCCATCCTGCACGACTGGGCCGAGGCCAACACGCGCGGCGAAATGCCCCGCCCCTACGCCGCCGGCAGCTGGGGCCCGAGCGCCGCGAGCGCCCTGGTGGCGCGCGACGGCCACAGCTGGATGGAAGAGTTTTGATGCTGGACCGCATCACCGCCTCCCTGCCCTCGCTGGCGCCGGCCGAGCAGCGCGTGGCGCGCCTGGTGCTGGCCGACCCGCGCGCCTTCGCCACGCTGCCGGTGCGCGAGCTGGCCGCGCGCTCGCATGTGAGCAAGCCCACCGTGGTGCGCTTTTGCCGCAGCATGGGCTACGACGGGCTGGCCGACTTCAAGCTCAAGCTCGCCGGCAGCGTGAGCGAGGGCGTGCCCTTCATCCACCGCAGCGTGGACGCCGACGACAAGACCGGCGACGTGCTGGTCAAGGTGGTGGACAACTCGGTCGCCGCCTTCCTGCAGTACCGCAACGCCGCCAGCACGCTGGCGCTGGACGCGGCCGCCAGCTCGATCGCCGCCACCTGGCGCACCGGCAAGCGCATCGAGTTCTACGGCGCGGGCAATTCCGGCATCGTCGCGCAGGATGCGCAGCACAAGTTCTTCCGCCTGGGGGTGATCACGCTGTCCACCAGCGATGGCCACATGCAGGTGATGAGCGCCACGCTGCTCGGCCCGGGCGACTGCGCCATCATCATCTCGAACTCGGGCCATACGCGCGACCTGATGGACGCGGCCGAGATCGCGCGGCGCAACGGCGCCACCACCATCGCCATCACCGCCAGCGGCTCGCCGCTGGCCAAGGCCTGCCACATCCACCTGGCCGCCGACCACCCCGAGGGCTACGACCGCTACAGCCCCATGGTCTCGCGCCTGCTGCACTTGCTCATCATCGACGTGCTGGCCACCGCCGTGGCGCTGCGCATCGGCGAGCCGCTGCAGCCGGTGCTGCAGCAGATGAAGGACAACCTGCGCGCCAAGCGCTACACCTGAGGCGCCGCAGGCCGCGCTCCGGTGCGGCTATGCCGGTCGATCAGCTCGTGCAGCAGCTCCTTGAGCACAGCCACCTTCCCGGGATCGAGCGGCCGCAGCACTTCGCGCTCGTGGGCCGCGGCCTTTTCCATCAGCCCGGCGACGAGGCGGCGGCCGCTGCGCGTGACGCGCACCAGGGTGTAGCGGCGGTCGTCGAGACTGGTGCTGCGCTCGACATGGCCCTGCGCCTCGAGCCGCGAAACCAGGCGCGTGACCGTGGGCTGCTTGCTCACGGTGGTCTGCGCCAGCTCCGAGATCGCCATCCCGCCATGGCTGGCCAGCGTGGACAGCACGCGCCATTCGAGTACCGACAATCCCTGCTGCTCCACGACCTCGTGGAACTCGGTGGACACCAGGTGCCAGGCCTGCCCCAGCAGCGCGGGCAGGTAGTTGTCAACAAACGCCTGGTTTTTTGCCATGCCGCGCGCAGCCTTTTCCATTTCCCGATCCTGCGGGAATTCTAGCGTCGCGGCCACCTTCCCCGCCTGCGCTCTCCGCCCGAATCATGGAGAGTATTTGCATGAATATTCATATATTTTCTGCCAGACGGCCAAAGCGCGGGTTTTCCTCGATTTCCCTTGATGCTCATCGACTTACGATTCCGCGAATCCCTCTGAGGAGCTGCCCGATCCGGTGTGAAAAAGCGCTCCAGTGCATGACAAATCATGCACGCGCAGGCTCGCAACCGCAGCCGCAGATTGCCTGGAAAGGAACCCCCGATGCCACCGATAGCTTCCGCCGCGCCCTTGCCGTTCGCGCCGCTGGCCGTGGAACGCTTCTCCAGCGTGCCCGACCGGCTGCTGTTCGCGTCGGCGGACGTGGATGAGGTCCGCTCCATGGTGGGCCGTGTCATGAAACCCCACCAGCTCCACCGCACCACGGGCGGCAGCGAGCGCCTCGATGCGCGCATGTACCACGCCAGCCTGGGCGACGTGTGTCTGAGCCGCCTGCGCTATGGCGCGTCCGTGGACATCGCGCCGGGGCCGCTCGAGAGCTTCTTCCTCGTGCAGATGCCGCTGGCCGGCCAGGCGCGGATCGACTGCGGCGGCCAGCGCCTGGAGTCGAACCAGCAGGTGGCCTCGGTGCTGAGCCCGGACGACGAAACCCGCATGCACTGGAGCGCCAACGCCGACCAGCTGATGATCCGCATCGCCCGCCCGCAGGTGGAGCGCGCGCTCGCCAGCCAGCTGGGCCATCCGCTCAGGCAGCCGCTGCGCTTCGAGCTGGGCTTCCAGTGGCAGGCCTGCGCCCCCTGGCGCTGCCTGCTGTCCTACCTGCTCGACTGCACGACGCAGCACGCCGACCTCGCGCAGAACAAGCTGCTGGTCGCCCAGATCGAGCAGCTCGCCACGCTGGTGCTGCTGAGTTCGCACCGGCACAACCACAGCGAAGCGGCACCGGCGCGCTGCGGCACCGTGCTGCCGCGCCACGTGCGGCGCGCGCAGGACTTCATGCAGGCCCATGCGCACGAGCCGCTGGGCGTGGAGCAGCTTGCCGACGTGGCCGGCGTGAGCCCGCGCAGCCTCTACGCCGGCTTCAAGGATTTCCTGGGCGTGAGCCCGATGCAGTACCTGCGCGACCTGCGCATGGAGCGCGCGCGCAGCGAGCTGCTTGCCGGCGAGGCCAGCAACGTGGCCGCCGTGGCGCTGCGCTGGGGCTTTGCGCACCTCGGGCGCTTCAGCAGCGAATACCGGCAGCGCTACGGCGAATCGCCCAGCCAGACCTTGCGCCGGCGCTGAGGCGGGCCCAAAAAATCCGCCCCGAGCCCTTGGGCCCGGGGCGGAAACCTCCAGCCGCCGCGCTCAGAAGGGAATGCTGGCCTTCACGAACAGCTGCTGCCCCTCGGGCCGGTTGCGCACGCTGAACTCCTTTTGCCATTTCAGGGTGAAGAGCATGCCCTTGCCGTTGGCGTAGCGGATCGACGGCCCGACGGCCACCGCCCGCGCCTTGCCCATGGCGCCGTTGGGGCCGCTGTCGTCGCTGACCTGCTGGAACACATGCCCTCCGATGCCGGCCACCCAGCCATTGCCAAAGCCCCAGCCCGCGGCGTAGTCGGCATGGATCGCCTGGCCCGAGCGCGTCTGCGTGTCGCCGTTGCGGCGGTTGATGTCGTACATGAGCTTCAGGTCGGCGTTGAAGCCCTGGGGCTGCATGTAGGTGAGGGCCCAGACCGGCTGGAAGGTCCAGTAGTTCTTGCCGAGGCTGGACGGGTCGCTGGCGCGGTAGCTGCCCGTGGGCGCGTAGACGTCCAGGCCCACCACCTGGTGCAGCGCCGGCGAATGGTGGTAGCCCAGCGCCGCCCCCAGCGTGAGGTCGCCCAGGCCCGAGCTTTTGAACGTTGCCCCGTTGGCGCGGAACTTCACGTCCAGCAGCGGCGCAATCGCATGGAACGCCAGTTGCCCGCCGGCCACCGTCTGGCCGGTCACCCAGACCAGGCGCGGCGCGAGCACGTTCACATCGACCTTGAAGTCCTGCAGCAGCGACTGGCCACTGTTGCCGCGCAGCTTGTCGTAGCGCAGCGTGCCGCCATAGAGCAGGAAATGCACGCCGGGCGGCGGCAGCGCCCCCGCCAGGTAGTTCTCCAGCCCGTCGGGGTAGATCCCGAGGCCACCGCCTTCGGTCGCCTGGGCGCTGGTGGCCGCGCCGATGGCGGCGGCAAGGCCTATCGCGCCGGCCAGGGCGCGTTTGAATCGAGTAATGCTGTTCACGGTCTTGTCTCCTGTTTGCTTGTCGTTGATGGATAGGCCGGGCTACGCGAGCATCTGCGCCACGCGGTAGCCCGAGCCGGCGCCCAGCCCCGGCCCCGGGTGCGTGCTGGCACCGATGTGGAACACGTTCGCCACCGGCGTGCGGTGGCCACGCGCGCCCTGGCTGCCGGCAAAGGGCCGGAGCCAGAAGAACTGGTCGGGCGAGCAGACGCCGGCATAGGGGTCGCCGCCGACCAGGTTGCAGTTGAGGGCCTCCAGGTCCGCCGGCGAATACGCCTTGCGGCCGACGATGCGTTCGCCCAGCCCCGGCATCACCCGTTCGAGCCGCGCCTGCACCCGGTCGGCAAAGGCCTCGCGCACCTCATCGGTCCAGCGGCCGTCCGCCGGCATGGCGATCTCGCCGGCGGCATCGCCGCGCAGCCGTGCGGGCAGCTCCTGCATCTGGACCCACAAGATCCATCCGCCGTCCGGCGCGCGCGAGGGGTCGGCCACCGTCGGCTGGCCGATGCCCAGCGTCGGCCGCGCCGGCAGCAGGCCGTTGTTGGCCTCGGTGACGGAGGCGCAGACCTGCTCCAGCCCTTCGGTGAGGTGCACCAGCGGCACGCGCAGCAGCTCGGGCTCCTTCCAGGCCGGCGGGGCGCTGAGCGCGAAATGGATCTGCATGCCGCCGCGCCCGTAGGCATAGCCTTCGGCACGCGCGCGCAGTTCGGGCGGCGTATTGCCGAGCAGCTGCGCGTAGAGCTGTTTCGGCGCCACGCTGCAGACCACCGACTCGCTGGCGGCAAAGCGCCTGCCGTCGGCGGTGCGCACGCCCGTCGCCCGCTGGCGCCTGCCCCGGCCTTCGGTGTCGATGCGCTCGACCTGCGCATTGCAGACGAGCGCGCCGCCCTGCCCCTCAATGGTGCGCACCAGCGCCTGCACCAGCTGGCTGCCGCCGCCCTTCACCACCGGCATGCCGCCGCTCACGACGGCGGCAAAGGTGAGCTTGCCGATGAGGGCCGACGTGGCATCGTCCGGCCCCAGGCCGGAATGCAGGGTCCATGGCGCCATGAGGGCGCGCGCGGTGTCCGATTGCAGATTGCGCTGCGACCAGCGCCGGAAGTTCTCCAGCGCGCTGCCCGCATAGGCCAGCAGGCCGTCGGTGCCACGCCTGCGCCATTCGGACCACAGCAGCTTGAGCATGGGCCAGCCGTAGGGATCGCCGCCCAGCAGGCCGAAGGTCAGGGCCGCATCGCGCCCGAACAGCTCGGCCGCCATGGCCTGCAGCGCCGCGCCGTCGCCGGGCGCGATGGCGTCGAGCCGGCGCGCGGCGTCGTCCAGGTCTTGCCGGAGCGCGAGCCCGCGGCCATCGGGCCAGACCAGGCCCGTGGTGTATTCGGGGAGCAGGAACTCGAGCCCGGCCTGCGCGAGCGCCGGCTTGAGCGCCGCGTAGCCGGGGCTGCCGGTGAACAGCGGGTACCACGACGACATCACCTCGTGGTGGTAGCCCGGAAACAGCTCCTCCGTGCGGATGCAGCCGCCCGGCCGGTCATTGCGCTCCAGCACCAGCACCCGCTTGCCGCGCAGGGCCAGCAGGGCGGCGCCCACCAGCGAATTGATGCCGCTGCCGACGAAGATGATCTGCGTATCGCCTGCCATGGGCTCACTCCACCAGCGCCAGCACGCGCAGCGGGCTGCCTGAGCCGCCTTCGATCTTGAGCGGCGCGGCCACGATCAACGCGCCCTGCGGCGGCAGTTGGTCGAGATTCTTCAGGCACTGCAGGCCGTAGCGGTTGGCGCCGTGCATCAGCGTATGGCAGGGATAGGCCATGGACCAGGCGTAGGACTGCCCGGCATCGGTATTGATGGTCTCGACGCCAAAGCCGTGCACCTGGCGCTGGTGGATCAGCCATTCCACCGCCTCCTGCGTGGGGCCGGGCGTGTGCGCGCCGTCCTCGCGCAGGTTGAGGAAGGCCTCGGCATCGTGCGCCTTCAGCGACCAGTCGGTGCGCAGCAGCACCCAGGCGCCCGCGGGGATGCGGCCGTGGCGCTGCTCCCACGCCTGCAGGTGGGCGACGGTGAGCAGCCAGTCCGGGTCCGCGGCCGCCTCGGCGCAGGCATCCACCACCACCGCCGGCGCGATGAAGTTGCCCGGCGCGATGGTGTCCACGCTGTTGTGCGGATGGTCGCGGCCGCTGATCCAGTGCACCGGCGCGTCGAAGTGCGTGCCGGTGTGCTCGCCACAGCTGAAGTTATTCCAGTACCAGCCCGGGCCGGCCTCGTCGTAGTGCGAGATGCGCTCGATGCTGAAGCCCTGCACCTGGCCGAACTGGGGCGGCAATTGCAGCGCCGGAAACGAGGGCGAGAGGGTCTGCGTCAGGTCGACGACCCGGATGCGGCCGCTGGCCAGCCGGGCGGCCAGCGCGGCAAGCACGGATGCGGGGGCGTTGTCTTGGCTCATGTCGTGGTCTTTCTCAGGATGGCTGGCCGGGGCCCGGCTCGGCGGGATGCAGGCTGGTGAAGCGCCCGGCATGGAATACCAGCGGCGCGCCCGGCGCGCTGCGGGCGCGCACCACGCGGCCCACCACCAGCAGGTGGTCGCCGGTGTGGCGGCTGTGGTCGTTGGCGCACACCAGCGTGGTGACCGCGCCGCGCAGCACGGGAACGCCCTCGGGCGAGACCAGCAGGTCCAGCTCCGCGAACTTGTCGGCGACCGCGGGATTGGCAAAGCGCCGCGCCAACGCCTCGTGCTCGCGCGGCAGCACGTGGATGGCGAAGTGCGCGCAGTCGCGGAACACGGCCAGGCTGGGCGAATGGTTCACCAGGCTCCAGAGCACCAGCGGCGGCTCCAGCGACAGCGAGGCGAACGAGTTGATCGTCAGCCCCACGGGCCGGCCGTCGGCCGCGCGCGTGGTGACGATGGCAACGCCGGTCGGGTAGCTGCCCAGCAGCGTGCGCAGCGCGCGGGGTTCGAGGTCGGCGCTGCCCCAGTCGGGATGCAGGTCGGCGCCGCCCCGGCGGCTTTCTTCGATGGCAAGACAGGCGGACATGGGCACCTCCTCAGGCCGCGGCCGGCACCGCTTGCTGGTGCCCGGCAATCAGCTGCCCGGCGGCGGCGGCATCGTCCCAGGCCGGGAAGTAGCTGGGCGGATGGTTGAAGCCGTTGGCCAGGGCCGAGGCCAGCGTCGGCAGCTGGCCCGCCGCGCCCAGCAGCTGCAGCACATGCGGCGGCGGGGGCGTGAGCAGCGAATTGGTCCAGCGCACCACCCACTGGGCATAGTCCCAGTAGCGCTCGAAGGTCTGCTCCATCCATTCGCGCGTGTAGGCCTGCTCGCCGCGGGCGAGGATCGCATCCAGGTAGACCTGGGCGGCCTTGGCCGCGTTGTTGGAGCCCTGGCCGGTGATCGGGTCGTTGGTGACCACCGCATCGCCCAGGCCGAACACCAGGCGCCCGGACGGCAGCGTCAGCACGGGCTTGCGCACCGTGGGCGCAAACGCGCCGGCCAGCACGCCGCGCTCGTCCGTCAGCTCCACGTGGCGCGCGCGCTCGGCCTCCCAGGGCAGGAAGGTGTCGAGAAAGCGCTTGCTCGTTGCCAGGTGCTCGGCCGGCGTCTTCACGTCCTTCCAGCAGTCCAGCGGGCCGCCCGGCACTCCCTCGAACACCATGATGTCGCAGGGGCCGGAGAAGGTGAGCGCCGGGAACACGAAGTACTCGCCCACACCCGGCACCAGGTTGAACGACACGCGCGAGTACTCCGGCGTCGGCCGGAGGCCGTGCACGTAGGTCAGCGCCAGCGCCCGCTGCGGCTTGTCGAACGGCGAGCGCGCGGCATCGCGCTCGAACAGCCGCACGACCTCGCCCTTGCCGGCCGCGAGGATCACCAGGTCGTGCGTGTCCGCCAGCGACTCCAGCTCGGCAATGCCGGCATCCAGGATGAGCACGCGGCCGCCGCGCGCCTCGATCTGCTCCAGCCAGACGGGCATCTTCAGCCGCTGGTCCACCGACTGCGCGGGCCGGTCAAGCCGCGCGCTCCAGTCGATGACCCTGGCGCCGGCCTGCTCCGGGTGGGGCACGGCAAAGCCTATGCCTTCCACGGGCGGGCAGGTTTCCTCCCAGTCGTTGATGCCCAGCCCACGCTCCACGTCGAGCGATGGCGCGAACATGCACTGGCTCGACGTGACCTTGCCCGCGCGGATCTCGTCCGGCGTGCGGTTGGTCACCACCGTCACCTGGTAGCCCTGGTCCAGCAGCCCGAAGGCCACGGGCAGGCCCGCCTGGCCGCCCCCCACGATTGCAACGCTGCGCATAGATGTCTCCTGAGTGATTGGTATAGATGTCGGTGAAGCGGCCTTTACTGCGCCAGCCGCGGGATGGCCGGCTGCGCCTGCTCCGGCCCCATGGCCGAGTAGCCGCCGTCCACGGCGTAGTCGGCGCCGGTCACGAACGAGGCATGGCCCGAGAGCAGGAAGGCAACGACGTCGGCCACCTCGCGCGGATCGCCCACGCGGCGCAGCAGATGGAAGTCCGCCGCCACGCGATCGGTCTTGGCGCGGTCGCCGTGGGTGAGCTCGTCCATCACGCGCGACCAGGTCCAGCCCGGCGACACGGAGTTCACCCGGATGCCGTCCTCGGCGAAGTCCATGGCCATGCTGCGCGTGAGCTGCACCAGCGCGGCCTTGGAGACCGGGTACAGCCAGCGCCCCGTCTGCGCCACCTTTGAGGAAATGCTGGTGAAGTTGACGATGGCGCCGCCACCCGCGGCCTTCAGGTGCGGCCGCACGGCGCGGGCGGCCATCACCGCGCTCACCAGGTTCACGTCCAGCGCCTGGAGCCAGTCGGCGCGCGCGGAGGCCGCGCCGTCATCGAGGTAGGTGGCGGCCAAGTTCACCAGCCCGTCGATGCGCCCGAAATGGCTGGCCACGCCGGCCACGGCCGCGTCGAGCTGCTCGTCCCGCGTGATGTCCACCGGCCAGAACCGCGAGGCCCCGGCGTCCTCGGCGGCGACCCGGGCGCCGTTGGCGGCATCGATATCGAACAGCGCCACCCGCGCCCCGTAACCGCGCAGGGCCCGCACGACACCCGCGCCGATCAATGTCGCGCCACCCGTGACGATGACGCACTTCCCTTGCAAATCCTTCATGCCTGTCTCCGTTCGCTGTCGTTCTTGCGCAGCTCGCTGCTGCGTGGAACGAATGGTGGAACGAAGTGGCGATCGGCAGGTATCCACGCCGCGCGCAGACTATCCAGCGCATGCAGGTATGGCGGGGATCAGGGGTGAGCGGGCATGCCGCACTGCTCGGAGGGCGCTATGGCGCTGCGCATCGGTAGGCACCGCGAGGGGCCGCGCTGCCTTCAAGGCCGAAGATTCTTACTATAAATAAAATAGCTTTTGACGCTTGATACGCCTAATCATCAACGTCATATCGCACTGAAGATCAAGAACAGAAAGCGCAAACAGCTTTCATTTTGATAGCATCAAATCCCCATCCAGTTGCCGAACCGGTCCTTGTACTTGACCTGGTCCACGTTTCTGGAAATGCCATCGTAGAAAAAGCTGCTGTGGCCGATCACCTGTCCCGCGGCGTCCAGGGCATCGCAGCGCACATTGAGCCCGTTCTGCCCATAGGCACGGCAGGCCACGTCGCGGCCGGCGCTGTACACCACGCCATCATCGGCAATGGTCTCCAGGCTGAACGCCCGTGAGAAATCCCGCTCCCGGCTCGCCGCCGGATCGCTGCTGTTGAAAAGCATATGCCACGAGCCCAGCAACTGCTCGGGCAGGCTGGCCTCGATGCCCAGCGTCAGCTTGGTGATGCGCTTGGCGGGCTCACCCGGCAGCGTGATCGTGCCCTCGGTGGCCCGGCCCGGCCTACGGCTGCCGGGCGTGCTTTCGTGCTCCATGGCCAGGCGCAGCTCGCCGGCATCCTCCGCCAGGCTTGCCACCAGCGGGCCCGAGCCAAAGTAGCGCCCCTGCTGGTAGCGCAGCAGCGGGCCACGGGCCACCGAGCCCGCCTCATACGGAGCCGCCATGGCATGGAAGCTGGAGCGGCCATCGCGGCGATAGTCGAACAATTGCAGCATCGCAATGCCATCCTGCACATCGACATTCAGGCCCCGGCCGGGGGTGCCATCGATCTCGTCGGCCACCATCCACACGCCGTTCGCCGGCATGCGCCGGCCGTTCAAGCAGGCATAGCCATCGGCCACATCGATCTGCGCAATGAACATGCAGCCCGTGATGACCAGGCCACCAGCCACCATGGTCTGGTGGCCAAACAGGGGCTGGAGGGTGCCGTTGCGCCACTCCACCTGCCCCTTGACATCGGCGGCAAAGCGCTGAATCTGCACGCGCCTGATGGGCGGCTCCGTGCCCTCCTCGGCCTCGCAGTCCCACTGCTCCGACGCTGGCGCCTTCACACAGCGCAGCCATGCGTTGGGCGTGCTCTTGTCCTTTCCGCGAAGCGACAGCCGGTACGCACCCCCGTCATCTCTCTGCAAGTGAGCATTCCAGGCATATACGGGGGTTCGGTGCTCGTCCACCGCGTACAACGACATCTGTCTGCCAATGCGATCCGGATTGGCGGGATCCTCCGCGGCCGCGCCCACGGCGAAGCGCCGGATCGCCACCTCGGGCTCGCCCGGAAACTGGATGCTGCCCGTGACGCCATCGGCGAACCGCAGCGTCACCTCGCCCGCCGTTCCATCGGCCTGCCCGCTCTGCGCCGGCCCGCCCAGCCAGCGGCCACCGCGGTACTGCTGCAGCGTGGTGGTGATGGCATGCCCCGCCAGTTCGCCGGCGGCGGCATGGAAGGCCGCCGAACCATCGGCACGGTAGTTGAATACCTGCAGGTACAGGGCATTGCCGCGCACCTCGATGCCCAGCCCGCGGCCCGGCTGGCCATTGAGCTCGGCATCCACCACCCAGGTCCCCGCCTGGGGCGTGAAATCGCGCGCCGCCCAGGCCGCAGCCGACAGCGACAGGCTCGCCGATACCAACACATTCGTGACTGTCTTCCCCATTGCAGGCTCCCTCCTGGAAATCAATGTCCATTGGCTTCAAACCTGGACAGGGCCACTCTGTTCTGTATGCTCAGCTCCAGCGGGACGCTAGAAACGATACGCACACCTTACCCGGATGAAACCATCAAAAACATAGCATCTCACGCTTGTTTTTCAATGAATTTTTGAAGAAACCGCCAGAGGCGGCGTCCACCCACACGAGTCCACGAGCATCCATGAACCACGCCTGCCCCCTCTGCAGCGCCGACCTGTCGCGGCAACGGCCCCGGAAAATCCCGCTGCGCGGCGAGTCGCGCTGGCTGGCCTTGCGCTGGCAGCTGGAGTGCCCGTCCTGCGGCGGCGCGCTCCAGGAAAATCCGCATCCCTTCGAAAAGGCCGTGCTTCCCGTGCTGCTGCTGGGGGTTGGCCTGCTGAACTTCGTGACCTATTGCTTCGGATGGAAGGCCTCGCTGCCGGTGGCCACCGCCTGCTTCGCCCTGGTCGTGCTCGGGCCCTTCGTGGGCCGGGCCATCGCCGTGCCGCGGGACTGGCGCCGGTACGCTCCGGGCTCGCAAGCCAGGCACTAGGCGCCTGCCCGGTCGGCCCTCCCCCACCTACAGGTAGATATCCACCGTGGTTTCCTCGCCGTCCGCACCGGGGCGAAAGCGCATGGCCACGGCCTCCTGCCCGGCGGGGCCGAGACGGCGCCAGATCGAGTCCTGCGCGTTCAGCGGATGGCCGGCGATGTAGAACTGCGTGGTCAGCTCGCGGCCCTGGTGGAAGACCTTGGCGTGGATGTGGGGCGTGCGCCCGGGATACGGCACCGGCTTGATGGTGCGGAAGCGAAAGGCGCCCCGGGCGTCCGCGACGGCCTGGCCGAAGCCCTGGAAGTAGGCGTCGCGCGCGGCCGGGTTGGAGTCGCCGGTGTGCAGGTAGCGGCCGTGCGTGTCGACCTGCCAGATCTCGACACGGGCGCCGGCGGCGGGCGAGCGGTCGGCGGCGAACACGCGGCCCTTCAGCTGGATGATCTCGCCGCCGGCCTCGCGCACCGCGCCGTCGATCTTCACCAGGTCCTGGTTCTGGTCGCTGCCGCGCATGGAACGGCTGGGGTAATACGGGCCTTCGGTCTGGGCCGGGGTCCGCGTCTGCGCCCAGGCCGGCGCGGCCGGCGGCAGCCAGGCGGCCAGGCCCGACACCACGGCCAGGGTTTCGCGTCTTCTCAGCTTCATTCCTTCCTCCTTCGGTGATGGAGCCCGGCCGGAAGCCGCCAGCCGCTATGCCGCCACCGGCTGCAGCGCGATGCGCCCTTCCTCCACCGCGTGGCAGGCGACCTTGACGCCGCCGTCGTCGATGAGCTGCGGGCGCTCGCTGCGGCAGCGGTCGTTGGCGTGGGGGCAGCGCGGGTTGAAGGCGCAGCCGCTGGGCGGGTTCAGCGGGTTGGGCACCTCGCCCTGCACCGGCGTGCGCGCCTTGCCGGTGTCGTGCATCTTGGGGATGGCGTCGAGCAGCATGCGCGTGTAGGGGTGGCGCGGCGCCGAGAACAGCACGGCCTTGTCGGCCAGCTCCACCAGGCGGCCCAGGTACATCACGCCGACCTGGTCGCTCACATGGCGCACCACGGCGAGGTTGTGCGAGATGAACAGATAGGTGAGGCCGCGCTGGCGCTGCAGGTCCTTCATGATGTTGAGCACCTGGGCCTGCACCGACACGTCGAGCGCCGAGGTGGGCTCGTCGCAAACCAGGAACTCGGGCTCGGTGGCCAGGGCGCGCGCGATGGAGATGCGCTGGCGCTGGCCGCCCGAGAACTGGTGCGGGTACTTGGCCATGTCCAGCGGCGCCAGGCCCACCTGCACCAGCAGCTCGGCCACGCGGGCCTTGAGCTGCTCGACATTGGTGGCCAGGCCGTGCTCGCGCAGCGGCTCGCCGATGATGTCCTCGACCGTCCAGCGCGGATTGAGGCTGGCGTACGGGTCCTGGAAGATCATCTGCACGCGCCGGCGCATGGCGCTGGCCTTGGGGTCACGGAAGGCGGCGTGCGCGTCCTGCCCGTCGAAGGCGAAGCTGCCGCGCGTGGGCGCGTACAGCCCCACCAGCAGGCGCGCGACGGTGCTCTTGCCGCAGCCGGATTCACCGACCAGGGCCAGCGTCTTGCCCTTCTCGATGTCGAAGCTCACGCCGTCGACGGCGTGCAGCAGGCTGCGCGGCTTGCGCTCGAGCACGCGGTTGAGCCAGGGGGCGGAGACGTCGAAGGTCTTGGCCAGGTCGCGGGCCTGCACCAGCGGCGCGGCGGGGGTCGTGGGTTTCATGCGGGCTCCTCGCTGGTGGCGGCGTTGGCGCCGGGCGCCGCGTGGTCGGGCGCATGCAGCCAGCAGGCGGCCTGGGTGGCGCCGGCGGGCATCAGGTCGGGGCGCTGCTCGTGGCAGCGGTCGAAGACCTGGCCGCAGCGCGGGTTGAAGGCACAGCCGGTGGGGATGGCGTTGAGCCGCGGCATGGCGCCGTCGATCTGGAACAAGCGCTCGCGCTCGCCCTCCATGTCGGGGATGGCCGCCATCAGGCCGCGCGTGTAGGGGTGCGAGGGGTGGTTGATGACCTCGTGCACCGGGCCGATCTCAGCCACGCGGCCGGCGTACATCACGGCGACGCGATCGCAGGTCTCGGCGATCACGCCCATGTCGTGGGTGATGAGCATCACCGCCGCGCCGCGCGTGCGGCAGATGTTCTTCAGCAGCGTGATGATCTGCGCCTGGATGGAGACGTCGAGGGCCGTGGTCGGCTCGTCGGCCACGATGAGCTGCGGCTCGGCCGCCAGGGCCAGCGCGATCACCACGCGCTGGCGCATGCCGCCCGAGAACTGGTGCGGGTAGTGGTCGATGCGCTGCTCGGCCGCGGGAATGCCGGTGTCCTTCAACAGCTGGATCGCGCGCTCGCGCGCCTCGGCCTTGGACAGGCCCAGGTGGGTCTGGATGGTCTCCATCAGCTGGCGGCCCACGGTGTACAGCGGGTTCAGCGAGGTCAGCGGATCTTGAAAAATGGCGCCGATGCGGCGGCCGCGCACCTCGCGCATCTGCTCGTGCGGCAGGTTGTCGATGCGCCGGCCTTCGAGCAGGATCTGCCCCGAGGCCACGCGCCCCGGCGGCTCCAGCAGGCCGATGATGGATGCGCCGGTAAGCGACTTGCCCGCGCCCGATTCACCGACCACGCCCAAAATTTCGCCGGGCGCGATCGAGAACGAGATGTCGTCCAGCGCGCGCAGCACGCCGCGACGGGTGGGAAACTCCACCACCAGATTCTTGACTTCCAGCAATGCCATCGTGGGTCACCGTCTGTGCAATAGTGTGAAAACCATAGCTGCTTGCGCTTGTTGTATGCGGCATTCAGATAAAAACAGATCTGAATCCCTTTATTTATTAGCGCCAGCAGCTCACTTTTTTGAATAGCTGTACTAGCGCAGGCGCGGGTTCAGCGCGTCGCGCAGCCAGTCGCCGAGCAGGTTGACCGACAGCGCGATCAGCACCAGCATGATGCCGGGGAAGATGGCGATCCACCATTCGCCCGAGAACAGGTAGTCGTTGCCCACGCGGATCAGCGTGCCCAGCGACGGCGAGGTCGGCGGCGCGCCCACGCCCAGGAAGGACAGCGTGGCCTCGGTGATGATGGCCGTCGCCACCTGGATGGTGGCCAGCACCATCACCGGCCCGAGCACGTTGGGCAGCACGTGGCGCGTCATGATGCGCATGGGCGGCACGCCGGTCACGCGCGCGGCCTGCACGTATTCCTTGTTGCGCTCGACCATGGTGGAGCCACGCACCGTGCGCGCGTACTGCACCCAGCCGGTGAGCGCTATCGAGACAATGAGCACGCCGAAGGCCATGGATTCGTCGGCGTTGGGGAAGACCGCGCGGCCGATGCCGGCGATCAGCAGCGCGATCAGGATGGCGGGGAAGGACAGCATCACGTCGCACAGCCGCATCAGCACGCTGTCGATCCAGCCGCCCTTGAAACCGGCCAGCAGCCCCAGCGCCACGCCCACCACCACCGACAGCGCCACCGATGCCAGCCCGACGATCAGCGAGATGCGCGCGCCGAACATCAGCGCCGAGAGGATGTCGCGGCCCTGGTCGTCGGTGCCGAGGATGTACTTCCAGCTGCCCTCCTCCATCCACACCGGCGGCAGGCGCGCGTCGCTCAGCTCCAGCGTGGTCAGGTCGAACGGGTTGTGCGGCGCGATCCAGTTCGCGAACACCGCGCAGACCACGCACACCGCCGCGATCGCAGCCGCGATGATGGCCGTGGGCGAGCGGCGGAAGCTGTAGCCCACATCGCTGTCGAGCCAGCGCGTCACCAAGGTTTTCATCCACTCTCTCCTGTTGTCTTATGAGGCCTGGGGCTGGTTCAGCGGCATGCCGCGTTCCACCAGGCTGGCGTGCAGCGCCGCGCCCAGCGGCAGCACGTCGTCGTTGAAGTCGAACTGGTTGCTGTGCAGCGGGTGGAAGCCCTCGCCCCCCGCCTGCCCCAGGCGCAGGTAGGCGCCCGGGCGCTGCTGCAGCATGAAGGAGAAGTCCTCCGCGCCCATGCTCGGCACCAGGTCGCGCACCACGTGCTCGGCGCCCACCAGCAGCTGGGCCACGTCGCCGGCGAACTGCGCCTCGCGCGCGGTGTTGATGGTCGCGGGGTACATGCGCTCGTAGTGCAGCTGCACCGTCACGCCGAAGGCCTGGCCGATGGACTGGCACAGCTCGTGCAGGCGGCGCTCGACCAGGCTCTGCACCTCGGTGCTGAAGGTGCGCACCGTGCCTACCATCGCGGCCGAGCCGGGGGTGACGCTGAAGGCGCCCATGTCGCCCGCCTCCATCGCGCACAGGCTGATGACGGCGCTGTCCAGCGCCCGCACGTTGCGCGAAACGATGGTCTGGATCGCGGTGATGAGGTGCGCCGAGGCCAGCAGCACGTCGTTGGTCTGGTACGGATGGGCGCCATGCCCGCCCTTGCCGGTCAGCTCGATGCGGATGCGGTCGGACGCCGCCATCATCGGCCCGGAGTTCAGGCCGATCGTGCCCTCGGGCATCGCCGGCCAGGTGTGCATGGCGTAGATCGACTGCACCGGGAAGCGCTCGAACAATCCGTCCTCGATCATCGCGCGCGCGCCGGCGAAGCCCTCCTCGCCGGGCTGGAAGACCAGCACCGCCGTGCCGTCGAACTGGCGCGTGGCGGCCAGGTAGCGCGCCGCGCCCACCAGCATCGAGACATGGCCGTCGTGCCCGCAGGCATGCATCAGCCCGGGTCGCACGGACTTCCAGTTGCAGTCGCTGCCCTCCCTGATGGGCAGCGCGTCCATGTCGGCGCGCAGGCCCATCATGCGGCCGGCGCTGTCCTGGCGGCCGCGGATGACGCCGACCACGCCGGTCTTGCCGATGCCGGTGTGGACCTCGTCCACGCCGCAGAGTTCGAGCGCCTTGGCCACGCGCGAGGCGGTGTAGACCTCCTCGAAGCCCAGCTCGGGGTGGGCGTGCAGGTCGCGGCGGAACGCGGTCAGCTCGGGGTGGTACTGCACGATGTGGCCGAACACGCGCCCGGCCGCAGAGTAGCGCGGAGCCAGCATGTCAATGGCCTCCCCGCTCCGCGCGCAGGCGCGGGTCGACCGCGAAGTACAGCAGGTCCACCACCAGGTTGATGACGACGAAGATCAGCGCGATCAGGCACAGGTAGGCGGCCATCACCGGGATGTCGGCGAAGGTCACCGCCTGGATGAACAGCAGCCCCATGCCGGGCCACTGGAACACCGTCTCGGTGATGATGGCGAAGGCGATCAGCCCGCCCAGCTGCAGGCCGGTGATGGTCATCACCGGCACCAGGGTGTTCTTCAGCGCATGGCCGAAGTAGATGCTGCGGTCGCGCAGGCCGCGGGCCTTGGCGAACTTGATGTAGTCGGTGCGCAGCACCTCTAGCATCTCGGCACGCACCAGGCGCATGATGAGCGTGAGCTGGAAGATGGCCAGCGTGACGGCCGGCAGCACGATGTGGTGCCAGCCCTTGGCCGACAGCAGCCCGGTGCTCCACCAGCCCAGCTGCGTGACCGTGCCGCGCCCGAAGCTAGGGAACCACCCCAGGTGCACCGAGAACACCAGGATCAGCAGGATGCCGATCAGGAAGGTGGGCAGCGACACGCCGAGCAGCGACACCGTCATGAACACCTGGCTCAGCACCGTGCCGCGCTTGAGCGCCGCGTACACGCCCATGGGCACGCCCACGGCCAGCGCCAGCACGGCGGCCACCAGGGCCAGCTCCAGCGTGGCCGGGAAGCGGTCGGCGATCAGCGACGACACCTTGGCGCCCTGGCGCAGGCTGATGCCGAACTCGCCATGCGCGGCATTCAGCAGGAAATGCCAGAACTGCACGAAGAAGGGCTGGTCCAGTCCCAGCGCCTGGCGCAGTTGCTGGATCTGCTGCGGCGTGGCGTCCTGGCCCAGGATGATGGCCACCGGATCGCCCACGTACTGGAACAGCAGGAACGAGATGAACGCGACCGCCACCATCACGATGACGGCCTGTATCAGTCGGCGCAGAATGAACGCAAGCATGGACGGCAATCTCCTGCGAGCCCATTGCCACCCCCTGGCGACAACGGCCGCGATAGCGCCGGATTATCCACGTTCCCCCACGCAGATGGCATGGGGACTACGCCAATAGCTATAAAAAAACGACTGTTGCAGCGCCGCCTCAGGCGGGAAGCCGGGCTCCCGCGTCGGCTGCGCCCAACAGTTGCCGCACCGTTTGCTGCAGGTCGCGCTTCTGTACCTTGTTGGAGGCGTTCACCGGCAGGCCGTCGAGCTGCAGCACATGGCGCGGCACCTTGTAGTTGGCCATGTTGGCCCGGCACCAGGCGATGAAGGCCGGCTTGTCCAGCGTCACGCCGCCCCGCGCCACCACGCAGGCGCAGCCCACCTCGCCCATGCGCTCGTCGGGCACGCCCAGCACGGCGACCTGGGCCACGTCGGGGTGGTTGGCCAGCATGCGCTCGATCTCGGCCGGGTAGCAGTTGAAGCCGCCCATGATGAACATGTCCTTGAGGCGGTCGGTGATGCGCAGGTAGCCGCGCCCGTCGAGCACGCCCACGTCGCCGGTGTGCAGCCAGCCGTCGGCGTCTATGGCCTCGCGCGTGGCCTGCTCGTCCTCGAAGTAGCCCTGCATGATGTGGTAGCCGCGCAGCAGCACCTCGCCGGCCTCGCCGGTGGCCACCGGCCGGCCCTGCGCATCGACGCAGCGCAGCTCGGTGCCCGGCAGGGCCTTGCCGCAGGTCTGGGCCACGGTCTCCACGTCGTCGGCCGGGTCGCACAGCGTGGCGACGCCGCCGCACTCGGTCAGGCCGTAGGCCGTGGTCACCTTGCCAAAGCCCAGCTCCTCGCGCATGCGGCGGATCAGGATGGGCGGCACGCTGGCCGCGCCGGTCACCGTGGCCTGCAGCGAACCCAGGTCGAATTCGCGGAGCTTGGGGTGCTCCAGCATGGTCAGGAACAGCGTGGGCGGACCGGGCAGGAAGTTGATGCGGTCGGCCGCAATGCGCCGCAGGATGGCCTCGGCCTCGAACACCTGCTCGGGGTAGACGGTGGCGCCGCGCAGCAGCGCTGCCACCCAGCCGGCCTTGTAGCCGAAGGTGTGGAAGAAGGGGTTGACGATCAGGTAGCGGTGGTTCTCCTGCAGGCCAACCACCTCGGCCCAGGCGGTGAACGCCTCGATGGTGGGGCGGTGCGCGCACATCACGCCCTTGGGCCGGCCGGTGGTGCCCGAGGTGAACATCAGGTCGGCCGTATCATCCGGCCGGACCTGGGCCTCGCGCTGCAGCTGGTCTTCGGCCGGCGTCTGCCCGGCCCGCTCCAGAAACTGCACCCAGCCCATGTCGGCGCTGGGCTTCACCTCGTCGCCCAGCACCACCAGGTGCTCCAGCGTCGCGGGCCGCTGGCCCTCGAGCAGGTCGGGGTAGTAGAGGTTGAGGAAACTGCCCACGCTCACCAGCACCCGGGTGCGGCTGCGCCCCAGGATGTCGGCCACCTCGGCGCCCTTCATGCGGGTGTTGAGCGGCACCAGCACGGCGCCGGCCGCATGCACGCCACAGGCGGCGATGATCCATTCGCTCTGGTTGGGCGCCCACACGGCCACGCGGTCGCCGGCCTGCACGCCCAGCGCCATCAGCGCGCGGGCGGCCAGGCGGCTGAGCTGCTGCAGCTGCCGGTAGCTGATGACCTGGCCGTTTTCCACCACGGCCGCGCGGTCGGCAAAGCGCCGCGCGGCGGCGGCCAGCACGCCGGGCAGGGTCTGGGCCGTGGGATGGGGGTTGTTGTCAGTCATGGTGCTCACTCCGGGAATTTGACGCGCAGCTTCTCGCTGGTGGGAACCGACTGGCAGGACAGCACCCAATGCTTGGACAGGTCTTTTTCATCGAGCACCTCGTTGTGGCGCATGTGCACGCTGCCGTCTTCCAGCTTGCACATGCAGGTGGCGCACATGCCCGCCTGGCAGGAAAACGGCACGTTGATGCCGGCGCGCAGGCCGGCTTCGAGAATGGTTTCGTTGCCGCCGCAGCGGAACTCGTACTCCTCGCCATCCAGGCGCAGCTGCACCACGGCCTCGTCGACGGCGCCGGCCACCGGCTGCGCGGCGTCCTTGTTGATCTGCTCCAGGGTTTCCTCGTCGGGCAGCGAGACAAAGCGCTCCACGTGCACCTGCTCGTCGGGCATGCCGGCGGCGATCAGGGCCGCCTGGGCGGCATCCATGAAGGGGCCGGGGCCGCAGATGAAGGCCTGGCCCGCCTGGGCCAGCCAGGGCCTGGCCCAGGCGGAGAGCTGCTTCTGCGAAGGCGTGCCCTGCACCGAGTCGAGCCAGTGCACGACCTGCAGGCGCTCGGGAAACTCGGCCGCCAGGTACTGCAGGTCCTGCTTGAAGATGACCGACTGCTCGTCGCGGTTGGCATAGAACAGCGCCACCTTGCCCTGGTGGCGCTTGAGCACCGTGCGCAGGATGGAGAACACCGGCGTGATGCCGCTGCCGCCGGCCATGAGCACGAAGTCCTGCGCCAGGTCGCGCGGCGTGAACAGGCCCGAGGGCGGCATCAGCTCGATGGTGTCGCCCACGCGCACCTGGTCGCAGACCCAGTTGGAGCCGCGCCCCTGGGGCACGCGCTTGACGGTCACGCGCAGCGCGTCGTCCAGCGCCGGTGCGCTGGACATGGAATAGCAGCGCGGCACATGGCGCCCGTCGATGGGCAGCCGCAGCGTGAGGAACTGGCCCGGCCGGTAGCGGAACTGCTCGGCCAGGGTATCGGGCACCTCGAAGACGATGGACTTGGTGTCGTGGGTTTCGTCGATCACCGCGCGCACCCGCAGCGGGTGGTAGCGCGAGGCGGTGTTTGCTTCACTGCTCATGGTCATACCTTTGGTTCAGGCCCGCTGGCCGGCGGCCGCGGCCCGGCCGGCCCGGCGGCCCGAGATAACGCAGTCGGCCAGCGACAGGCCGCTGATGTAGCGCGACGAGGCCACGCCTATGGCCGTGCGGCCGGCCGCGTACAGGCCGGGGATGTCGCGCCCGGCCGCGTCGGTGACGGCGCCGCTGTCCTCGTTGACCTGCAGGCCGCCCAGGCTGAGCACCGGCAGCGGGAAGAGCTTCTGGCCGATGGAGATGTCCATCGCCCATAGCGGGCCGCTCGAAAATTCGTGGCGCAGGTCGGTGGATTTGCCCAGGGCATCCTCGCGCTCGCCGCGCGCGGCGGCATTGGCCTCGTCGATCTGGCGCTGCAGCGTGGTCGCGTCGGCGCCGATCTTCGCGGCCAGCTCGGCCGCCGTGCGGCCCTTGACCGCGGACTGGTACATCAGCATCAGCGCGGGCAGCGACTGGAAGGCCCACAGCCCGCCGAACAGGCATTGCCGCGTGGCCTGCCAGCGCAGGCGCTTGTCGATGACGAGCCAGGCCTTGCCGCCCTGCTTTTCCACCATCTCGTAGCCCAAGGTGGCGCCGTAGACCTGTTCGTTGCAGAAGCGCTCGCCGCGCGTATTCACCACCAGCCCGCGCGGCCAGGCCGCCGGCGGCGTGATGAAGCGCCAGGCCGAGATATTGCCCAGGTCCTGCCCCACGCCACCCACGGACTGGCCCAGGCGCAGGCCCGAGCCGTCGCAGCCCGCGGCGCCCAGGGGCCAGCCCTGTTGGTAGGCCGGCGCATGCTGCGCGACCAGCTCGGGGTTGAAGACATGGCCGCCCGTGGACAGCACCACGGCGCGGGTGGCGCGGATGAACCGCCGCTCGCCGATCTCGCCCTCGATGCGCGCGGCCTCCTCGCGCGCCGCCTGGGCGCGCACCGGCTGGTACAGCCGCCACTTGGCCACCAGCCCGTCGAGTTGCTTGTGGCGCTCGGTGCGCGCGTCGCCCACGGGCAGCACCACCACCTCCACGCCCAGCACGCGGCCCGTGGCCTGCTCGCACACCAGGCCCTGCACGCGCGCCTGCGTCAGCGTGCGCGCGCCGTGGGCCAGCGTGGACTGGCGCAGCGCCGCGAACAGCGCGGCGCCCGACTGCCCCTTGGCCACCACGCGGTGGCCGCGCGGCGCGGGCTTGGTACCGGGGTTGCCGTAGGCGGGCACGGCCTCGTTGCCCGAGTAGTACAGGTACACGCCGTCGGGCGGGTACGAGGTCTTGTGGTCGGGCATGGTGGCGCCAAAGCCCGCGCCCTGCTGCTCCAGCCACTGCAGATTGGCGATGCTGTCGTCGCAAAAGCGCGCCAGCGTGGCATCGCTGACCACGCCGTTGACCTCGTGGCGCAGGTAGTCGGCCATGGCGCCGGGCGTGTCTTCGTAGCCGGCCTGCCGCTGGTAGCGGGTGCCGCCGCCGGCATAGACCACGCCGCCCGAGAGCGCGCTGGCGCCGCCACCGCCGAAGCGGTCGATCACCAGCACCTCGGCGCCCTGGGCACGGGCCTCGATGGCGGCGCAGGCGCCGGCCGCGCCCCAGCCGACCACGACCACGTCGGCCGAATCCGACCAGCGGATCTCATCGGCGGAACGCACCTGCAGCGCCGCGCCCACGGGGTTGACGGTGCTGGTCTGCTGCCTGGATGGAGCTGCCATGGCTTGCTCCACGCTCAGGCAGGCTGGTTCAGCAGCTGCGGATTTTCCAGCGCCAGCGGCCGGCCCAGCATATGGGCCACGGCGCGGAAGGCGAAGGTCATCGCCGGCCCCAGCGTGGAGCCCGCGCCCGCATAGGCCGGACCCATGACCGAGGCCGAGTTGTTGCCCACGCAGTACAGGCCCTCGATGACCTGTCCCCGGGTGTCGAGCACGCGGGCCTCGCGGTCGGTCAGCAGGCCGCCCTTGGTGCCGATCTCGCCGGGCCACAGGCGCATGGCGTAGAACGGGCCCTTGGCGATGGCGCCGAGGTTGGGGTTCTTCAGGCGCGGGTCGCCGTAGTAGCGGTCGAACACATTGCCGCCGCGGTCAAAGTCCAGGTCCTTGCCGGTGGCGGCATAGTCGGTCATGCGGCGGGCGCTGTCCGCCAGGCCCGCGGCATCCACGCCGATCTGGGCGGCGAGCGCCTCCAGCGTGTCGGCCTTCCAATAGACCTTGCCGAGCCAGTCCTGGGGCAGCTTGCCGTCGGGCACAGCCGAGGACGGCATCAGCGGGCCCATGGGGTTCTTGGCGCGGAAGTCGGCGTCGAACACGATCCAGGCGGGAACGCCGCCGTTGCCCTTGGCCTCCTCGGCCAGCATGGCCTGCTGGAACTCGGGGTACGGCCCGGACTCGTTGAGAAAGCGCTGGCCGCGCGCATTGACCACCATGCAGCCCGGCAGCGAGCGCTCGACGAACACGCCGCGGAACGACGGCTCGCCCGGCACGTCCATGGTGGGCACGCCCCAGGACCAGTCCATCAGGTGCAGTTGCGCCCCCACGGCCTGGCCGGCGCGGTGCGCGTCGCCGGTGTTGCAGCCGGCGGGCGTCGCCGTCCATTCGGCGCGGCTGGGCTGGTTCAGGTACTGCTCGCGCATGGCCTGGTTGCGCTCGAAGCCGCCCGCACCCAGCAGCACGCCGCAGCGCGCCAGCACCGGCACGCACACGCCGTCCTTCTCGATGACGGCGCCCGTCACGCGGCCCGAGGCGTCCTGCACCAGCTCCTTCAGCGGCGCGTTGCGCCACATCTCGACACCGGCCTTGTGCGCCGCCGCCAGCAGGCCGGCCACCAGGGCCTGGCCGCCGGTCAGGCGCCGGTCGCGCCGGGTCTTGCCGCGCCAGGGGTAGTCGAGGAAGTACTTGAGCATGGTGCCCACCAGCGAGAAGCGGGACTTCAGCTCGCGCGACAGCATGGAGTGCGCCTCGAAGGCGTTCATGCTCATGCGGCCGAAGATCAGGGTGCTCGGCAGGCTCGGCCGCATGGTCTCCAGCGCCTCCAGGCCGAGCTGGGCGGCGTTGTAGTCCACCGGGTCCATGGTGCGGCCGCCGGGCAGCGCGCCCTGGATGTGCGGGTAGTAGTCCGCATACTTGGCCATCGCCCGGTACGGGATGCCGATGCGGTGCAGGTACTCGGCCATCTTGCTGGCGGTTTCCACATAGGCCAGCACGCGGTCGTCGCTGGCCATGCCGCGCACGCAGCGGCGCATGTAGCAGAAGGCGGCCTCCAGATCGTCCGCGACGCCCACGCGCTGCTGGTCGTAGTTGAGCGGAATCCAGATGCCGCCGCCCGATATCGCCGAGGTGCCGCCGAACAGTCCGGCCTTTTCCACCAGCAGGGTCCTGAGGCCCTGCTCCTGCGCGCGGATGGCGCCGAGCAGGGCGCCCGCGCCCGAGCCCACGACGATCAGGTCGTATCCCTGTTCTGCCATGCCTTGTCTCCCGAGATTTTCGTTATGTGGATGAATGGACAACGCCTGCCGGCGGGATCAGACGAAGGGTTCCTGGTTGAGCAGGCCCAGCACGTGCGAGCCGTAGGCGCGCACATAGGCGTCGGTGTTGTTGGCGATGTGGCCGCGCGACTGGTGGATGTCGCGGAACACGCGCTCGATCGGGTTGTTGCGGTACAGGCCGCTGCCGGCGCAGGCGCGCAGCAGCTCGTTGGCGTGCTGGCCCGCGAGCTTGGGCACGTACGACGCCTGGGCGCGCTGCAGCAGGCGCTCTTCCAGCGACAGCTGCACGCCGGTCTTGGCGGCATCGACGATGCGCGCGTAGTTGCGGAACAGCACCAGCTTGAGCTGGTCCACGGCGATGGTCGCCTCGGTCACCGCGGTCTGGGCGTTCACGTCCTCGGCCGTCTTGTTGCCGTGCTTGCCCACGTGGGCCGTGGCGCGCTTGGTGAAGGCCTCGATGGCGCCTTCGAGCGCGCCCAGCGCGGCGGTGGACACCGCGCGCTGGAACACATGGGTGAAGGGGATGCGGTACAGCCAGCTGGGGTTCTCGGCGCGGCCGGGGCAGCCTTCGTCGCTGTGGTCGTTGGTGTACTGGATGCGGTGGGCGGGGATGAAGGCGTTCTCGACCACGATGTCATGGCTGCCGGTGGCGCGCAGGCCCAGCACGTCCCAGTTGTCCTCGATGCGGTAGTCGGCCTTGGGCACCAGGAAGGTCACGTGCTCGAAGCCGGGCTTGCCGCCGCGCATGGGCAGCAGGCCGCCCAGGAACAGCCAGTCGCAGTGCTTGGAGCCGCTCGAGAAGCCCCAGCGGCCGCTGAACTTGAAGCCGCCCTCCACCGGCTCGGCCTTGCCCGTGGGCATGTAGGTCGAGGCGATGCGCACGCCCGAGTCCTGGCCCCAGACGTCCTGCTGCGCCTGCGCCGGGAACAGCCCCAGCTGCCAGGGGTGCACGCCGACCACACCGTAGACCCAGGCGGTGGACATGCAGCCCTTGGCCAGCTCCATCTGCACGGTGTAGAACACGCGCGGGTCCATCTCGTAGCCGCCCCAGCGCTTGGGCTGGAGCACGCGGAACAGGCCGGCCTCGGCCATCTCGGCAATGGTCTCGTCGCTGATGCGGCCATCGCGGTCGGCCTGCTGGGCACGCTCGGCCAGGCGGGGAGCCAGGGCCTTGGCACGCTCGATCACGTCCAGGGCATCGGGGGTGAGGTAGTTGTCGGTCATGGCTTTCATGCAAGTCTCCGGATGCCGCTCCACCGGGCGGCTTGTGTGGGGTGGGCAAGGCCTCGTGCCTGTGGAACCGGATGCTCTCACCATGCAAAAACGCATTCATCGTCCGATGGGACTAACCATTTTTTCCGCCTCTGCTGGCGCGGCGGGGGTTCTGGGAAGTGCTTCTTTTAGTGCAGAGGCCGGGATTTCGCCCCGGCGGGCGACCTACTTTTCTTGCTCGCGCAAGCAAAGTAGGCAAAAGAAGCGCGCCCTGCTGTCCGTGACCTCAGCGCCGCAGGCGCTGGGGCAGCCTGTGATGCTCGGGCGCGGGGCCTGCTGCGGAACTCGACTGCGCGCGCCAGGGCGCGCTCCGCTCGGACAACCGCAGCAAG